>NZ_JBXWPG010000003.1:0-387138 GCF_059611285.1 Ruegeria sp. CDSA236
CGTTAGGTACTTGCTTAAATCCAGCGTATCGAAACCATCATTTCGGTTGGTGATCCGGTCATCGCCCGAGTGATAGACAATCGTGTCATCGCCATGGCTCGCGTAGAACGTGTCATTGCCCGCTCCGTCGACAATCGTCTCGCCATATTTGGTTCCAACAATCGTGTCGTCACCATCTGTCGATTGATCTGACAGTGCGCGATCTCGGATGCCGATTTCATCCAGTGTGCCATCGGAGAACATGATGGTTTCAATATTCGTCCCGTCCGCACCGATGTCATGATAGTGCTGATACGTCAGGGTGATCGTTCCGTCAGGAGTCTCGATGAGTACAGAGTCACCGCTGCTGGAGAAGCTGACCTGATCAGATGAATACTTGCTCAGATCAAGCGTGTCCTGACCCCGGTTCGAATGGTGGCCATGAATGACGTCATCACCCGAATTGTAAATGATCGTGTCGTCGCCATATCCAGCCTTAAGTACGTCGTTCCCCGAACCGCCAATAAGCTTATCATTTCCACCACTGCCATCAATCACATCGTTGCCAGCCCCACCCGCAAGAACCTCTGCCTCATTGGTTCCGGTGAGGGTTTCGTTTGCATCAGTTCCGAGTATTTGTGCCGCCGCTGCGGCTTGCCATTCAACAAGAGAAACGTTGAGCAACGTTATTGATTCATCATTGCCATAAGTGACGACGACGTCGCTGTTTTGCTGCGCAATCGAAACGCCTGCTGGAGGTAAACTGGGATTTAATGCAGCGCCCGAGATTGTAATCACACTTGATGTGGGCTGAAACCCTGTGAAGTACTTGTTGCCGCTCCCAGGCTCGACGTTGATTTCCGTTTGATCTCCAATGTCCTCCGGGCCAGAGGGTGTTTGTGGGTCATCCAGCGTAATGGTAATTGAGCCATTCGATGAAACGGAATTTCCGTCAAAACTCCCGCCGTGCACAAACCAAGTACCCAAATCTGCCGCGTTGGAAATCGTTCCAACCTCATGAAGGAAAGACGTGTAATCGTCGAATTTCGCAACTCCGGCACCATCTTGTAGATAAACGTCAAAGAAGTCGGTGGAGGACACACCGGCCGCCGCATATACGATCCATGATAGAAAATAGTAATCGTTAATGTCTGGATCTCCGGATGATTTTAATCCGGACGCGAAATCACGAGTACTTTTGTTTACCCAATCCTCGAAATTGTAGACTTCACCGTCTAAGTACTCGTCCCCGTTTTCATCTATGAAGACTTGCAGGGTTACGTCGCTAACACGGATTGCGTTTGTTTGCACCGAAGCCGTTGCCTGACCCTGAATTCCCAAAAAGTCGACAATCATATCCTCGACGCCTCCAGGCGAGGGCGACTGCGAGCTTCCTACGTCGGCTTGGAAGGAGTAGGTCCATACAAGCTCCGCGCCGGTTGAAGGCGCGAAAGCATAAACGTCTTCAGCGTGCGTATCCACATCAATCACGCGACCATCAACAGCGACGGTATCAGTGCTGTCCGGATTCAGGAGGACAACGTCAATTTCGTCCCAGTTGAAACCTGGCCCGAGACCGAAATCATCAAGCGTCATAGTTTGGAAATTGTCTTCGGTAAGGTTGGTTACATCAACGACCAAGATCCCTGCTTGGTCACTTGGGCTTTCTGAGGTCAGTTGAATCTTGTCAGCACCTTCGCCGCCCCAGACAATAGCGGTACCAGTAGACCCGATGTCTATGTTGAATGCATCGCCAAGATCACCACCAGCCAAAAATGAAACGTCATTGGCGTTGGCGGTAAACTCGTCGACACCAACGCCACCAATGGCAACTTCGATACTGGAACTCTCGAGGTTCAGAGTGACACCGTCAGTTCCCTCAACGATGGCGGTATCGCGCCCCTCGCCGCCATCAACCACAGTATCTTCGGCGTCGAAGTAAAGGATGTCATCCCCCGCATCACCGCGGAGAATATCCGCGCCGCCGCCACCGAACAGCATGTCGTCGCCAGCGCCTCCGATTAGAGTGTCATCGCCGGAAATTACGTTTGGTTCTTCAGCGCCATGATAGTTTTCCTCACTATTGTCGCCATAAAGTACATCCGCGCCCTCTTCACCTTCGATAACGTCGTCGCCAGAACCACCGACAAGCACGTCGTTGCCGTCACCACCTAAGAGGTTGTCGTTGTCCTCATGGCCATAAAATCTGTCGTCCCCGGTGCGGCCCATTACAAGGTCCCTACCCTCACCCCCCAGAACAAGGGCCGGGGAGCCACCAAAAAATTCGCCCAGGGCTTCAACATCAATTACCTCGGAGCTGAAGTTTCCAACATAGATAGTGTATTCATCGATGTGGTATACAGCTGCGGCTTCAATTTCAGCTTCTACAGTCAGATTCCCTTCCGGATATGGCAAAATGGAAGATGTTTTATCAACATAATCTTTGTCAGAAGAATAATCTTTATCAGAGTATGTGAAGGTTTGTATTGAACTGTTGTCATAAACAAATTCAACCCTTATTCCGTTTTCATATGGGTCAATATCCGATCCATAGATGTAGTTGAAAATATCCGATAAAATACCACCTCCGGTGAAGTCAAAATTGTCCTGGAAAGGACGGATCTCCGCATTTAGTATTTCTTTACTACCATCTGGATTAATTACAAATTTCAAATCTGATTGATCTTGCGGTCGGCTTCCAAGCAAATATGAAGAGTTTTGAAAGATATAGGATCTCTCCGCCGTCAAGTCATTGTCATCATATTTGTGACTGTGTTTAATTACCAAGTTATCTGAATAATCCGGGTGAAAAGGAAGGCGCCCTTCGAGTTCGTTCACTATCTGAGAAAGTGTGTACTCCCCAACAGGCAAAGTTGAAACTTCGAAGAAGTCTCGGACAACTTCGAATTCAGATAGCTTCACAAACCTACCCGCACCATTACTCATCATATCTTGACCGTCGATTTGCAACTTGACTACGCGCACCAGTTGACCATCAACTAATTCAGTTGGGAGTGATTGAATATAGGCTTCTGACTTCAATCGGTCATACAAATTTTCAGGTAAACTCTTCTCACCCCACAAAAAAATATTTGTAATTGTTTCAGCGTCAAAAACTGAAAGGGTCTCGCTGGACGATGTCAACTTCATATCTCAACCTTTATTAGTCTCACTGGCCAGCAAAAGTATTATTTACAAGAAATCTGACGATGCTTGCTCCAAGCCTTTTTTTCAATATTCACTTTTCGCACAGAAAAGATTTTCCCATGCTTGGAAACTCGGAAGTCTATGCTATCTGCCGATTTCCTCGATTCATAATAAATTGCAATGCTATATCGCGGTCGTTTCAACTTGGATTCACTTACGATAGTATCGCCGACCCTATAATAGTTTTCCATGTAGTTTTCAAATGAACCAAACTGGTGGGGTTCTCCCTCAATAGTTTGATACCATTTCAATGCAATCTCGCAATCACTAATACCTCTTGGCAATGTATCATGCCACCCTGCAATGTGAATAATAACTCGCAATACTGCCCAAAAAAGAAGAGGTGTCACAATCACATATAGTAGGTATTTTGATTTAAGTATATCTTTCGAAATTTGAATCATAAAGACCCGATCAACATCAAACACTGTGGTATAACGCCGCTTTTTAGGTGTGCAATTATAGCGTTGTTCTACCTATGGTTATCGATCTAATTCGCTTAGTGTCAAGTGCTTACTGTCCGTCGTCAGATTTTTTGACACCAGTGGCGGTGTAAACTGAGAGAGTGTTCGGCTCATCTGTTTGGGCTAGGCTCAGGACTCATAACCAGAGTATAACTGTTGCGTCGAGAGCTATTGCAGATAAGAAGACCATTGGGCACCGGTCATAGCGGGTTGCGACACGCCGCCAGTCTTTCAGTCGACCAAACGTGATCTCGATCCGATTGCGGCCTGGGATGCACGCGCTTGTGCCTCTGACTTTCAACGCGTCTCTGAACCAATCGGCATCGTAACCGCGATCACCCAGCAACCGTTCGACATTACAGGTCACGGAATAAGCTGTTCTGACGGGAGAATTTTCAACTACGTAGACAGCCATGCACGAGGTTGCGCGAGAAGTTCCGTTACCGTTAGCCGAACAGGCTTCTGGGCCTACGACATCAATCCGTCGCCACATTGTACTTCGCATTATCGCCTCCGGCCAGCGCTATTGCATTGCTTGTCCCATAGTAGACGTTCGTGCGCCTTGCAGCATCGGTCAAAATGGGCTCTGAGTTTGAATTCGCTGCGCCTTGCACGAACGTCCGGTGTTGGGGCCAAACGGGATCAGTGAACTTGAGTGCACCGCGATTTGGTCGCTGTCCATCGCCCCGAGTTTGTCGGAGACCATCTACTTAGATAAGAATGATGGACATCTCAAAGACTAAGATGGAAAATCCTGAGCCCGATTTAAGTATTTAATAACAATATTTTACCATGATACTTCTTACAGGTTGGCAGGAAATCATTTAGGATTTAGCAGGAATGGCGGGAAAAACCCGGCATAGAACCCACGGGATCAATCTATGACCCACCCAACAAATTTCATCGAAATCATCGAACAAGCTGTTGCCGCATGTGAGGCTGGTGATGCGCGCCAAATTAAAGCCCTGATGCAGGTCAATAACCATGCGTTGCAAGCGCGGGATGAACGAGATGCGGCGGCAGCGGCGTTGCGGATATTTGCAGATCACATTGAAGCCGCAGCCTGACAGTCGATCTGTCTGGGCGGCCAAGTGAACTCAAGTTCACTGCCATTCCCGTCGTTATCGATCAAGCAAAGACGGTGCCCGGAGCTTCCGATTCACCAAGGTCGAAGAAAGCTATTCTGCCACATGAAGCAAAAGAAATTGTCGAGCCTCCTGGTTAGAGACCTACGAGCCGCAATGCTGCTTGTTGGACGTCCAGGCTCTATCGTACCTATTTGTGCGTATACTTCTCCCCCTGACGAATTTCTCCCCTGATAGACCCTGAAAAATTCTGACAAGAAGCAGCCGACCTATTTCAGGGTGGCTGCGTATTCGTTGAGTGTATGTAGAAGTCCTTATACGTATAATCTGGCCCCTTTCCGCCCCCTCCCTGGGGCAATTCTGCCCCCTCCCTAGGGTACCTAAGCACCTTTGTCTTGGGTAACGGAACCCCCAGAGGGTGAGCCGGGTTCGGCGACAACATGGGAACTTTTCGTGACCGGTACCATTCCCTCATCGAGGAGAACCCTAATCTCTTTCTGCGGAAGGTTCCGAAACGTACCCATCCTCGTTTCGATAAGCCCCATCGTCTCAAGTTTCTTGACGTGACGCTCCATGGTTTTGCGATCCATCTTCAATGTGTCCGCCAACTTCCGGAGCGACACTACAGTCCACTTATAGCCGTCTTCATCGGTTAGGATAGACGTGCGCCACCACGCATGCAGCCGCCAAAGCATGACGCCACCATAGGTGGTTCCGGCCTTGTCGAAATAGAACTCGGAATAGCGCGATACCCCTTCTGGATCACGCGCTTTGGACTTTCCGTCACTGGCTTGCTCACTTGTCAACGCAACCTCCCGCAGTTGTCCCCCTGACTTGGCGCATGGTGACACACGGCGGATGTTGAGGGCCGCTCGGAAGTCTTTCTGCGACTAGCGGAGAAATAAGCCTATTGCATGAAGCAATAGCATGTCCTATTGTCTCATACAATAGGCCGAGGAGGACGGGTATGGCAGTCGAAATTATGCACCCTGGAACAACTGCATGTAAGGTGGCCGGCATAAACAAGCAGCGGTTCAACGAAGCAGTCGCGGCTGATCGCTACCCCTGCGCGCCGGCTGTTAAGAAGGGCGGCACCCGATATTTCAATCAGGACGACCTAGTCGCGTTGTTTGTCTACGCGCGCCTGATTGAGCAAGACATTCCGGCAGGTGTGGCCGGTGAAATCGCGTGTGACCTCAGGTCCAAGCTGAATGATTTCCCCAACGCCGTGGAAGTGAAAATTCCGCGACAAAAGGAACATGTGAAAGGGCCACAGGGACAAGAAACCGGCACGCCTCTTGTTGAGGGCGAAGAGTATTCGGTCCTGATCGAAATGGCGTTCGACGTAGCTGGCATCCGCGGCGAAGTCGAGCGCAGGCTCAAGATTGGAGCCGGAGACTGCGAGACTGGATAAATGAGACGGATGAAGCCGAATTCAGAATGTGGGGATGCTGATGGCTAACGCCAACCTTAACATCAGTGTCGTCGAGAAGCGAATGCTGAAACAGTCTGAGGCGGCGGACTATACCGGCCTGCCGGTCAAACACTTCAAGACAACCTGCCCGGTTCAACCGGTTGAGATGCGTCCCGGCTCGATCCTGTGGGACAAGCGTGACTTGGACAAGTGGATTGATGCGATGAAGGAAGGGGCTGAGATGGCGACGCAAGACGCCATCCTCGGCAAGCTGTAATGACGCGGATAAGGGTGAAGGGCTTTAAGATATTCGATGATCGACACGGGATACCGCGCTGCTATCATCGCGCTACGGGCCACAAGATCGACCTGAAAAAGAACCCGCTGGGATCGGCTGGGTTCTTCGCGGAGTGCGCCCGTGTTGCGGTCATTGCAGAGGCGCGGAAGGCGCAAACCCCCAAGCCGGGAACGCTTGCCGGGCTGGTCAATTTCTATTTTCAGACTGAGCACTTTGGAAATCTGGCGGACGCTACCAAGCGCGACTACCGCAAGTGTGCTGACTTCTTGCACCCGATCCGCGACACGCCCGTTTCCGCGATCACGACACCCCTTGTGTCGGGCATCCATGACAAGGCGGCGGGAAAGATCGGCTGGCGGCGCGCAAACTTGGTCCGCACATTCCTGAGCCAAGTCTTTCGGTATGCCATTCCGAAAGGGCTGATCGATCGGGACTACGCAGCGGATGTCATTCCCAAGCCGCGACCGAAAGATCGGCCCTATGCCAACCGTCCCTGGACGGTCGAGGAACGGGCGGTTGTGCTGGACCGGGCCGCGCCTCACGTTCGGACGGCGGTCGCACTCATTATGAACACTGGCCTTGATCCGTCCGACGCGCTCAAGCTGACTCGTCGCCAGATCGATGGCAACACGATCTGGGGCGTCCGGGGCAAGACCGGGCAAGAGGTCGCCATTCCGATCGGTCCGACGCTGCAAGTTGCTCTGGACGCTGCGCCGGCCCACGACGCGGTGACCATTCTTGCAACGTCTAGCGGGAAGCCGTGGACCTACAACGGCTTTTCGACGGTCTGGCACCGATTCAAGAAGAAACTAGAGGCTGAGGGTATGGTGCAGCCGGGCCTGACCCTCAAGGGGCTGCGGCATACCGTGGCCACGACGCTGCGCGAGGCGGGGCTTGAGGAACGCCAGATTGCGGACCTGCTTGGGCAAAAAACTCCGTCGATGGCCCGTCACTATTCCCGGTCCGCGAACCTTGCAGATCGCAACCGGGTCACAATGGAAAGGCTGGAGCAGGAGAACGAACGTAGATCGAAAGTTGTCAAACCCTTCGGAAAAAGTGTCAAACCCTGAGGGGGTTGGATGATAATATCTAGCAATATCATATGATTAAGTGGTGCCCGGGGGCGGAATCGAACCACCGACACGAGGATTTTCAATCCACTGCTCTACCCCTGAGCTACCCGGGCACGGATACGGCTTTTGCCGTTGGGTGGAGGCGTTCTATGACTTGCTACTGGCAGTGTCCAGAGGCTTTTTTACATTTTTTCAATGTGGGCGCGGCATCTCAGTTTCAGTTGAAGAAACATCCTGTTCAACGTCTTCTTCACGCTGCGAAGGAACCGCGTAAGACCCGTTCAGCCACTTGGCCAAATCAATGTCTGCACAGCGTTTCGAACAAAAAGGACGGAATTGAGACACCGTTGGTTCGTGACAGATCGGACAGCTCATTTCAGCACCTCCGCAAGGGAAATCCGGCCGCGTTTGCGTTGCAACTCATAGTGACCCAACGGGGTCCATCCTGCCAGAATCGTCTCGATCGGATCAGACTTGAATGCAGATCGCAAAGCGGCTTCGAAACCGCGCCGGTCTTTCTTGGGCATTGGAGCGAGGTCGAGCGTGATCTGCCCCCCCAACCCACGGACACGCAATGCACGTGGCAGTGCTTTTGCGCAGGCGAAATTGGCCTTGGTTCCGGCGGCCATCGAGGTGTCTGAACCCGTGTTTACATCTACGGCCACCAGGGCGCGGGTGGGCTGGATATAGATGTGTCCGCCCCCGGCCAATGGTTCTGATATTCCGCCCGCCTGATCCAATGCATCCAAGACACCATGCGCCTCAAAGGCGCCGGGCTCGGTGACGACCTCGGCCGGGTCGGTCCAGTCGCGCCAGGCCAAAACATGCGGCCCATCACCTGCGAGCAGAACCTCAGGCTCGGTACCGGGATCGTTCATCACAGCATCGGCATGAGCCAGCATGACGCCGATATCTTCAGCAATCTCTTGGGCATTCTCGCCCTGACAGCAGGACCGCAGGATCAACCCATGTTCGCTGCCCGCCATCGCCTCATGTGCAATTTCCAGCAAGCGGTCGCGTTCATCCTCATCCCGGATACTGCGCGAGATATTCAGGCCAGGCGCATCCGGTGTGACAATCGCAAAGCGGCTTTTAAACAGCACGCGATCCGTCACCGGCAGCGCCTTTCCGGGTTCGACAAAACCGGTCACCTGGACCAGCTTGAGCTCTCCGGGGGCCAATCCTTTGACCTGTCGCAAAAAGGCCTGGCCGTCCGGCGTGGCCAGAAACATCCCACCCTGCCCCTTGACCGGGCGATCCGCCCGCGCCCGGTAGATAGTACCGGGGGCCGGGGCTTCGGAAGCAATCAGGAAATCGTCAAGCTTTCCGTCCACCATCAACGCCGCTGCCTCGCGGTTGTTGATGTGGTCTAAAACGATGGTACGCCCCTTCATAGTGCCTCGCGATACAAAGGATAGCCGATGCCCTGCAGCAAAGCGGCAGTCTCGGATAATGGTAGTCCCACGATGCCGGTAAATGAGCCGGAAATCCATGGGATGAACGCCCCTGCAGGCCCCTGGATTGCATATGCACCGGCTTTGCCTTGCCAGTCACCGGTTGCCAGATAGGCATTGATCTCAACATCCGACAGGCGCTTGACCTTGACCTGAGACACCACATCGCGTTGCGATATGCGGTCGCCGCGCCGAACCGCAACCGAGGTAATCACCCGGTGCCGCCGTCCAGACAGAGCGTGCAGAAACTCGGCCGCCTGACCTGCATCTTCAGGCTTTCCCAAGATGCGCCGACCCAGCGCGACCGTGGTGTCCGCACAAAGTGTGACATCATCGCTTTCGGCGGGAACAGCTTGCACCTTGGCGCGTGTGATCCGGTGGCAGTAGGGCACCGGCAGCTCACCTTTCAAAGGCGTTTCGTCAATGTCCGGGGCGCGGATGGCGTCGGGCTGCACACCAAGCTGCGCCAGCAGGTCCAGCCGCCTTGGACTGCCCGATCCGAGAATAAACGCCATGTGTCGGGCGTTACTTAAAGCGATAGTTGATCCGACCTTTGGTCAGATCGTAGGGGGTCATCTCGACTTGAACTTTGTCGCCAGCCAGAACACGGATGCGGTTTTTGCGCATCTTGCCTGCCGTATGTGCGATGATCTCATGGCCGTTTTCCAGCTCGACCCGAAACGTCGCATTAGGCAGGAGTTCCTTCACGACACCGGGAAATTCGAGCGTATCTTCCTTGGCCATGTTGTCTCCATAATTACGTTGCACCCGCAGAATCTACGGGGATGTGCGCCTAAATGAGCCTATTTGGGGCTTATTTCAAGGGCGTATTCACCTAAAGAGAGGATATTGTGACTGTTTCGACTCGACCGCACTGCTCGTCCCAATGGGCGCGGTTCAACACATGGCCATCCCGGCGCACATTGGCGATCGTTGTCAGGTCGACGTCGGCATAGGTCCAGCCAGGTTGGTTCAGCGCACCCTCTGCTAACACTCCGGTCGCGGGAAAACCCTTGTCAGGTGGACCAAAAATACCACCCGTTCCTGTATTCATATCTACCGCATCGGACCATTCGTTTTTGCCCACCAGAGACGCCATGACCGTAACACATTGGTTTTCCAGCGCACGCGACATAGCCCCGATGCGGACACGCCAGTACCCTGCCAACGCCTCGGTGCATGAGGGAACCAGGATTATATCCGCCTCACTTAGGGCTCTGCCCAGCAAGGGGAATTCACTGTCATAGCAGATCAGGATTCCGATTTTTCCAAGTGGGGTATCAAACAATTTCAGTGGTCCGCCCGGCGCGATATCCCAGTCTTCGCGTTCAAAGCGGGTCATGATCTGTTTGTCCTGATGGTCAAACGTCCCGTTCGGAGCGTAGAGCACAGCCCGGTTTACCGGACGGCCTGACCCGTCAATCACCGGAGCGGATGCGCCCAGGATGTAGGTCTCATGCTCTTGAGCCAGACGCGAATGCAGGTCCTGCACGTCCCCCATCCGATCTGAAACAGCACGGATCGAGCGTTCCAGATCACCCGCTACTTCGGCCCCGTCCAAAGTCGACAATTCCATCGCGCCATACTCGGGGAAAACGAGAAGATCTGCCCCCTGCCCTGCGGCATCCGAGACCCAGCGGGCCAGCTTATCTTCATACTGCGCCCAGTTTTCGAGCCAGTCGAGGTTATAGGCGGCGGTGGCAAGTCTCATGGGGCATTCCTTGCAGTCTTAACTCGGCTGAAATCTAAGTGTGCGTTCGTGGACTGTATAGCCCAACCGTGACACATTGAATTTAGGACAGCTAGTTCATTTGTAAGCCCATGGCATACGAACTTCAGCACTGGTAAATGAGAGCAAGAAAATTGAGGATTTTCCAGTGATGAATTTTAGAATCCTTTGCTTGGTTTTAGGAACAACGTGCTTATCTGTGCCCGCGCTTGCGGACTGTTTTGATACGCCAACATGGCACGACGAACCGCTTACTCAGTTGTTTTTGGATGGTTTGGGTGATGGCAAAGAGCAAGACGTTAGACGAGCCAGTTTGACCATGTTGCTTATGTCCAAAGAACCCGCCCGCGAACAGCGGGATGAGTTAAAGTTCTATTTGATGCGGACGGCATTAATGCAATTCGATGGCGACAAAGGGGCGCTCAGGAAGAAACTGCAAGATGGTTCGCTTTATGATGTCATTCAACTGACTGACTTCTCCCGTTCGAACCCGAGGGATCAAAGCAGGATCATCTCCGCTTACTGGTTAAACGGGTGCGTTGAGGAAGCGCTTGAATTACTTGCCTCGACGAACAACTCGCTGACAAGCCAATACTATATGCCAATAGCCACCGGAGATGCTGAGTTACTTCGCAGCCTAGCGCAACGCCTGGAGCCGGGCGGATACCATCAAAAAAGACTAATTACTTTTGCAAAGCTGCTTGAGAGCCCGGACACCAAAGAAGAAACTCTTCAAGAGTTTTTGGATTATCTGGAGTCGGAAAGAACAGGTGCCGAGTCAGAGGATTGGATTGACAGCACTGGAGTAAAGGTTGCTCTGAACGTAATCCGAGGCAAGCAACTGGACCTGGAGCTGTTACCGACTGAACCTGTCTATGACCCGGTCGAACTAGAGCTCAGCGGTATGCGATTCTCAGCCTATGTCGCATGGATGGGCGCCGCTGGATTTTGCGAAGCGACTTGGAAAACATCTTTTGTCCTTCTAGGCACGCCAGCCGAAATTATGCCCTTCAATCGCGAGCTTCTTGAAGCGTCTGTGATCAGGTGCGTAGAAAATCATGATGGATGAGGGCCGGTAGACGTTGATTTCGGCTTTCTCTGCATAGTGGCCAAATCCATCTACAAATCCCTGATCCAGAACAGCAGCGGCTTCAGCGTCTCGCCTTCTTCCCCGATATCCCTCCACGAGAACTGCGCGACGACGCCGGGCAGTGGCTCATACCCTCTCGCCCGCCAGAAAGTGTCCAGCTGGCGGTAGGTATCAGGCCGCATCGGGTGATCGGTCGTGCGTTGCACACCGCAAAAGGCGCATTTGGTGAAGCCAAAGTTGCGCGCATGGGCTTCGCGCAGGTCAAAAAACCTATGCCCCACGCCCTGCCCGCGATAGTTGGGCAGCAAGACGGATTCGGCGCAGTAGAAGATCTGGGACAAGTCCAGCCCAGAGCCATCGAAGGCCGCCGCGAAATCGGCGGCATGGTCGACTAGCGGGGCGCCGGTCGATGCGCCGATCAGACGATCCCCGTCAAAGGCACCAACAACGATGGATCTGTCGCTGTCACGGTAGGATTGCAGGTATTTCCGCTCGTATTCCAGATCGCCGTCATAAAGATACGGCCATGCCCGAAACACCTCGATCCGCAAGCGAGCGACGTCATCCAGAGCCGCCTCAAGCGCCGCCCCGGTCAAGGCGCGAACGCCTGTGACCTCAGCCATTCGAGACCTGCTTGGTCCAGTCGGCCAGGTTGTAAAAGGTGGTGACCCGCGTGATCTTGCCATCCTTTAGGTCAAAGAACGACCCGGCTGGTAGGCGGTAGGTCTGCCCGCGTGCTTTGGGCAGGCCTTCATCCGTCTCAAGATAGGTGCCGTTCACGATGAATTCAGCGGCGGCACGGGTACCGCCATCGGCCGCGAACACAACGATATCGGTGAGGTTCTCGCGATAGCAGCGGTTCATGTGGTCACAAAAAGCTGCGAATTTCTCTTTGCCCACTCGTATCTGCCCTTCGTTCACATGATGGGCCACGTCGTCGGACAAACAGGCCAGCATGCCGGTTACGTCCCCGGCGTTGAAGGCTTCGAAATAGGTTTTGACGGTTTCGTTCATGGTCACTCCGTTGGTTCACCCCAGCGGTCCTTCAGATGCTGAATGATCTGATCGCGGGTCTGTCGGTAGTGATGTAACTTTTCCTCGCGGCTTTCACCCAGCCCGGTAGGGTCCATTATTGGCCAATAATCGACATCCAGATGAAAAACCCGCGTCAAATCCAGCGCACGGCGCTGGCTGGCCGGCGACAGCGCTACAATCAGATCGAACGAGCTGAGGTCGTCGCCCCATTCCTGCATTTCATCAAACGACCGGGACCGGTGACGTGAAAGCTCGACGTCGATTTCATGACAGACCGAAATGCAAAAGCCATCGATCTCAAGATCGTTGTGCACCCCGGCGGATTGCACATAGGTGCCGGTGCCATAAAACTTCTTCATGATGCCTTCGGCCATCGGAGATCGGACCGAATTGTGGTCGCAACAGAACAAGATGGACTGCGGCAGAGACGTCACCCGTCACCCCCCGAAATGCAATACGCAGATCAACGTAAACAGGCGACGGGCTGTGTCTGAATCAACTTCGGCCTTGCCTTCCAGCCGTTCCTGCAACACCCGACTGCCTTCGTTGTGGATACCGCGCCGGGCCATGTCGATGGTTTCGATCTGGCTGGGCGGCAAAGTCTTTACGGCGTCGAAATAGCTTTCACAGATCTGGAAGTAGTCCTTGACCACCTGCCTGAATGGTCCAAGGGACAGATGGAACTCGGCCGCTTTTTCTTCGGCTTCGGTGGCAATGTCGAAGACCAAACGCTTGTCACGGATCGAGAGTTGCACATGATACGGCCCTTCCGGAACCACACGATCATCGCGTTTGGGCAGCGCGAAAGCGTTATCCTCAAGCAGATCATAGATTGCCACCTTGCGCTCCTGCTCGATCTCGGGTGTCGGCGGGGGCAAGTTTCTATCATCCAGTTCGATGTGCGAAATTCGGGTCATGGTCGTTTGGTCCGTTCAGGTCGGGACAGACTTATCCCAATGGAAATAAATGGGCAACGCAGTGACGGGCCGTCCGACGAAAATCGTCAAAGCGGGTGTTCGGACGGATCTATTCCGTGTTTGCGCAACAGCGTATCGACCAGTGAACCAGAGTTGATTTGGCGGCCAAGAAAGATCTTTCGGAACCAGGATCCAAAAAAATGGACAGACATCTGTTGGTCCCACTTCAGAAAATCCAGTTTGGAAAGGTCGGGGTCATTCCAAAGGCCGCGATATCGCAATGGGATAGGATAGAGGACCGACCTTTGCACAGCCATCTCATGCTCTGGTGTGCCATAAAGAAAGTGAAACAGCATGGGCGGACCAAAGCTGAAAATTGGCAGGCTCCAATAGGTCGACCCGTTGAACATTTGGCTGTAGGTTTCCTTATGCTCTTGTGTCCACCATGGCGGCACCAGATCGCTGTCAAAAGCATATTTGCACATGGCTTGCAGCCCCGGACTGTCGCTGGGCAACGCAAGTACACCGTTCATGATCCGTTGTTTCTTGAGGTTCGCATTCGGAAAAAGATACCCGTTCTTTGTCTCAAATGGCCGGACCGCATAAGCATCCGCATCGGCCCAGATATAGTCGGTTTTTTGCATCAACTGCAGACGGAAAAGATCTGCATGAACGGCCACGGATCGGGTTATCGGATCGCGGTAGATCTCGGGAGTATCATAAATTTCGCGGGCATTGCGCGGCTCGATATAATCCGGAATGTCTTCAAGATCGCCATAGTGATAGACGATTGGCTTCTGGTCGACATCGGCGAAGGACTTCAGGCACAGATGTTCCAAAAAGCTAAAGCGCTTACCGATCCAGAGGGTCGCCACACGTTCCAAATCAACCTCCTTTAGATCCGGTCGCACATAAAGAGCGCCGCAATTTGCCC
The DNA here is from genome assembly GCF_059611285.1 of Ruegeria sp. CDSA236. Taxonomy (NCBI): domain Bacteria; kingdom Pseudomonadati; phylum Pseudomonadota; class Alphaproteobacteria; order Rhodobacterales; family Roseobacteraceae; genus Ruegeria; species Ruegeria sp. CDSA236. The sequence continues at coordinate 14,680 of NZ_JBXWPG010000003.1, forward strand.
CTTGATTTCAAGCCCTATCGGGGAAAATCGGATGAGGTAATTGCAGGTGTGACCCTCTGACCATAGGTGATCAACCGTTCAATCGTTTCAACCGTGCGGTCACGGACAGCCCGTGCGCCTCAAGGCTTTCCGACTGCGCAAGTTGCTCTGCCGCTGGCCCGATTGCCCGCAGGGCTTCGGGTGTCATCTGGCTGAGAGTCGTGCGTTTAAGGAAATCCATCACACTCAGACCGGAAGAAAAACGCGCCGACCGGGCGGTGGGTAGGACGTGATTAGGCCCACCAACATAATCCCCGATTGCCTCGGGCGTGTACTGACCAAGAAAGATTGCACCTGCGTGAATTGTCTTTTCGCTCAGAGCGACGGGATCTGCGACGCATAGCTCAAGGTGTTCCGGGGCAATTCGGTTCGACAGAGAGGCTGCCTCATCCAGACTGCCCACAGTGATCACCGCACCAAAATCGCGCCAACTGGCCCCGGCTATGGCCCGGCGTTGCAGGGTTTCAAGACGTTTTTCCACGGCTTGCGCCACGGCCCGTCCAAAATCGGCGCTATCCGTGATCAGAATGGATTGAGCACTTTCGTCATGTTCTGCCTGGCTGAGTAGATCCAGTGCAATCCAGTCGGGGTCGTTGTCTTTGTCAGCAATAACCAGAATCTCGGACGGTCCCGCAATCATGTCTATACCGACCTTACCAAAGACTCGGCGTTTGGCGGCAGCAACAAAAGCGTTTCCGGGGCCTGTGATCTTGTCCACCGCTGCGATGGTATCTGTTCCATAGGCCAGTGCCGCAATCGCCTGCGCCCCGCCGATGCGATAGACCGTAGTCACGCCTGACAGGCGTGCGGCCAAAAGGACCAGAGGGTTCGCCTGACCGTCTGGGGTGGGCACGGCGATGGCCAGACGCTCGACCCCTGCGACATTGGCCGGGATCGCGTTCATCAGAACCGACGACGGATACGAGGCCAGCCCTCCCGGCACATACAGCCCCGCCGCAGACACTGCGGACCAGCGCCAGCCAAGGGTCGCCCCGGCCTCATCCGTCCATTGGTGATCGGCGGGCATCTGTTTCTCGTGATAGGCCCGGATGCGTTCGGCTGCCAGTTCGAGCGCCTGACGATCCGCGTACGAGACCAGCGCAATGGCGGCGTCGATTTCCTCTGCCGAAAAAGCCAGCGTATCCGGTGTCAGCTCTAACCGGTCGAATTTGGCCGTCAGTTCGATTACCGCCTCATCCCCACGGACCCGCACATCGTCAATGATCTGCGCGACGATGGCATCCACATCCGGGCTGTCTTCGCGCTTGGCCGACAGCAGGGTCTGAAAAGCCGCGTCAAACTCGGGCGACGTGGTGTCTAGAAAAACGGGCATGATCTGGCACTCCGTGGCGTTTCACCGGGTCATATCGCCGGGATGGGCTGTCCTCAACCCTCAGTCCACCGGGTGCAGCGATTTGCGCATCTCAAAACAGGATATGCTTTTGCGCGCCGCGCAGCCGCCAGTCGGTTTCCAGCCATGCCGGATATAAAACGCCTGGGCCGTCCGTGTCCCCTCAAGCTGTGCCTCGGTGCAACCGGCAGCGGCCAGTTCCTGTTCCAGCCGGGCCAACAACGCGCTTCCCACCCCAAGACCGGTATGAGCCGGGTCGATATAGAGCAGCGTGATCTCGCCGCCCTCACGCAATCCGCCGACAGCCGCAACCTGACCTGCGCGCTCGGCCAGCCAAATCTGCGCTCCGGCCTTGATCCAACCCCGAATGGTCTCCGGGTCTTTATTGGCGGTCCATTCCGCAACGGCCTGCGGATCATCGCCATGATCCGCCTCGCACAGCTGCGTGATCGAACGGATCAGAACCCGGCTTAGATCAAAGACATCAAACACGGTCGCGCGGCGCAACATCAGACCAGCGGGTGGTTCTGAGAAGGCCTGCGCGATACCGCGCTTATTCTGCATGATGCGGCGCTTGCCCCGAAGGCGCCTGATAGGGGCGGGTTACATCCTTGAGCGTGACGTCTATTGCCTCGACCGATAGACGGATCGCGCCATCTCCGGCCAATGTAAGCAAAATCTGACCCGCGCCGTCTTCGCCGGGTTCAAAATCGACCGAAAGCAAGGACATCACCAAATCCTTCTCGCTACGGTCGATACCCTGGCTGGACACGGTTAGAACGGAAGCGAACACCAGCACAGACTGCACCCTTTCGAATGGACGGCCCCGGCGCGTGGCCGCATCCTTGTCCTCCCAGCGGAAACGGTTCAGCAACAGGCCAAAGCGGCGCTGCGACGGGTGCCAGGTCATTTCGGATACGGGGAACACCGCATCCTGTGTCAAAGTCGAGATCACCTGAAGGTCATCCCCATCCTCTGCACCCAGATTCAGTGGAGCCTCACGCCCATCGTGGAAACTTGCGTCTGTCATTGGTCTTTGATCCGTTCAATTTTGGCGCCCACGCCTTCCAGCTTGCGCACAACATGCTCATACCCACGATCCAGATGATAGACCCTGCTGACAGTTGTTTCACCTTCAGCAGCCAGCCCCGCCAGTATCAGCGAAACCGAAGCGCGCAGATCTGTCGCCATAACCGGTGCGCCCTTCAGACGTTCGACACCAGTCACGGTTGCCGTGCCACCGTGCACTTCGATATTCGCGCCCATCCGCACCAATTCGGGGGCGTGCATGAAACGGTTCTCGAAAATGCGTTCTTCGAGCACCGAGGTACCTTCGGCCGTGCACATCAGCGCCATCATCTGGGCCTGCAGGTCGGTCGGAAAACCCGGGAACGGCTCGGTCACGACATCCACGGCTTTGACGCGCCCGTTCTTGCGGGCGACCAAAAGACTGTTTGCTGTTTCCGAGACATTCACGCCCGCCGCATCCAGTTTCCCGGCAAATGATTCCACCAGAGACATCCGCCCGCCCAACAGTTCGACCTCGCCTCCGCAGATCGCCGGGGCCAGCATATAGGTGCCCAGCTCGATCCGGTCAGTGACCACCTGATGAGTGGCACCATGCAACCGGTCTACGCCTTGAATTTCGATGGTCGGCGTGCCTTCACCGGAAATCTGAGCACCCATCTTCCTCAGACACTCGACCAAATCGACAATTTCAGGTTCGCGCGCCGCGTTCTTCAGAACCGTTGTGCCTTTAGCCAGCGTGGCCGCCATGACAATGTTCTCGGTCGCGCCCACGGATGCAAATCGCATCTCATGCACGGCACCTTTCAACCCGCCCACAGCTTTGGCATGCAGATACCCGTCCTTAAGCTCAATCTCAGCGCCCAGCGCCTCGAGCCCTTCGACGTGCAGATCCATCGGACGCGCGCCGATTGCACAGCCTCCGGGCAGCGAGACGACCGCCTGCCCGAACCGCGCCAGCAAAGGACCCAGCACAAGGTTTGACGCGCGCATCTTTCGCACGATGTCATAGTCCGCCGTCTGACTGGTCAGGTCGTGGCTGGACATTGCGATCACCTGACCATCCTGCAATGACGACACCTCGGCCCCCAAGGACTGCAGCAAAGCCGTCATCGTCTTGATGTCGCTCAGCCGAGGCGCATTGGTCAGCGTCAGCGGTTCTTCGCTGAGCAAGGTCGCCGGCATCAGCGTCAGACACGCGTTTTTTGCCCCTGCAATCGGTATCTGACCTTTAAGCGGCCCGTTGCCTGTCACCAGAATCGAATCCATCTGCTCTTATCCCTCGTCTTTGTCGGCTTTGCCGTTCTGGGTTGCCCGCGCCTTAGCCTGCGCCTTACGCCGCGCCATATTCGCCTTGAGCGCCGCTTTCAGCCGCTCTTCGCGCACATCGCCGGATCTGCCGTGTTTTTTAGGTGTATTTTTATCTGCCATAACCTTTCTCTACAGGAGGCGAAAAAAACCGTCCAGACACCCTTGCGCCGCGTTTCGTTTGAGTCTAATCACCCGCCCACAGCGCTGCTGTAGCTCAGAGGTCGAGCACTCCCTTGGTAATGGGCGGGTCCATTCCAAGTTTGATTGTTCGAACAATGAGTTAGTGGAGCGTGGTGGAAATTAGTAGGGTATTAGTAGGGCGTTTTTCCCGGTGCCCTGAAGTGGATAGGCTGCTGTAGCTCAGAGGTAGAGCACTCCCTTGGTAAGGGAGAGGTCGAGAGTTCGATTCTCTCCAGCAGCACCATAAAGCACTGATTTTACAGAGAAATTCTTCTCTATCCGGGCGAACCGATTGGCTGCTCGGTACGGTTAGCTCCATCCTAATTGACATGGGACTAGAGCTTTTGTGCTCTCCTTGTGTACGATCACCGTAGATGTAGCGGCTTGCAATCAGTCTTTCGCCTCTTTCATGTCCAGAATGCGTTGTGAAATGAGTTCAACGGGGCCGCGTAATCTGTCAACGTTGATGATGATATAACCACCAGTCACGTCAGCGGATGAGCGGTGATTTAGCAACCGTTTGAGCGCGTAGTGTGGTATGTCAAGACTTTCGGCGACTGTTATGTAAGTTCTGCGTAGGTCATGAAGTGTGAAAGCTACACCTGAGGAAGCGGTGACCCGTTGAGAGAACTTCTTCGGCTCCACAATATGACCAGCGGGTCCGTTGCCCGGAAATACCCATGGCGATGCCCCCGAACTCTCTTTTCTTTGCCGAAGCAAAGTGAGCAGAAAGTCAGAAAGTGGAAGCATAAGCGGATCGCCGTTCTTGGTTGTCGGCAAGTGCAGCTTGCGCTCGTCAAGGTCGATGTTCGTCCATTGCAGGCTTGCGATTTCGTTACGGCGCATCCCGGTGAACAGCGCAAGTAGCAGGAAGTCGCGCGAGTATGTGGGCTCTTCCATCACAGCGGCCCACCATGCGGGAAGCTGTTTGGCTTCGATAATGGTTTGGCGTCGCCGCTCCTTGTTCCAAGCTCTAGCTTGGCTCAGAATACTTACTGGATTTGGCGGCAGGTTTTCTTCTGTCGCAGCGATAAAATTGTAGACTGAGCGAAAATGGCGAAAAGAGTCGTTTGCAGTGACTTTTCCATTCTTGCGCGACATCTCTTGATGCTTCTTCAGCACCATCTGCCGTGTGATCTCATTGACTGGCTTTTTTGCCCACGACTTAAGGTAGATGAACCCCGTGCGCGAATAATTGTCTAATGTTGCCTTTGCCAGATCAGGTCGAGCTTCAAAGAACTTGTTGAAGGCCCTCTCAACCGACATCTTTTTTACAGCTTCTTTGCGCTTCTCCGCCGTCGGATCAACGCCATCTGCCATGTCACCCAAAACGACGAGTGCTTTGCGCCGCGCTGTTTCCGGCGCAAAGAGGTCCGCTCGCCCAATTGTAACGCGTCTGGTCCGACGATTGACCTGCCCTTCGACAATGTATGTCTTTGATTTTGCACCGACGCGCACGCCAAAACCTGGCAACATCGTATCGCGATAGAAAGCTTGCCCGCGTTCGGGGTGCGGTATGTCATCAACACTGCGGCGAGTAAGACGTAAACTTGGCATCGTGACCTCCTTGTGGCCACAACTCAGTATAAGCACATTTCGATAAAAAGCTCGAGTTTTCTGATAGTTATGTGATCATAGCGCACTGTGTCTAGCACAATGAAACGCTATCCAACTCTGTGGCGGCAACCAGAGTTGAAGGCTTGCCCAATCACGATCACCTATGACAACGTAAAATGGTCTTGCAGGCTACGGTAACAGGACGCGGCGGCTAAGTTGAGTACAAGTCCGGCCACCGGCGCAAAATGCACCCGTAGGCCGAGCCTAGACTAGAGCAGAACGCTTCTCGGTTATCTTGGTCCAATGAACAGAGTTTCCTACGCCCCATTGGTGTTTCTACCGCACTTTGACAAGTGTCTAACCGCAGCTGAAACTTCGGCTCCAAATGGAGTCTCGCAGTCTTGCAAGACCGACTTCTTTTAGATTGAGTCTGAACTCTTGGAACCCGTGAACTTGTCAAATTCAGCAGGCAAAAGACGCACCCAGTCATCGACTAGGAAGCTATGAACATCCCAAGTGACCTGGAACTGGTTGACAATCTGCGGTAACCGCCGGGCAGAACCCCCTCCTTTGCCAGCGGAGCCGGTCTTGTTCGTGCCCTTTCCGGGGTCGAAGTATAGTCGCTTGCAAAGCTTTTGGAACTCGTGAGTGAACATACCTTGTTGACTCGTAGTCTGTTCCCGGACCTCACCAGGGGTATCGGGCCTCCCACAAAGTGCATGATCAGCGTCATCACCAAACTGGGTATAAAGCTGAACTGGCATTCGCACCTTGTGCCTTTGAGCTTTTTGATAATCGTTTGGGTCCGTAGGCATCCAGACTTCATAAGCTCCAGGTTTTAGTGTGCCGTCAGGACCCTTTTTGAATAGTGTGTCGCGAAGTACGAATGTTAGCCAGGCCCAGAATTCTGAGGCGCTTAGAAATTCATCCACCTTCAGGCTGTCCATGGCTTCGAGCACTGCTCGTGCCATTTCTTTTGTTGTGTCAAAGGATTTGGCTTCGAAATTTCGTGAACCCTGGACTGGCGTCGCAACACTAAGATCAGTGGGGTCAATTTGATCCGCTGAAATATCCCCTTTGAAAAAGGCTTTGAATCGTTCCATGCCAAGTGGAGTAAACTGGTAGAGACTATCGAAGGTCATTTCTCCGCCTCCTGACCTACAAGGGTTGCCAATGCGTCCGGCAGAAGATCCATTTTTGCTAGAATTGTCGATTTCGCATTGTTTACCCAATTTGAGAAGTCATCTGGGTCGGACCCAGTAGGGAACTTGTCGCACCCCATTGTTTTTTCGGCCCAAAGAACCCATAAGTACATCCATCCCTCATCCAGCTTTCCATTCGTCTCAAATATCTTTTGGAACACCTTTTCGATTACTGTTGGAAATACTGAGAGCAGAAATATCGGATTTGATTTCACCCAAATTATTGGATCAACTTTTCCTTCCATCTTCTCGTTTAGGAAAAGTGTCGGGAAAGCATCCTCTTCAACGGAAAGCTCCCAAAGGAACGGTGATGTGTCCCTTTTCTGAAAGTGAAGAATTCCTTCCGCATCTCCGGAGTTGTTGCTCTTTGGCAGTTTCGTAGAGCCAAGTAGAAGATGGTTCCTTTCAGTGCCGTGATGGGCAATGCGCAACTCCGCTGACGGCGATACCCAGCTAACTCCTTCAAATGACACGCTGGACTTCATGCTTTCTAGCGTACCAAAGTCGGCGAAATGGACGCTCTTATTCTCGCTGAGCATCACCTGAATTCTGGAGTCGGGTGGAAAGCTCTGAACTTGGCTTTTGTCAAGAATATCAAGAAAGCAGACCACTCCGTTTGCAGTGTCGTTCCAGTCAAAGCTAAATGCACTCTGGGGAAGCGATCGCCTACCAGTCAATCTGATTGATGTCTTAGTCATTCTTTGAACCTTTTGGGCGCAGCGGCGTATGATGGACGATCAATTCGCGGTTCTTGTCGAACCCTGTGATCCGTGCACAAAAATTCTCGTCGCATCCGACAAAGTGGAATCCTGCCTTTCGCTCTTTTGTAGATTCAATCACGTTGGTCTTCTGCGCGCCTGAAATCGATTTATCCAGATCACTGACCCTAAAATCAAACTTGCTCCAATGGGGTTTGGCGCGACCATCAGCATACGCAAACTGAACATTCAGGTTCAAAGGCCAACCCTCACCAGACGGGCTTGCCTTGATTTCGAACCCGTCCTCTAAATCCAAGATATTGAAGTACCTCACAGACCGCTTGGGCGGATCCACAATGACAGTCTTTTTTTTCTTCTTCTTTTTCTTTGACTGCTTCGGTGCATTAGGCACTGAGAACCACTTTGCGAAAACCGAAGCGTCAGGTTCGTTGCTATCTGATTGAACGAGGCTTCGTATCTTTCGCGGAAGCGTATTCACAAATCGCTTTAGACCAATTCGTCCTTCGTAACCTTTCTCGTGGAGTTTCTCGAGAACTTCACTGTTCTCGAGAAGTCCAAGGTGAGCCTTACCTTCGCAGAAGTTTAGATAGACACTTAGAATGTCGTCCTGACAAAACATGAAGGCATCCAAGTCCCCCTTGTTCGCGGCCTGCACGTTTGGGAGATACATTCCACCACGATAGAATATATCCGTTGGGGTGTGGCCCATCGGAGTTGATCTGATGAACACGTAGATTTCACCGCGCGAGAATTTACCGTTTCGTCGCACAGGGACGTCAAACAGGAATGATGCACAATCATCTTCCTCAAGCTTCTGCAAGATCTGCTCTTGGAGTTCATCGCTCAGTCCGTCTTTCAAAGGTCCAGAGAAGTTTCCTTCTTTGACGTCAATCTTGAAATCGGCGTCACTCCCACTCTGCAAGATAATGGACAGGATACTGCCTGGGTCTTGCTGGAACGATGGGTTTGTGAATTTTTCCTTGACCTCAGATGCAACGGCGCCCAACGAGCTTGCATCAATCGTTTTGCTTCCCACCTCGACTATCAAGTCACCTGACGCGATTGCTGGTGCAAAATTTTCGATCGCAGCCGCACAAATTGTTTGTTCGTCAAGCTCCTTTCGAGGGAATGGGATCACAAGAGACAAACCTGAGGCGCCGCCTCCCTCATAACGGTTTGTCTCGAAGCTCTCAGCGATATCCATTGCGATTTCACTTGGATAGAGCTCAAGGATGTTTTCTTTCTCTGCCTCGGCAAAAATCGCGAAACTGCCACGAAACTTTTCGTCCCATTCTTCAGCCCTTAGAACGCTCATGCCACAAGAAATGACTTTGTCTTCTCCTTGGCGACGAGTGATTCCAATTACAGTGTGGATTTGCGAAGCAAGCAGAAAAGTTACTCTACCTATCCCTCGCCCCCCACGACCTTCCCCGGACTTGTTGGACCTACCAAAGTTCAGCCAGTAACCCCAAAAGTCGCTTTTGCGTTGAGTCAGGTCTCCAAGTAGACCTGTGGCGTTCTCGTCCTCGACCACCAGCCAACGCATTTTTTGTTCGGACCACTCTTGTGGCCAAGGAAGGCCGCAGTGGTCGCGTTTGCTTACCAAATCGACGAGATATTTCTCTCTGCTAGTTAGGTCTCCACTACAAAAATTGAATTTCGCGACCACGGAGCCGGCATCTTGCCGTTTTGCATCAAGAATATTCTGAATGGCCTCGCGCACGAATGTGTGTGCATGAGGGAATTTCTCGGTATCAAATATCTCACTATCCAATCCCTCATGAGAGGGGGAGGCGCCAACGCTTGGCCACTGCCACGGAATATTGTCTAAATCTGTCATTGAAAGGCTCATTGCTTAGAAATTCTCCTGTCCCTTTACCCAAGAGTCGGTATGGGTTTTTGCTCTGCCGAGACGTTCTGGTTCTATGACGGGATTAGGGAAAGACATTAAGAGATCGCTCCTAAAGCTTGAATTTTTCGTCGGAGGCATGGGCTTGATTGAAGCGTACTTTCAACGCCTTAACCTCGTCATCGAGTGCTTTGATGATCTTCGCGACATCGGCGCTGTCGTATGAGTAGTTGTTCCGGCTTGACAGGTTTCCAATCAAGCGGAGGTCCTTGATCGCCCTATTGACGCGCTTTTCAGCGAGTTCTTCGAACTTCTTTCTTTTGTCTCGGTCTGTCATCAGTCGGCCACTCCCCGCTAGTACAAAGACTTATCTAGGGGCGTTTGGCAAGAATGTCAACTACATATACAGTATGTAGCTCTTATATAGTATTTGTAGTGACTAAAATGGATGCAAAGTTCCTATCTGGAGAGCATTTTTGATACTGCCATTGCGATTTGAAAAGCTAAGAAAGGCGGTACTGCATTGCCCACTTGGTGATACTGAGCGGTCCGCCCCCCATGAAAAAAGTAGTTGTCGGGAAAGGTTTGCAGCCTCGCGGCTTCTCGTACCGTCAACGAACGACACTGAATTGGGTCTGGGTGAATGAAGTAGTGGCCGTCTTTGGAAATATGACTGGTGATTGTCGTGGCAGGCCGATGAGCAACTTGTGTGCGAAACCTGTCTGCGAAGTGACCACTGTTACGGCTCCTATGTTCAGGTTGAAGGAACCCAGGAAACTCTGAAAGCTTTGGAGAACGATCGAATTCTGACGAGTGAATCGAAGAAAACAAATAACGACCAAGATCACCGCTGATGTGGCCGCGCGTTTCATGGTGCAGGACACTTTGTAGCACGTCGTCTTTGAGCCATCTTTGCAAGTTGCCGAGCGGTGAGCGCTCGTTTGAATAATGTCGCGACTTGCGCAGAGTTGGCAAATGAACGCTCGATGCAATCGAGCGGGCTCGCCGTTTGATTTCGTACGGAACTTCATCCGAATCTGCTAGGGCTCGGGCTTGAGCTCGCACGGCTTCTTTCCATGCCTCGAGTGTGTCCCCCTTGCTAAGTCCGCTCCGAAGCCTTGGGAGCCCAACTAGCGTCTCCTCGACGGTAGGAGCTGTGAGATGCCTCTCAAGAAGTGGCTGCGTACCCAAATCCAGTTTTTCCGCAACATCGTTTCGGAAACCAAGCACTATGACTCTGTGCCGAGCTTGGGGCACACCGTGTTCCTCAGAGCGAACTATGAAGTCACGAGCCGGCGGGTGCTTCTTCCCCAAATTCAGGGCAGACGGCGCCAAGGGGACCAACGTGTAACCCTGCGCGGCGGCGCGGAGGTCATCCAGAACCCTGTGAAAGATACCACCACCGCCTACTTGGCTTGATAACATGCCCTTAACGTTCTCCATGACAAACGCTGCAGGCTCCAACCTGCTTAGGATGTCGACGTACTCCTTGTAGAGGTAGTGGCGGTGATCATCCTCGGGGACGTACTCTTCTTTCCCTTTGTTTCGCGATCTCCCTGCAAGAGAATAGGCTTGGCACGGCGGACCGCCGATCAGTATGGAGTTTCCGTCAAATTCCTCGCGAATACGGTCCAGAGTTGGTGCGAGCTCTTCAAACACGCCTGGTTCGCCAAGGGTCAGTTGTCTGACTTCGGCGTTCGCTTTCTCCCACTCCGTTGGATATATGTCCACCCAATCCGGTAGGTCTGTTCCGGAGTGCAAGGCATCATAGTACTCTATTGGCAGCTTGTCGCCAAAGTTCCTCAAAAAGGAACGTAGTCGCAAAGTACGAACAGCATTTGGCTCCATCTCCACTGACAATTCGATCGTCATGGATAGACCACCAGACCTTCCGGCTTGGGCGAAACCTTCACCCAGGCCTCCTGGTCCTGCAAAGAGATCAACAATGGCGAAGTCGCTACTCATTTCATTTCCGCTCTATTTTTCACTATATTGCGCCAAGAAAGCGCCTTTCGCCAGGGCGAAAATTTCTTGCAGAAAGACAGTTCATGGTGGACATCGTTACACGCGAGGTACGCTCGAAAATGATGTCACGGATCGGCAGACGTGACACCAAACCGGAGCTCGCTTTGCGTCGTGCCCTGCATGGCCGCGGATTTAGGTATCGCATTGATGATCGGCGGCTGCCAGGTTCACCTGACGTTGTACTGCCTAAGTGGCAAACGGTTTTGTTTGTGCATGGTTGCTACTGGCATAGACACATGGGCTGCCCAAAAGCGACTACACCTAGCAGTAACGCGGAATTTTGGAACAAGAAGTTTCGGCAGAATGTAGAGCGCGATGCAAAGAACCTAGAGCGGCTAGCATTGGCAGGCTGGAGAGTAGGGATCGTATGGGAGTGCGCAATTGGTTCTAAGCCATCAATTGATCTGCTGGATCGCCTATGCGAGTTCATTACCTTGAGTCGGGAACCGCAGATGACTTTCGAATAGCGATTTCTCTCGCTGGAAAGCACATCAAAGCTAAATTGAATATGCTTCGTTTTTGCCAGTGTTTTATGTTTTGACCTGTTTGAGGGCTTTGTACGGCGCGCCTGCAGGGCACGCAGGGCCAAAATAAACCCTGCACACCCTGCAAACCCAAACATCGCTCTCAGAAGGCTGTGTGGTCCGCTGGAGGCGACCCCAACTCTTCAACCGTGTACCTCTTAGCTTTTGATGGGTCGTCAAACCGACGCCATGGACGGGATGGTGTCGAGGCCGGAAGGACCCTGGCGGATGCACTAGCCGAACTGAATGATGATACATCCACAGACCGATCTACTGAAAAAACCGCAGTACGATTTTGGCTTGAAGGATTAGAATAATGAGCCGCTGCTTGTTCGGGAAAGGAATCCAAAGCATTGAATTATAATAGTTTATGTCCGGGTTTGCGGTGTTTGCAGGGTTACTTTGGCTTGCGCAAATATGTGCAGCAAAAACAAACCCGCAATACCCTTAAAACCAGTTGGGCATGCAAACCACACGCGCCCAACCAAGTGTTTGTAGGCGACTCTTCTCTAGAACGGGGTATCGCCCGACAGTTGCCCAACCGTTTCCAAGCGGTAACGCTTAACGCCAGAGGGATCATCGACACAGCGAAGAACCCGCCCACCGACAACACGGTCTTTGTGTTTTCCCAGATACCGCCCAACACTCCGGGTGTTGAATGTACCCTTGTAGGTTCTGTCAGCCAGCGCATCATGAAGTACTGTGACTTTGCCGTTTTGGTTATGGCCCGCAGCCTCTCCAATCTCTGCAAGTGTTGTTGGTTGGCCTCCCAGCGCATCAGCCCAAAGCTCCAACAATTCTGCTAGATCACCTTTGCGCGGATCGTCGGCGATGACCCGCTCGCGGGTCGTACAGGGGTCGGCCTCATCCAACCATACAAGCGCTTCCCGGATCGTGTTCCAACGTTCAAATGAACCCATGGGCACCATGCGGTTTGGGCGCCCAGCGGCCTCATAAGCACGTAGGATTGTGAGACCAGCTACAACCAAGGCCGCCCTTTCCGCCCGCGCTTCTTCAACAGGATTAAAGTCATGCTCGATTTGATCCGGACGTTCTTCACCAGTATCAATCCGACATAGCAGTGTGCGGCGACCAAGGTCCCCCAAAACTTCAAGGTTGTTCCCCGTTGCCATGAATACCGCGTTGGTCAGGACGCGCGGCACCTCAGACTTGCCCAGTATCCTTGCCGCAATGACTTCTTGGGTCAGAGCAGAACACAGTGTGTCGCCGCCAAGGGGACGATCGCAGTTGTCAAAAACGAGAATCGGATCACCCGCCATTAGAACGCTGGAGATACGTTTTTCGTTCTCTTCATCTGTCTTGCCTTGCGAGATCATAGTCGGTTTGTGGCCAGTCGCGATGACACCAACCGTTTCACACAGCAATGACTTCCCAGAGCCTGCTGTCGGCGCGTCGATTGCAAAGAGTGGTGCCGAAGGAAGAATCCGACGCACAATTGCCGTCAATGTACCACTAAGCAGAACACTACGATCTGCAGGGGTGGCAAACTCGAAATTACGAAACGGCGCAAAAAGAACGTCTCGTGCACGCAATGCATCTTCACGTGTTGGTGCATCTGGTACAGCTGGGAATTCGACGCCGTTTGGCTCGAAAAGAAGACCAGAATCTGGGTCGTATCCAGGGGTTTGGAGAATGGTGCCATCTTTACGCATGGTCGGGCTGGAAACCACACCATGCAAAACCGGCACGTTCCATTCACCCACGCGCGCCAAGAGCGCGGATACATGCCCACCAGGTGGATTGATCGGAATGTCCATCTCTTCACCGGGCTTCAGCCAGAGCGAAGCAATCGCAAACTTTTCCTTCAACCAGGGCTGCGTCAATTCGTTGATCACCAAAACACCACCGGACCGCTTTACGCCATCTTCTCCGATACTTTGCGGAAGACGCACAACGCGAACCAATTTTTCACCCCGCTGATAAACGCCAAGATCGGCAGCTAGCAAAGCTGCTTCCGCTTGGTCAACTTCCTCAGGTGTGTGGCCCGCGCGTACAAGAATACGTGGACGCGGATCACCGGTGGAAGCTCCACCACTCAAGCGAAACCAGTCCCGCAACTTTGGTTCGAGCGGCTCCATTTTCAGACGCGCGCAAAGTTCCGGAAGGCCCCAGACTGGTTCACCCGCTTCAATTTTTTCGCGGGATGCAGCTGCCTTTCCGCCGCGCTTTTCAGCTTCATCATCTCCAGCAGCGGTAGCAACCGCTACAACAAGTTGATCCACTTCGTCGTCCGACAAATCGCAACGAATAAGAACGCCCGTCAGGATGAGGCATATCTCATCCCGTTCTCCGGCCACCTTAGGGTAGTGCATTGCGACGGCTGATAGCGCAGCTAGGAGACCACAAAGACGCGCGAGTTCGCCACCATCAATTGTAGGGATGTCGCGCGGATCATCATGCCACCCGACAGCATCTCCGCTTGGATGCGTAGATGGTGGAAACATAGTCTGGTGGCCATTGCCGCGAACCTCCAGCAGCATTGCGCGATCCGCACCGATAGTGTGAGCTACTGCATTGGGAAGTTGAAAAGCCAGTTTACCTTTCTTCAACTTCGCATATGCGACGCGGTGGCTAAAAGGCGATCCTCGGCGTCCGAAGCTTGGAAGATTGCTAAGTACAATTTTCGCAAGTTCCGCAGCTTCAGGACAGTCAAAATCGATATCAATAAGGCCGCTGGAGCGTTTGCCAAGCGCGATTCCAACATTCAAGCTGCCGCTGAATTCACTCTTGATAGTGTCGGGTGTCCACGCGCGGGGTTCTTTCCATTTTCCGCGCGGGGTTTTCTCTTTGAAAGGAAGGATCAGCGGTTCCCAACCAAGATTTGTGTAAGTGAGCGCGGCTTCTGCCGCACCCCCAATTCCATAAGTAATATTTGCAGATGATTTTTTCATTTTTGGTCTCCCACCGGGGTGACCATGTGCTCTTCAAGCCAGCGTATGACGTCGGACAGCCAGTATAGCACGAGGTGGCCGCGCTTGATGTATTTGGGGCCTTCGCCGCGGCAGCGGAGCTTTTCCCAGTATGATTTGCTTGTTTTAGTCAGGCGCGCTACCGCCGCAGTGTCGATCAGTGTTTTACTTGAGTCTACTAGCATCAAAATTCTCCGTGTTTGGTTTACACGTAAGAAACTGATGGAAATTGCGTCACCGATGTTGCGGACAGAATTGCTATTTCTGCGCAAATTCTGACGGCTAAAACTATACCTTGAAGGGTATACCCATCGACTCTAGCTCTCGGGCGATCACCAAAAGCGACTGGCGCTCCAAAGACTCCGCTACAAAGTCCTGTTCTGTGACCTGGTACATGTATGTTGCGCGGTGATCGACACCGTCACGACCTTTGAGCTTCTTTTGATAGCTGCCCGTGTAAAGTTCGCGCAGCTTCTGTCGATTTGCCTTTTGCGTGTCCGGATTCTTTGAACCGAAAACTTTCTCTTCGGCAATTTCGGCTAATTTATGTGGCGTACGCACCTTTGGTGCCGCCTGATCAACATCCGTTTTGTGCCGGTTCTTCCATTTAAAATCAAAGACGGCTGCAGCATCTTTGTGTTCCAACTCAGCCATCAACAGGCAACCACGTTCATAGGGATCATTAGGCAGAGGCCCCGGAGCGGCCTTTTCGCCGGTAATCGCCAGCATTGCTTGGTTCAATCGTTTTGAGCGATCTTTGCCACCGTTGGTGTGTCCATCGATAAGTGCTAGCAAAAGCAGCTCTAAGGGTGGTCGCGCAACGCCAGTGTGAGGAGGATGTTCTTCATCTTCATTGTCAGTCATGCTGCATAACAGTCTTCTTTTTTGTCATTGCGAGCCAACAAGACGATTTTCTGGGCAAATACATCGACTGGCTGACGCAAGCGTTCGACATCTATTATTATATACCTGACCTTCAACAAAGAAGACTTTGGACCGCGCGCCAACACGGATTCCTAGTCCGCGCGGGAAAGTATCACGGTATAGAGCTTGGCCTTTTTCGGGTGAGACAACGCTTCGATTGAGCGCTTTGTGAAGTGTAAACTTGTCATTGAGACCTCCTCTGGCCTCAACTCAAATTATTTCGAAAATCTCGGAATTACATTCATTATCAGAGGCTTATATAAAGCATGAGGTAGCGTCCAACCTCATCACACCGCGCGCGCATGCGAAGGCGCAAGTATTTGATCACCGGCTATATACATAGTGTGTGTGCCGCTCCCAATTTGTACGTCATCACGACTGCCACAAGCCGTTCCGGTAGGCAGCCATTGGTTCCAAAAAACCTGACGACGGACAAGAATCAACGTCGATCGCCAGCTCGCTCGATCCGGGGATGGCTCGCCCACTGTAAGCGCTGTCCGCCGTCGATGGGTGGGGTTGCCCGGGTTTGCAGTGTTTAACGGGTTTGGTGCGGCCCGTGGCAATGGCGCAGCCTGTTAACATAACTGCGCTTACGGGAGTTTTGCTATTGTGGTTTCAATGGATGGTGACAACGCGGAGAGGCTATGAGCCTCAATTTTTTTTCATCTCAAAAAACCGTTACGGAACAGGTATCAAAAGGCGCCCGTTACAATTCTTTTTATGGATTTAGGGTCTTTGAAATCAACGCGACAAATTGTTCGAAAGCAGTTTTAAGGGACTAGTTGATGGAGCGTTCCCGTCTCATCGGAAACATCGTTATCGAGAACCGGCCCGCAACGTCTAGTGTGCCATTTCGCATCTACCAGAGAGGATTCAGCAGTGCCCACCCCGACGAACCTTCTATCTTTGAGACAAGCACATGCAAGCCTTTCAACACCGGTGGTTGAAAGTTTCAAACAACACTTTGATGTTGCATTGAAGGATGACGAGGTCTCGGATCTAGTGACGCTTGTTGACGTATTGTCTGCAAATGAAGTGAAAGCAGACAAACTGAACGAGTTCTATGTTGGCTACAAAATCCCACAAATAGGAAAAGAGTTTGACCTGCTGCGTTTCGGCAAGGAATACACATTGAACATTGAAATTAAGCGGACGCGAGACGACGAAAAAATTCTCAAGCAGCTTGTCCGCAATCGCTACTATCTTGAAGCTCTTGGCCAACCATCACACCACTTTACTTTTGTCTCCAACGACCAAACCCTAATCCACTTGAGTGAAGAAGGCGTTCTTGAGGAGTGTGCCGTCGGGCTACTCATTAAGATATTGGTGGAACAAGATGTCTTGGTAGGGAAAGACCCGCACGATCTATTTGAACCATCGAAGTTTCTTGTTTCGCCATTCAACTCTACGGAGAGCTTTCTAAGCGGCCACTACTTCCTAACTCATCAGCAGGAGGAGTACGCCAAAAAAATCCAGATTCTCCTCAACCAACCCCGCGCACCCCAATTCATTGCTCTTACCGGCGGCGCAGGAACTGGGAAAACTCTTTTAGCCTATGATATTGCGTCGTCTGCAATTTCAGCTGGCAAATCTGTTTTAGTTTTTCACTGTGGTAACTTAAACAGCGGCCAAGAAATTCTTCGTGATAATGGTTGGGAAATCGCTCGAATAAAGCGACTTCATATTTATGATCTTTCAAAATACGACCTCATTGTCGTGGACGAAGCGCAACGGCTTTCCGGCGACCAGATTGATCATATAAATGCGAAAATTACTTCAGTCGGTGGGGTTTGCTTGTTCTCATTTGATGGGCTTCAGACACTTGCAAAGCACGAAGAACGCGTTGATGCGAGTGGCAAAATTTCAACTCTATCGCCACTGTCAACATTCAATCTTTCAGAGAAGATTCGCTCAAACAAGGAAGTGGCGAACTTCATCAAGATGCTTTTTGATAAGAAAAAAAGTGCGGCACTGACCGAACGAAGTAACATCAAGCTGGAGTACTTTTCTGATACTGAGAGTGCAAAGCAGTATATCTTGTCTCTGGGCGATTCTGAATGGGAGATTCTTCGATTTACGCCCTCTCAATACGACAACGAGTTCCACGAAACCTATTATCCGAGTTGGAGCAAGGTTTCGCACTCCGTCATTGGTCAAGAGTTTGACAATGTTGCAATCGTCTTGGATAGATTTTTCAATTATGACGATAACGGTGATTTGATCTACACCGGTCGTACGTATTACGAGTCGTCCAAGATGCTTTTTCAAAACATTACTAGAACAAGAAAAAGGCTATTGGTGATAATCATTAAAAATGAGGGGTTGCTTGAGAGATGCATATCAATCCTAAACTGAAGGATCACATCAAACCTCAATTCCGTCCATTCACAGTACAAGAATTGAGAAAATGGACGCTATGGGCCGGTAACATAATGGACCTTACCTGACTTCAAAGCCTATCAACTACAACTAGAGATAGCCTGCATTTGCATCAATTTTCGGCCGTCTGAGATTGCCTGATGGGTAGAGGATTGCAGGCATCCTGTAAGGTTAAGGGGCGGTGAGTACTTGTGAAGTAGAAGCCGCTCCGTGGGCTCCGGCCGTTCCTCGTGAGCAATCGCCAGCAAAAGGTTGTCCATCATCCAGTCGGTCAACCGGGTTTCACTTTGCGTTTCTAGTGTCCAAGTAGGAGGGGAATTTGGTTTTCGCACAAGCTCTGGCGCCAGCGTCAATATCTCTCGTAGGAGGAATGCTAGACTTTTTCGAGGTGAATGATTTCTTGTCTTGCCGAGGAAGTGGCACCTCCCTTTGAGCCCCTTTGCTCCTGATGCCTTACCAATATAAATCAAACCAGCCACGCCGGGTTCAATTTTGGGCAGGTGGGCGCCAAGGCGCAGGAAAAGCGCATACAAGCCATTTTCAGCGCCAAGATTGAATTTTGACCTTTCAGCCCTCGGCCAGGTCATCACGTCTAGAACATCTTTCATCTCAACTACCCCAATTTTTTGTCGAGCTTGGTAGACGCATGACTCACTTCACATAATGAATTCCATCGATGTGCGATTAATTCTCTCGCCCGCCAAGACTCTGGAAAATAGTACTAATTTCCACTTCCAGATGCTGCCCCCTATACACAAATGAGGTTTCGTGGCGGGCATACTTACCGTGTCGATCGGCGCTCATCCAATTGTAAGACCCTATAGCCAATAGGTCGTCGTCGATTGCCACTATCTTACTATGCAACCGGGGAACTTTGTGAAGTCGCACACCAATATCAGTAAGTGCAGCTTCGGCGAGTGTCATTTGGGTTTGGCCATTCGATCCGGTCGAATTGTTCAAGAGTGGGTCTGTGTAAACGTCGACACTGGCTCCTCGGCCAATAGCTTTCTCAAAAGCGGACAGGAAACCAACGTTTTCCATGGTGCGAGTGACAACCCAGGGGCTAACGATGGAATAGCGCCGCCCGCTTCCAGCAAGAGCTTCAAGAAGGAATCCGTCATGCTCCGCAGCGTCGCGAAGCATCTGAAGCTCGCCATTGTCGATCTGCAAATCACTTCTTGGTTCAGTCTCAAACTCAAGCGCATTGTCTGTGGAATTGAAGAGGAAGTCTCCAAGCATGGCACGAGGCGACCCAGGGGCGGCTGTTGCCAGAACGTCCATATCCCCAAACACAAGGCAACTGTCTTTGGCGCGTGACACTGTTACATTCAGCATGCTCGACGAGGCGTCGATAAAGTTGCCGTCGGCATGTTTCGAATAAACAGGAGAGAAGATAACAACTGGTCGTTCAGCGCCTTGAAGCGCATGAACTGTTCCGACCGTCATGCCGTCGCGCAGGTCAACGGAAACTCCCTTGTTTGCCAAAGCGGTCCGTATTTCACCTACTTGTCTGCCAAATGGCGTCACTACACCTACAATTTGTTCAAGTCGCGCCTTATAACGGCTCTCCAACTCCGATCTGTTGGCTTCAAGCCATGCCGCAATCGTCCGGGCCTCCAATGGATTTGCACGGCTACTTCCAGCCCGCATTGCTCGCCCGTCTACATGCAAGTAACCCAAGCCCGGCAACTTGGTGTCTGGCGGCACACGCCCACGCATTGGCCGTAGTTTTCCTTTGTAGCACAACGCATTGCTATAATCGATTATCTCGTCATAGCAGCGTCTGTGCTCAAAGAGATACAGACCCTTTTCAAGTTCCTCGTAGGGTGAAATCTGGCAAGCCTCTTGTGCAAGGCGCATAGCGCTGCCGGTGGTAGTACAAAGCCCGCGTGCTGAGAGAGCATCCCAGTCTTCGTCGTTTTTCAGAAGGCCGACTTCCCGCAGGTTTCCGACGTCCACTGGCTTTGGCACGGAAGAGATGGGTCCGATCTGTTGTGTATCGCCAATGATCAGAGCACGCTTTGCCAGAGAGAAACTAGCTCCGGCTACTTCCGGCAAGACTTGCCCGGCTTCATCCACGATCAAAAGATCGATGAAGTTATAAAGATACTCCTTCGCCCATTTACCCCCTGTCTTGCGGCTGTAAGCTAACTTGCCTGGCAAGCTTGCGAATGTGGCAACGGCGCAAGGTGTCAACATCATGCGTCTATGCCAGCGCGGGACTATTTTTGCTTTCCCCCGCTTGTTTGAAGAACCTGAAATGCCAGCAAGGTCGGCCTCCATCTCCAGCAGCCACCGCCCTTCCCAGTAGTGTGTGGCAAGTAAGAAAAGCTTGAAGCGGATGCTTAGATCCGCGATCTGCTCTAGCTCCGAACTTTCGACTGCCTCGCCAAGCGCGGCCTTCGCACTTTCCCACCGACTTTCGGCGCCCGCTAAAGAGGAACGAACTGTCCGCGCTCTTTCAAGTTCCTGTTCGGCTCTTCTTCTTGCCGCCTCCGCCGAACGCAAGCTGTCAGCTAAATAGACTTCGAGCTCATCCACGCGCCTAAACTCACCAAGGTCAGGCATGAATTCGCGGACGGCTTGCCGGGCAAGCAAGACCCGCTTTTTCTTGATTGCCGGTAGAAAATTGAAGAGAGCCGCAAACGTAGATTCGGCCGCAAGGTGTGCCTCGAGTGCAGATTTTGCAGCTTTGCAACTTGACTCACTGCTTTGTCTCTCGCTGGTCGACTTGATCAAACCTTCTTCGGCTTCGTCCGGGTTTGAGCCAAGGAGCGCATCGACTGCTTTCTGGGCTTCTCCAAGCGCCTCAGCCGCACGATCTAATTCAGAGAGTTTCTCAGCTTCGTGCACCATCGCTCCCTGAATAGCATCAACAACGGACTTCACACTCGTTTCGGAAAGGGAAGGAAAAGCCTCCTCTGCCGCCTTAAGATACGCCTCCTTCGCGCCTGAGAAATACTCGACACTCTCGCAGGCCCTCTGAAAGTCTTCAGTCTGATACTTCTTCGCGGCTTCCAGCTTGCGGGAGTGAGATGGCAGGAAAATCCCAAAGCTATTTACATCAGGCAGCCATCGACCTGCAAAAGGCCCCTCGCCCTGAGCAAAATCCTTGCCAAACGCGTCAATGATATTGGTCACAGCCTGGTTATTCGTAGAGGCGGCAACGATGACCGGTGCATCTTCACCCTTTAGGGCGGCTCGTATCCAAACACTTGCGACCGCGGAAAGTAACATTGTGGTTTTGCCAGTGCCTGGTGGGCCATTCACTGCGATGACTTCTCCTGGCTCTGACAGATCAAGGTAGGCCATGACCTGCCGTTGATGCTCAGATAGTGGGAAGTTTGGGTTTGAATGGCCGAGACGGCGACCAAACTCACGCTCAATTTTGGGATTTGGGCTCGTCGTTGATTTGCCAGGCTGAGCGACCTGGCTCAAGAGGCGTGCATCTGGCTTGTCGCTGAGAAGTTTGTCATAGAGGTCCACGATGTTGCGAATTGTGGCACTGGCATCTTCGGCCAGTTCTAGGAAACCAAAGCCCATCGACTGATAATCGTCGTCGCCGCTTGGCCAACCTTCTGCGACAGCGTCGACCATCTTGCGGCAATGACCAAGATACTCTGGCCATGAACCTTCGACGATCATTTCTGGCAAGGGGGTCTCGGTCAGAAATCTATCAAGATCGTCGACGCTGCCGATTGAAAATTCGCCAGATGGTAAGGGTGACAGCACGTCGCGCGCCAGAGCGTTGCGCAAAGGGGTAATCTGTCCGTCGCGATCAACCGTTGCTTCGCTCACTACCGGCGCGACAATCTCAGGCAATCCATCAACCAGTGCTGCGCCGTGAGAGGATTTACGAGCCATGACCAGCGGCCAGAATCGAACGGCAATGCTTTTTGCCGACTTCTGTCCTGCAAACACCCTGTCGACAACCGCCTCCGGAAGAATTCCGGAACGAACGGTTTCACCCGAAACCTCTATGAACCGCTTCCGATCCCGTTGCGTGAACTTGCCGTCTCCTAGCGCACTATCAGCCAGTGAAACGCGCCAATATTGGAGTACTTTTTCTAGTTCTTTTTTCATATTGGCTACTGCTAATCTGCGTTGGTGCACTTGAAGTTTTAGTATGTCGGGCCGTCGAGGGAGACCAGCTGCCTATTCGAAAACCACGATTGCCTAAAACGACTAGCGCATTGTTTTGCTAAGATTATGGCGCCCAAGAATACAAAACCAGGCGAAATGCCTTTGGTCATTGCCTGACCATCGTCCGCACTCATTCAAATTTTTCACACGCCTTTAGTGGCGAACAGCTGGGATTCTGGCCTGCAATGTAGCTCGCCAACTCCTTCGGAGCGGGACACGCAGTTGGGTGGCCTGTCTCTACACCCGTCGATGGGGTGGGGTCAGACACGCCATACTCTACGACAGGTGGGGCCAATCGGCGTTTCGACCGGGATGTCTTCCTATGCTCTGCTGACACAGATCGCGACCTGCGCCGCCAACCACCGGCCCGCCGCCATGCGCTGCCGCACACGCGTGCGATGAGTCTCCGGAGTCGGAGGGCATTTTCTCCTATGCCGCGCTGTGTTGCAGTACCAACAGGCGGCAACGATATTCTCGGCGGTATTCGCTCCCCCCTCTGAACGAGGGAGAAGATGCTCGGCGGTGCATCGAAGGAACTTTGGCAGTCCGCTAGATCTACAAATTGTGGGCAAACGGTGATCGAGGGCTGTGTCCCACATTGGCAGGTCACAATAGTAGCAACGCCCACTCTGTTCGAGCATCTTGGTTCGGCGGATATTCTTTAGTGCTTTTTTCACGGCACGGGTACTCCATTCAACTTCGTGAGAAGCGAATGCGCGACGCCCAGAATGGACGCTCCCCGGCGGGAAGCTTTTGCTCGCGCGAGACCCGATTTTCGTAGTTTCGCAGACCGGAAAGTGAAACCTGAAGGTTTATACCTTCAGATCTGATCAGCCTTTTGGTCTGATCAAGACAATCAAATTGTCTTCAATGCTCCTAAAATAAACGGCAGCGGGGCCTGCGTCAACACAGCCGATCAAACGAGCGCAACGTGCGGCCAGAGATGGCACGGCGTCTGAAGTCAGCGAGCGGCTATTTTTGTGGCCGCTCAGATCACTCGATAAAACTCGCCAACTCCCATAAACCGGGATGGCAACCACCGTCCCTCTGCCTGCGCTCGTCCATGGGGTGGAGTCACTAGTAGGGGATTAGTAGGGGAGCGGAGTACAACTGGAGCTAGCCACATGCGACGCCATGCAAAATGAACTGAGTAAATTGCCCAAAAATAACAGTCAGTTATGCTGACAGAGACGGCTTAATCAACTCACATCAAACCCAGTCCAACAGATTTAGAAACACATTGGTAAGGGAGAGGTCGAGAGTTCAATTCTCTCCAGCAGCACCATCTCATCTTTGCACCTCTGGTTTTCTTTGAAGCTCCGAAACGGGCGGGCAAATGACGTTGAGATATGCCTTGTTTCGACAATATCGCACTGGCTCCGCCGAAGCTGACCTACGTAGCCGACCATGTACAGCTAGGCTGCCGCAAGTTTTGTCCTGACCATCTCTCGCATATCCCTAATCCGGGGCAAACTGTCCACGCAGCCAAGCTTCCAACAGGTCGACATCGATATGCGAAACGTTCAAATGTCGGGCCGCTGCCTCGAAGCTGCGTAACCAACTATGGGTATTGGGTTTGATCTAATCTAGCGACAAATAATTTTTGTGGTAGATAGCCTGTTTTATCATTTTCACTTGCGGCTCAGGTCGCGATACAAGTTTTTGAATTGTCTCAAATCCGAACAGGAAATCTGGACTTGATCAAACCAGACGTCTCATCGACGAAAGTCAGAATTGCCGCATTCGTGGCCAATCCGGCGCTTGGCTTCGACTTCGTGGCAAACGCGGCCGGTCCTGGCGTTATTGCAGGTTCCAACGTCGTTCATCAGACAAAGGGGTCGGTGGCACCTTGTTCTCGGGAATCGCTTATCGACCGCTCACCTAGCGGATCTTTTTGTTTGGATTTTTCGTACACTCGGAAGGAATAGAAGATGAAAGTAGGGTTCATTGGACTTGGTAATGTCGGCGGAAAGCTTTCAGGCAGCCTTTTGCGGAACGGAATCGACCTGACGGTTCTTGATCTAAACCGCGACTTGATGGAAGCGGCGGCGGCCAAGGGTGCCAAGTTGGCGGAAAATGCCGCAACATTGATGCGTGATTGCGATGTCGTCATCACCTGCCTACCCTCGCCTGCCGCATCGGACGCTGTCATGCAGGAGATGCTGCCAGAGGTGAAAGAAGGCAAGATCTGGCTGGAGATGTCTACCACTGACCAAGCCGAAGCCGAACGCCTTGGCGGTATCGTCATCGCCGCCGGTGGTGCCGCAGTCGATTGCCCGGTATCTGGCGGTTGCCACCGCGCCGACACTGGAAATATCTCGATCTTTGCGGGCTGTGACCGCTCAACGTTCGAGCGAGTTCTGCCGTTACTGAAGACAATGGGACGCCGTATCCTGCATACCGGTGAGCTTGGCAGCGCCTCGATGCTCAAGGTACTTACCAATTATCTGGCCACCGTCCATCTGGTCGCCAATGCCGAAGCGTTGGTGACGGCGAAGGCTGCAGGTATGGACCTGAACACAGCCTACGAGGCGATCAAAATTTCGTCCGGTAACAGCTTTTCCCATGTTACCGAAAGCCAGGTAATCCTGAACGGTTCGCGCGATATCTCATTCACCATGGATCTGGTGAAAAAAGATGTGGGCCTGTTCCAGAGTATTGCCGAACGAAACAATGTGCCGCTGGAAGTCTCTCCCTTGATTTGCCAGATTTTTGACGACGGCATTGCACGCTATGGCGATCGCGAGCTATCGCCCAACATTATCCGTCGGTTAGAGGACGCCACCGGTCTTTCCATCCTTGCCCCCGGCTTCCCTGCGGAAATGGCGGATGACGAACCAGAAGAGCCTGGATACGAGGTGATCCCGCAGGGTTCGTCGCACGTCTCAGCCGGCAGCTAGAGCCCGTTTCGGCAGCCACGAGCAAGTTGAGGGCAGGTATCATACCTGCCCCAACGGCCAATGATCAGGGGCTCAATGCCCTTTGAACGGCGTCGCACCAGCTAACACGGCCTCGAATTGCGGGACTGTATGATGCAATGCGCAAAGCAAAAAATCCGAGGATGAGGCGGATATACGATAGGGACGACGGTCCGACAGGGCCGTATTGATATTGGGTGAGGGCGTCGGATGTGGGCTGCCGACCGCCCAAAAACTCATTTCCTAACACGCTCTCTCTGTGATCCCGACACGCGCCTCTGCTCTTACCCGTCGAGCATAGCGAGAACAGCGTCACGATCGGACAGAACCAGCAGCAAAGCGATATCATCCGGTTGTAGCTTTTCAAGTATCATTGATGCGGCTTGTGTGGGCGAAGCGGCTCTGAGTATTTGTTCTGCACCATACCCATGTTCCAACGCTGTCCTTTCGATCAGATCAGAAATTTCCCCCGGCTCGCGGCCTCTTAGATACCCTTCCAGCTCGGTTGCGACGACCACGTCGGGTTGGAAATTTAGCGCTGTCGCGGTTACGTCCCGGATATCCTGATCCGATCTGTCCCCCGCATGGCTGAGCATGATGAAACGCCGTTTTGCTGGCAAGCTCGACAGCGCATCGCAAACGGCGGAAATCGAATGCGGGTTATGTGCAAAATCCACAAAGACCCGTGCCCCGTTGTATCGGAACTCGTTGCAACGGCCTGGATTATCCTTGGCGTCTGGTTTGAACCCGGCCAACCCATCCCGAGCCGCCTGAACGGGCAAGTCCAGCGCCAAAGCCAGGCACAAGGCCGCCATCGCGTTCAGGATATTGTATTTCGCAGCGCCGCCCATGGTCAGGGGGACATCGGAAACTGCGATCACCACCTGTTCCGCTGTGCCGTCGAAAAACACGATATCACCCTGCCGCACATAGGCGCAGCACCTGTCTGCATCGCGCGCCCGGCGGATCAGGTCGTTCTGCGCGTCCAGCGAAAACCACCAGATATTCGCCGAGGTATTCTCCGCCTCGGCACGGACAAAGCCGTCATCGGCATTCAGGGCCA
Source organism: Ruegeria sp. CDSA236 (assembly GCF_059611285.1). Classification (NCBI taxonomy): domain Bacteria; kingdom Pseudomonadati; phylum Pseudomonadota; class Alphaproteobacteria; order Rhodobacterales; family Roseobacteraceae; genus Ruegeria; species Ruegeria sp. CDSA236. Next base: position 40,820 of record NZ_JBXWPG010000003.1, read on the forward strand.
GCACGCCCCCCTCGGCCAATGTTCGATGTACGGCGAATTTGGCCTGGGCCAGTTCCGGCACCGTGTTGACCCCATATTGGCCCAGATGGTCGTTGGCCACATTGGTGACAGCCGCCGCCGTGGCGGCGCGGGTCGGCAGACCCCGGCGCAGGATGCCCCCACGGGCGACTTCAAGGCAGGCAACCTCCAGCCTTTTATCGCGCAGCAACATCCGCCCGCCGCCGGGGCCCGAGTAATCGCCACGGTCCAGTATATCATCGCCCACGCGGACAAACTCGGTCGAGGTTAGCCCAGCGACCTTGCCCGAAGCGCGTGCGATAGCCTCAAGCAGCCGGGTCGTAGTGGTCTTGCCGTTGGTTCCGGTGATGAACGCGACCGGGACATCATGCAGCGCAGACCAGTCCACCTCACCCGGGGTGGGCAGCCCATCAACAGGCCAAGTCTGACTGCCTGTACCATGCCCGATCGACACCTCGTCATCATCGCAAAGGATATCCACGCCATGCGCCTCAGCCGCGGCGATCAAGGCGATCAGAGCAGGATTGGCTTCCATTTCCATGACGCCTTTGACATCCGCAACCATCTGATCGAAATCTCCGGGCTCGGATGCCAGCAGTTCTGCAGCACAGAAATGCCAGGCGGTTTGCGCCGCGAATATCCCGGAATAGAGCTGATCCATCGGTGCCGAGATCGCCAGATTGACGCCGCCCGTAAAGGTACGGTGGATCAGACCCTGCCCCTGCCAGCCCAGTGCGTCCAGAACCCGGCGCGCATGCTTCTCCCACAAGTCGGTGATCTGCGTCGCGTCGATATCAGTGAAGAAAACATCCATCACCGCGCCGGGTCGGTTCCATAGCAGGCCCGGCCCGGTCAGACGCCGGGCGTCATCCACCTGAATATGGTCAACGGTCGCGCTTTCTATTATCAGCGCGGTCTCAAGCTCTTCGATCCGGTCCATTCCGGTGCCTCCGCTCAATCCGCGTCTTCGCTGATTTCACGGGCCAGACGCACGCCACGCTCATCCCGGATCAGGTTCTGGTCGCCTTCGAACATATCTTCGAACGAGGTTTCGGCGGGGGCTGCCACAGGTGCGACCTCGGGTTCTTCGCCATCAGAATTGAAATAGATGATCTGTTTCCAGCAGCGCGTTGTGTCATCACCAAAGATCACCAACAGATCGCCCTGTCCGGCCTGTTCCAACGCGGCACTGACCGCTTCGACCTCGTCGGGGATGACCGTGATGGCTGCGGCATCCACGCCGTTGTCGATCAGGGCTTGACGCATCATCTGCGGCACCTCGTCATGCCCGCGTCCGCGACGGCGGTCATCTGCCTTGCAGATGAAATGATCAAAATGTCCGGCCAGGGCGGCGGCCCCATCAACAATATCTTCGTCGCGCCGGTCGCCAGGCATCGCTACAACGCACAGCCTGCGGCCCTTGATCTCTAACTGATCGGCCAGCGCCGCCATCGCTTTCAGCGCGGCGGGGTTATGGCCATAATCGAGGATCACCTTGAAGGGATGTTCGTCATAGACATTCATCCGTCCAGGTGCCTGAAAATAGCTGGTGTCGAAGGTGCGCAGCCCATGACGGATATTATCTAGGTCCACGCCGAAACTATAGGCCATCGCGGCGGCGAACATCGCATTCTGGACGTTGAAAATTGCCTTGCCTTCCAACGTCGCCGGGATCAGATGCGACCACAGAACCGGGATATGAAGCCCGTTGTCATAGATGGTCAGCATGTCACCATTCATGCCTTTTTCAAGCACGATAGCCTTGCCGCCGGCCTTGATATGTTCCTTGACCAGACTGTGCGCTGGATTGGTCGTGACATAGAAAATCTGATCCGCTTGAGCGTAGTCGGCCATTTTCAGACAGTTGATGTCATCGGCATTCAGCACTGCAGTATCCACAGCGCTTTCAACCACCACGCGCTTGACAACGGCCAGCTCCTCGACCGTGTTTATGCCGCCAAGACCCAGATGATCGGCCGAGACATTCAGACACGCCGCCACGTTCGACCGCTGATAGCCCAGACCGGACCGCACAAGCCCGCCGCGTGCGGTTTCCATCACCGCAAAATCGACCGCCGGATCACGCAGGACGATCTGTGCGGATTTCGGTCCCGTCATGTCGCCCTTGACGCTTAGTTTACCGTCCACATAGACGCCATCGGTCGAGGTCATCCCAACGGTCTTGCCGCTGGTTTTCATGATGTGACCCAGCATCCGCGAGGTCGTTGTCTTGCCGTTGGTGCCTGTGATCGCCGCAATCGGGATGCGGGTTTCCTCATTGGCGGGGAACAGCATGTCGATCACCCTGCCCGCCACGTCGCGGGGCTGACCTTCGGACGGCGCCACGTGCATCCGAAAGCCCGGGGCGGCGTTCACCTCGACGATAGCACCGCCAATATCCTTGTAGGATTTGGTGATGTCGTCGATCAGAAAATCCACACCTCCCACATCCAATCCAACCGCCATGATGGCGCGTTCGGCCATGTCACGATTGTCAGGATGCACCACATCCGTCAGATCAATTGCTGTCCCCCCCGTCGACAGATTTGCCGTTGAACGGAGATAGAAGATCTCGCCTTCCGGCAGCACGGTTTCTTCGGTCACGCCCGCATTCTCCATCAGGCGTTTGGCCTGATTGTCGATTTCCAACATGGTCAGCACTTTCTCGTGTCCGATGCCACGGCGCGGATCCTGGTTCACGATGTCAACCAGTTCGGCAATCGTGTGTGTGCCGTCGCCAACGACATGTCCGGGGACACGCTTGGCCACCGCAACCAGTTTGTTGTTCACAACCAGCATTCGGTGGTCAAAACCGGTGATGAAGCTCTCCACCAGAATGGCCCTGCTGCGAGAATGTTCCTTGGCTTCGGCAAAACCGGCCTCGACCTCGGACTCTGAATTCAGATTGATCGAAACACCACGCCCATGATTGGCGTCAAGCGGCTTGACGACGACAGGAAACCCGATACGTCCCGCTGCTTTTGCCGCCTCGCGTGCCGAATAGACCATGCGCTGCTGTGGTACCGGCAGGCCCAGATCGTTCAGCAGATTGTGGGTATCTTCCTTGTCGCAGGAAATCTCGACCGAGATATGTTTGGTCTCAGAAGTGATGGTAGCCTGGATGCGTTTCTGATACTTCCCGTGTCCGAACTGCACCAGCGAGCCAGAGTTCAGCCTGATCCACGGAATGTCCCGCTCTTGTGCCGCCTTGACCAACGAGCCGGTCGAGGGGCCAAATTCTTTGCGCTGCGCCCGCAGCACAAAGCTGCGTAACTCATCATCCCAGTTGAAATCTGGATCAAAGTCGTAATCCACCTGGTCCTTGAGGGAGTGTGGCAACAGATGCATTAGCAGACGCATCGCCAGCTTGCCCGCATCCAGTCCGACATCGCGCTGGCGGTATTCATAAACCATGTTGTATTGGCCGGGTTCGCCAGTGCCGCGCGTTCGGCCAAAAGTCACATCCGTACCAGCTACGTTCTGAACCTCGATAGCGCAATGTTCCAGCACATGACCCAGCCAGGTGCCTTCATCTTCGCGCAGGCGGCGGATGAACCCGCCGGGTTCGCGATAGGAACAGCCATGTTCTGTCAAACCGGGAAGTGCCGCGACCAGAGCGTCGATAAATTCCGAACCAATCTTTGCCGAAGGCCATTCTTCCAGAATACCCAGATCGATAACGTGGCGAATAACCGGAAAACTTGCCCAAACATTCGGGCCGACAAAGACGTTGGTCGAAATTATTTTCATGAGGCACCCTGTTGGTTAGTTTTTATTTTCCCCCGCCGGCGCCCTCGTCCCCGGACAGGTCCGGCAATGTACAGAACGCCATATGCTCATCCGGCGGAAACGCCTGGCGAGCCGTCAGATCATAACGGCACCCTTCGCCCAGAACGTCAAGCCGAAGTCCCAGAAGGCTCAACGCCTCTCCGCGACGGGCATCCCACATCGATGAATGCGTCAGATGGCTGGCATCCACCACAGTGACCGTTCCGCTGCCCACTACCTCAAGGACGTTATCGGGCCCAATGAAGGCCGCCGTGTCTTCGTCAACGCCCAGCCCGATCAGGAAAGGGTTGAAAGATGAGGCGGTTAACAGGCGCCCCAGGCGGTTACGCTGCGTGAAATGCTGGTCAATGATGACCGCATTGGTCAAACCCATGCCCGGGGCCAGAGTGATATTGCCTTCAGCCGGGGCCGAATTGCTGCTGCCGCCTGCAACCATATGCTCGGACATGACCGACGCCCCGGCTGAGGTTCCCGCAATCGGTATCCCCGCCGCATTCCGGCGCCGGATTTTCTGAGCAACAAGCGTGCCACCCAGAATCGCCGACAACCGAAGCTGGTTCCCGCCGGTCATGAATATCCCAGTGGCGCGGTCCAACATCTCGGCATAGTCGGGATTGTCGCAATCGGCGCGGCGCGAGATGGGCAGGAACTCAACCTGACCCGCTCCAAGCTCAGAGAAAATGCGGTTATAATCCGGCCCTGTTTCTTCCAGCATCGAGGCTGTCGGGATCACGACAATATCGGCATCGCCGCCGCCGGACAGCTCCACGAATTTGCGGTGAATCTGCATTTCCTTGACGCGGTCTTCGCCACCGCCGATCGGGATGATGAACCCGCGCGGGGTCTCTGCATCAATGGGTGCAGGGCACATATCTTAACTACCTTCCGGAGCTATAGCGGGCAGCCACCGGGGACCGCGCGGACGTTCAAATCTGTTCATACATGCCGCGCCGGGCTATCTGGCCATCGCGGACATGCCATTCCCCCCGGGCCATCACATGCCGCACAGCGGTGTTTTCGTCAAGAACCACCAGATCGGCGTCCATACCCACTTTCAAACGGCCCTTTCGATGTAGCCTGAGCAGATCGGCGACATTAGAGGTCATCGGAGCAAGCGCATCAGACAGAGGCATTCCTTTATCGGTCAGGTCGCGCAGTGTTTCAGGCAGAGTGTCGGACAACCCCACACCAAACCGTGTCAGATTGCCCTCACGGTCAAAGGCCGGCAGGCAGCCACCCCCGTCAGAGCTGATGGTGAACCGGTCCGCGCGGCCACCTTGATCGCGGAATTGGATATAGGCCTCGGCGGCTGATATGCCCGGCTCGATATGCTCGCATGGGAATGCGGTCGCGTCGATGTAACATCCGTGCCGCGCCAACGCGACAGCCTGTTCAAAGAGGGGTTTGTTGCGATTGACATGAGTTGGATTGAAGACGCGTGCGGGGATTTCGCAGGTCGCGATTGCCTGTTCCAACATCGACAGGCCCCTGTCGCCGTCGCCCATATGGCAATGCACGATCCCTGCCTTGCCGGTCATCAGGCCCGCGACATGCGCCTCACTTGCGATCCGCAGAAACTCGTCCAGTGTCGGTTGGCTTGACCGGTGATCACTGATCGCCAGCTCCCCAACGCCGATAACCGGATCAAGGAATACGATATCACCCCGGGCGGAACCGGTCAGCGTGGTCAGAGGGACGTGATAGCCACCAGTGTGACACCAAGCCGAAAGCCCCTCCTCCCGCAGCCCATAGGCCTGCTGCACCAACGTCTGCGTGTTGCGGGTCAGATCGTCCGTCCCCAACACCCCGACAACCGACGTGACCCCGGCACGGGTGAACGAGGACAAGACCATCGGCGGCACCCGGCTGGCTGGCCCGGTTTCACCGCCACCACCCGTGATATGCGCATGTCCGTCGATCAAACCAGGAACAACCGATGCACCTTCGACGTCAACGACTTCAGCCTGAAGCGGATCCGGCAGTTCGGGTTGAGCGCTACCGAGGTAAATAATGCGTTCCCCCGCGGTGAGAATATGGCCTAGACCAACAGGCTCAGGCGTATAGAGCCGCGCATTCTTGATCAGTTTCAACACGTTTCATACCCGTCAGTAAGAGCAAAGACATTCTTTCTTGCACTGAAAGTCAGCAGAAGAACCATCCCTTAATTCGGAGAAAGCGTAAATGTCGGGCGCAGGCCATAAAGGCAAAATCTTAGGAGCGCTGAGGTAAAGCTGGGCATTTGCGCAATTCGCCGCGCCCGTCGCTTTCGGATCGGAACAACCGTAAGAAGCGAATGTAGCGGAGGCAGTGAAACCTTTGTTGACAGCCGCCTCACTGAGAAAAGGCCCGCTGGAATGGTGGGCCTTTCTATTTTCACGTTCAGCTCTTTTTGCCGACATTTTCTTCGAATGAGACTTCAAAAGCCGCCTGTTTTTCAGGGCTGGCTTCGGTCTGATACTTGGCTTTCCATTCGCTCATGGTCATCCCGTAAAAGATCTGACGGGCTTCGTCCTTGTCCATCTCAATGCCCTGTTCATTGGCCGCTTCCTGATACCAGCGCGACAGGCAGTTGCGGCAAAATCCGGCCAGGTTCATCATGTCGATGTTCTGAACATCGGTCCTGTCTTCCATCAGGTGCTGCTGCAACCTGCGGAATGCGGCGGCCTGAAGTTCGGTTTCAGTTTTCTGGTCCATGTTCTCGCTCCGGATGCTTGCCCAATATGTTCAAGATGACCTAACAACCAAAGCGGGCCGTTTCAATCATCAGCAACACCTCAGTGCGCTAGGCCAGTTTCAACGCCAGCCAGGGCACGATGGAAAAGATAAGCACCAGAATTTTGTAATTGGCCAGATACCTGAAATACGCACGTTTTACATCCGCGCGGTCCATCTGGAACATCCGACTATGGATGCCAGCCGCCCAATCCTGCATCAGCACGACCATCAGGGTCGAAAATAGTAACACAGCAAGGTTGATCACCACCATCCAGCCGAAAACAGATGTCAAAAGCTCTTGCGTCATGATCGCCTCCTTTCGCCTGATATATGGGGTTTCGGGCGTGGTCGCTCAATGGTGCGTGCGCTCTCAGCTGCCGAAAGTCACAATTCGCTATGCGAAAGGGCGTCTTCCAGGACAATTCCCAGACGCTCGGCCCATGCACGCTGCCCCGCGTGATCGGCGATCAGGTCATTGCGCAGTTCGATTAACGCATTAGGGCGGCCAAAGGCAGTGCAATGCTTGTCGATCGCATCGCCCGGCAGAACGCCAGTATAGGGTTCATTGACGCCAACACATAGGTCCTTTTCAGCCTGCAACCGGTGGATCAGTGGGCGCGAAAAACGCTCATCCGGAGTGTGCAGCACACCGACATGCCAGGGACGCGGTTCGCGTCCACGCAACTGCCGGGTGAAAGAATGCATCGACACGATCACCGCATGGGGCAGTGCGGCCAGCTCAGCCAATGCCCTATGGTAAGGGCGGTAACATATGTTCAGACGCCGCTCGCGCTCATCCGCATCGGCGCTACGGTTGCCGGGAATGATTGACCCATCATACAGTTTCATCACAAGAGTCGGGTCGTCCTCGCCTCGGTTCGGATCGATCACAAGGCGCGAGAAATTCGCGGCGATCACAGGCGCGTTCAGAATTTCACCCAGATGTTTCGATACTTCATAGGCGCCCACGTCATAGGCGATGTGGCGCTCCATATCCTCACGCGGCAAGCCAAGATCCCCACCATTGATTCCCGGTGGAACAGTATTGGTCGCGTGGTCACATGTGATCAGCCAGCGGGAAGGGCGATCCGCGCCATGGATAAAAAACGGAGAATACGTCATAAGCCTGTCATGTTGTTTCCGGCAGGTTTAGGACAGTTGCTTCGGAAAGGGAATTGCGCAATAAGCGGGCAGAGTCGATGTTTGCGGTAACATTCGCGCAAATTCAGGACATGATTTGAGGAGAACAAGGTCAATGCGACGCCTGAGAAATGTGAAAATCGTGGCGACGCTGGGGCCGGCGTCCAATGACTATGACACCATTCGCGCATTGCACGAAGCCGGAGCCGACGTATTTCGCCTGAACATGAGCCATGGCAGTCATGACGAAATCCGCGAGCGGCACCGGATCATCCGTCAGGTCGAAAAGGATCTGGACAGCCCTATCGCCATTCTTGCAGATCTGCAGGGGCCAAAGCTGCGTGTCGGCGTATTTGCCAATGATGCGGAAGAGCTGATCGAGGGTGCCGTGTTTCGGTTGGATCTGGATCCGGCCCCGGGCGACGCAGGCCGCGTATGCCTGCCCCATCCCGAGATTTTTGCTGCGCTGGAACCCGGTGCGCGCCTCTTGGTCAATGATGGTAAAATTCGCCTGATCGTACAGGATTGCGGCCAGGATCATGCGAATTGTACCGTCGAGGTCGGCGGGACAATTTCGAACCGAAAAGGCGTGAACGTGCCGGATGTCGTGCTGCCCTTGGCCGCGTTGTCCGCCAAGGATCGTGGTGATCTGGAATTCGTCTGCCAGCTGGGTGTGGATTGGTTGGCGCTGAGTTTCGTTCAGCGGGCCAAGGATGTTTTTGAGGCTCGGGCACTGGCCGATGGGCGTGCTTCGATCCTGTCCAAGATTGAAAAGCCTGCTGCGGTTGAAGCGTTTGACGACATCCTCGATGCCTCTGACGGCATTATGGTTGCGCGCGGAGATCTGGGCGTGGAGCTACCGGTTTCCGCGGTGCCCCCGATCCAGAAACGTCTGGTCCGCCGGTGCCGTAGCGCCGCCAAGCCGGTTATTGTGGCCACACAGATGCTGGAAAGCATGATCGAAAGCCCGATGCCCACGCGCGCCGAGGTTTCAGATGTGGCAACCGCAATCTACGAAGGCACGGATGCCATCATGCTGAGTGCGGAATCTGCCGCTGGCTCATATCCGATCGAGGCCGTGCAGACCATGAACAAGGTCGCCATCGAGGTCGAAGCCGACCCCACTTATGATCAGATTATCGCAGCATCGCGCACGGCAAAGGGAACAACCGTGGCCGATGGTATCGTCGCCGCCGCTCGCGAAATTGCCGAGAAAACGGATATCAAGGCCATCTGTTGTTTCACTCAAAGCGGCACAACTGCGCTGTTGACCGCGCGCGAACGCCCCGGAGTTCCGATCATTGCAATGACCCCGGCAAAGGGAACGGCCCGTCGGTTATGCCTGAGCTGGGGCTGCCATTGCGTAATGACGCCCGAGCTTGAGCGTTTCAAAGGGGCGGTCGTCAGCGCCGCCCGTGCTGCTCGTTCTGGTGGATTTGCAACTGACACGGATCAGATCGTTGTCACCGCTGGTGTTCCGTTCAACGTGCCCGGCACGACCAATATCCTGCGGATCGCGCCTTGCGACGAAAGGCTGATCTATAACACGGATCCTGGCTGATCAGGCGGGTATGACATTCTGCCCGACCGGTTCCTTGACGATTTCCATCACGGTAAAGGAACTGGTCTGGTGAATGCCCGGAAGCTTATTTATCTTTTCCCCCAGGGTCTGGCGGAAATGGGCGATGTCGCGTGTGCGAACGGTTAACAGATAGTCAAACGACCCTGCCACCATCAGGCAGCTTTCGATTTCGGTGACATCGCGCACGGCATCGTTGAATTTATCCAATGAGTTCTCAGACGTTGCAGCCAGGGAAACCTGCACAACCGTCATATGCCCGAGACCCAACCGCTCCTTGTCCAGAACGGCGCTGTATCCGGTGATATAGCCGGTTCTTTCCAGTCGTTTTACACGCTCTGAGCACGGGGTGTTGGTCAGGTTTACCCGCATGGCAAGCTCGACGATCGGCAGGCGGCCATTGGCTTCCAATTCCCGCAGGATGCGTTGATCGATCTTGTCCAATTCTCTGTCCATTAGGAAAATTCCCTGTAATTTTGGCGTATAATGGGATAATTTACTGAGAATAGACCAAAAATAATACCATTTCCTAGTGATTTTTCCTGATACTGACTTGAGGGCAGTCTACAATAAATGCTCCAAGTTCCGGCTGCCCTGCCGGGGGCACGGGCCCCGGTCAAATGAACAATAAATGGAGGAACGAGATGACAACAAAAATTGTCATAGGACTGGACGGGACAGAATCCGGAGAACGTGCCATCGCTTTCGCCAAAGATTTGGCTGAAAGAATTGGTTCATGCGAGCTTCTGGTTGCATATGTCATTGAATGGTCGCCCTACACTTTTCAGACACCTGAAGAAAACGCAAAGCGGCACATGCGGCGTGAGGAGGAGATTGAACTAGCAACGACACGGGTGGTGGCACCCGCCGTCGACGCCCTGAAGGCCGCGGGCTTCGCCGCGACCGGAGTGGTGCGCCACGGAGATGTAGCTGAAACGCTGAATGCCATCACGGTAGACAGCAAGGCCGTACAGATTGTCGTTGGACGCTCGTCCGCGGATGGCCTCAAAAAGCGTATCTTCGGCAGCTCTACGCAAAACCTTGTAATGCATGCCGATGTACCGGTCACGGTCGTGAATTGAGGGAGGCACAGGAATGAAAACACTATCTCAACTGGGATTGGCAGTCGCCACCCTGATGGCCAGCCCCGTCGCCGCGCAAGAGGCGCCCGGGTTGGACGAAAAGATCAATCAGGCTTTTGCTGATATCACTGGGCCATTCGTTAGCTTCATATTCGCACCAATTCCCGGGACAGGATTTCCCTGGATCGTGATGTGGTTGGTTATCGCGGCGTCGGTCTTTACTCTGTACTTTGCTTTTGTGCAGATGCGCTTTTTCGGCCACGCGATAAGTCTGGTCAAAGGCGACTATTCCGATCCCAACGATGCGGGTGAGGTTAGCCACTTTCAGGCATTGGCCACTGCCCTGTCGGGCACGGTCGGGCTTGGCAATATCGCAGGCGTTGCCGTTGCTGTTGGCATTGGTGGCCCCGGGGCGACCTTCTGGATGATCCTGGCTGGTCTTCTGGGCATGGCGTCAAAATTCACCGAATGTACACTTGGCGTAAAGTATCGCAACGAATACGAAGACGGCAGCGTCTCGGGCGGCCCGATGTACTATATGTCCAAGGGTTTTGACGAGCTTGGCCTACCCGGAGGTAAGATCCTGGCGGTTGTGTTCTCGATCTTCTGTATTCTTGGAGCGCTGGGCGGGGGCAACATGTTCCAGGCCAATCAGGCGCATCAGCAGATTGCAGGCATCGTCGGGAATTACCCGGGTTGGATCACCGGTGTGGTCTTTGCGGTTGTCGTGTTCATGGTGATCGTCGGTGGACTTAAATCCATCGCGCGAGTGACTGAAAAAGTTGTGCCCTTTATGGGCGTGATGTATGTCGCGGCGGCTCTGGTCATCATCGTCATGAATGCGGATATGATCGGTTGGGCCTTTGGTCAGATCTTTGCCGGTGCGTTTACCGGTCTTGGTGTGGCCGGCGGCATGGTCGGTGCTCTGATCCAGGGCTTCAAACGGGCCGCGTTCTCGAACGAGGCCGGCGTTGGGTCTGCTGCGATTGCCCACTCGGCGGTGCGCACAAAGGAGCCGATCACAGAAGGCTTTGTTTCGCTGCTTGAGCCGTTCATCGATACGGTCGTGATCTGTACCATGACTGCGCTGGTGATCATCATTACTCAGCAGTTGATCATCGACCCCGAGACCGGCAACTATATGTTGAACGAAGCAGGAAGCGCTATTGCGACCGTTGACGGCAACTCAGGCGTCAGCCTGACCTCTGCCGCCTTTGGCAGCGCGTTCAGCTGGTTCCCCTATGTTCTGGCGATTGCGGTGATCCTGTTTGCTTTCTCGACTATGATCAGCTGGTCCTACTATGGCCTCAAGGCCTGGACCTATCTGTTCGGTGAGGGGCACACCAAAGAGCTGGTGTTCAAGATCATCTTCTGCGTCTTCGTGGTGATCGGTGCTGCGGCCAACCTCGGCCCGGTTATCGACTTCTCGGATGCGGCGATCTTTGCGATGGCGGTTGTGAACGTCTTTGCGCTCTACTTCCTGATGAAGATCGTTCGTCAGGAACTGGCATCGTATAGTGAAAGACTGAAAAGCGGTGAGATCCGCAAATACGGTCACTAAATAGACCACCGGGGCGGCCTGCGTCGCCCCGGTGCCTGACTGGGCTGCTAAAATTGCAGATTCAGCCAAAACCCCCTTGCCAGTATGGTCGAACTTGCGTAAACGGCGCTTCTGATCGCGTGACCGGCCGAGATGGCATGCCGAGTCGCGTTTCGAACCGAACCCCGAAAGGAGACGGAAATGCCTAAGATGAAGACAAAGTCGAGCGCCAAAAAGCGCTTTAAGGTGACTGCGACCGGTAAGGTCCTTGCTGGCCAGGCCGGCAAACGTCACGGCATGATCAAGCGGACCAAGAAATTCATCCGCGATGCTCGTGGCAACACCACCCTGTCCGCCCCCGACGCCAAAATCGTCAAGGGCTATATGCCCTACGATCGATAAGAGGAGATTAAGACATGTCCCGCGTTAAAGGTGGAACCGTAACTCACGCCCGTCACAAGAAGGTTATCAAGGCCGCCAAAGGTTACTATGGCCGCCGCAAAAGCACCTTCAAGGTTGCCCGTCAGGCCGTAGACAAGGCCAACCAATATGCAACCCGCGACCGTAAGAACCGCAAGCGTAACTTCCGCGCGCTGTGGATCCAGCGTATCAACGCTGCTGTACGTTCGCATGACGAAGCCCTGACATATTCCCGCTTCATCAACGGCCTGAACTTGGCCGGTATTGAAGTGGACCGTAAAGTTCTGGCCGATCTGGCCGTGCACGAACCGGAAGCGTTCGGCGCGATCGTCGCCCAGGCTCAGGCTGCTCTGACCGCCTGATCCTCTGTAAAGAGACAGTGAATAAAGGGCCGTTCCGTTTGGGGCGGCCTTTTTTGTTACTGGAAACTGGTAGGGTCCGCTTTGAACCAAGAAGGCCGGATGCTGTGCAATGTCTGTCTGCCCGATTACTGAGAACGGTCAAACGATCTTGGGTTTATTTGCGATTTGGCTCACATAGGACATAAAACCAAAAAACATCTTGGCAGATACTCTGCGTTTCGCTTCTGATTTCAAAGCCTCTGCAGTTTCGGAAAATAACAGACCCTCTTCCACCATGCGGTCCGCTCCGCGTTCAATTACGGTGAGAAAATAGGTCGCTTCCCCTTCTGCCACATATCCATGACCTTTCCGGGCCCCAAGTCGAAATCCCGCATCGACCAGGATGGCTGAAATCTGACGCATTATCCAAAGATTAGTGACATTTTGATTGATCATGAATTTGATGAGTTGATCGAGCGGATCAAAGTCCGCGATCTGTGCAGTTGCAGTGCTGTAGTCGCCATCACAAATTGCCAGCACACCTCCGGGCTTCAAAAGGCGGAAGGCCTCTTGAACAACGTCTTCCGGTCCAGGGACGTGGCACAACAACGTGTGCATTAACACAAGGTCAAAGGTCTCGCTTTCAAAACCTGTGTTTTTGGCATCCCCGATATCAAAGCTAAGTCGATCATCATCCCCAAAGCTCTTCTGGGCCCGTGCGACCATGACGGGCGAGGGTTCAATTCCATGAGCCGTTGCGGCTCCTGCAAGCTCCAACAAATCTCGGGTAACGTGTCCTGTTCCTGAACCAAGCTCCAGCGCCCGTGCACCTTTGGGGAGCCTCAGGTTTTCCATGTAGGCTTTGCGAATTGCAATCTGCGCAGGCTCTAAACAGCGCACTTCCATTGCTGTTGCGATCCGCTCTTGAAGGGCGGTGTCTTGCGCGCCGAGGTCAGAGTATGGATCGGCCATAAGTTAACTCATTTGAAATGGACCACAGGAGGACATGATAGACCAACATTTTCATCGGCGCCAATAGCGGCCATTGAGGCCCATTAGTCGTGTGACGGGGCATCTCCGGCCCTCTGTCCCCTAGCTACACCAGCAACACGTAGGGGCTTCGCCATCATCATGTGTGAAGTTGGCTCCTGAAAACCGCAACTCAGCGCGTAATATGCCGCCTGGTTTCGGCCATACCAATACCCTTTGTCAGGCTGAGTATGCCTATTCTCAAAGCGGCCTGTCAGGATGCAGGATCACCAACTATCGTGTTCAGATCGCGCTCAGAGATTTTGGTGCCGCACCCTCTTTGCGCCGTTCATCCCGACCAAGACCTGCACGCGGCACCAAATGTTGTCAAATTCGTTGCGACCACCCCATGCCACACAAACGCCCAGCATGGGATTTCTTTAGAGTGCTGCCTTGCGGCTTTCGTCCAGATAAATCTCGCGCAGACGTTTGGCTAAGGGTCCCGGCGTGCCGTCGCCCAGCGCTGTGCCGTCAATTTCAACCACAGGCATGACAAAAGCACTGGCAGAGGTGGTGAACGCCTCATCAGCCTCCTTGGCCTCGTCGATAGTGAACAGGCGTTCTTCGACAACCATCTGCGCTTCAGCTGCCATTCGCAGAACGGCCTTGCGGGTGATGCCGTGCAGGATGTCGCTCGACAACGGCCGGGTGACAATCTTGTTGCCTTTGACAAAATACGCGTTGTTGCTGGTGCCCTCGGTCACATAACCGCCTTCGACCATCCAGGCATCATCACAGCCCGCGGCCTTGGCCATCATCTTGCCCAGCGAGGGATAGAGCAGCTGTGTCGTCTTGATGTCGCGCCGGCCCCAACGGATATCCTCGATCGAGATGACCTTGGCACCTTTCCGGGCAGCAGGGCTGTCTGCCAGACCCGGCTTGTTTTGGGTGAACAAAACCAGTGTGGGTTTGGTATCAGCCGCAGGAAATGCAAAATCCCGGTCGCCGTCGCTGCCGCGCGTGACCTGAAGATAGACCAGCCCCTCTTCAATGCCGTTCAACTCAACCAGCTTGCGGTGGATCTCCAGCAGCTCGTCCTTCGAGCAGGGTTCAGCCATCTGCAATTCGTCCAGCGAGCGCTTGAGGCGGACCGCGTGGCCTTCGAAGTCGATCAGCTTGCCGTCCAGAACGCTGGTCACCTCATACACGGCATCGGCCATCAGGAAGCCACGATCAAAGATCGACACTGTGGCTTCGGTTTCGGGCAGGTAGTCGCCATTCACATAAACGGTGCGGGTCATGTCAATCTCCTTAGCCCCAGAGCGCCGCCAATGGCGGGTACACTCCGGCATCATCAAAAGTCAGCGGGTTGTCGCGGTCTTCGGCCAACAGAAGTGGTCCGTCAAGGTCCGTTACCATCGCACCCTGCGCCAGCAATGTCGCAGGGGCCATCGCCAAAGAGCTGCCGACCATACAGCCGACCATGATGTCATAGCCTTCAGCAATCGCCGCTTTGCGCAGCTCTAGCGCTTCGGTCAGACCTCCGGTCTTGTCGAGCTTGATGTTGATCACATCATATTTGCCCTTCAGTTTGGGCAGGCTGGCACGATCATGGCAGGATTCGTCGGCGCATACGGGAACCGGGCGCTCCATCCCGATCAGCGCGTCATCGTCACCGGCGGGCAGAGGTTGCTCGACCAAGGCCACACCCAGGCGCACAAGATGTGGCGCAAGATCGGTGTAAACGGCGGCGGACCAACCTTCATTTGCGTCCACGATGATCGTCGCATCCGGTGCGCCTGCGCGAACGGCTTCAAGTCGGGGCATGTCATCCGGCGTGCCCAGTTTGATCTTTAAAAGCGGGCGATGTGCATTCGCAGCCGCCTGCGCCTGCATCACCTCGGCGGTGTCCAACGACAATGTATAGGCCGTGATTTCGGGGCCAGGCTGAGGCAGCCCAGCCAGATTCCAGACGCGTTTACCGGAACGCTTGGCCTCAAGATCCCACAGCGCACAATCTACGGCATTCCGTGCAGCGCCCGCAGGCAATAAGTCCATCAGTTGCACTCGGTCGAAACTGTCGGGCAATCCGGCAATTTCAGCCTCGACCGAATCCAGTGTTTCACCATAACGCGCATAGGGCACACATTCGCCCCAGCCCTGATACTGGCCGTCAGAAATGCGTACAGTCAGAACCTTGGCCTCGGTCCGTGACCCACGTGAAATCGTAAAGACCTGAGCCAGCCTGAACACATCGCGAGAGACGTCAATTTGCATAACATACCTTTTCCTGGCAGAGCCGCCCGGATTTTCCAATTTAGATCCGGGCCGGCGGGACCAGACCGCTTTATACTGCTGCCAGCGCGTCGACCAGCTTGCCTGCACCAAAACGGAACGGGTCCGTCGCGGGCAGCCCCATGTCAGCTTCGACCTGTGCCAGATAGGCGGATGCGTCTGCTTCGCTCATATGCTGCGTGTTGACCGAAACACCGATGACCTGACACTCAGGATTGGCAACCTTGGCCAGCGCCAGCGACGTGTCCCGCAGAGCCTGCAAAGATGGCAAACTATAGGTCGGCAGACCGCGCATATGCTCGCGGGTGGGTTCATGGGACAGGATCAACGCGTCCGGTTGACCGCCATGGATCAACGCCATTGTCACACCGGAATATGACACATGAAACAGTGACCCTTGCCCTTCGATCAAATCCCAGTGGTCGTCATCATTGTCGGGTGTCAGCCATTCGACCGATCCCGCCATGAAATCTGCGATCACCGCGTCCAGCGGTACACCGTCACCGGTGATCAGAATGCCAGTCTGGCCAGTAGCTCGGAAGGTCGACTTCATGCCACGCTTGCGCATCTCGGCATCCATGGCCATCGCGGTGTACATCTTGCCAACCGAACAATCGGTGCCCACGGCAAGACAGCGCTTACCTTTACGTTTGATTCCGTTGGCGATTGGATAGTCGACCGACGGAACCCGCACATCATGCAGCTTGCGGCCTGTTGCTTCGGCGACTGCGACTAGATCGGGTTCATCACACAAAAGGTTGTGCAGGCCCGAGGCCAGGTCGAAACCTTCCTCCAACGCCATGACCAGCACCTTTTTCCATTCCTGACTGATCACACCGCCACGATTGGCCACGCCAATGACCAAAGTCTTGGCCCCGGCCTCTTTGGCCTTAGCAAGGGACATGTCGGTCAGGCCCAGATCGGCTTTACAGCCCTCCATCCGGTATTGACCCACGGCGTTTTCCGGACGCCAGTCCTTGATTCCAACGGCAACCTTGGCCGCCAGCTGGTCGGGCGCATCGCCCAAAAACAACAGATACGGTGTCTCGATCATTGCGGTGCACTCCTTTGATTCTGGCGCAGGCTATGGGACGGGCAAGGCGAGTGTTTCTCGATTTCGCCCAGCATCGCTGGATCCCGCAGGAAAATTTCGCGCAAATATCGTAGCTTGCGCAAAATTCTTTCAAGTTTTTAAAGCGATTAAACTTTAATCACCAGAGACATGGCGCATTGCGGCGAATGCTGCGACTGCATTGCCGCAGATGCACAAACGTGCTTGCGGAGACCTGCGCAATTTAATACCTCATAAGACAACAAAATCGCAATTTCCTTTCCTGCACGAGGTCCAGATGAGCTTTCGCATTCAACCCGCCGCCCCCGCGCGCCCTAACCGTTGTCAGTTGTTCGGCCCCGGGTCGAACACCAAGCTCTTCCCCAAGATGGCGGCCTCTGCGGCGGATGTGATCAATCTTGATCTTGAGGATTCGGTTGCACCATCTGACAAGGACACAGCGCGTGCCAATGTCATCGAGGCGCTGAACACCCTCGATTGGAGCACTAAATACATGTCCGTACGAATCAACGGGCTGGATACGCCTTACTGGTACCGCGATGTCGTGGATGTGATGGAGCAGGCCGGAGATCGACTGGACCAGATCATGATCCCCAAGGTCGGTTGTGCGGCGGATGTCTATGCGGTGGACGCGTTGGTCACCGCCATCGAACGCGCAAAAGGCCGTACTAAACCGATCAGCTTTGAGGTCATCATCGAATCCGCAGCTGGCCTCGCCCATGTCGAAGAAATCGCTGCCTCGTCCCCCCGGATGCAAGCCATGAGCCTTGGGGCAGCCGACTTTGCGGCCTCGATGGGCATGCAGACAACTGGCATCGGCGGCACGCAGGAAAATTATTACATGCTGCGCGAAGGTGAAAAACACTGGTCCGACCCGTGGCACTGGGCGCAGGCCGCCATCGTTGCCGCCTGCCGCACCCATGGCGTGCTGCCGGTGGATGGACCGTTCGGCGATTTCAGCGATGACGAAGGCTATATCGCGCAGGCCAAACGTTCTGCCACTTTGGGCATGGTCGGCAAATGGGCAATCCACCCCAAACAGATCGCGCTGGCCAACCAGGTCTTCACCCCCTCGGACGAGGCGGTGTCAGAGGCCCGCGAAATCTTGGCCGCCATGGAGCAAGCCAAGGCCATTGGCGAAGGTGCGACGGTCTACAAAGGGCGTCTGGTCGATATCGCCTCGATCAAACAGGCCGAGGTGATCGTGGCCCAGGCCGAATTGATCGCGGCCAACAGCTAAACGTAAAAAGGCGCCCCACCGGGCGCCTTTCTCTTACCGTCCGAAGACATCATTGGGTGTCCAGGTGAACCTTTCGCCCTTTTTCCCAGATTTCATCATCAGACAGGATGTCCCGAGCTTCTGGAAATAGATGATCTTGAGCGCGTACCACCCGGCTTTGGGCACATCGACTTCGGTCCGCTGATTGGCCTCGCAGCCCTGAATGCCCGAGACTTGTCCAATGTTCTGGCCTCCGACGAATGCCTCTATCCCGTCATTTGACCACGTTTCCAACTCGTAGATTCCAGCAGAGTCGAACCGCATGTACCCCGTAATTTCGGCGGCGACATTGTAAGCGCCGTCAAACGTCATGACGTCCTGACCCTTACTGGTGTCCCTGTAATCCAAGCCCCGCAACGGTTGTCCGGGCTGCGCTTTAGACAGCATGCTTTTTGCATGGCTCAGATCTCGGATCTTCTTGTGTTGATTGCCAGTGCCAAAGTAGTTCACATTCAATCCCGCCTTGGGGCTGGGCTGTGGGTTGGCAGGTTGCAGCTTTAACGGAGCTGCCAAAGATGCTCCCGCAATCATCACCAAAGTTGCGACCAGTGCTCCGGTCCGAACAAGTTTCATCGTCTTCTCCCTGAATACGACCGGTTGGGGTTGTCCCCATTTTTGGTCAAATCTTTGGCAAGACAGTAAAACGTGAATCCAACTCCGGCAAGCCGGTACAGAATCATCTTTCCAATGTCAGGCCCGCATATCCTTGGGCGAGCCCATGACGACATAGGACGTGATCGACGTGACATGGGGCAAAGTCCCCAGAACTTCGGTGTGAAAAGTTTTGTAAGACGACAGATCGGCACATTCCACGCGCAACAGGTATTCGATCGTGCCGGTGATGTTATGGCACTCCACCACCTCAGGCGCGCGCTGCAATGCACGCTCGAACCCTTCCTGAGCGGCCTTTGTATGTTCGCCCAGCCCCACGCCAATATAGGCGACAAAGCCGATGCCCAGCGCAGGTGGGTTCAATACAGCACGATAGCCCGAGATCACGCCCGCGCGCTCTAATTCCTGAACACGGCGCAAACAGGCCGAGGCTGACAGCCCGACCCGATCGGCCAATTCAAGGTTGCTTATCCGCCCATCACGTGTCAGCTCACGCAATATATGGCGATTTATATCATCCAACTTGATCATTAATTGCAGAATTACCGCAATAACCAGCGCAAACGCAATTTCATTTGGGCGGATTCCATCAATTATCTGCGCTATGAACCCTGAATTGCTATTTGCCCTCGTCACCTTTGCCTTCGTCTCGTCGATCACGCCGGGACCCAATAACCTGATGCTGATGGCCTCGGGCGCGAATTTCGGGTTTCGACGCACAATCCCACATATGTTCGGAATCGGGTTGGGCTTTACAGTCATGGTCCTTCTGGTCGGAACAGGGCTGGTACAGGTGTTTGATGCCTATCCGATCAGCTATACCGTGTTGAAAGCGGCTTCAGTCGCATACCTGCTGTATCTGGCATGGAAAATCGCGCATTCGGTCCCAGCCGAAGCGGGCGCGCCTGCGGGAACACCGATGACGTTTTTACAGGCCGCAGCATTCCAATGGGTCAATCCAAAAGCCTGGGCCATGGCCCTGACAGCAACAACCGTATACACCCCCGACCGCACCTTGAACGCCATCGTCATTGTCGCGATTGTTTTCGGCGCAATCAATTTGCCCTCGGTCAGCACGTGGACGGTGCTTGGGCAGCAAATGGCGCGAGTACTCACGAATCCGCGCCGGTTGATGCTGTTCAACTGGGTGATGGCGGGGCTGCTAGTCGCGTCGCTCTACCCTGTTCTGTGGTCGGGGTAAGAGCGTATACAGGCCTGCAACTGCTTGACGAATGCCGGCACCCTTGCCAACCCTTCAGATCTTGCTGAGTTGCATCCGACGCGACGTCAGGCCATATAGCAGAGAACTTCCGCGTTAAGAGGCGTCATGACCCAGTATTTGGAATTCGAAAAACCCTTGGCCGAGATCGAAGGAAAGGCCGAGGAACTGCGTGCACTGGCGCGCGCCAATGAAGAGATGGATGTGGCCGCAGAGGCCGCCGCTTTGGACGCCAAGGCTGAAAAGCTGTTGGACGAACTCTATGCCGATCTGACGCCATGGAGAAAATGTCAGGTCGCTCGTCACCCTGGACGTCCCCATTGCAAAGACTACGTGGAAGATCTGTTCACCGAATTCACACCTCTGGCAGGCGATCGGAATTTTGCTGACGACCTGGCCGTGATCGGCGGTCTGGCGCGGTTCAACGATCAACCTGTTATGGTGATCGGCCACGAAAAGGGCAGCGACACCAAATCGCGCATCGAACGCAATTTCGGAATGGCTCGCCCCGAAGGGTATCGCAAGGCTGTCCGACTGATGGAGATGGCAGGACGCTTTGGACTGCCGGTTATCACCTTGATCGACACGGCTGGCGCCTATCCCGGCAAAGGCGCCGAAGAGCGCGGCCAGTCCGAGGCGATTGCCCGCTCGACCGAAATGTGCCTGAAGATCGGCGTCCCGTTGGTCTCGGTCATCATCGGCGAAGGTGGATCAGGCGGTGCGGTGGCTTTTGCAACGGCAAACCGTGTCGCGATGCTGGAACATTCGGTCTATTCGGTCATTTCACCCGAAGGCTGCGCCTCGATCCTTTGGAAAGATTCAGAGAAAATGCGCGAAGCAGCCGAAGCGTTGCGGCTGACCGCGCAAGACCTGCACAAGCTGGGCGTTTGCGACCGGATCATTTCGGAACCCAAAGGCGGCGCACATCGTGATCGCGCCGCGACCGTGGACTCCGTGCGGGATGCAATTACGGCGATGCTCAAGGATCTGGACGGCAAGGATTCTGCCGCCCTGATCAGAGATCGTCGTCAAAAATTCCTCGACATCGGCTCAAAAGGGCTGGCTGCGTAACCCTCCTCAGCCCCCCAACTGCCTCAGCAGCGCAACTGAGGGCTCTCCGGTCGCGGGCAGCCCATTGGCCCGCTGGTACGCAGAAATCGCGGATGTCGTGTTTTTACCGACTACACCATCTGCGCCTTCGGTGTCGTACCCGGCGGATGTCAGGCGGCGCTGTAGCTCTTTGCGATCTTCAAGCGTCAGACCAGTCGCATCCGGTCCGAAAGAGGCCTGGAACGGCGCGCCTCCGGCAATCCGGTCTGATAGATGCCCTACCCCGATCGCGTAGCTGTCCGAGTTATTATACCGTTTGATCACCTGAAAATTGCGGAACACGGCAATGCGGGGCCCTGGTACCTGAGGTTGCAGCACGGCAACCGGCGTGCCCGAGACCGTCCCGGCCTCACCGCCCCAGGGCTGTCCACGCACCCAACCGGAACGCGCCAGATAAGCCGCCGTTGATGCCAGCGAATCCGTTGGATCGTCGGACCAGATATCGCGCCGTCCATCGCCGGTGAAATCCACAGCATAGGCCAGATAAGAGGTCGGGATGAACTGCGTGTGCCCCATGGCACCGGCCCAGCTACCTGTCATGTTGGCAGATGTCGTGTCACCGTTCTGCAGGATCTTCATCGCCGCTATCAGCTGGCTTTCAAAGAACTGCCCGCGCCGACCGTCATAGGCCAACGTCGACAGGGCCGATACAACAGGCACATCACCGCGCCGCGCACCATAGCGGCTTTCCAGCCCCCAAATCGCCACGACAACTTCTTTGTCGACGCCGTACTGCGCCTCGATCTGAGACAGCGTTCCCGCATGACGCACCAGCATTTGCTTGCCGGTCGCGATCCGTTCATCCGAGGTTGCAATCGCCAGGTAGTCTTCAAGCGACCTCTTGAACTCGACCTGATTTCGGTCCCGCTCGATCACTCCGGGCAGATATCCGGCGCCCTGGAAGGCGCGGTTAATTGTGCTTTGCGAAATCCCTTGTGCGGCCGCGCGGCTTTTGAAGCCCGCGACCCAGGCGTCCCAGCCCGCGTTCCGAACCGGTTGCATGCGCGCGGCCGGCGCCGAAGAAGGCACGCCATCCGTACAGGCAACCAACAAGCCGGAGCCCAGCCCAAGGGAAAATAACCGTCGATCAATCATGGTTGAAAACTGCTCTTATTGTGATTTCTCACAGCCTAGCGCAGAGAAATCGCCGGGGCCAGAACAGCGATACCGAACCGGGCGATTTCGGCAGCTTCGGCAACAAGCCGCTTAGCTGACCAGCATCCGCAGGCCCTGTGTAACATCCGAGCGAACCGCAAGGCGCAAACCCGGCTCATCCCCGGCCTTTAGCGCCGCAATTATCAGCTTGTGGTGATGCGGTGGTTCCGTTCGCCGCAGCCGCCCATAAAGCGCGCGCATCGTCGGCCCAAGCTGCAACCACACGGTTTCGGCAATCGCCAGCATCGCAGGGGCCTGCGCCCGCAGATACAGAGTTCGGTGAAACTCCAGATTGGTGCGAATATATCCAACGGCATCACGTTTGGTGACCATCTCGGCCACCGTCATGTTGATGCTCTGCAATCGGTCAATCAGGGCAATATGCGCACGCGGCAATGCCCGGCTGGCCAGCTCGACCTCAAGCAAGGCCCGCAGCGCAGCAAGCTCCTCGATCCGGTCATTGGTCAGCTCGGGCGTCGAGACGCGGCCCGAGGAAGACAGAAACAACGCCCCTTCAGCCGCAAGCCGACGCACCGCCTCTCGGGCCGGTGTCATTGAGACACCAAACTCTTTGCCAATTCCCCGTAAGGTCAGTGCCTGACCGGGGGCGATATCACCATGCATGATGCGGGATCGCAGGGCCCGGTACACCCGGTCATGCGTTGCGGTCTGCGTTTCCGAGGGGCGTGCGTTCAACATGTCTCTATGTGATCACAAACACCGCACAGGTCAACTCGCAGGCGTGTCAAATCTGTACTGGTGCAGCTGCGCCCCGTTGTCGCGCAGCCAGCGCCGCTGTTCTTTGTAATCTCCGAATAACCGCTCGACCTGGGCCCAAAAGGCTGGGGAATGGTTCATCTCGGCCAGATGCGCCACCTCATGTGCAGCAACATAATGCAGGACGTCTGGTGGAGCGAGAATCAGCCGCCAGGAAAACATCAACCCACCCTCAGAACTGCATGATCCCCAGCGCGATCGGGTATCCCGAATAGAGATGCTGGCATAAGCCCTACCCAACATCGCTGCGTAGTCATCACATGCGCCGGTCAGCCGGTCGCGTGCCAGTTCTTTCAAAAAGCGCGCCAAACGTCGCGCTTCAGCGCCTTCAGGTACTGAAATCTGATCCGCCTGCAACAGAACGCGTCGGCCCGTTGCCCGGACAATGCGCCGTTGGGTGCCCTCAACAGGAATATGCTGCCCAAATTGAACCACCGAGGGGTCTGGCCGATCACTCAGGTGCTGCCGAATCCAGCTTTCTTTTTGGCGGGCAAAGTTCAACGCATCGGATTCAGCAACGCCATTTGGATAGGTCAGTGTAACACGCCCGTCCAACTGGGATATACGCAGACTGATCCGCCGTGCCCGCGCCGATTTGCGCAATGTCAGCGGCACCGGAGGCGATCCTGGCAGTGCGTGATCTCCCATAGGTCTGTTTCTCCTGCTCAAAGGCTTTGACAGTGCCCGCTGCTTGTGGCACCTGACCTGAATCGTCGATACGACTCACCTGATATCAAGGGGATTGGACATGCCCAAGGAAGAATGGGGTGTAAAGCGCGTTTGCCCGACCACCGGTAAACGGTTTTATGACCTGAACAAAGACCCGATCGTTAGCCCTTATACCGGCGAGATCGTGGAACTCGAAACCGGTAAAAGCCGGATGATCGCAGCAGATGCAGAAGATGCTGCATCGGCCAAGGCGCGTGAAAACGCGCCTGAGGAAGAACTGGTTCTGGATGACGACGACGAAGTCGAAGTCGATCTGGATGATGATCTGCTGGATGACGATGATGACAGCAGTGATGAAGTTCCGCTGGACGACATCACTGACATTCCAGCAGAGGACGATAGCTGATCACGGTCAGAGGCGGCCTCGCGCCGCCTCGCGCCATTTGCAATCTGGTTTCAAAATTTTAACGGCGACGCCTGTTTTTGGACTTGCGCTTAGCGCCACTGTCTCATAAACGTCCGCCCACTGCTTCTGCAGTACCTGTATGGGGCCTTAGCTCAGTTGGGAGAGCGCTTGCATGGCATGCAAGAGGTCAGGGGTTCGACTCCCCTAGGCTCCACCAAAACCTAATTCAGATAATTTGCGTCACTTAAGAATCTGAATGGAAAAGATAATTCACCGGTTCGAAGATCCGATTTGGAAGAGTAACTTCCCTTCTGAACAAATAGCATTCTAAGCAGAGCTCTCTTGCCCCTATAGTCGCTTTTTTCCATACTTTCCAAGATTTTGACAGAATTTCGGCGACCGGTTCGAACATCTCTTCAAAATTCCTTTGCGGAACTTCGAAATTTTCCAACTTCCGCTTGAGCTCTTCCTGCTTCATCGTCTGTCTGGCTACAGGAATGGCAACCCACACGTTGCGGACTTTTCCGCCGCTCCACCCATGATTGACAATATCTGGTCTGTAGCACATTGCGACAATAGTGACGTGTGCTTGTTTCAAGTTTCAATCCTGGCCGCTTTGATCGGATTGGGCCTTGTAGTAAGGAATCTTGGAATTGCGGCCTGATCCAGGCAATATTGCCAAATCAAAGCGGTCTCAATCGAGTGCTGCGCCCACCCCAGAGTTTGGTGCGGTAATGTTTACCGCTGTCAACTCAGCCAAGGATGGGCGAGACAGACATCCCCTAGCCCAATACTGCTGTAACCGCGCGCAGAGTTGCCGCGACGACGGTATCAGCTTCTTCACGACTCAGGCAAAACGGTGGCGCGAAGCCCAAGATGTCGCCTTGCGGCATAGCGCGTGCGATGACCTTATCCTGTGCCAAAAGAGCGGCTGAGACTTGCGGGCCGATCTTGTCCGCGGAGTCAAAGAAGGTGCGGCTATCTTTATCCTTCACGAACTCGACCGCGCACAACATTCCTTCGCCGCGCACATCACCGACATTGGCGTGTGCTGACAGTGCATCCTTCATCGACTGCTTCAGATAAGCACCGACTTTGCCTGCGTTTTCGATCAGGTTCAGATCATCAATCAGTTTGAGGTTTGCCACACCGGCCGCGGCCCCGATCGGGTGTGCCGAATAGGTCCAGCCGTGGCCGATGGCGCCGTTTTCATCCGTGCCCTGTTCCAGCACCTTCCACACTTTTTCAGAAACAATCGAACCTGACAGCGGCGCGTAGGCCGAGGTGAGGCCTTTGGCGATGGTGATGATATCGGATTCCAAGCCGTAATGCTCAGAGCCGAACATGCTGCCCAGGCGGCCAAACCCGGTCACAACCTCATCGGCAACCAACAGGATGTCATGCTTGCGCAATACGGTCTGGATGGCGGCCCAGTAACCTTCGGGCGGGGGCACGATACCACCGGTTCCCAGCACCGGCTCGCCAATAAACGCGGCGATTGTATCAGCGCCTTCACGTTCAATCAGCGCCTCCAGTTCAGTAACGCAATGCGCGACGAATTCGGCTTCGCTTTGGTCCAGATTATCGCGGCGGAAATAATAGGGCGCTTCGGTATGAACCACCTGCGTGAGCGGCAGATCGAACTTTTTGTGGAATAGTTCCAGCCCAGTCAGCGACCCGGTGACAAGGCCCGAGCCATGATACCCGCGCCAGCGCGAGATGATCTTTTTCTTTTCGGGGCGACCCAGGATATTGTTGTAATACCATATTAATTTGACGTTGGTTTCATTTGCATCTGAACCACCCAGGCCGAAATAGACCTTGGACATATTCGAAGGCGCGCGATCAAGGATCATCTTGGACAGGGTGATGGAGGCTTCTGTGCCGTGGCCTACGTAGGAATGATAATAGGCCAACTCGCGGGCTTGATCCGCAATCGCTTCGGCAATTTCCTGACGGCCATAGCCCACATTCACGCAATAAAGTCCTGCAAAGGCGTCCAGCAATTTGGTACCATCACGGTCTTCGATATGGACCCCGCTTGCGGTTTTGATCACACGGGTCGCTGTTTCGCCCCGCGCGTGCTGGGCCAGATGAGTGGAGGGATGGAAGAAGTTCTCGCGGTCCCATTGGTCAAGTTGATCGTTCTTCAGCATCTTTTCACTCCTCATGCCCAGTCGCGGCAGACATATTTGATTTCGGTAAACTCTTCCATTCCCCGTCTTGCCCCTTCACGGCCCAGACCGGATTGTTTGGTGCCGCCAAAGGGGATCGGCGCGCCGGTGACCTTGGTGCGGTTCACCGCCACCATGCCAAATTGCAATTCACGAGATACGCGGTAAATACGGCGTGGGTCATGGCTGTGCAGATACGCAACCAGACCGTATTCGGTGTCATTGGCCCGGGCGATCACCTCTTCTTCGGTATCAAAGGGCGCAATGGCCGCCACAGGGCCAAATGTTTCCTCTGACATAAGCACGGCATCGGCGGGCACGTCGGTCAGAACCGTGGGCTGATAAAACAGCGGGCCGAGAGGATCCCTTGCACCTCCGCACGCCAGTTTGGCCCCCTTGGCCAGCGCATCGGCGACATGTTCTTCCTGCTTTTGAACCGCCTTTTCATTCATCAGAGGGCCGATATCGGGGTCGTCCATACCGATGCCAAGGGACAGCCTGCGGGTCGCTTCGGTGAACTGCGAGCAGAATGCGTCATAAATTGAGCGCTCCACAAATATCCGATTGGCGCCAAGACAGTCCTGCCCGGATGTGGCGAATTTGGCCTTGATCGTTTCAGAAACCGCAATTTCAAGATCGGCCCCTTTGAACACAATCACCGGTGCATGCCCGCCTAGTTCCATTACAAGTTTTTTCACTGTGTCGGCGGACTGACGGTAAAGTAACCGTCCGATTTCGGTGGAGCCTGTGAACGAGAGTGCCCGAACACGGGTGTCTTTCGTCCAAGGTTCGACCACGGTCGAGGCCTGGCCGGTGACCACGTTGAACACGCCCGCCGGAATACCCGCCTTTTCCGCCAGTTCAGCCAACGCGAGGGCCGAAAACGGGGTTTCACCTGAGGGGTGAGCCACAACCGTACATCCCACTGCCATGGCTGCTGCTGCTTTGCGGGTCAGCATGGCAGCAGGGAAATTCCACGGTGTGATCATTGCCACCACCCCAACCGGCTCTAGCCAAACCTCGACCTCGGCATCGGGCAGATGGCTGGTGACGCCTTCAACATTGGGTCGCTTGGCCTCTTCGGCGTAGAATTCTACAAAAGACGCGGCATAATCAATTTCACCGCGCGCCTCGGACAGGGGCTTGCCCTGTTCCAGTACCATGATCCGTGCCAGATCTTCTTTGTGGTGCAGCATCAGGTCGAACCAACGGCGCAGAATGGCGGATCGGTCTTGTGGCAAGAGGCCCGACCAGGTCGGAAAGGCAGCTTGTGCCGCATCCACGGCGGCTGAGGATTCCTCTGCCGAAAGGCTGGCGGCCTCACCGATAACATCGCCAGTTGCCGGATCGGTGACGCGGATGGTGTAACCCGACGAAGCTGCACACCATTTACCATTCACATAGGAAAAACTGCGCGCCAAAGATTTGTCAGCAATATCATCGCGCGCAGAAAGTGCAGTGTCTTTCATGGATACCTCTCCCTCGATGCCCGACAATGTCGGGCATTACAGGCAAAGGATGAGACCAAATTTCAGGGCCAAAGCAGAGTATTCTACTGCCAACCATCTCTCAGGCAGAGGGTTACTCCTGCCATCCAGCAATGAGGGAAATCGGCGGAACGCCCTGCCCCTTCACTGGTTTGGTGACAATATAGGTAAAATATTTTTCCAGACCTATGTCAGCATTGAGCATTTCATCAATCAGGCGTTGATAGGCATCGATATCGCGCGTCACGATTTGCAGGATGTAATCAAATCCTCCGCCAAGCGCCCAGCAGGCCAACACTTCTTCATAGCGTTGCATTGCGGCCTCAAAAGCCTGAAAGCTGGCAGCGGTATGATCGGACAGTTCGGCCGCAACAAAAACAGTTACATGTGGCCCAAGTTTGCGCAGGTTGATCTCGGCTCTATATCGCTTGATCAACCCGGCTTTTTCCAACTTTTTCAGCCGCTCCCAGCAGGGGGTGGGCGACAGGCCAACGCGGTCGGCCAAAGCCGTTTTTGTGATGCGCCCGTCGGTTGAAAGCACCCGTAGAATATCCAGATCGCGGGCGTCTAGCCGCATGGTCTCACCTCCGGGGAATAAAGTTATCCAACGTTCAACCCGATCACCGCCGCGCAATCGCCCGCTTTGATGAGACCGGGAAAGTGGCGACTGATCAAAAGGCCCGTAACTTTGGCACGGTATTCAATCGGGGCAATCCCGGTGCGATCAACGGGCCAAATGCGGGCCACAACATCGCCTTGGTTGACCTGTTCACCAAGATCAACCATCGGCTCGTAGAGGCCATCGTTTTCCGAGAACACGAAGCAGTTACCATCGGGCATATCCAGGCGCACGGTTGGATCAATCTGCATCTCGCCCTTCAGAATTCCTGCGTGGATCAGCACATTGCGCAGGCCCTTTTTTGCAACGGCAATCGACTTGGCTGTGGCAGAGCCACCACCGCCCAATTCTGTTGAAACCAGAACCTTACCCATATCTTCGACCGCGGTGTCGTACATTCCGACATTGTCGATCTCCAGTAGCTGCACCGAATAGGGGGCGTTAAAGGCGGCCATCGCGGCGAAACAGGCCGCTTCATTGGCTTTATCTTCAAGGATATGGGCCGCCGCGAAGGGCACGAAATCCAGCGTTTTTCCGCCTGAGTGAAAATCCACCGCAATATCGGCCATTGGCAAAAGAACGCGCTGGAAATAGTCGGCAATCTTTTCGGTTGGGGTGCCATCTGGCCGGCCCGGAAAGGCACGGTTCATATTGCCTTTGTCGATGGGGGACGTGCGTAACCCGGCGCGAAAAGCGGGATAATTGAAGGCAGGCACGATGATCACGCGTCCGGTGATGTCCTCGGGCTTTAGCGTAACCGTCAGTTCTTGCAACGCCACGGGCCCTTCATATTCATCGCCATGGTTGGCGCCGGTCAGCAAAGCCGTAGGCCCATCTCCGTTTTTGATAACCGTTAGCGGGATCATAATTGACCCCCATGCACTGTCATCCCGGCTGTAAGGCAGCCGTAGGAAACCGTGGTGGATACCATCGCTATCCAGCGGGATCGTCGGGGAAATTGGGTTGGGTGTCATTACTCAGTCCTTCACAACCATTTTGCGGGGCACGTTGGCCAGGCACTCATGGCCGGTTCTGGTGATGCGGATGCTTTCAGTAATCTCAAAACCCCAATCCTCCATCCAGAGGCCGGTCATGAAGTGCAGGGTCATGTTCTCCTGCAGAACCGTCTTGTCGCCAGGGCGAAGCGAGAAGGTCCGCTCGCCCCAGTCAGGCGGGTAGCTGACACCGATCGGGTAACCGGTGCGGTTATCTTTGGTGATCCCGTATTTCTTTAGCACGCTGAAGAAGGCATTGGCGACATCCTCGCAGAGGTTGCCCTCTTTTGCAGCCTCCAGCCCGGCCTCCATGCCCTCAAGCACAGCCTTTTCAGCGTCGAGGAATGTTTGCGTGGGCTTTCCAAGGAAGACCGTGCGCGACAGCGGGCAGTGGTAGCGTTTGACGACACCTGCGATCTCGAAAAACGTGCCTTCGCCGGATTTCATTGGCTGATCGTCCCATGTCAAATGCGGGGCTGAGGCATCCGCGCCTGAGGGCAAAAGTGGCACCAGCGCGGGATAGTCTCCGCCCGCACCGATCTGTGCGTCATAGCGTAAGGCCGCATCATAGATTTCCGCCACCAGATCGCATTTGCGGATGCCCGGCTCGACCTTTTCAAAGATACGTTCATGCATACGGCCCACAATGCGGCCTGCTTGGCGCATGTATTCCAGCTCGGTTTCAGATTTTACCGCGCGCTGCCAGTTGACCAACGCAGTCGCATCGGAAAATTTGGCATTTGGCATGTGGTGCTGTAGCGCGGCAAAGGCCGCAGCTGTGAACCAGTAGTTGTCCATCTCAACGCCGATATGGCCCTTATCCAGCTTACGATCGGCCAGCTGTGCCGACAGGTAGTCCATCGGGTGACGTTCGGTGGATTGTACATAATGGTCCGGGTAACCGATGATATTGGCGGGATCCATAAAGCAGGTGCGAAGCGCGCCATTGGCATCTTGTCCACGGCCGTACCAGACCGGCTCGCCAGTGAGACTCAGCACTACGCATTGATGCACGTAAAAAGACCAACCGTCATAGCCGGTCAACCAGTTCATGTTCGAAGGGTCCGTCACGATCAGAAGGTCAAGCCCACGTTCGGCCATGGCGGCGCGGGTTTTTGCAATGCGCTGGCTGAACTCATCGCGTGAGAAGTGGAGTTTTGGTTCTGGCATAGAATTAATCCGTTGTTAGCTTGAAAACGTGGTGCCTTTGCCTGAGTTTTCCGCGCGCTGGCGAGCAAGCGTGGCAATGGCGGTGTCTTGGACACCCGTACCTGTCAGGTCAGCAATAATGATGTCACTGTCGGATTGTCGCCCCGGCGCCTTGTCGGAGGTGATATCACCCAGTTCAGCAAACCTGCCATCAGCCGGGAAAATGCCTACCGCAATGGCGCTGCGCAGCTCGCCTTTGAGGGCGCATTGGGCTTGGCTGTCGGGCACATAGAGCGTTGCCTTGGCAAGACAACCCGGGTCAAGCTCGACCTTGTGTTCCTGATCCGAACCCATCGCAATGACAAGCTGCCCCGGTTGCAGCCAGTCCGCTTTGATCAGCGGAATGTCCGAAGGGGTTGTCGTGACGATGATATCTGCCGAGGACACGGCACCCGCCCTATCAGTGCTGGCCGTGACGTCGACCCCAAGTTCTTCGCGAAGGCTGGAAGCCAAGGTTTCGGCCTTGGCCGCATCCCGCGCCCAGATCACAGCGCTTTCGATGCCGCGCACAAGGGTCAGCGCCTTGAGTTGTAGCTTCGCCTGCACACCAGCACCGATGATACACGCGCGTGTCGCGTCCTCGCGCGCAAGGTGGCGCGCAGATACCGCTCCTGCAGCGGCGGTGCGCACATCCGTGAGATAACCATTATCCAGAAGCAAAGCTTCCAGGACGCCAGTGGTGCTTGAGAATAGCACCATCAAGCCTGATGTGCTGGGCAGGCCCAGCTTGGGATTATCGAAAAAGCCGGGACTCATCTTCATGGCAAAGCTGTCTATGCCGGGGACATAAGCAGACTTTACACATACCTCGCCATTATGATCGGGGACCATCAGTGTCATGATCGGCGGCATGATAACCTTGCCCCCGGCGAGCGTCGTAAAGCCCTGTTCGATGCAGTCCACCGCGTCCATATCCAGTGGCACCAGATCTCGCAGTTCGGCCTCGGTCAGTATTTTGATCTCCGGCATCCTACCCCTCCGCCGTCACATCTACATCTTCGCCGGAAATGATCCGGTGATGCAGCTGCATGTCGATGTTTTGCCCCGAGATCAGCGCGACGCACCGACCTGGGTCTTTGATTTTTCCCGCCAGAAGCGCGGCAATGCCGACGCTGCCGGACCCTTCAATGATCTGACGTTCCTGCCAATAGGCGTGACGGATGGCAGCAGCAATCTCGGTCTCGGTCACAAGAATCAGATCATCAACAAAGGCACGAGTCATGGCAAAAGTGTGCTGGTTGTCCAATCCAACCCCACCGCCCAGCGAGTCGGCCAGTGTCGACAGTTCTTCGACCAGAACCGGTTTCCCCGCCTTCTGGCTTTCATACATAGCCGCCCCGCGCTCCATCGAAATTCCGATAACGCGGACCTGCGGATTAACCGCCTTCATCACCATCCCGACGCCGGAAATCAGCCCGCCGCCCGACAGCGGCACCAGAACCGTTTCAAGATCCGGGGATTGTTCCAGCATTTCCAGTGCAACGGTGCTTTGCCCGGCAATGATATCGCGATGATCAAACGGGGGAAGCATGACCATCCCATCGGCGACCAGCCTGTCAACTTCTACCTGTGCGTCATCCTGAGAACGCCCGACAATGCGCACCTCTGCGCCTTGCGCCTTGATGCCGTCCACCTTGTTTTGCGGCACCAGTTCCGACATGCAGATGATACACCGCACCCCGGCCTGCTTTGCCGCATAGGCCAAACCGCGCCCGTGATTGCCCGTCGATACACCCACCACACCTTTGGCGCGCTGCGCATCGCTAAGTGACAACACAGCATTGGATGCCCCGCGCAGCTTGAAACTGCCGGTAATCTGGCCTTGCTCCAGCTTGAGGCGAATATCACCGCCGGTGGCTTTGCTGAGCGCGTCTGACGACACCGTCGGCGTGACCCGGATCGACTGTGCGATCCGCGCGCGCGCAGCAAAACTATCCTGAAGTGTGATTTCAGAGCTCATCTCTTGTCCTGACTTTTTTCCTATTTACTGAACAACATACCGCCCGCGGGATAATCCGAAGTAATCCCAAGATGCCTCATGCAGCGCCAAACCATCGCCTGATTGGAGGTAACAACCGGTTTGCCAAGTCGGGCCTCCAATTGTGCGACACATGGGGCGGCACGCACCGCCGTACAGGAAATAAAAAGCGCATCAGCATCGGGATCGCACGCAGCAACACCACCTTCGATAATGCTGTCCATTGAGACGCGCGCCATGTCGCGATCATCGGACAATCCAAAGCAAACAGCGTTCACCACGTCGAGGCCGTGTTGCGAGAAATAGGTGACCAGAGAATCCGTCACATCCTGCGTATAGGGCGTAAGAACGCTTACTTTTTTTACCCCCAAAGCCTCAAATGCATCAAAGGCTGCCGAGCTGGGTGTGACGCATGGCGTGCCCGGCTTTGCGCTGTTCATGTGCTCGGCCACTTTGTCGTTCCCCAAAACTACCGAAGCTGCCGTGCATCCATAGACCAATACATCTAGCGCCTCGCCAGGCAGGATCTCTGCTGCGGCATCGGTCAGCAGCGGCCCTGTCTTCAAAAGGCTTTCATGTGTGGTTGGGTTTTCAAACCCGATCCGGTTTACATATACGCCCACATCATGCCCTTGCAGAATGCGTGCGAAGTCAGTTTCCGTCGTATGATCCGTGGCCAGCGTGACCAGCCCGATACGATGTGTGACAGGGCGAGCATCCAGCGCGAGAGCCACAGACGAAGTCGAAGATTGTATATCCAAAGCCATTGCCATCCTCACACCACCAGAACCGGGCATTGCGCAAGGCTGGTCACTTTGTGAGAGACGCTGCCCAGCAAATAGCCCTCAATCGATCCCAATCCCCGGCTGCCCATGACGATCAGGTCATTCTCATGTTCTTTGGAAAAGCTGACGATAGTCCGCGCCGTTGGCCCGCCTTTGACAAAGGCCCGGATGTTCTCGCACCCCGCCTCGCGCGCAATGGACGCGCCGCGTTCAGCAGTTATCTTTGCGTGATCGCGCATGATCCCGTCAATATCATCAGGCTTTTCTGCATCGATGACATACATCGATCCTTCCAGTATCGAATGATGACGGTAGAGCGTCAGTACCAACATTTCCGCATCACACAACCTAGCCAATTCAGCGGCTTTGCGAAGGGCGGCCTCTGATCCTTCAGACCCGTCAAAAGCAGCGAGTATTGATTTGAACATTTGTCGCTCCTTTTATTTGTTAAATGCGATGTCGCGCAAAAACAGTGCCACCTGCGGGAAGAAGATCATCAAGACCGAGACACTCAAAAGCATGATCACGAAAGGCGGCGTTCCTCTGATTACTTCCAGATAGGGACGTTTGAACACCGCTACCGCCGTGAAGATATCGCATCCGAACGGCGGGGTGGCCGAGCCGATGGCGGCCTGCAATGTGATCAAAGTGCCGACCAGAATTGGGTCCAGCCCGGTTTTCTCGACCACGGGCGCAAAGATCGGAACAAAGATCAAGATGACCACGATGGGATCCACGAACATACAGCCGATGAAGAACGCAATCGCGATTGTGAACAGGACGCCGATCTGCCCCATTTCATCAATGCCAAGAGCGCCCAAAATCTGTTGCGGTATCTGCGCGAATGACAGAACCCAGGCAAAGGCAGCACCTGCACCCACCAAAATAAAAACTACCGCCGTTACCATGCCCGTTGACAGGGCGACCTGGTATAGGCCGGTGATTTTCATTGTTTTGAAAATGAAGACTTCCAGCAACACCGCATAGGCCACGCTGATTGCTGCGGCTTCGGTCGGGCTGAAAACGCCGAAGAAGATGCCGCCGATGATCAGAACCGGGAAACCCAGCGGCCACAAGGCCCGTTTCACCGCTGCCGCGCGTTCGCACCATGTGGCGGCCGGTTCAGTGGGGACGTCATTTATTTTGGCGTAGATCATACTGTAGACCGAGAACATGAACAGGATTAACAATCCGGGCCCTATGCCCGCGATGAACAGTTCAGGGATGGAGGCCTTGGCAACTACACCGTAGATGATCATCCCAATACTGGGCGGGATCAGGAACGCGATGTCACTTGAGTTGACGATCAGGGCCAAAATGAAAGAATCCTTGTAGCCACCTTTCAGCATTCGGGGCCTGAGTGGCGTTCCCACCGCAACGACCGTGGCTTGGGTGGACCCGGACACGGCACCGAACAATGCGCAAGCCGCAGCTGTACTGACGGCCAACCCCCCTCGAACATGGCGAACAAAGGCCATGACCATATCAATCAGCCGCCCTGCGGACTGGCCACGTGTCATGATATCCGCTGCCAGAATGAACATAGGCACGGCGATCAATGAAGAGGGCCGGATACCACCCAACATTTGCTGAATCATAAACTCGGTTTTGTCGATTGTGCCAAACAACTCGATCACGCCGATGAACGCGCCGGCAATGAGGGGTACCATCATCGGGAAACCCATAAGCAGCAGGACAACCATTGCGGAAAACATTAAGAGTGCCATGGTTAAAGCTCCACTTCCAGTTCCCGCGCATCTGCTTCTCGCAGATCAGTTGACAGGTAGATTTCAGGTTCCTGAAGATTTTTGATGAAAGTGAGCGCGTATTGAACCCCGGTCACAAACAGCCCAATTGGCACCCAGAGGTAGCTGAGATAAACAGGGAATCCGAGGGCAGGATAGACCCGCCCCTTGGCGTACATGCTGATGATGTATTGCACAGCGTACCACGCCAAGAGCAGCAACAGCACAGCGGTGACTCCCGTGACTACAACCATCAAGATTTTTCTGACCCGTTCGGGTAACGCGTCTGAGATGGCGGACATGCGGATATGCCGACCATGGCGCGCGGCGTAGCCGATACCAGCAAATGTCACCAACAATATGAATATACTGTTCAACTCTTCGGCGAATATAATGGAGTGGTTGAAAACAAACCGGCTGATGACATTTGCGATGGTGTTGACTGCCATCAGAATGACGCCTGTGGCCATGATCACCCGCTCAAGCGCAGCGATCCCCTTGTCAATGCCATCAACAATTCCGGCAAGGCCCGACTTTTTCTGCGTCGTTTCGCTCATATTCCCCCCGAACATTCGCAATATAGGCTGATCGCCGGTTTACTATTTCCAAATTGCAGGCCCGAACTATGGTTCTGGGCCTGCACCGATTTTTCAGATGAACACATCGCAAACGTGATGGATGCCTGTGGCAAAGCGCTACTGCTGCGCAGCCGCTAGATCCTTCTTCATTTGCTCGAGGATGGCAGCGCCACGTTCGCCCGCTCTTTCGACAAAGGCTGCTTCGACCGCTTTTGCACGTTCTTTAAAGGGTGCACGCTCTTCCTCGGTTAGCCGGTTTATTGTGTAGCCCGGATTGCTCTCCTGAATTTTTGCCAGACCGGTTGCATCCAGTTCGACGGCAACATCAAGAATATAATCGAGTGCGACTTGCGACGCATTCTGAACAAGTTCTTTGTCCGCATCGCTTAGCGCGTCGTAAAACTCTGCATTTGCCATCACAGCAGTCGTGTACTGACCATGTCCGGTATAGGTCATCACATTAGTCAGGTTATCCAGATCATAGGCCTCGATCCAAATTGCCGGGTTTTCTTGCCCGTCAACCATTTTAGTTTTCAGTCCGCCGATCAGCTCGCCCCAAGGCATGGCAATCGGGGAAGCGCCAAAGGCCGTGTAAGTCTCCAAAAGCAATGGTGAGGTCATGGTCCGAATTTTCATACCTTCCAAATCGGCAGGTGTCCGAAATTCCTCCATTGTGGTGACCACCATTTCACCTTCCGGGAACACCGACAACAATTCCAATCCCTGTTCGCGATAGATATCGTGGAACATCTCGTTTACAGCGACGCCTTCTTTGAAAAACTTGCGCACGACTTGAGGGTCCGTCGGCTGGATATATGGCACCAGAAAGGCTTCGGCTTCTGGGATCAACGCACCAGTGAAACCTGGAGATTGATCAATGAACTGCAGCAATCCAGCCTGTGCCTGCTCCATGGCGTCGGCCGATTCACCAAGCGTACCCACAGGATAAATCTGGACTGTGTGATCCGAGTTGGCTTCGATTTCCTCTTTGAACTTGGTGGCGTACAGGCCTTGCGGATCTGTCAGCCCCTCTTCCATCGCATAGCGCCAATTGTCCGCATAAGCGGCAGTTGAGGTTAGCAATGCAGCAGCAAGGGGTGCGCAGACGCGCAGGGCAAAACGTGCAGTCTTGGTCATCATATCCTCCCAGATATCACCTTCTTTGTTAGTGATGTTCCACCACATCCCGAAGATTGTACTGCGAGTCAATTATTATATTGTTGCGCTACATTCTAATAAGCGAATTGCGGCAAAGGCTCGCGTGGGCGCAAAAGTAAACCGGCCAGAAGCTTCAGAGCTTGGCGAAAACGTTCGATTTCGCGAATGCTTCCCACCGAAATGCGCACTGCATTTGTTGCGGTAGCCTTGGGAGAAAGGAATGGGCTTTCGGGGGACACCGCAACATTTAGTTCGCGGGCATGGGCGACAAAACTGTTGGAATCCCAATCTGGAGGGAGCTGCAACCAAAGATGCAAACTGGCCGGATGGCCCGTCCATTTAAAACCAGCAAGCTCTTGCGTTGCTATGTGATACCGCTTGACTATTTCTGCGCGCTGCCAATCCGCCAGCGCTTGTGCTGTGCCATCTTCCACCCAGCGTGAGGCAAGTTCGCAGATTAGCGGCGTTGCCATCCAACCAAATACGATCAGTCTCGCTGTCAAGGCAGGAAGCAAATGGTCCGGAGCAACGGCATAGCCCGCACGCAACCCGCTGACCGTGCATTTGGTGAACGTCGTCAGGTAGACCGACAGTTCTGGTGCGAACATCGAAACAGGCGGCTGGCGATCCACTGCGACCGGACCAAACGCATCGTTTTCAATAATATGCAGCCTATGTTTGCGGGCGATTGCAGCAATTTGGCGCCGACGTTCCTCTGGCATCATATGTACATTAGGGTTGGCAAGAGATGGCAATAAATACAATGCTTTAGGGGACTTATCAACGCACGCCTTTTCCAATGCATCGGGCAGGATTCCGTGCTCATCAGTTTCAAGGCCAACATGTCGGTATCCGAAATATGCGACACTCGAAACCAAGAGGTGATGCGTGACCATATCTGACAGAATGACGTCGCCAGGACGCAATATCGCAGACATTGCTGCCGACATTCCATGCGTTACCCCGTTCGTCATGAGGACTGAATCTGCATTTGTCTCAAGGCCGCAATGTGAAAGCCATTTGACTCCCGTTTTTCGGTGAGTTTCGTGGCCTACATTCGGGCGTGTAGAAAGATATATTGCCGGGTCGAGCCCGGCATGCAAAGTCCTCAGCGTTGATTGCATCGCCTCAACATGCAGGCCATTAAACAAGGGGCGCGAAATCGACATGTCGAACAAGTTTCGAGGTTCTGACTCCAACTTGAATGGCTGTCCGTCGGTTTTGTCAGTGTCGACAACATAGCTGCCACGCCCAATCTGACCATCGATCAGGTTTTGGCGACGCAGAATGTCGTAAGCTTTGCTGACGGTATTAACGCTCAACCTCAGGTCATCGGCCAGTTTCCGGTGTGTGGGTAATTTCTGTCCAGGTGACAAACTGCCGTCTTCGATCGCGCCTGCAATCATCGTGGCAAGGCTCGTATGCAGCGGTGAACTCAGCGTATCTCGGGATGGTTTCCAATTTGTCATGCGACAATAGTAACCAATTCGAATTCGCGAACAAGCAGATCAATCACCAAGAGCTTCACAGGGGTCGGAATTACAGCTTTTTCTATGTGTCTCCCTTGAAAAGAAAGTAATTGCTGTGACCGTGGATCTATCACTTAGTTTTCCTGAAGATCTCAACACGTCAGTATGCGCGGATTGTCCGGGACTGGATGAAGCCCATTGGCTTCGAGGCCAGCGCCTAAGGAACTCCATCAATGCGCCGGACCAAAGTCACGCAGTTCTACAAGAAAAGACAGAAAGTCTTCGGGCGATTCAGTTGCTCTTGGTTCATGCAAAGATGGTAAGCACGGTTCGGCATCTGAGCGTCGAGCTTGAAGACGCCTTTGCCATCGCAGCAGCAATCGAGATCAAGAGCTTGTAGACCAATTTTGAACCGGCCATCTGCTGCTGCGCATCTCATCGAACCTGCTGTTCGTTGCTAGCGCAAATTCTAACCCACCCCCAACTCGCAAGTTGAGGGATTTTTGCTCCGCGTCGCATAGAGAACAGACACGCGTTTAGCGACGTTTCTACAAGATGAGATGTCCTCGGCTGATTCCATACCTCAATCTACGGATCGCATCCTTGCAGGAGTTGCACTGATGCTTGGATTTTGCCTCACCGCTCCTTTGCTGGACGTAGCTGCAAAACTCGCGTCGGCTAGCGTACCAGTTGGGCAGATTACGGCTGCTCGCTTTGTAGTGCAGTGCGTGTTGATGGCCCCGTTCGTCTGGATAATGGGGCTGTCGTTGCATGTAGCGCGAGGCAAATTGATCGTACTCGCATTCCGCTCATTACTTTTGCTGTTCGCAACTTTTTGCTTCATTGCTGCCATCCGTGTGATGCCACTCGCCGATGCGTTGGCAATCGTGTTTGTGGCCCCGTTCATTGTCTTGTTGGTTGGTAAGTTTTACCTTGGTGAAGACGTAGGTCCGCGTCGTGTCGGGGCAGCTCTTGTCGGGTTTGTTGGAGTAATGTTCGTCATCCAGCCCAGTTTCGCGGCCTTCGGCGCGGTTGCAATAATTCCGCTTGGTACGGCAGTTGCTTTCGCTTTCTACATTCTTGTGACGCGAGGATTGTCACGTCGGATGCATCCCGTGGCTCTGCAATTCCACACTGGCCTGATTGCCAGCCTGTTTTCCATTCCAATCTTAATATTTGCGCAAGGCTCTGGTTCGGAGCTGTTCGATCCTGTTTGGCCGACAGACATCGCTTTGTTGTGGCTGTTGGGAGCTGGTTTTTTTGCAACGGTGAGCCACATGATGATGACCTATGCGCTTTCGTTCGCGCCTTCAGCCACATTGGCACCTTTGCAGTACTTTGAGCTGCCGGTAGCGACCCTGTTCGGCTATCTTGTCTTCAATGACTTTCCGAACACGCTTAGCCTACTTGGTATTGCAATCATCATCAGTGCAGGGTTGTACATGATTCATCGCGAAAGAGTCGTAGCCAGACAATTGGTCACAGAACGTGCAGCACCTCCAATCTAAAACTACTCTCTCTCGCGGCCCATTTCAGACATTTAAGCAAAGCAGAATTTGGGATCACCGCTTCCGCCGAGCTAGCCCCCGGTACATTGCACAACATCGAACGGCTACGGCCCTTCACAAACCAGCGGGAAGGCACCGATTTCCGGAATCGTGAGCGTGCCTACAGTGACGGATTTGTCTCCTTCGACAGCGGTTATCAATCGAACCGAGGCAACGATCCGACTGTATTCGGGATCGGCAAAGTCGATTACAGTACGCATATCGACATCGGCCCCCTGTGCCACGATGATTGGTATCGCACCATCGACTTCAGTAAGGCTCCAGTGTTTGCCGTCTGCGTGAATGGTCGCGCTTACAACTGCGAGACCAGGGACAGTTCCCAATCCGACATCAAATACAGCGCCTGATCCATAAGGGGCCTCGCAATACAGCCCGACAGTTGCGAATGCCGAGGTTGCCGAGAGGAGAGCTAAGAGCGTCAGTGCAGTAGTTCTGATCATGAACTTTCCTTTTCGTTCGCAATCCGGTCAAAATATATCTTTGGTTCAAAGTTCTCAATAAGCGCGTCTGAACGCAGATCAAAGAAGCAGAAACACCGGCACCCTCAAACCACTACGTTGCCCCAAATTAATGGCACCGCACGGCTGGAACTTGGCTGGTTCCAGTGAGATTCTGCGCGTCGGAGCGGACATCCAACTTCAGCGCAGCAGCGAAAGCAAAGATTTGCATCATCCATTTCTCTGGATGTCGACATTGTCAAAAATGTGGACAACGCTCCGCCCGGCTTTCTAGGTGAAGTTGGACACGACCTCACACACACGTTAGCCTTAAATTCAGAGCGGTACGACAAACGTTAAGGAGACCGTTTTGCGTTTATTTATGTGGATCGCCGCCACACTGCTATGCGGTTCGCTCGCCACTGCCGAGGAACGGCTGGCGATGGTTATTGGGATCGACAGCTATGAAAATATTAACGACCTGCAAAAGGCAGGCAATGACGCTCGAGCCGTCTCTGCCACGCTGAGCGAACTCGGATTCGTGGTCACCGAACTGATCGACCCCGAGCGGCTGGACCTGCGGCGCGGCCTTGTAGATTTCTCTCGCCAGATCAGTCCTGGAGACGAGGTCGTGTTCTACTTTGCAGGACACGGCATCGAAGTAGAAGGTCGCAATTACCTGCTGCCCACCGACGTACCCCAAGTGCGTCCGGGCGAAGAAGATTTTGTGACCGGCGAAAGCATCGCTGCTGACCAGATCCTTGATGTAATCCAGTCCCGCGGTGCGCGCGTGGCACTGATGATACTCGATGCCTGCCGCGACAACCCATTCCCCACCCAAGGTACCCGGTCCGTGGGCCGCTCGAGCGGGCTATCGCGAATGGAGCCGGCCGAAGGGGCCTTCGTCCTCTTTTCTGCCGGTACAGGCCAGACTGCACTGGACCGACTGTCGGACAATGACCCAAACCCCAACTCGGTCTTCACTCGCTCCCTGCTGGAGCGGATGACCACACCCGGCCTACCTCTGAACGAGCTAGTGCGCCTTGTGCGGACCGACGTGCGTAAACTGGCTGCCAGTGTGAACCACAACCAGTTCCCAGCTTACTACGACCAGCTACAGGGCACATTTACCTTTGAGCGCGGCGGCCCCGCCCCGCTCCCAGTAACTGTTCCAACGCCCCAACCCTCTGCCCCTCAGATCAGCCCATGCGACGCGGCACGCGCTGACTGGGAAGTGCTACAAACCACGTCTAGCACCTCCGCGCTGGAAGCGTTCATGACCATGCACGCGGGCTGCCCCATCTATGCCGCCGCTGCTCAGGACCGGATCGACACGCTCAGTGCCGCTACCCAACCCGCCGAAAGGGCCGTGGCACCAGTGCCTTCGCCGCCCAGCACCTGCGAACAGCTTTGGTACTCGCGCAACCTCATCTTTCATAACAACGGCTTCTGCT
Organism: Ruegeria sp. CDSA236; assembly: GCF_059611285.1. Classification (NCBI taxonomy): domain Bacteria; kingdom Pseudomonadati; phylum Pseudomonadota; class Alphaproteobacteria; order Rhodobacterales; family Roseobacteraceae; genus Ruegeria; species Ruegeria sp. CDSA236. The sequence continues at coordinate 82,663 of NZ_JBXWPG010000003.1, forward strand.
TTCAGTCCACGCGTGCGCGGGCTGCCTTTGACACAAGCCAATGCACCACTCGAAACCCGCGCCTGACAGCAGCCGAACAAGGCGAGGTGCAGCGTCTGCAAGCGCTCGAAAGGGCCAATGGATGCTAATATCGCGGCTAGTCGCTGTCTCTCTTGCGCTTGGACTCTTGCCGAGTTTTGCGCGTGCAGATGGCTGCGTCCCCCGCGATTTTCTGGCGATGCCATTACCGCAGGGTCGGTCCGCAATCGCCACAGCACTTGAGACCGCATATCCCGGCCTGACCGTCGACGAAGCAGCGAAAACGCTGACAACGGGCGGCCAGACGCTGCCACTTGGCGCGGCTCATAACGGTCCGCCGAAGGAACGGCTGGCGAACGCCTCCATCATCGACCAGTTCGCGCAGATTTATCCGTTGACCTTTGACCTCGCGGCGCGTGACACACCCTGGTTCGACCCAGGCCGCGCCCGCAACGACGCCTTCTTCCGCGCACTTTATGGGCAAACAGAAACTCAGGTTGCAGCCCGGCTCTGGCGCGCAGAATACCAGGGGCCGAAGCGCCGCGCCCGTTTTGCCTTGAACAGCCACCACTGCGCTGCACATCAATTACAAGCTGCGTTCGATGCGATGGCTGCCAGTGGTGAGGATTTTGACCCATATTTCACCCAAGTCGGCGGAAGCTTTAACTGGCGTCGTATCGCTGGCACGCCACGGCTAAGCGCGCACAGTTTTGGTATCGCGGTCGACTTCAACACGCAGCTTGGCGGCTATTGGCGCTGGTCAGGCGCTCCTGAAGGCAACGCCGGGGCCTACGAAAATCAATACCCAGTTGCGCTCGTTCAGCAAATGGAACGCTTTGGGTTTATCTGGGGAGGCAAATGGCACCACTTCGATGGAATGCACTTTGAGTACCGACCCGAACTCATCTTATACGCACGCCTCAAAACGGGTTCACAAAACAACTGAGTCGCGCTTATCCTTGTCTGTCAAGACTCCTGGGTGGACACACACAATGAAGAACCTGACATCAGCGGCCTCCATTTGCATCGCGTGTGCCCTCGTCGCACCGCCGGTTTTTGCGGATTGCGGGTTTTGCGCCGAAAAGGTCACTTTGAACGAACTGCTCGCGAAATGCTATCTCAAGCGGCTGAACGACGAACGCTTGGCGGCATCACAGAACAACTCAGAGGTGCACCTTGTTGATTTGTCCGCATGTGGTTTAGATCGCAGTGCGACTGCGCTTCCGGACGTGCAAACCGATGGAGGGGGGCCGGTGCAGCTGGACCAGGCGTTTCTAATACCCGAACCGGCGCTTGATTGTCTTGCGCGCGAGGTCGAAACCGCGCAATTCGAAAAGGACAAAACACTGACATTTGAGGTCCGCGTTGACTGCTCCAACTGACAAACGGTCGATTAGGCGTACGCGTTCCAATGATCTGGACCCGGGCGCAGCCGAACTTTCCGGTGTTCTTGAATCTGTACAGGCGGACGAGGATGTCGAACCAGGAGACGACGGCCCGCTTGGCCGCCGAATTGCCACCGCCGACACGGCCCCCGCGCCTAAAACCGCATGGGAACGAATTGAGAGCACCTTTCGCCTTTTGTCACTGATCGCTATTGCCGCCTCGGCCGGGGTCTCGGCGTTGAACTTCTATCAGGGCTACCTCGACACAAAAAAGGAGCGCTCCATCGAGTTGATGTCGGACTGGCAGAAAACCGGTGCACGCGAAACATACACCCAACTAGGCAACGTTCTGATCCCCGCAATCAAAGCTGCGGGCGAAGTACCCGCGGACTTGCCCGAGCGAGCACGGCAACTGGCCCGTAAGCAGATCGGTGCGAACCTATTGGAAAATCTCAAAACAGGCGATGCAGATACACTCAAAGAAATCGAAGCGCAGATCGACACAGTAGTTGTGTTTTTCAGCGAGGTTGAATTTTGTTTACGTGCCGACCTTTGCAATACTCCTTTGCTCAAAGACTATTTTGGCACGGAAGTGACCTTATTTTGGGACTATTTTCAGGCCTACGCCTTTGAACAACGCGCCGGTCTATACCCAACCTACGGGGACGCGGTAGAAGCGCTGGCTATCAGCTTTGCAAGCCCATGAACGACGTTACGAAACGGCGCATATACTGAGGACCAACTTTTCCCAATAAAGATAATGTCGGCCCAAAAGAGACATTCCCCACCCGCGCGCGATGCTACGTTCGCAACCAGCGCTGCCCACCCCAGCCAGACACCGCAGCGCGTCAGACATGAGTTTCGCCAGAATATCGCCGGTAGCCGGCCAGACCGATGCTCTCGCCAGCAAGGGCAGTTACAACATCTGGATCAATACACAAACTCACGCGTCGATGAGCAGGTCTTGGGAAACCATATTTCCGACTTGGAGTATTTGCTGCGAGAGTGGCGAGAAGACCTCGACTATTCGACGGATTGAAATGCAGCAAATCGAACAACGGCCAATGCACAAAGCAAATACGATGTGACTAACCTTCCAGAAGATTGATGCGACCACTGAATCCCAACGTAAGTTCCTCTACTATGCGATCGTCGGCGTTGGCACTGCTGCGACCTGTGTTGCCGTTTGGCCGCTAATCAGTTGCTAGGCCCGACTGATAGAAATCAAAATAGACCCGGACTCTCTGCATCTGATGAAAATCGCGTGTCGGACAAGAGCGGCGAATTCCCCATCACGGAAATCAGCGTTGTAATTTCCTTTAGAACGGCGTGGCGCATAATGAAGCCGCAGGCGTTGTCTTGTGTGTTCCGCTGCATTAGCGTCCGGAATCATGGTCATCCGACGATACACATTTGCGCTATTGACGAGTCTTCTGGTCATTCTCGCCGGATTTGGTGGCGAGTCTCATGCCTGCGTCGGGCTTCACTGCGGGGACCATATGCAATCGGCAGGACACTCCGCCGCGGTGAAAAGCATCCCTGACATCTCGGCCCAAAGCAGCCATCACGACACGGATAATGCCGGTACCGGAGAGTGTAACCCCTTGCTTTGCCAAGCCGTCGTACTGATCTCGCAGAACAGCCAAGTCGTGTGGAATCAATATCAGCTTGACCGAGAGTTCCAGATTGGATCCCAATCCAAGTTGACTGAACCAGATAGCCCCTACAGACCCCCTGACCTTTGAAGCTGCCAAGATCCGCGCGCGCCTAAGTGACCGGCCCTTGCGGCTGTTTGCGATGTGCCGCAGCACTTCCAGCCTCCACAAAGTCAGGTTCAACCCATGAAGAAAAGTCACTTGTTAATCGGCGCTTGCGTCGTCTCGGCTGTTGCCGCTTTCATAGTTTTTCGTTCAGACCCAATCGAAGAATCCAGCCTTCAGGCGACAGTTTCAAGAGTCGACCTAGTCGCAATTCAGATGCCACCTATTGAGGGCAATGCAGCAATCGGCCAGCGGGTCTTTGATGCCTCCTGTGCCACTTGCCACGGAGTCAATGCGGTCGGAATTGACGGCGCAGGACCGCCACTGATCCACAAGATATACGAACCTAGTCACCACGCTGATGAAGCGTTTCAGAGGGCGGTTTCACAGGGTGTAAGAAGTCACCATTGGCAGTTTGGAGACATGCCGCCCGTCGACGGCTTGACGCGAGGTGACGTCGCTATGGTGATCGCCTACATTCGTGAAATCCAGCGCGCCAACGGAATAAATTGAGGATAGGCCCATGAAGAAGATTGTAATGCTTATACTCTTGGCTGCGCTCCCCAGTTTTGCGCTGGCGCATTCCAAGGTCACAGAAACAACACCTGCAGACGGAACCACAGTAACGACTGTGCCTGCTGAAGTTGGCCTCAATTTCTCGAAAGACATCCGGCTGACCCGGATAGAGATGGCACACGAAGAACACGGGGCAGTACGACTGGATTTGGGCGACCAGGCAAGATTTGCTCAGAAGTTCAAAATTCCATTGCCAGGCAATGGCGCGGGCACCTATGTCATCGAGTGGCGCGGTTTAGGTGAGGACGGTCATGCGATGCAGGGCGCGTTTACCTTTACTGTGGAATGAGCATGCCAGACATCTGGGGAATTGCTGCAATCCTCGCAAAGCTAGCACTCTATATCGGCTTTGCGGGGGCCACTGGCCTTGTGGTCGTTAAGTGTCTCTATTCCAGCTTGGTCACACCGATAAGCCTGGCGATGAAACGCCAATCCATGGCCTTGGCATGGCTTGCTCTCATTGCGACGGCACTGGGGTTCATGCTTCGTGGAGCCCTCTTGACGGGCGGAGCGGATGGGCTGGTCGACCCCGAGATGCTTGGATTACTCTGGCAGACATCCGTAGGCGATGTATTTGTTTATCGAGTGATAGGCGCAGCAATGATCCTTGTCGGATTGTCTGTTCCGCGCTTTGGTTTAGGGATCGCACTTGTGGGTGGCACGATGGCTCTGTGGTCCTTTGCACAGATCGGGCACCTATCGGATCTAGAGAATTTTGGTACCCAACTCTTGTTACTAGCACACCTGCTCTGTGTAGCTTTCTGGGTAGGCATCTTCAGCCCGCTGCGGAGTATGGCTCTTCAACCTGAGCAAATTGCAGCTGCTGCTGCACTTGGGCATAGGTTTGGCCAAGCTGCGGCACTGATGGTACCCGCATTGATCGTCGCAGGTTTCTGGATGGCTTTGTTGCTTGTTGGTGATATCCGAGCGCTCATTTCCACTGGTTATGGGCAGGCCCTGTTGCTCAAAGTACTATTTGTAGGGCTGCTATTGATCCTAGCCGCCGCGAACAAGCTTCGATTTGTTCCGGCAATGCTGGACGGAGATACCAAGGCAGCGCAGCACCTCGCCCGATCCATCGAAGTTGAGGCGCTGATCGTTCTGGCGGTGCTGACAACTACGGCTACACTAACAACCGTTCTGACGCTTCCGAATTGAGGTAGGTGGAGATGACCAGGCACTTATTTATTTTGGTCCTATGCAGCATTTATTCCAGCGTTGCCGCGGATCATACGTTTACAGACAGAGACGTGGCGAATGGACAGAGGCTCTACGTAGATCAATGCGCCGCGTGCCACGGCGTTAACCTGGAAGGCCAACCCAACTGGCAAACACCGGGTGAAGACGGTGTGTTGCCTGCTCCACCACATGACGTGACCGGGCACACATGGCACCATGATAGCCTGCTTTTGTTTGACTACACCAAATTCGGCGGTGCAAAGACACTGGCCGCACGCGGCGTCAAGAATTTCAACAGTGGCATGCCAGGTTTCGAAGGCACTTTGACTGATGACGGTATTTGGGATGTTCTGGCCTATATCCGTTCCACATGGCCGAAAGATATTCAGCAGGTACAAGCCAGTCGCAACCTCGCACACGACTAGAGGCAGGCCAACACGATTATCACAGACATCATCTGTGCGGGATACCTGAACGTTAGCAAATCGCAATGTTCAGGAGGAACTATTTTCCGGAGCTCGAAATCCCAAAAGCCTTTCGATATTTGGGAATGAAAATATCTTTCCCCTTTATCTTGCGTGTGATCCAGTCACCCACTGTCGCAAAAAGCCAACTGCTGCCGATGACTGGGCCAAGGGGCACCAGAATGGGTGCTTTTTTCCAGGGCGCGTAGGGTTTTTGACTTTCAACGGGTGCGCCCTCGATTACTTTCTTAAGCGTTTTGATCAGCCACGGATTCTGCCGTGCCGTTGCTACGATTGTCATTCCGTCGCCAATGTCGGCAATGTCACCGCCGACGAAGACATTCGGATAGCTTGACGGTCGCAACCATTTGTCGGTTTTGACCCTACCCAATGCATCAGCCGACACGCCCGGAAGGCTTTGAACCAAAGACGATTGGGGTTTCGATCCAACCACCGGAAATATAAGATCTGCCGCAATCACTCTACCGTCGGTCAAGCTCACGGATCCTTCGTAGGGCCGATCCAAATGGCGTAAATCCTGCGCCCTCTGGCCGAGAATGACAGTGACGCCCAGCCGTTCCAACTTACCTTTGAGCTGCGCGCCTAGCTTGGCCGGGTACTTGGGAAACAAGGTATCATCCGACGAAACCAGGGTGATGGATTTACCCGGATGTGCCGAGGCTGTTTCGCCCGCAAGCTCTGTACCGACAGCGCCTGCCCCTACGATCACAACTGAATTCGCCTTGGCCAGTTGCGCGCTGACGTCTTTGCTCGCTTGCTGAAAATCCGCAATGCTGCCACCCGACGGCTTGAACGGCGCTGCATAGGATGATCCGGTGGCGATCAGGATATAGTCCGCCGGAAAGACAGCTCCAGATTCTAAAGTGACCTCGGTTTCAGAAACCGAAACGGCGCGCCCGCGCACGACCTTACCCGATTGCAGCAGATTGTCGTATGGCAGGATGATCTGGTCCAGCAAGGCGGGTTCAACCAGCGCGCGGATCGCTGCAGGCGGATGCACGAACGCTTCGCGTTGCTCAATCAGGGTGACGTCCGCGCAAGCGTCCAGTTCCCGGGCAACTTCAAACCCGACATAGCCCCCGCCAATGATCACAATTTTCTTCTTCGCCATAGGGTCCCCCCGTTGCGGCATAACGTTCTGACCACTATCTAAAATTGCACGTTCACACGAACAAGTACGGTCATCTAGGATACTGCCTTGAAACATGATGAGTTATAGGATCATTGTCAGATCGAAGCATTGATCTCGGCGATCTCAGGTCGATGGAAGCTGTTGATCATCTACTGGCTTTCGCAGGGGGACTGCCGGTTCAACCAGCTTCAGCGAAACCTCGGGCGCATCACACATCGAACGTTAACGCGCCAGCTGACCGAGTTGCAGACGACGGGCTTTGTCTCTCGCAAAGACTTCAAGACCATACTGCCGCATGTCGAATACAGCCTCACACCTCTGGGTCAAAGCCTGCTTCCACTGCTGTATGAGATGCATCAATGGGCGGCGCAGAATGCGGACAAGTTACCGGAACCGAAAGATCTTTCGAAACAACTAGGGCGATGACCCAGCCCCTTGAACCGGGGCCAGGCATCTGAAGGGGTAAGACCAAGATCTATGTCAAAGACCGACCAATATCTCTGGCAACCATGTCGCCACTTCGGGGATCAGGATGATGACCACAAGAACCAGCATTTGCGCCCCTACAAAGGGCAACACGCCGCGATACATCTGCCCATAGCTCATGTCACGCGGAGCGATTGATCGAAGATAGAAAATCGACGGTGCCATTGGCGGTGTCAGATACGAAGTCTGAATCACCACTAGAACCATCATGGCAAACCAGATCGGATCAATTCCGGCGGATTTCACGATCGGGGCAAAGATCGGAATGAAAATCAGAACGATCGACACCCAGTCCAGTACAAAGCCCGCGAAAAAGACCACCAACAAAAAGAATGCGATGATACCGGCATTGCCATACCCGATCCCGGCAACGGTATCGCGCACCAGCTGTCCGCCTCCGGTGACCGCAAAGATGCTGGTGAACATCGTTCCTCCGGCCACGATCAACATGATCATAGCGGTGATGCGCAGGGTCACATTCAGTGCCTCGGACATCAGTTTCAGGTTTAGTTCCCGAAACATCAAAGCCAGCAGGATCGTACCGGCGGCCCCGACTGCGGCAGCTTCGGTGGCCGAGGCAACACCGGCCAGAAGCGAGCCCAGCACCAGGACAATCAATGCCAGCGGGGGCAACAATGCCGTCAACGTCACCTTCATCTTACGGCCGGTTGGCATCGCGCGCTCTGCCTGTGGCAACGGAGGAGCGTCAGCAGGTCGGACCATGCTGCGCACCAAAATATAAAGCACGAAGAACACCACCATCAGCAAGCCGGGCAGGATAGATGCGGCAAACAGCTTGCCAATCGACAGCTGCGCAATCGACGCATAGACGACCACAATGACCGAGGGTGGAATTATTGTCCCCAGTGAGCCCCCTGCACAGATTGTTCCCGCGATGAGGTCATTACGATAACCCGCTTTGGTCATGGCTGGGATGGCCATCAACCCCACAACTATCTCGACCGCACCTACAACGCCGGATGCGGCGGCGAAAACTGCGCACATTGCAATCGTCGACAGCGCCAATCCACCGGGCAAGCCGCCCAGCCACAACTGCAGTGCAAAGAACAGACGTTTCGCGATCCCCGAACGCTCAAGTATCGCCCCCATGAAAATGAACAGAGGGATTGCTGCCAGTACGAAATTCGAAGCCGTATGAAGCAGCGGACCATAAAGCTGCAAAAAGATCAGCTCACCGAACACCATGTAGCCAAAGGCGACGGAGATGATGATGAGCGAAAAGGCCACCGGCACTCCGGCAAAGACCAACACAAAAAGGGCTGCAAACATCAGTAATGGTGTCATTGGTTTTCTTCCATGCCGTCCAGTTCGCCCGGTGCCTCACCAGGGTTCTTGCGCCCCGAAAGCAACTTGATCGCCTCAGCCAGGAATTGCAGCGCCAAGGCCGCCAGACCAACGGCGATGACCGTGTAAAACGGCCAAACAACCGGCGCCCAGGGGCTGACGCTTTCGACCTCTCCGGTGTTCAGTGCTTTCCAGGCTTTTTTGCTTGCAACCCAGGCAAAGATGGTCGTGATCGGTGTCATGACCAACAGAAAGACAGCACCGTTCAACAGCTGCTGCGCCCGCATCGGCATACGCTGAGACAGAAAGTCGATCCTGACATGCACGTCACAGCGCAGGGCATAAGCCGCCCCAAGCAGAAAAACCGAACCGTTCAGCATGTACGAGATATCAAACGCCCAAAGCGTCGGCGCACCAAACGCATAGCGAGCAACAACCTCGTACAGCATTGCCACGATCAGGGCAAAAATTACGCATCGACCCAGCAGGGCCAGCGCCCCGGCAATCGCGTCGATGACTCTGAGAATAGTGGTCATGTATGTCCCCGGAAACGGATGACCGGCACGAATATCCGGTCATCCAACCAATGTCAGGGCAGAGCCTATTCGGCGCTGTCGCGAACCAAATAACCCGAATTCTCGGCCCAGTTCGCTTGATAGGTGAGGTAGCTGTCCAGAACCTCTTGCATCCGGGCGCTTCCGTCTTCGGCTTTTTTGGCAGCCTGGCTACGGGCCCAATCGCGCCCGGCGGCGCGGATCTTTTCGGATTCCGCTGGTACCATGTTGATGATTTCAACTTTGGTATCGCGGAAGGCAGCCATGGCTTGAATGTCCGCGTGACCGAAATGTGTGAAGCTTTCGTATGTTGTCAGCTTGGCCGCTGCGGTAACCTGAAGCTTGATATCCTCGGGCAGAGCATCCCAAGTTTCCTGTTTGACGAAGACTTCCCACAGAAAGGACGGCTGATGCACGCCGGGCATGATCATATAGGGCGCAACCTCGTGGAAACCTTCAGAGATATTGCCTCCTGGTGTCGACCATTCGACCGCGTCCACACCCTTACGCTGCAGCAAAGTGTAGATTTCATTTCCCGGGACAACCGTCGGAACGCCGCCAAAGCTTTCCTGTAGAACAGCGGCCCATGCGCCCGAGGTCCGGTATTTGACGCCCTTCAGATCGCTGGTTGTTTCGATCTTGACGTTCGAATGCGCCATCACTTCGGACGTACCGACCCCAACGACCAGCGTGTGCAGACCCATTTCTTCGCGGCGGAAATCCTGCAGCATCTGCTCACCGCCGCCTTCATAGATCCAGTGCAGGGTCGCCTCGCCGGACATGCCACCGGGGAAGCTGGCGAAAACGGCATTGGTCGGGTCCTGGTTTACCAGATAAGACGGCGTGGAATGTCCGGCTTCGACGATGCCGTCCTGAACTACTTCATACGCCTTGAAGGCCGGGGCCAGAACGCCCGCGCCAAAAGGTTGGACATGCATGCGCCCCGCGGTCAGTGTGTCCACATTAGCCGCAAATCGTTCCATGAAGTTCTGGTAAAAGAATGAACCTTCACCAATCGCTGCGGTCATCTTCCATTCAATTTCTGAGGCGCTTGCGGGCATTGCAAGCGTGGCTGTTACCGCCAGGGCGGCAAAGTTCGAGAAGAGTTTCATCTTGTCCTCCTGTTATGGGCCAAAGCCCGATTTTGCACGTCGAATGACGCGGAATTTCCGGTGATCTGCTTCTATGGCAGAGTGTTGCGGATGATACGGAACAGCCGATCTTGGTGTCCCTGCCCGGCCCCGTTCACCGGGGCCAAAGCCTTTGATATGGCCGAGGAAATTTCTAGCCTCTGCCCTGTGGTTCACCGCTTATTGCGTCGAGCCTTCCAGATCTTCGGGGCTGAGTGCGGCGGGCATGTTCTGATATGCTACGGGTCGCAGCCAACGGCGAATGGCCATTGTGCCGACGCTTGTTGCGCCGAAATTCGTGCTGGCAGGATAAGGCCCCCCGTGGACCATGGACCCCACCACCTCGACCCCGGTTGGGAAGCCGTTGAACAGCAACCGCCCGGCCTTGCGCTCCAGAATCGGGAAGAGTTGCTGCGCCAGCGCAGTGTCGCTGTCATCCATCTGGATCGTGGCGGTAAGTTGCCCGTCCAGCTGGGCTGACAAGGCAACCATCTCTTTTTCCGAGCTGACGCGCACAATCAGCGATGCGGGCCCAAACACTTCTTCGCTGAGGCTGGGATCAGCCAGAAACGCTTCGGCATCGGTTTCGAATAGCGCCGGTTCAGCTGAACGGCCTGCCGTGGAACCTTGATGGATCGTGCGCACGGCAGGATGTTCGGCCAAATGCGATTGGCCGGATCGAAATGCCTCGGCAATCCCATCGGTCAGCATGGTCTGTGACGGCACTGTACTCAGGGCACTCGCAGCAGCATCGATAAATTGGTCAGCATCATCGCCTGTGATCATCACGGCAACGCCCGGATTGGTGCAAAACTGCCCTGCCCCCATGGTCATCGACCCCGCCCAGGCTTTGCCGATCTCTTCACCTCTGGCGACCATAGCGTTTGGAAGAACAAACATCGGATTGACCGAGCCCAATTCACCAAAGAACGGGATCGGGTCTGGGCGGCTTGCGCAGAGGTCAAACAGCGCCCTGCCTCCGGCCAGCCCACCGGTAAAGCCCACGGCACGGATTGCCGGATGCTTTACCAATGCTTCTCCGATGCTGCGGTCCCCACCTTGCACCAATGAGAATACGCCGTCGGGCATACCGATCGCCCTGGCCGCCGCGTGGATGGCATCAGCGACGATTTCGCCGGTGCCCGGATGGGCGGGGTGGCCTTTGACCACGACCGGGCAACCTGCGGCCAGTGCCGATGCGGTGTCACCTCCGGCAACCGAAAATGCCAAGGGGAAGTTCGAGGCGCCAAAAACAGCCACCGGGCCAACCGGGCGCTGCATCATCTTGATGTCAGGACGTGGGGCGGGTTGGCGATCCGGCATCGCCAGATCATGGCGGCGCTCTAGATACGCACCATCCTGGACGAATTCGGCAAACATGCGCAACTGACCAACCGTGCGTCCCCGCTCGCCTTGAAGACGCATCTCGGGCAGACCGGTTTCTGCACTGCCAATGCTGGTGATGGCCTCGGCACGGGCCTCGATCTCATTCGCGATAGCATTCAGGAACCTGGCCCGATCCCCTCGGCTGCGATTGGCGTAATCTCCAAAGGCGGCCTCGGCCAGGGTACAGGCCTGATCAACCAACTCAGGCGTTCCCGCAGCAAAGTTGCTCCCCTCACCCGAAACGGGGCTGGAGGCAAAGCTTTCATCAGCTCCAACCCACCGACCGCCAATCAAGTGCTGACCGCGAAAAACATATCCATTATTCAACGACATACCCAATCCTCACGCTGCATTTTGCGCCGAAGAACCGGCCTGACTGCTCCAGTTCTCGTACCAGGTACGGAACAGTATGAACTGTTGTTCAACATAGCCGCGCTGGCTGTCAGTAAGGGCATCTGTTTCGTTGAAATGATGCGTGTATTCGGGATGACCCGTCATAACCATTAAGTGTTTGTAGTAGAGCACAAGATCGGTGCCTTCGTCGAAGGACGACAAAACGCCCAAAGCCGCCTCAAGCTCCAACGCCCGGGCACGCGCGTTGGCATTGCCCTTGGCCGCCGCCTGACACAAATCCACCAGATGCAGAATCTCATCGGGCAGCACATTCCCGATCCCAGTGATGGCGCCGGTTGCGCCACAATTCACGATCCCGTGGAACACCGCGGTATCCACGCCGACCATCAGGGAAACATTGTCATCACCGCTGGTGATGTTTTCGGACGCATAGCGCAGATCTTCGGCGCCGCCGAATTCCTTGTAACCGATCAGGTTCGGGTGGTCCTTGCGCAGATCAAAGAACAGGTCCGCACGGGTGGTAAATCCGTAATAAGGGCTGTTGTAGATCACTGCGGGAAGATCCGGTGCTGCGGCCAGAATGCCTTTGAAGTGGTGCCGCTGCGCAGTCATGGACGCGCCGCGTGACAGTACACGGGGAATGACCATCAAGCCGCTGGCGCCCACTTTCTGCGCGTGTGCGGCATGCTGGATTGCCAAGGCCGAATTGATCGCGCCTGTTCCCACGATCACCGGGATACCAGCCCCGACCAACGCCTCGACGCCCTGCATACGTTGCGCATCGGTCAAAAGGGGCCAATCACCCATCGAGCCACAATAGACAACCGCGGACATGCCCGTCTCGATCAGCTCATGACCTTTACGCACAAGCGCCTCAAAGTCAGGACTGCGATCCGCGCGACAGGGCGTCATCAGGGCCGGGATGCATCCGGAAAAGACATTCGGGTTCACGATTTGGGTCTCCGTATTTTTTTGCCGGGCCGGTGGATTGCCCCACCGGGTTAGGGATTCGTGTAATCTTGCCGTCAGTCTACTTTAAATATTTTATTTGTCGACAAATTTTCGACAAGAAGGAATAAGGCCCTAAAATACGTGAAAACAACCGGTTTTTGGCTGGGATTAACACTCGACTTAGCACCGGTACGTGTGGCAAAATTGATGTGCGAACGCAGATGGACCGCGATCCAGCGGCTAGGGAATGCTCTGACATGGAAAAACGAAAGCCGGTCGAAGCCGGCCGCAAACGTGGATCAGGCGTTCAGTTCGTCTATGAAACCCTGCGGGACGAAATCATCGACCTCGCCCTTGCGCCCGGCAGCGCCATAGACGAGGCCAAGCTGAGCGAGCGGTTCTCGATGTCGCGCACCCCGATCCGTGAAGCCCTTGTCAGGCTGACGTCGGAAGGGTTGGTGGCGACACTGCCAAACCGCGCGAGCATCGTGGCGCCCATAGACTTTTTGAATCTTCACACATTCTTTGATGCGATGACCCTGATGTATCGCGTTACAACCCGGCTGGCCGCCGAATACCGAACGGACCAGGATCTGTGCGACATTCGCATGCGGCAGCAGGAATTTTCGGATGCAGCTGCCAAAAATGACGTTCTGACCATGATCGCAAAAAATGCAGAGCTTCATAATGCAATCGCCAAAGCAGGGCGCAACCCATATTACGAAAGCCTGACGCGCAGATTGCTGAACGAAGGGCAACGGATCATGCGGCCCTATTATTCGTCTTTTGGGGATCGGTTACCGGATCGGTATTCCCTGGAACACGACGACATAATCGCAGCTATAGCGGCCCAGGACATCACCGAGGCCGACCGATTGGCGAGCGCCCATGCGGAACAAATCGTACAGAACATCCGCGACATGATCTCGGCGGATCGGCGTCACGCTATCAAACTCTGATTTTGTTTCGCTAGATACTAAGCCGTTGGAAAAATTGAGGGGTTTGAAGGCTTATATCCAGATCTTCCCAAATAAATTTACCTCTGCTAAAAAAAATTTTGATATTTCCTCTGCGATCCGGTTGAATGCGCGGCAACCCACGATTCCGGGAGACAGGGAATGAACGCAGCAAACGCGCGCGACAAATCAAAGCCGAAGGGCACGCCGACCGAGCTGGGGCAGGCAATTCGCAGGCGGCGCAAGGCGATGGGCCTGACTTTGGACAAGGTCGCACAGACCTCTGATCTGACAACGGGCTTTCTGTCTCAGGTCGAGCGCGGCCTGAGCTCACCCTCGCTGACCTCGCTGATGGCGATTGCCGCTGCACTTCAAACCAGCATCGAAAAGCTGCTCAGCGTACCCGAGGTGTTCAGCGAATATGTGGCAAAGGACAACCGCCAGACATATTCCCTGGGTATGCGGGGCAGGTTTTATGAGAAGCTGGGCCCTGGTTTTACCGGTGCATTGTTCAACCCACAGATCGTTCATCGCCCCCCGGGGCACGTTTCCGAAAAGATGCGGCATGAGGGCGAGGCGTTTTGCTATCTGATCTCGGGACGGCTTGAATATCACCTTGGTGACAAGGTTTTCATTATGTCGCCAGGTGACGTCGTTCACCACGACACATCTACCCGTCATTTCTCAGTCGTATTGGGGGACGTAGAAGCCGTAGAGCTTTGGGTAACAACCTCTCCGATCAATGATTCCGGCTTTGTGGCAAGTTAAATTGACCAACCGAACAGAGGTCAGCCTAAATACATTTGGCCATTTTTCACCCACTACTAAAAAAAGCTTTAGTATTGTTAAGAATCGGATATGGTCGCCCCGAGCATGAATTCATTCTGCGGGAGGACTGATTATGAAATTGAAGACGGTTTTGGGACTAACCGTTGCCGCCACCCTGGCCATGCCTGCTTTGGCACAGGAAAGAGGCGGCACACTCAACTTTGCACGCTATGACGGGTCGCGCCTGATTGATCCGATCTATGCGGATCGCAACCCTGATATCTGGATGGTCGGCAGCCTGTTCGACACCCTGCTGCGGAGCAGTGCCGACGGCAATTCCGTCGAACCCGGCCTTGCTGAGACCTATACAGTCTCTGACGATGGTAAAACGGTTTCGCTGACCCTGCGCGAGGGGATCAAATTCGCAAACGGTACGCCCATGTCAGGTGACGACGTAGTCTTTTCCCTCGACCGAGCGCGCAATCCCGACCTGAGCCCCTGGGCTGGCTTGCTGGGTGCGATCGACGCGGTTACCGCCGATGGAAACGCGATCACGGTTGCCCTTGGCAGCCCGGATCCAACCATCCTGTCCATGCTGGCCACATTCAACACGGCAATCGTGTCCAAAGCGGCCTTTGAGGCCGCAGAAGGTGCAACAGATCAGGAAAAATCCGCTGCGATATTTGCCGCCACAGCCGCCGGAGTAGGCTCTGGCCCCTTCTATCTGTGTGGCTTTGAACAAGGTGCATCGATGGATTTCTGCGCCAATGAAAACTATTGGCGCATGGGCGCAGACGGCAAAGCTCTGCCGTATCTGGATGCCGTACATTTTGAGATCATCCCGGATGACGCTACCCGCATCCTGAGTTTGCAGGCCGGAGAAGTTGATGCCGCAGAATTCATACCATTCAGCCGTGTGGCCGAGCTGGAGCAGGATTCCAACATCAACATGAACCTCTATCCGTCGACGCGGATCATCTATTCGCCAATCAATACGCGCGATAGCCGAGCCGATGGTTCTGCCAACCCACTGGCCGACGCCCGCGTCCGGCAGGCGCTGAACTATGGCACCAACAAAGAAGCGTTGATCGGGCTGGTACTGCATGGCGCGGGTCAACCGATGAGCTCGCCGTTGATGGCCAAGGCTACCCAATATGCCGCCGACATGACCCCGCTCTATGGCTATGACGTGGACAAGGCCAAGGCATTGTTGGCCGAGGCCGGGTTTGCCGATGGAACCGAAATCACCTTTACCACGCTGGCAGGTTCTGCGGACGATGCGACCATCTTTGCGGCGCTTCAGCAGATGTGGGCTCCTCTGGGCGTCGATCTTGTGGTCGAGCAAGTGGACGGCGCAACACGCGGCGCAAAGAACCGATCAGGTGAGTTTGACATTCACACCTATGGCTGGGTCAACGATGTAAATGATCCCAGTCAGGTGGTGGGCTGGCTGGGCCACACACCCACGGCCAAGGCGGTAGGAACCGGCTGGGAAAACGCCGAGTTTAACACCCTGTTCGACGAAGCCGCCGGTGAAATGGACGCCGAGGCGCGCAAAGCGAAATTCGCCCGAATGCAAGAGCTATATGCCGAGGCAGCCCCCCTGCTGTTCATGTATGAGACCCCCTTTGCCGTTGCAGTTGGCTCGGCTGTCGAAGGCTATGTCCAGACCCCTCTGGGCAACAATATCTTCGATCAAGCAACCGTCAGCCGCTAAG
Source organism: Ruegeria sp. CDSA236 (assembly GCF_059611285.1). Lineage (NCBI taxonomy): Bacteria > Pseudomonadati > Pseudomonadota > Alphaproteobacteria > Rhodobacterales > Roseobacteraceae > Ruegeria > Ruegeria sp. CDSA236. The sequence goes on from NZ_JBXWPG010000003.1 coordinate 98,806, forward strand.
GTAAGACCCCTGGTCCCGCCGCTTTCAGGCGGCGGGACAAATTTGCGGAGCTCGCTTTGTCCAGCCTGTCCTATATCTTCAAACGACTCCTGATGATGATCCCGACCTTTTTCCTGGTCATGATTATTATTTTTCTTCTTGTTCGATTGCTACCGGGGGACCCTGCCATTGCGATGGCCGGTGATCGTGCCTCGGACGCCGACATCCAGGCCATCCGTGAACGGCTTGGGTTGACCGAACCTATGCTGGTGCAATTCTGGCTGTTCCTTACCAACACCGTGCAGGGCGATCTGGGTCGGTCCATCCTGATGCGCTCGGATGTGATCAATGTGATTTCTGACCGGCTTCCTATCACTGTCTTCCTGACTGTGTATTCGGTGGTTTTGTCGCTGCTGATTGCCGGTCCGCTGGCCTTTGTTGCTGCGCTCAACCGGGGCCGCTGGCCTGATGCGGTGATCCGCACCGTCTTTCAGATCGGGCTGTCGATGCCGGTGTTCTATATTGGCCTCGTTCTGTTGACCTTTCTGGCAGCACAGCTGCGCCTGTTTCCGGTCGGAGGATATGGCGACACCTTTACCGAGCGGCTCTATCACCTGTTCCTGCCTTCAGTGACCGTAGCGCTTTACACCTCGGCCATCATCATGCGGAACCTGCGCAGCGCGATTATCGAGGTTCTGGACGCCGAATATGTCCAGTTCGCGCGTGCCAAAGGCCTGCCGCCTCGTTTGGTTCTGGGTCGCCACGTCCTGCGCAATGCGCTGATTTCCACGGTAACCCTGCTGGGCCTGTCCATCGGCAATCTGATGAGCGGGACATTGGTCACCGAAACCGTATTCGCCGTGCCCGGAATGGGGCGCCTGATGCTCGAGGCTATCTTTGCCCGCGACTACCCCCTGATTCAGGGGCTGACCCTGACATTTGCTGTTCTGGTTTCCGTGGTTTTCCTGATGACCGACCTGTTTCAGAGTCGCCTTGACCCAAGGATGCGCCTGCAATGAGTGACGCGACCTTCAACAGCACCTCGCAGCGCCCCACCTTCATGCAGCGGGCCTTGCGCAAACCTGGGTTCGTGGCCGGGTGCATCATCATCGGGTTTTCGGTGCTGCTTGCCCTGTTTCCCGGCGTATTCGCGCCCTATGACCCAAGCGCAATCGACTATCTGGCCCTGCGCCAACCACCATCCTGGGCACATCCGTTCGGCACAGATCTGTTAGGGCGCGACAGCCTATCCCGCGTCATCTGGGCCTATCAGGTCAACATGCAGATGGCAATTTTCGGGACTGTATTCGCATTGGTCACTGGTATAACTGTTGGCGCGCTGGTCGGGTATTATCGCGGCATCGCGGACATGATCTTTGGCCGCATCGTTGACGCTGTAATCACCTTTCCTTTCCTGGTTCTTGTCATTGCCGTGGTTGCGGTTCTAGGGCCGGGCCTGATCAACATGTATATCGCGATTTCAGTTGTTTACTGGGTCTATTATGCGCGCCTGATGCGGGCCGAGGTAATCGCTCAAACGGGGAATGACTATGCCTCGGCCGGGGTGGTGATGGGATATTCCGACAGCCGCATCATCTTCCGCCACCTGCTGCCAAACGCGATAACACCGGTTATTGTCTATTGGATGACTGACATGGCGCTGGTGATCTTGCTGGGGTCATCCCTTGGCTATCTGGGGTTGGGGGCGCAACCACCGCAGGCCGAATGGGGCGTGCTGATCGCCGAAGGGCGCAACTTTATCTCGACCGCCTGGTGGCTGAGCCTGATGCCCGGCATCGCCATCGTTCTGACCGGCCTTGGCTTTTCGCTTTTGGGCGATGGGCTTGCCGATCTGCTGAGACCGCGGGGATAGCGATGCAGGACCAAACGAAACTTCTAGAAGTAACCGGGCTAAGCACAACCTTTCACAAGAACGGTCGAGCGTTGCCTGCGCTTCGCGATGTCAGTTTCGGCGTGAACCGGGGTGAGGTTTTGGGGCTGGTCGGCGAAAGCGGTTCGGGCAAGAGCGTCACGTTGCGCTCGATCATAGGGCTGGCGCGCCGCTATGGCGACGTGACCGGCCAGGTGCGCTGGAATGGGCGTGATCTGATATCCATGTCAGACAGGGCTCTTCGTCGGTTTCAGGGTCGCGAAATCGCGATGATTTTTCAGGAACCGATGACCTCGCTGAACCCGCTGCTGACAGTGGGACTGCAACTGGAAGAGACCCTGCGTGCCCATACCGACCTGCCCCGCGCCGCGCGCTTGGATCGGGCAATCGAAATGCTGGACCTTGTCGGCATTCCCTCGGCAGCGCAACGCTTGAAGGATTATCCTCACCAATTTTCCGGCGGAATGCGCCAGCGGGTCATGATCGCAATAGCGCTTGCCGCAGAACCCAAACTGTTGCTGGCGGATGAACCCACCACAGCACTGGACGTGACCATTCAGGCGCAGATCCTCGATCTGATCCTGCGACTGGCGCAGGATATGGATATGGGGGTTGTGCTGGTCACCCATGATCTTGGCGTGGTTGCCCAGACTTGCGACAACGTGGCCGTTATGTATGCGGGGCGGATCGTCGAACAAGGGCCGGTCCGCGATGTGCTGCGGGCACCGCATCACCCCTACACTGTGCGTCTGATGCGGTCTGTGCCCGAAAACATCGCTCCTCGCACGCCGCTATATTCTGTTCCCGGAGTGCCGCCGGCACTGGATGCCCTGCCTGCCGGATGCGCGTTTGCACTGCGCTGTGCCGCCTGCATAGAGGCCTGCACGCAAGAGCGCCCAGCGATGACCCTGATCACCGATCAAAGACGGGTCGCCTGTTTCAACCCGATAACCAAAACCCAAGGGAACGCCGCATGACTGCCCTGATGCAAATCCGCGACCTGCATCTGCGGTTCCCAATGGGCCGCAGCATCGGCGATGTCATTACGCGGCGTCCTGGTCGCGAAGTACGGGCGCTGAATGGTGTCAGCCTAGATTTGACCCGCGGCGAAACTTTGGGCGTCGTCGGAGAGTCCGGGTGTGGAAAGTCCACACTAGCCCGGTGTATCGTGCGCCTTCATAAGCCCAGCGACGGTTCAATCCACTTTGAAGGTCAGGACATATTCGACGGCGAAATCAAAGCTGACCGCACCTATAACCGCCGGGTTCAGATGATGTTCCAGGACCCCTATTCATCGCTCAATCCCCGGATGACGACAGGGCAAATTCTGGCCGAAGCCCTGAGCGTTCACAACATGCGCCCAGAAGCAGAAATTCCCGACCGTGTGGCCGAGTTGCTTGATCTGGTCCGCCTTCCGAAGGACGCGCAAGACAAGCTGCCGCACGAATTCTCCGGAGGTCAGCGTCAGCGGATCGCCATTGCGCGCGCATTGGCGGTCGAACCCGAAGTTCTGATTGCGGACGAACTGGTCTCGGCACTAGATGTTTCGGTTCAGGCGCAGGTGGTAAACCTGTTGCTGGACCTGCAGCGGGAACTTGATCTGACAATCCTGTTTGTGGCCCATGACCTGCGGCTTGTCCGTCATGTTTCAAACCGGGTCGCGGTAATCTACCTTGGGCGGATCGTTGAAATCGGCGACAGCGAAACCTTGTTTTCCGCCCCCTCCCACCCTTACAGCCAAGCTCTGCTTTCAGCCGCGCCTTCGCTGAACCCCGACAACCGGGGCACCGTCAAGCGGCTTGAGGGAGAGCTGCCTTCACCGCTGAACATGCCCTCAGGGTGCCCATTCCATGTCCGGTGCCCTCACGCCAGCAACATATGCAAAGCCAAAGTGCCTGCCCTGCTGCCTTTTGAAAATCGTGGCGAGGTCGCCTGTCACCATGTTGAAGAGATAAATGCCGATGCTTGATGCCCCCGGAACCGACCGATCCGCGATTGTTTCGGCCTTGCGCGCAGAGCTTAAAGCACAAGGTCTGGATGCCTTTATCGTGCCCCGCTACGACGCACATCAGGGCGAATATGTTGCCCCTCATGATGAACGCCTCGCCTTTGTAACTGGCTTCAGCGGCTCGGCAGGCATGGCCATCGTCACACCCGAAACTGTCGCTTTATTTGTCGATGGCCGCTATGTGGTGCAGGCTGCAAACCAGTGTGCCGAGGCTGTTTTCTCGCACCATCATCTGTTTAACGAGCCGCCCGAATACTGGCTGGCCGCCGTTGCACAGAAAGGATGGAAAATCGGCTTTGACTCGATGCACCTACCGCCGGTCTGGTTTGACCGATTTGAGCACGGGCTGGAAGGCAGCGGTGCCGCGATGGTAGCGACGGCTTCAAATCCGGTCGATGCAATCTGGACCGACCAACCCGCTGCCCCCCAAGGACAGATCGAGCCATTTCCACTTCAGTTTTCGGGCCGGGCGGCGGGTGATAAGATCTCGGATCTGGCCACAGAGCTAACACGCCGAGAGGCCGACTTGCTGGTGGAAACTCAGCCCGACAACATCGCCTGGCTGCTTAATGTGCGTGGCTCAGACGTGGCTTTCAACCCTGTTCCCAACTCTTTCCTTCTGTTGCAAAGCTCGGGCCAAGTGCACTGGTTCGTGTCTGACCAAAAACTGGATGCCGATGTCACTGACCACATGCCGGAAAATGTTTCGGTTCAGGCGCCGGATGGTTTTCTGTCTACACTCAGTGATCTCACAGCGCCCGGCCAGGCTGTGATTTTCGACCCCGATTTTTCGCCGACGGCGGTCAAACAAGTGCTGGAGCGTACCGGAGCGAAGGGCGTGCCGGTCAACGGATTGTTAAGCAAAACCAAAGCCCGCAAGAATACAACGGAACTGGAAGGGTTGCGCGCTTGCCATATCCGGGACGGGATCGCCTGGACCGAATTCTGCGCCTGGCTGGCGGGTCAGGTACAGAAACAGGCTGAACCGGTGACCGAGCGTAAAGCAGAACAGCGGGTATTGGCCTTCCGCCGCGCTCAGGATGGGTTCATCCACGAAAGCTTCAACACAATCTCGGCCGCCGATGGCAATGCCGCGATGTGCCATTACGCGACCGAGGTCGACAATACCGTTCCGATCCAACCGCGGGGCACATACCTGCTGGATTCCGGGGGGCAGTACGACACCGGCACAACGGATGCCACGCGCAGCTTTTCGTTCGGGCCTCAGCGGCCTGATGGATATGACCGGGCCTATACCGCAGTGTTCAAGGCCTTTCACGCTCTGGCCACGCTGCGCTTTCCTGCAGGCACACAGGGCCATCACATTGATGCAATCTGTCGCCGCCCGCTGTGGGATCTGGGATTGGATTATGACCACGGTACGGGTCATGGAATTGGCCACCGGTTGTCTGTCCATGAACATCCGCAGCGCATTGGCAAACCTTACAACCCGGTCGACCTGATGCCTGGCATGGTTATGTCGATCGAGCCGGGATATTACGAGGCCGGCAGGTTCGGCATTCGCATCGAAAACCTGTTCGAGATTGTCGAGGCAGATGACGGATTTCTGGAGTTCTCGAACATGACCTGGATCCCGATCCAGACGGATATGTTGATGCCAGATATGCTGAACCAGTCAGAAATTGACTGGATCAATGACTATCATGCCAAGGTTCTCAGACAGGTCGGGCCGCATCTTTCGCCTCTGGCCCTTAGATGGGCCCAGACGGCCTGTGCAACGCTGACCAAATAAACCTGAGTTTTGCCATCAGACCACCGTTCGAGGCGTCTTTCCGGCAAATACAGGCTGGACCCGGGCACCCTGATATTCGCCTACGTTATCCAACCAGTCCAGAAACAGGCGCGTGTTTCCAACGATGTAAGGGACAAAGCCGAAATCCGGTCGATTACCGGCCAGCTTTTGAACCAATGAACCCGTTTGCAACACGAAGATCGCGCCCCCTACCACAACGGCGGCGCTGATTGTGGGCGAGGCTGCGATCTCATGGCTTTGGGTTCCGGCCACCCAAAGAGCAAATGCCAGACGCGTCATCGCCACCGTATCCGTGACGCGGCGCAAGCCTGGAAGGAAATAGGTGGATAGAGCCGTCGTGCATACAATGACAGCCATATAGATCAGGCCGACAACAACCGGGACGGGCAATCCGAAACGCGTTGCATCTATATGTGAGTAAAGAGCGAAACCTGAGGCAAAAGCCAGAGCCGCAATCAGCGACAACCGCCGTCTTTCGAGACTTAGATGCCTTGTGACTCTATTCACTGCGTCGACCCTCATGTTTTGTTGAGGATCTGTTTGAAAGATGAATTTGTGATTGATCTGACGAAATAGCGGCGGAAGTTTGTCTTTGTCTCCCCTCACCATTCAATCGGTCGCCCAAATGACTTGGTTACGCCCTGCACGTTGGCCTTTTCACTCTGGTACGAGTACTAAATCCAGCGCGATTTAGGCCGCTGCTACTCGCTTCGGCGGCCCTGTGATTTCAGAAAAGAAGTTTGGCAGAATTCTCACCTCCTATGGTGAAAATCGCTCATATTCATTCCGCTGGGCCCGTTTCAATGTCGCTTGCCTTCAGGATAAATGTGCTGTCGCTTCAATTTCCAACAAGGCCTCGTCTTCGACCAAACCCGCCACGATGATCATTGACATCGCAGGAAAATGCCTGCCGAAAACCTCACGATAGGCGGCCCCAACTTCGGCTTGCAGGGACAGATATTCGCGTTTGTCTGTTACGAACCAGGTCAGGCGGGTCACATCGCGGGCCGAGCCACCAGCGGCCTCGACAATATCAACGATATTCTGCAGCGCCTGTTTCATCTGTCCGATGAACCCGCCGCTGACAAATTTCTTGTTCGCGTCCCATCCTATTTGCCCGCCGATATGTAACGTTCCATCTTTGGTCAAAACGCCATTGGCATATCCTTTGGCAGGCAACCAGCCGTAGGGGTGAATTGTCTTGTGGCTCATAGCGCGTCGTCCCTGAATGCCTCGAGTTTTTTACGGATGTCTGCGGGCCAGGCCGTTGGACCGCCCTTTGAATCTACATGAACAAGCGTTGCTACGCTTGTCAGTCGCTCCTCTTGCGCACAACTGGCCACGACCGAGTATTCGGCTGAACTGCGTCCGATCTTTGTGATCTTCATCCGGAATATCAAATGGTCACCGTGACGGCTGGGCGCTGAAAATCGGGTTTGTATCTGTGCGGTAGGCACTGCGCCAACAGGATGAATCTCTTCAAACGGTTTGCATAGCACCTGTTCGAAATAGGTCTCAACGCAATCATTGATCATCTCGAAATAGCGCGGAAAAAAGACAATCCCCGCCGGGTCGCAATGTTTGAACAGAACCTTTTGGTGGAATTCAAAAGTCATCAGACCCCCACATATTTTTCTGTGATGTCATGACCAAGATCCACCATCGCGCCAGACCAGACTGTTTTACCGCGCTCAAGAATGACCGCGCGGTCAGACACCAGCGCCAACTCTTTCAGAGACTTGTCGATCAACAGGATCGAAACATTGGTTTCCTGTTTCAGGCGATGCAAGACCGACCAGATTTCCTGTCGCACGATCGGAGCCAGCCCTTCGGTTGCTTCATCGAGGATCAAGAGCTGCGGATTTGTCATCAGGGCGCGCCCGATAGCCAGCATCTGTTGTTCTCCGCCGGATAGTGAGGCTGCCCCTTGGCCCTGACGTTCCTCTAGCCGTGGGAACAGTTCAGCCACCTTCTGCAATGTCCACTCGCCGGGTCTGGCAGCGGCGATCAGATTCTCGCGCACCGTCAGGTCGGCAAAGCACCGGCGCCCCTCGGGTACCAGCCCGACACCAAGACGCGCGACCTTATAGCTGGGTAGAGCGTGCAGATTCTGATTGTTCAGCGACAGGGTGCCCTCGGACCGGATCATCCGGCAAATGGCTTTGACAGTCGTGGTCTTGCCCATCCCATTGCGCCCCATAAGGGCTGTAACCTCGCCCTGCGCCAGAGAAAGATCGACACCAAATAACGCCTGACTGACACCGTACGTCGCGGTCAGGTTTTTTACCCGCAACAAAGTCATGCCTCATCCCCCAGATAGGCATCGCGCACCTCACGGCTTGCGCGGATTTCATCTGCCGTCCCGGTTGCAATCACCTTGCCATAGACCAATACGCTGATCCGGTCAGCCAGCGCAAAAACGGCGTCCATATCATGTTCGACAAGCAGGATGGGCGCCTCTTCCCGCAGACCGTCAAGAAACCCGGTCAACCGCTTGGACCCTCCAGCGCCAAGCCCGGCCATCGGTTCATCCATGACAAAGACCCGAGGTGACAAAGTCAAAGCCACGGCGACTTCAAGCTGGCGGCGTTGACCATGGCTGAGATTTGCGCAACGCGTTTCGCGTTCATCGCCCAGGCCCACCCTTTCCAGCGCAGCCTCGGCCCTTTCGAGCAGCTCTGGCCGTTTCAAGGCAGGTTTCCAGAACCGCCATACGAGGTTTTCCGCACCCATGGCGCTCAACACGACGTTTTCCAGAATCGTATCTTCCATGCACAGTTCCGATATCTGGAACGTCCGCCCCATCCCTGCCCTTGCCCGCTTTTGCGTGCCAAGGTCCGACACATCCTGTCCGCACAGCAAAACACGCCCCGAATCCGGTTGCAAACCTCCGCAGATCTGCTGGATCAACGTGGATTTTCCCGCTCCATTCGGACCAATGATGGCGTGGATCTCTCCTGGCCTGAGATCAATCGAGACGTTATCCGTAGCCTTTAACGCACCAAAGCTTTTGTTCAGACTCTCGGTGGCAAGGACCGGATCAGACATGTGCCCCCTCTTTCCCGGTTAGCAGCCCAATCAGGCCACCGCGACCAAACAGAACGATGCACAGCAGAACAACACCCAAATATACATGCCAGAAATCGGTTAGTTCGCCCAGAAAATGCTCGAGCGCGACAAACACGCAAGCCCCAATTACCGGACCCATCAGGCGTCCGACACCTCCGATGATTATCAGCACAATCAATTCGCCCGAAAGCTGCCAACTGAACATAGACGGCGAAACGAACCGGTTGAGATCGGCAAACAGCGCCCCGGCCAGACCAGTGACAGCGCCGGACAGAACAAAGGCCAGAAGTTTCAGCCGCATGGGGTTCAATCCCACGGTCTCGACCCGCGCCGTAGATTGCCGCGTCGCATTAAGAGCCAGCCCGAATGGCGCGGCTTGCATCCGCGCAAACAGGAACAGGACGAGACATAGCAGCGCGAAACAGATGCCGTAAAACTGGATCGGATCCAATGTGTTGAGGCCGGGAAAACCGTTGCGAACATAGATGGATAATCCGTCTTCGCCCCCGTATTGCGCCCAAGAAATCGCGAAGTAGTAAAACATCTGTCCGAAGGCCAGCGTAATCATGATGAAATAAACGCCTGACGTTCTTAGGGACAGAAGACCGACGAAAAAGGCAGCAATGCCCGAAGTAAGCATCGCAACTATCCAGATCACGGGCATGGATTTACTGCCTTCGATAGAAATCAAGCCCAGATCCAGTGCCGTGTAGGTCTGCGCGTGATAGGTCAGAATGCCCATCGCATAGCCGCCGATCCCGAAGAAAACAGCATGGCCAAAGCTGACCAACCCCCCAATTCCCAGGATGACATTCAGACCAACCGCTGCAAGCGCCAAGATCACCGCCCGCGTCACAAGCGTGATTGTGAAGGGCTGGTCCACGGCCAGCGCCCAAAGGGGCAGCGCCAGCAGGCCGGCGATCATCAGGCCATTGATGTATCTTTCATTCATTCTCATGCGCGGGCTCCGAACAGACCTGTTGGGCGCCAGATCAGGACCAATCCCATCAGGACATAGATTCCCATTGATGCCAGAGCCGAGCCGCTTTTCTGAGCGGCTCCCGGTTCCATGAACAGTTTGAACAGCTCGGGCAGGAAAACCCCGCCCAGCGTGTCGGTTAGCCCAACCAACAGCGCCCCGATGAACGCCCCTCGAACCGAGCCTATGCCACCGATTACGATAACCACGAAGGCCAGGATCAGAACAGGTTCACCCATGCCCACCTGTACCGACTGAATTGCCCCAACCAAAGCACCGGCAAGCCCCGCCAGCCCCGCCCCTAGTGCAAATACCAACGTGTAAAGTTTCGAGATGTCGACGCCCAGTGCGGCAATCATTTCCCGGTCGTTCTTACCGGCCCGTATCTGCACACCCAAACGCGTGCGTTCGATCAGGGCCCACAAACCTACTGCAACAGCAAGACCAGTCCCGATCAGGGTTAGGCGATAGAGGGGATATTCGATCCCGCCCTGCAGCGTGATCGGACCCGAAAGTGCCGCTGGAATATCCAGGAACAATGGGAAAGACCCAAAGACCCACCTTGTCCCTTCGGAAAAGATCAGGATCAGTGCAAAGGTGGCCAGAACCTGATCCAAATGTGGTGCCTGATAAAGCCGCCGGATAACGAGCATTTCTACGATCACCCCTGCCAGTGCGGCCGCAGCCAGAGCAGCAATCAGAGCAAGCAGAAATGACCCGGTCGCCCCTGCAACTGCTGCAGCGGCAAATGCACCCACCATGTACAAAGAGCCATGGGCCAGGTTGATCAGGCCCATCACCCCGAAGATCAGCGTCAGGCCAGCAGCCATCAAAAACAACATGACGCCGAACTGCAGCCCGTTCAGGATCTGCTCGATAATCAGGATCGAGGACATGGAAACTCCGGTGATCTGCCCGCCCACTTTTAGGGGCAGGCAGAAATTCAGTTACATTTTGCAATCGGCCGCGTAGGCATCAGAGTGGTTTTCAAGAGCTACGCCAAGGATCTTATTGGTAAATACATCACCTTCTTTGATCACTTCGCGCGCATAGATGGTCTGAACCGGATGATGGTTCGGGCCAAAGCTGAAATCCCCTCGTGTGCTGTTGAAATCCGCCGCCCTCAGCGCTTCGCGGAAGGCATCCGCATCTGACGGGTCAGCCTTGTCAAGCGCGGCAAGCAACAGGTTAGCGGTATCGAATCCCTGACTGGCGTAAAGCGAGGGCAGACGTCCGTATTCTGCCTGAAAGCTTTCAACAAAGGCAGCGTTGGTCGGGTTGTCGATATCCTTGTTCCACTGCGAAGTGTTCACCACGCCCAGCGCCGCATCGCCTACCGCCTGCAGAATGCCCTGATCAAAGCTGAAGGCTGGGCCAACAACTGGAAGATCGATCCCGCTGTCGGCATATTGCTTCAGAAACGAAATCCCCATCCCGCCGGGCAGGAAGAAAAAGACGCTATCCGCATCGCTTGCGCGGATTTGCGCGATTTCAGCTGCATAATCAGTCTGGCCAAGCTCGGTATAGATCTCACCGGCCAGATCACCTTCGAAAAAGCGTTTATAGCCAGTCAGCGCGTCGACACCCGCCGGGTAATTCGGAGCAAGTATGAAGCTGCTCTTGTAACCCGCACCATTGGCGTATGCGCCCGCGGCCTCGTGCAGGTTGTCGTTCTGCCAGGCAACGTTGAAATAGTTCTGGTGACAGCCCTTCCCCGCCAGAGGTGACGGGCCCGCATTGGGTGACAGATAGAAAACGTCCTGGTTCACGGCGGCTGGCACAACCGCCATCGCCAGGTTTGACCAGATGATACCGGTCATCACATCTACACGTTCGGATTGGATCATCTTGTCTGACAGCTGTACCGCGATATCCGGTTTGCGCTGGTCGTCTTCGATCACCACCTCGATATCATCCCGCCCCGATTGAGCAATCGCAAGCATGAACCCATCCCGTACGTCGATGCCCAAACCGGCCCCGCCGCCTGAAAGCGTTGTGATCATCCCCACCTTAACTTCCGCTGTAACACCCGTCGCGCACAGCGCAGTGATCGCTGCAGCCGCCAATAGTCTCTTCATCGTCTTCTCCCTTCGTTGGCCCTATGAACGCGATTTATGTCATTATTCTCAACGTTCGGTCTATGCCTTTGGCAATTCGGTCTTTTTCTTACATTCTTTCTGCCCGCTATATTCTACATACATTGATCATGATTTCAGGCGGAAACGCTGGATTTTTCCGGTCGCGGTTTTGGGCAAACCATCGCAGAACCGGATCGAGCGCGGGTATTTATACGGGGCAATCATAGATTTCACATGAGCCTGAAGGGCTTCGCGCATAGCGTCATCAGCCGTACCTGAAGCCAGAACAACATGTGCTTGGACAATATGACCCCTCTCAGCATCTGGGACGCCGATCACCGCGCATTCCGCAACGGCTTCATGCGCCAGAAGTGCGGCTTCGACTTCGGGTCCGGCTATGTTGTATCCGGCCGAGATAATCATGTCGTCATTGCGCGCAGAAAAATGAAAATACCCCTCTGCGTCCCGATAAAAGCTGTCACCAGTGATATTCCACCCATCTGTCACATAACCCGCCTGCCGCTTATCATTCAGATACCGGCACCCTGTCGGACCACGAACAGCCAGGCGTCCGATATCCCCAACTGCAGCTTCAGTTCCGTCTGGGTTTAGTACTTTGGCCTCATATCCGGTAACCGGCCTGCCGGTACTGGCTGGGCGGTGATCGTCAAACCGGTTTGAAATAAAGATGTGCAACATCTCGGTCGCGCCGATCCCGTCGAGCATTGGTTTGCCTGTCTTGGAAATCCACTCGTCATAGATTGGCTGCGGTAAGGTCTCGCCCGCCGACACAGCCGCACGCAGACTAGACAGATCTACACCGTCATCCATCGCCTGCAGCATGACCCGATAGGCGGTTGGCGCAGTGAAACAGACAGTCGCTTTGTATTTTTCGATTATCTCGATCATGCCCGCAGGCGAGGCTTGTTCTAACAGGGTTGCAGTCGCGCCGAACCGCAACGGAAACACCGCCAAACCACCCAACCCGAATGTGAAGGCCAAAGGTGGAGAACCAACAAAAACGTCCTCCGGAACGACCTGCAACACCTCACGCGCATAGCTGTCGGCAATGATCAGAATATCTCTGTGAAAATGCATGGTGGCCTTGGGCTCACCTGTCGAGCCGGAGGTGAAACCCAACAAGGCCACGTCGTCGCGCCCGGTTTTAACGCAATCGAACTGTACCGGTTTTTCAAGTGCTAGACGATCAAGCTCGGCATCGTGGTTTGAAGTTCCGTCGAACCCGACAACCCGCTGCAGGAACCGGCTATCACTGGCGCAGGACTGCATTTCGTCGATCAGCCGGGTATCACATAATGCAAACTGGATTTCCGCCTTATCGACAGTTTTCATCAGTTCTGCAGCGCGCAACATCGGCATAGTATTGACGACAACCGCTCCCACCTTGGTTGCGGCAAGCCAGCACGCAACCATTGCCGGATTGTTAGCCGATCGGATCAGCACCCGGTTTCCCGGCTCGACCCCCAAGTCATCGACCAATACATGTGCCAGCCTGTTGGTCCAGTCGCTGAGCTCTTTATATGTTCGTTGCCGACCATTGCCGATCAAAGCGGTATGATCACCAAAGCCCTTGGCAACCATGGCATCGGTCAGCTCATATGCTGCATTCACATGATCGGAATATGCAAAACCCGCCAACAGGAAGTCGGGCCACTGATCCTGGGGGGGCAGGTTATCGCGGCTGAACGTGTCGGTATGTGCAGACGGTCCAAGCATCACCTTCCCTCCATGTGCGCGGCCATCGTCTGACGTGCAATGATTACTTTTTGAACGTCCGAGGCGCCCTCGTAGATGCGCAAGGCACGGATTTCTCGGTACAGAGATTCAACCGCCATCCCAGAACGCACCCCGTCGCCACCAAACAACTGAACCGCCTTGTCGATAATCAACTGTGCCTGATCGGTAGCAAACAACTTGGCCATCGCCGCCTCACGTGTGATGCGCGCCGCTCCGCTGTCCTTGGCCCACGCTGCCCGATAGATCAAAAGCGCCGAAGCATCGACATCTAATGCCATCTCGGCGATGTGCCCCTGCACCATCTGCAAATCAAACAACGGGGCGCCTTGCACCTGCCGTTCCGATACCCGTGTCAGCGCCTCATCTAGCGCGCGTCGTGCAAATCCCAGGGCAGCGGCGGCCACTGTCGGGCGGAACAGATCTAGCACAGACATTGCAATACGAAATCCTGCGCCAGCTTGACCGATCATCGCGCTAGCCGGCACACGCACTTCATTGAAACGCAAAGTCGCCAATGGGTGTGGCGCGATTGTGTCCAGGCGCCCGACAACTTCGAAACCCTTCAGATCAGGAGTGATGATAAAAGCTGACAACCCTTTGGCCCCGGGTGCCTCGCCAGTACGGGCGAACAGGGTGTAGACATCTGCGATACCCCCGTTCGATATCCATGTCTTTTCACCGTTCAGGACAAAGTCGTTGCCATCACGGATAGCCGTCATTGTCGAATTTGCCACATCCGACCCCGATTGAGGTTCAGTCAATGCAAAGGCCGCGATAGCCTGACCAGAGCGCGTTTGCGGCAGCCAATGCGCCTTTTGGCCTTTTGAGCCGAACAACGAGATCGCTCCGGTTCCAAGCCCCTGCATTGCAAAGGCGAAATCGGCCAACCCATCATGGCGGGCAAGTGTTTCACGGCTGAGGCACAGCGTCCTGACATCCAAATGGCCGCTTTCGTCCGAAGTAGGCTGCAGCAGCCCGGCGTCGCCCAGCTGGCGGACCAGATCGCGACAAGCCTGGTCCGGGTCGCCATGGTCAATAGTCAGTCCCCGAGCAACCTCTTGCACCCGATCCGCCCAGCCCCGGTGATGAGGGTCAAAGAATGGCCACGAAAGAAAGCTCTGATCTGCCATCAATCGCCCTCGAATACTGGTTTGTCTTTTGCAACAAAGGCCTTGTAGGCGCGTTCAAAATCTCCGGTTTGCATACAGATCGCCTGGGCCTGCGCCTCTGCTTCGATTGCCTGTTCGATCGACATAGACCACTCCTGCGCCAGCATGGTCTTGGTCATCATATGCGCAAAATTGGGGCCAGCCACGATACGGTCAGCCAGAGATTGCGTGGTAGCGTCAAGCTCGGATGGATCAGCCACCGCATTGTAGAACCCCCAGGAAAGCCCCTCATCAGCGGTCATGCTGCGTCCGGTATAGAGCAGTTCGGCCGTACGCCCCTGCCCGATGATACGGGGCAGGATGGCGCAGGCCCCCATATCGCACCCTGCCAGCCCCACCCGAGTGAACAGGAATGCACATTTGGCCTGCGGGGTGGCGATACGCAAATCCGAGGCCATAGCGATGATGGCCCCGGCCCCCACGCAAATACCGTCCACCGCAGCAATCACCGGCTTGCCACAATTCACAATCGCCTTGACGAGATCTCCGGTCATTCGCGTGAAGAGCAACAGGTCCTTCATCTTCATGCGCGTTAGCGGACCGATGATTTCGTGCACATCGCCGCCCGAGCTGAAATTGCCACCATTTGAGGCGAACACCACTGCATCTACCTCTTCTGAATAGACCAGATCCCTGAACCAATCGCGCAGTTCGGCATAGCTGTCGAAGGTCAAAGGGTTCTTACGCTCTGGTCGGTTCAGTGCAATCGTTGCAACCCGGTTCCGGATTTCGCAGCGAAAATGTTTGACGTCACTAGCCATCGATTTCCTCCGAAATAGTGAGTTCGGTTGTCAGAGTGCGGGCGTCCTCGGCGGAAAACTGACCAAGCATATCGGATATCCACGCCTCATGCGCCGCGGCCTGACGTGCGAATTCCTCGCATCCTTTTTGTGTCATGCGTACGCGATGGGCACGACGATCTCCAGGCACAGGTACGCGCACTAGCAGGCCGTCATCAGCCAGCCGATCCACGATTCCGGTCACATTCCCGTTCGAAACGCGCAGCGCACCCGAGATTTCGCTCATCTTCAGCCCATCTTCGAACCGCGACAGGGCTGCCATCACGTCGAAGCGCGGCAGTGTCGTGTCGAACTCTACCCTGAGGTTCTCTCTTAGCGCAGCCTCGATGCCACGCGTGGTCTTGAGCAGCCGCAGCCATAACCGCAATCTCTCTTTGGATGGATCTTCCAATGGTGCTTGAAGCGGGTTTGGGTTCATATCTCGCCTCCGGACAGGCTAAGCGCGTGGCCATTGACTGAATTTGCCGCATCCGAGGACAACCACCGCACGGCACCTGCTACGTCTTCGACCTGGATGAAACGACCCTGTGGGTTTATCTTTTTCAGACTTTTCACCGCATTTTCCGCGCTCATTCCCGTCTTCTCGACGATGTTCGCAATCGAACGATCCAGCATCGGCGTTTCCACAAACCCCGGACAAACCGCATTGACAGTGATGCCCGTCGCCGCAAGTTCGACCGCCAGAGACCGCGTCAGCCCGACCACCGCATGTTTTGTCGCACAATAGCCGGATACATAAGGATAGCCCTTCAAACCGGCGGTGGACGCGATGGCAATCAGACGGCCCGCTCCAGCGGCGTGCATGTCAGGTAAAGCCGCCTGCCAAAGATTGAAAACACCCACCAGATTCACATCCGTCAGGGTCCGCAGATCATCGGCTGTCATCCGATGAAACGGAAGCGAATGGGCCGCGCCGGCATTCGCAATCGCTATTGAAATTGGGCCGCGTTCTGCCCGTGCTGTTTCAATAGCAGCTAGGACCTGCTTGTCATCGGTCACATCACAAAGGACATACGGCAAAGCTTGCTGCTGGAGCTTGGCCTCTGTACGGCCCAAAATGGTAACGACTGCTCCGCCATTCGCGAAATCTTGGGCTATAGCCGCACCAACGCCGGTGCCGCCGCCGGTTATGACGACATGTTTCATACTTCACCCGCCGTTTCCGCCATGCGATCTGCCAGGCGCCAAGCCTGATCCCGCCCGGCTTCATAGGGGCGGGGCCAAGTTTCCTGCCGGTCCCCCAACGCCGTAGCCGCGTGCAAGGTCCAGTACGGATCGTCCAGATGAGGCCGGGCAAGGCACACCAGATCCGCACGACCGGCCATGAGAATCGAATTTACGTGATCGGCTTCATAGATGTTCCCCACCGCCATAGTACTGATGCCGCATTCGTTTCTAATGCGGTCCGCGAAAGGGGTCTGGAACATACGGCCGTAAACCGGGTTGGCATCGGTCGAAGTCTGCCCGGCGGAAACATCGACTATATCTGCACCCGCCGCATCGAACATCGCCGCTATATCCACAGCTTGTTGCGGCGTCACACCAGTAGGTCCGACCCAGTCATTGGCAGAAATGCGCACCGCCATCGGCTTATCTTTGGGCCAGATCGACCGCATAGCTGAAAAAACTTCAAGCGGATAACGCATACGGTTTTCAAGACTACCCCCATACATGTCGTCGCGCGTGTTCGACAAAGGAGAGATAAAGGACGAGATGAGGTAGCCATGCGCCGCATGCAGTTCGATCATGTCAAACCCAGCACGATCTGCCATCCGGGTTGCGGTCACAAATTGGGACGTGACCCTATCCATATCTGCACGATCCATCGCGCTGGGCACAGCGTTACCGTCGGACCAAGGGATCGCCGAAGCTGATATCAAAGGCCAGTTTCCTTCCTTCAGCGGCTGGTCCATTCCTTCCCACCCGATGCAGGTTGAACCTTTGCGGCCCGAATGGCCGATTTGACAGCATATTTTGGCGTCGGTTTCCGCATGGACAAATTCGGTGAGTCGAGCCCATGCGGCCTCGTGTTCGGGCTCATAAAGCCCCGGGCATCCTGGAGTGATCCGGCCTTCGGCGCTGACACAGGTCATTTCGGTGTATACCAGCCCGGCGCCACCTTTGGCCCTTTCACCGTAATGGATCAGGTGCCAGTCAACCGGGCACCCATCAACCGCCTTGTACTGTGCCATGGGTGACACCACGATCCGGTTCTTCAACTGCATCCCCCGCAGGCGAAATGGCGCAAACATCGGGGGCCGGGCCGGACCATCAACCGCGCCCCCAGACTGTTGCATGAACCATGCCTCGGCATGCCCCAGCCAGTTGGCATCGCGTTGGCGCAGGTTCTCGTGGCTGATCCGCTGAGACCGTGTCAGCATCGCGTAATTCAACTGAACCGAATCCTGATCGAGGTAACGTTCGACATTCTCGAACCATTCGACCGAGTTCCGCGCTGCCGATTGCAGGCGCAACACTTCAAGACGACGCTCGTCCTCATACCGCGCGAAAGCCGCTTCAAGCGTATCTTCTTTATGGAGGAAGTCAGCCAGCGCTATAGCGCTTTCCAGTGCCAGCTTTGTTCCCGAGCCAATGGAAAAATGTGCAGTCGCTGCGGCATCTCCCAGCAATACCAGGTTTTTGTAACTCCATTTTTCGCACAAGACCCTAGGAAACCGCAGCCAGGCCGAGCCGCGGATATGACTGGCATTGCTCATCAAGGGATGGCCGCCCAAATGATCTTTGAAAATGTCTTCGCACAAAGCGATGGACTCTTGCTTGGTCATCTCACCAAACCCAAAAGCATCGAAGGTCTGTTGCGAGCATTCCACGATGAAAGTCGCCGTATCCCGGTCGAACTGATAGGCATGTGCCCAGACCCAGCCCTTTGGCGTTTCCTCAAAAATAAAGGTGAAGGCGTCGTCAAACTTCTGATGCGTACCCAGCCAGACGAACTGACACCGTCGTTGGTCTATATCGGGTCGAAAAACATCTGCGAACTCGGCCCGTGATTTGGAGTTCAGCCCGTCCGAAGCCACAACGACGTCGAAGTTCATCATATAGTCCGAGGCTGATGCCGCCTCGGTCTCAAAGCGCATCTCGACACCAAGCTCGCGCGCTCGGTCTTGCAAAATGAGCAGCAGTTGCTTGCGTCCGATCCCGCAAAATCCGTGGCCGCTGGACACGGTGCGCTGACCTTTATGCACAAGTGCTACGTCATCCCAATAGGCAAAGTGTTTACGTATCACCGCCGCGCTGGCTGCGTCATTGGCTGCAAGATTATCCAGCGTCTCATCTGACAACACGACGCCCCAGCCAAAGGTGTCATCCGGGCGGTTTCGCTCGATAACAACCACTTCGGCATCCGGATCGCGGAGCTTCATTGAAATCCCGAAATAGAGGCCAGCCGGCCCGCCGCCGAGACATGCAACACGCATCGTTACCTTCCCCCCATTCGCAGCTTTACCTGAAACGCTAGACCAGGTGGCGCATCCCTTCAAGTAAAAATATTTTATACTTGAAGTTTCTACATTCTGAATATCCAACCACAAAATCGCGACGGGTTGGTATTTTCCTGAGCCTAGCCCGCACCGGTTTGCCTGCGACAAAGCAATCAATCTCTGTAAGCGGTTACATTTCGCTTTCGCCTAGACGGCGCAGAGCTTACACATATTTGCAAAATCAAATTTCAGGTTTGACAATGCCAAAGGCAAAAACTGCACCGACCCTGGAGGATGTTGCGAAACTCGCGGGCGTATCGACCGCCACGGTTTCACGTTGCCTCAATTCTCCGAACCTGGTGGTGCAGGCTACGCGTGATCGGGTTCAGTCTGCCGTTGACGCTTTGGGATACACGCCGAATTTTGCCGCACGTGTTATGGCTGCCAGACGGTCGCACACCATCGGCGCCATCATTCCCACCATGGAAAACGCGATCTTTGCGCGTGGACTTCAGGCCTTTCAGGAAGAGCTGCGCCAGCATGGCTATACCCTGCTTGTCTCTAGTTCGGCCTATCAGCCTGAGATCGAAGAAGAGCAGATACGCAACCTGGTCGCACGGGGGGCGGATGGGTTGCTGCTGATCGGGCATGATCGAGACTCGCGGATCTATGACTATCTCGCAAAGCGCAGGATTCCAGTTCTGATAGCCTGGTCGTTTCAGGCAGACGCACCAGTCCCTTCGGTCGGATTTGACAACCGTGCGGCCATGGCCGAACTGGCAAATCAAGTGATCAAGCTGGGTCACCGAACCCTGGGTATGATTTCTGGTGTCAGCACCGGAAACGACCGTGCCCGACTGAGGATCGAAGGGGTGCAAGAAGCAATGCGCCGCAACAACATCCCAAATGACCGGCTGACGATCGTAGAAACGCCATATGAAATCGAAAACGGGGCAGAGGCGTTTTCCCGTCTGATGTCTCGGCAAGATCGACCAACAGCGGTGCTGTGCGGGAACGATGTTCTGGCTATCGGTGCGTCGCGCCGGGCCAAGGAGATGGGGCTTAGAGTTCCTCAGGACGTCTCCGTCACAGGGTTCGACGATATCGAACTGGCGCAGATCACCGATCCAGGCTTGACGACCGTGCATGTCCCACATCGGGAAATGGGTCGACGGGCTGCGCTGGAACTGGTTGGATTGATCGAAAAGCCCACCGAAAGTTGCAATGTACAGTTGCGAACCAATTTGGTCGAACGCCAATCGCTGGGGCGCCCCGGCTGACTTCAGGCGGCCTCATTCTCCATGGTGCGAAACTCACCTTTCAACCAGGCGTGACTTGCGCACATCGGGTCGGTAAAATGTTGACGAATAAGCTTTCCCATCGCTCTCTGGATTAGCTTCGAAGTGGTCTCGGGGTATACGTCGGT
Source organism: Ruegeria sp. CDSA236 (assembly GCF_059611285.1). NCBI lineage: Bacteria > Pseudomonadati > Pseudomonadota > Alphaproteobacteria > Rhodobacterales > Roseobacteraceae > Ruegeria > Ruegeria sp. CDSA236. The sequence goes on from NZ_JBXWPG010000003.1 coordinate 119,177, forward strand.
CGTGAATAAAGACACTGTTCTTACAAAGTTTCGGCCGGGAAATGGCACCACCCGAACTTGGTCGTGAAATCTGTGGGCCCTATGAAAACTTGCGGCCGTGGTGATGGTCCAACCGGTGCCTTCAGCGACCAATCCTATGATCGACTGATTGCATTCCAGTTCGAACCTGTTGGGCAGATCAAATTTACCTCGCCTGAGCTGTATCTCAATTTGCTTGCCGATCACGTAATCACGCGAATAGCGCAGCAACGGCAATTCTGCGTTTGATGAAAACATCTCCTCGGGCATGCCACTGAACGCTCCGGGCAAAACAACGATAAAAGGGTCGCGCATCAACGGGTATTCGATCAGGCCCTCGGTCCGTTCGAACGGTCGGGTCGCCACCCCTGCATCCAGCTTATGTTCCTGCAACTTGGCAATGATCTCATGGCTGGGGCGTGTGAAATGCCGAAAACTGCAGCGCGGCAAAGCATGCGCAAGAAACCGAAACAGGTCTGGCGAGATTTGATTGTCGAAATCATCAATCAGTGCCAGCCTCAAATCCGTCGCATGGCGCCAGTTACCCGACCGGATCTCCGCCTCGGCCTTTTTCAAAACAATCAGCCCATCGCGGACATGGCGCGCATAGACTTCACCGGCAGGTGTCAGACCCATTGGACGACGCCCGTGATCCACCAAATCAATGCCCAACGCGGTCTCAAGGCTTCGTAGGTGATTGGAAACCGTGCTGATAGACAAACCGGTTTCCGATGCGACCTGTTGGATCGATCCTGACTTTGCGACCAACTGAAAAACTTCCAGCCAGCGGAGGCTTAGCGACTTTGGCACATTTACAGTCCGTTGTTTCGATTACATCAAAACTAGCGAAACAAAGAACGCCCCTCATTGCAATGAGGAACTTGCAACCCGTTCTGCCTCAAGCCCGGAGCCTGCTATGGTCCGGGTCATAGGGCGAAGGTGCGATCACCGTTGCGTTGACCCGTATTCCACAGTGATCCAACTCTATCTTGCACCCGAATTCTGCAAGTTGCGGATCGACAAATCCATGGGCAAGATTGAGGCCGGTGCGGTGCCCCCACTCGCCCGAGGTGATTGTTCCGACAACCGTGTCACCCAGCATCAGCGAAGCCCCGGCATGGGCAGGTCCCTGTCCTGTTTCCAACCGGAGCGGCACGAGTTTTCTCCGCGGCCCATCAGCATCACGGTTCAGCAAGGCATCGCGCCCGATGAAGTCGCCCTTTTCCAACCTCACAAACCGATTCAGTCCTGTTTCAAAAGGATTAAACTCGGTGATCAAATCAGCCTTCCAGTGCAGGAACGTCTTTTCCATCCGCATGGAGTCAATCGCCCGAGCGCCAAACAACTTGAGGCCGAAGCGCTCTCCAGCCCGCCGCAGCGCCAGATATGCGCTATAAAGCGAAGGGTTGGGAACGTGGATTTCATATGCCAGTTCGCCAGAAAAACTTACCGCCATCACCGTTGCTGGAGCGAAGCCAACAAAGCACTCCCTGACGCTCAGCCATGGAAAAGCTGCCGGGGACCAATCACCGCGCGCGCTGGACGCCAGCACATCACGTGATTTCGGGCCGGCAAGGATCAGAATGGTGTAGTCGTTGGTCAGACTGCGTAAATGCACGTCTTCATCAGGGTAGCGGTTATGCTTTAGCCAATCCATATCGTGGAATTCACTTGCCGCCGCCGAGCCATACCAGACCCGGGCAGGGCCGCGATCGCTGGCGGGCAGGTTCGCCACAGTCGCTTCGGCTTTGACCATCCCGTGATGGTTCAAAAGATAGCCCAGCCCAACCCTGCCGTCGCGGCGCGTGACAGCACCGCAAAACAGACGATCCAGAAAGGCATGCCGATCCGCGCCAGTAATCTCGATACGGTTGAAACCATTCACCTCGGACAACCCGACATTGGACTGAACATTTGCCACCTCGGCCCCGACCAAATCATAGGTTTCGTCAAAATCGAAACTGAGGGTCGGTTCAAAGCTGGGGTCAGGCTTGATGTAATCCACCCTTTCCCATCCATTGACGACAGTGAATTCGGCGCCCTCGGCCGCCAGAACCGGGGTCAAAGCAGTGGTCTTAGCAGGCCTCCCCGCGGGGCGGTGTTCATGCGGGAGATGAAAGCGAAATTCGTTTTGATAATCCTCAACTGCCTTCAGTGCCGTCAGCTCCACATTCGCGTGGTCTGTGAACCGGCGCGGATCCAGGCACCAGGTGTCATAACAGGCCTCTCCATGCACAATCTGCTGGGCCAGCAACCAGCCGTGGCCACCGCCCTCACCTAACCCCGCCCGCAGGCCGATGATACAGAAGGCGTTGCGCTTGCCCGGGATCGGCCCGACAAGCGGCGCACCATCAATCGTGTAGGTGATCGGCCCATTGACGACGGTGTGAATCCCGGCCTCCAACAGAGCAGGCATCCGGGCAAAAGCGCCCTCCAGCACATCCGAGACACGGTCCAGATCGTCCGGGCACAGTGCATTGACAAAATTTGGATCGATCCCGTCCATGCCCCAGGTCTTGCAGCCCTGTTCATAGAACCCCAGCAAGAGGCCGTTCTTTTCTTGTCGACAGTAGAAATCGCTGATCGGACATCGCAGCAAAGGCATTCGGTGGCCGGCATCGCGGATTTCAGGAATATCTTCTGTCAGAAAATACTGATGCTCCATCGAGGCCACGGGGTGGTGCACCCCCATCAAGGCGCCCACTTCGTTCACACGATATCCGCAGGCATTCACCACGATGTCACAGTCGATATCACCGTGTTCGGTCTGTACCGTCCAAGTGTCATCCTTGTGCTGGATCAACCCGACAACCGGGGTATTCCGGTACACTTCGGCCCCGGCCAAACGTGCAGCCCGGGCCAACGCCTGACACAGCTGAGCCGGATCAATATCCCCGTCCGAGGGATCCCACAGCCCACCAATCAGGTTTTCGGTCGAGATCAGAGGGTGCCGCCGAGCGCATTCTTCGGCATCAATAACCTCGAAATGGACATCCATCCCCCGGGCCATCGAAGCGAAATGTCGGTATCCCTGCATTTGCGCTTGGGTGTTCGCCAACCTGATTCCGCCGTCACCATGGTGGTAATTGATGGGATAGTCGGGATTCGCAGACAGGTCTTGGTACAGTTTGATCGAATGGGATTTCAGTCCAACCATGGTCTGGTTTGTTCCAAAATTCGTCACCTGCGCGGCTGAATGCCAAGTGGTACCAGAGGTCAACTCGTTTCGTTCGACCAGGACGACATCTGCCCATCCTTCTTGCGTCAGGTGATACAGAGTTGAGCACCCTGCGATCCCGCCACCAATTACCACTACTTTTGTCCGCGACTTCATTGGCTTTGCTCCTCTGAACCCCAATAGGTTTTGCTGAAAACGGGTCTTCGCAACAGCTTACGAATGGCTTGTGCTGAAAAATCGAAACTACGATTGAGGATTCTGAAAGGCGCATTTCTCTTTTGCAGAGACCCCGCATCGCCCTTTACGGTTCCGGGAATTCTGACATGAAAAGGATTGGGCGTTGTCAAAGGGCAGTAAAAGAAGCGGTCGAAATGCGCGTCTTGCGCAACGCGCAGCAGAGCCCGCCATAGATCCGTGCCCCCCCGGTCAAGCCGGTGGTCGCTTTCAACCTTTGACACAGTCCGAAGTCAAACAAATATACAATACCGCCTTAAGGCTGCTGGAAACTCTCGGCATGGGCGAGGTCCCGGACAGGCTGGCCAACGATCTGCGGTCAGCCGGTGCACAATCCGGACAGCAAGGGCGGCTGCTATTTCCTCGAAACATGGTTGAAGACGCTATTGGGTCCGCTGCCAAGACTTTCTCGTTTCATGGCCGGGACGAAGCGCGCTCGATCGAAGTGGGCGGAAATCGTGTGTTCTTTGGCACCGGCGGTGCGGCGGTGCAGACGCTGGATCTGGAGAGCGGTCACTATCGCCCCTCCACGCTGGCCGATCTGCATGATTTCACGCGGCTTCAAGATACGCTGGCCAATGTCAGCTGGTTCACGCGCTGCTGTGTCGCAACCGATTTGCCCGATGTTTTCGATCTGGATGTGAACACAGTTTACGCGCTGGTGCGCAATACCACCAAACCGATTGCCACATCGTTTACCCTTGCCGAACATGTGGCCCCGATCGTCGAAATGCTCGACATCGTTGCAGGCGGGCCGGGTGAGTTCGCCAAGCGACCGTTTCTGAAGGCCCATATCAGCCCGGTGATTTCACCGCTGCGCTATGGCGAGGATGCGGTGGACGTTGTCTATGAATGTATCGCCCATAACATCCCGATGTCCTGTATCACCGCCGCACAGGCGGGCGCCACTGCACCGGCGACACTCGCCGGGTTTCTGGCGCAATCTTTGGCCGAGACGCTGGCCAGCCTTGTCATGGTCAATGCGATCAAACCCGGTTTTCCGATGGTGTTTTCCAACTGGCCTTTCATCGTTGATTTGCGCACGGGTTCTTTCGCAGGCGGCAGTGGCGAGACCGCCATTCTAAACGCGGCGTCGGCGCAGATCACCAACGCACTGGGGCTGCCTTCGGGTGTGGCCGCCTCGATGACTGATGCGAAAGCTGTCGACGCACAGTACGGAGCCGAGAAAGGAATGACTTCGCTCGCTGCGGCGCTGGCTGGCGGCAATCTGATCTACGAAAGCTCGGGCATGACCGCTTCGTTGCTGGGCGCCAGTTTCGAAGGGTTCGTTCTTGACGACGAAATGCACTCTCACACCTATCGCGCTTTGCGCGGCATCGAAGTGACCGACGAAAACCTGGGATTCGACGCCATTTGTCATGCGGTACTGGGCGACGGTCATTTTCTGGGAAGCGCCCACACCTATGCTGCGATGGAACGGGATTACTTCTATCCAGCGCTGGCTGACCGGAACGAACCCCGGACATGGCAGACCGATGGGGCCGCCGATGCGTGGACGGTTGCCCGCCGGCACGCAAAGGACATCCTGGCACGACATCATCCGCAATACCTGACCGAAGAACAGGACGCTGAAATCCGCAGACGGTTTCGCATTCTCTATTAGACTTACGTCGACCGACTCTAGCCAGTAGGCTTGCAGCACATACACTCAGATGAGGCCCTCATGACAAACCCCTTCTTTCAGCCGGTCTCGGCAATGGAGCTTGCGCGTTTCGCTGGTGTCCCCACGTTCATGCGCCTTCCCGAACTGACCCCCAAGGACGACCGGATCAACGAAGTTGATATTGGGATCATCGGGATCCCGTGGGATGGCGGCACCACAAACCGCCCCGGCGCGCGGCACGGGCCTCGGCAGTTGCGCGACTATTCGACCATGATCCGCGCAATGAACCCGGTCACCGGTGTAGCCCCTTTTGCCATGGTGAATTGCGCCGATCTGGGTGATGTCGCGCCGAACCCGGTGGACATCGAAGACACCATGAACCGAGTCACGTCTTTCTATGACGATCTGACCGAACGGGGCATAACGCCGCTAACCGCGGGCGGCGACCACCTGACCACCCTGCCCGTCTTGCGCGCTCTGGCCAAGTCGGAGCCATTAGGCCTTATTCAATTCGACAGCCACACCGACCTGTTCGACAGCTATTTCGGTGGCTACAAATACACCCATGGCACACCGTTTCGTCGTGCCGTTGAAGAGGGCCTTGTGGACCCCAAGCGCTTTGTCCAAGTCGGCATACGCGGGACGGCCTATAACACAGACGATATCGATTGGGCCGAGGCACAGGGCATCCGCATCATCCGCATCGAAGAACTGTTCGACCGCGGCATTGACGATGTCATGGCCGAGGTGCGCGGGATCGTCGGAACAGGTCAGACCTATTGCACCTATGACATCGACTTTGTGGACCCCACCTATGCCCCCGGCACCGGCACGCCAGAGATCGGCGGGCCGAACAGTTTTCAGGCGCAGCAGGTGATCCGCCAGTTAAGCGGTGTCAATTTGGTTGGTGCTGATCTGGTTGAGGTCGCGCCACCCTTCGATGCCGCTGGGGGCACGGCCTGGCTGGGCATCTCACTAATGTTCGAGCTACTGTGTGTTCTGGCACAGGCCGTAGACGCCCGCCGCTAACCGGTGTTTTCGGCAATCATCGAGATCATCTCGAACATCACCGCCGCCGCAGTCAGGGCGGTGATGTTGTTGGGGCTGTCCTTAGTGGGCATCATGCAAACAACGTCACCGCCGACAATGTTCAAACCGCGCGCGGCACGCAGGATACCCACGGCTTCGTCAATGTCGAACCCCTTTTCGCCCGGCTCCAGATTGGACACCGCCGGAGCGATTGTCGGGTCAAGGCAATCCAGATCGAAGGTGATATAGACCGGGCGATCACCTAGAACCTCTTTGGTCTGCGCCACTACATCTGCAAGCCCGCGCTGACGAAATTCGCGCATGGTGACGATGTTGTACCCATAGTCGTAAGAAGGCTGCAACCAGTCCAGGCTGCGCGGATGGCCTCGCAGGCCGATCTGCATCGAACGGGTAGGATCAACCTGCCCCTGATCAGCCAGATAAGCCCCCCAATGAGCGGCCGACTTCTTTGCCCCCAAAAAGTGATCGACCTTTGTAAACACATCCGTATGGGCATCCAGGTGCAGAAAACTGATCGGCTCTCCTCCGGCCAGCTTCCCACATCCCAGCGCCTGTACGATCCCGCCGGTAATGGAATGGTCACCGCCAACGGATACCGGGCGCGCACCTGCCGCATCTATGTCCTTGTAAAAGGCGGTAATGCGTTCGATGCAGTCTTCGTTATCGTTGGCGCGCGGAAAGGGTACATCACCGACATCGGCAATCTTCGCGCGGCTCCAGGGGTCGATCTCAAAAACCGAATGGACCCTGCGCTGTACCGCCGAGACATTCCGCAAGGCGCGCGGGCCCAGATGCTGATCCCTTTCGGTTGTCCCGTTTCCGGTCGAATGCGGCACACCGACAAGTGCAATATCCCGCCCCTCAGGTCCGATATTGGGGCAGCGAAACATCGTCGGTATGCCCCACCAGTACAAATTGTCCATCATGGACTGCTCATAGCGGTCGACCATTTCATCCTCCGGTAAAAAAATGCCCCCGGCCTGGGCCGAGGGCATAGAAGTTCAGATTCTTTCGTCTTCTCGCCGGAATGCACCCTGAACAATACGGTCCATGACCATAGCAAGGAACAAAATGGCAAAGCCGCCCAACAGGCCGGGACCCTTGGCTGCGTATTGCAACGCCTCAAGGATTTCCTTGCCCAGCCCTCCGCCACCGATCAGCGAAATGATCACCACCATCGATAGGCACATCAGGATGGTCTGGTTCACCCCGGTCATAATCGACGGCAAGGCCAGAGGTATCTCGACATCCTTCAACAGCTGCCATTTCGAGGCCCCAAAAGCCACAGCAGCCTCTTTGATACTGTCGGGCACTCCGCGCATGCCCAGCGCGGTCAGTCGGATGACCGGCGGCATGCCAAAGATGATCGTTGCCAGAATGCCGGGCGGGTTGCCGGTGCCAAAGAAGGCGATAATCGGGATCAGATAGACGAAGGCCGGCAAAGTCTGCATCAAGTCCAGCACGGGCTCTGCCGCGCGGTAGGCACGCCTGGACTTGCCAAACCAAATGCCCAGTGGAATGCCAAAAACAACGCATAACAGCACCGCCGCACCGACCAGCGCCACGGTTTCCATCGCCACATCCCAATATCCCAGCAAGGCGATATAGGCCAATGAAGACGCCGTGAAGATCGCCACTCGGGGGCCTGCAGCCCGCCAAGCCGTCACACATATCACCAACATCACAACCGGCCAAGGCGACCCGATCAGCGCAATGGTCAGGGCATCCAGAACCGACCGAACCCCAGCGACGATCCCATCGAATACGTCCCCGCCAGCAAGAGCGGCCGCATCTATCTGCGCCTCCATCCAGCTTGCAAGGTTTGAAAACAGGGTCCCGCCGCCCTCACCCAATATCAGTGCGGACACTTCTTTTTCGGGGAATGCATCCAACATGGCCATCGACGCATTGACCGTGAATTTGTAGACAATCAACGGCCCAATCGCCGCAACAAGCACAGCCCCCAGCACCATATTTCGCCTGGACTGGCCACTTTCGGTACTATCCGGATCGGTCCGCCATTTTGAATACTGTTTTTCATAGACGCGGTCGGCATAGAAGCCCTGTGCCAGTTTGAAGACCAGCAGCATCAGCAATCCGGTGATCATGATGCTCAGCGCTTCAGACTGCGCGGCCGCGGCTTTTCCAAAGCTGGTATCGGCGGCTTTCTGGATGTTCTCTGCCAGCTTGGTAAAGCGGTCGATATCGGCCTTTTCTGTCGCGTCAGCCGCCCGGGCCAACAGCTCGTCTGCGCGCGCTTGCTGACGTTCGGCACGTTCCGCCATATCAGCACCCGGGTTGCCCCAGGCACCGCGCCCGATCTGTACCCAGGCGATGATTTCAAGGATCAGGAAGGTCCAGAACATCCCCCATATCGCCCGCGATGCCGACCAAAATGGCCCCAGAACCGCAGCCCAGCGGTTGAACGTATTCGGAACCGCACTGGTTGCGTCATGGATCTTGTGAAACGCCCTGACGTAATAGTCCCCGTTCGGACCTGCGAATTCGTGGATCGAGCGATCCAGCGCCTCGTGGTCGACCTCGATATCCGAGGCGGCGGTGACTTTCACTTCGGTGGTTGCATCAGTCATTTTTGCCCCCCTGAATTCCGCGCAGCAGGCGCGGTTTGGTGACGACGCCGACGTCTTGCCCTGCATCGGTGATGATCACCGGCAGGTCCGTGTCGACAGCCAGGTCGATCAACTGATCCAGATCGGCCCCCTCATCCGCGCGCGGCGCGCCGTCGGTCGGGCCGGAATAGCTGTCCAGTGGCTCCATGATCGAGTGTGCCTTGACCAGTTTCAACTTGGAAATGCCCTGAACAAACTCGCGCACATAGTCATCGGCCGGATTCATCACGATGTCTTCCGGTGTGCCGATCTGAACGATGACACCATCTTTCATGATCGCAATCCGGTGGCCAATGCGGATAGCTTCGTCCAGATCATGGGTGATGAACAATGTGGTCTTCTGCAACTGGGCGACCAGCGCTTTGAACTGGTCCTGCAACTGCAGCCTGATCAGCGGATCGAGCGCAGAAAAGGGCTCGTCCATTAACAGGATTTCCGGATCAGAGGCCAGCGCGCGGGCAATTCCAACACGCTGCTGCATCCCGCCCGACAATTCTTTGGGCAGGCGATCTTCGTACCCGGTCAGGTCCACCAGACCCAGCGCATGGTCCGAGACTGCCCAGCGCTTGGATTTGGACACTTTTCGAATTTCCAAAGGATAGGCCACATTGTCTCTGACAGATCGGTGCGGCATCAGCGCCATATGCTGGAAAACCATCCCGATCTGCTGCGCGCGGATACGGCGCAGCTCAGCCTCGGATATTTTGGATACGTCCTGGCCCAGAATCTCGATCTTGCCTGAGGTCGGCTCGATCAAGCGGTTCACGTGGCGCACCAGCGTGGATTTCCCGGATCCCGAAAGACCCATAATGCAGAAGATTTCGCCGCGCGGGACTTCGAAAGACGCACCCTGTACGCCGACCACACAATTATACCTTTCAAGAACTTCAGGCTTTCCAATCCCTTCATCCCGTACTGCGGTCATGGCCTCCTCTGCCCGCGCACCGAAAATCTTCCAGACATCTGTCAGCTTAACGACTGTTTCGGTCATACTTGCCCCTTCAATGCAAAACAGGCCGCCAGGCATTCCCGGCGGCCTATCTGTAATTCAGTTCCGAGCGTTACCGATCACTCTGACATCCAGTTCAGAACCGCATCTTCGTTCGCACCGACCCATTCTTCGGCATATGCGAGCGGCTCTTTGCCATCTATGACAAGCGCATAAGTCATGGCCGAGACAGCGGCAGTATCCAGTTTCATGTTGGACAACAGCCGAGCAACCTCGGGGTACTCATCCTCAAGAGATTTGGCATAGTGAAGGTGCAGATAGGCCAAATCCCAGGCGACACCTGCTTCGGATTTCTCCAGCCAATCCGGATCATCCGTGGGCTGCAGGACATTCCATTTTGCCGCGTCATAGGCTGGCTCTTCCAGGATCTGAAGATCATGCAGTTCAAACACGTAATGCGGCGTATAGCAGAAACCCACCCAAGGCTCACCCGCTTTGATCGCGTTATCAAGGTTCGCATAGGCGACGGTTTCGTCTATCTCGGTCAATTCCATGACCTGGTCATAGCCATATGATTTGGCCCGGATTTTCTCGACATTGGTCGACGCCCAGCCGGGGGCACCGATCCATACTTCGCCCTGCCCGTCGCCATTGCTGTCGAACAGTGCCGCGATGTCGGGATTGGTCAGGTCGTCAATGGACCGGATATCATTGGCATCAGCGGTCGCTTTGTCGACACACATTCCTTGAAACGCCTCAACGCCATTGGAATTGAAGGTAACTGTACCCTTTTCGGTTACATAGGTGTCATGCAGGTTCTGCTGGTTCGGCATCCACACTTCGGGGTGTACGTGCATGGCGCCGGAATCCATCGCCTCGAACACGATCGGGTTGGTGCCATTCTGAAGCTCGACCTCTAGCCCCAGATTTTGTTCGATCGCAACCTTTAGAATGTGCGCTGTTGCATTTACCGATGGCCAGTTCGGCACACCGATCACAATGTCAGCAGCAAAAGCAGGCACAGCGACCATCATCGACGCGCCTCCCAGTAACATAGTGAGTTTGTTCATATTATTTCTCCGTGTTGGGCGTTCGAGGCGCTGTTCTTCTTACCCTCTGGGCAGCGGTACGCCTGTCAAACGACATCGGGATGACGTTCCATCCCCCTTTCTTAGCCAGTTACCGGGCGCGCCGGTTTGACAGGAAAATTCAAACATGCCGACACATGACCCATCAAGAACAACATGCCACAAATCGATATATGCGTCTTTCTCGAATATTAGTTTCGGTTTATTCTGATCTTGATCGATATGACGCCTGAAATAGGTGCAGCCGATTCTTGAGTGGGCTTGTCTGCCATCAATATCCCCTAAGCGGCGCCATCTCAGACAGGGGCACAGATTTTATCCAGTCAGTCCTCAGATCCCAGTACAAGATCCTGCTTCAGGATGAAGTCCCCAAACGCGTCCGTCAGCGTTTGAAAGCGCGAGCGTTGCGAGACATAAAGATACACCTGCCTTTGATCTTCGAGATCAGCTATAGGACGGAAGACGATAGCCTCAGGAAGAGACCGTGCAACGGTTTGCGGCAAAACCGTCACCCATTCCTCGGTGCGCACCAATGCGATCAGTGAATGGGTGTTCTGAATGGTCACACCGGCCTTCGAAATCGCCGCGTGAAACCGCGGGGACTGAACCAGATCGCACAGAGCATTGCGTATGAAGGGAACCGAAGCCACCTGTTCGATGGTTGGCATCTCCGATTGCTGTGCCAGCGGGTGAGCAGCCGTGCAAACCACCCCAAACCTGTCTTCGAACAAGGGCGTGGCTGTGACCCCGTTTAGCGCAAGATATCCGGATGCAATGCCGATATCCGCTTTTCCTTGCACAACCGCGTCCAGTACCTGCTGTGTATCGGTATCGCGGAGCTCGATCCTGATATCGGGGAAATGGCTATTCATGTGACTCAGCACCTTGGGAAAGGCAAGAGCCGCCACCGACGGCACAGACACGATCCGCAACAGGCCGTACTCTGCGCTGGCTATTGCCTCGATATCCTGAACTGTTTGATCGAACTGTCTGACCTGCTTCAAAGCCAAATCATGAACCTGCCGACCCACTTCTGACAGTCGATTTTTGCGCTCTCCCTCGAACAGCTTCTTACCCAGGTGCTCCTCAAGCTGCTTCAGCGTCATCGACACCGCCGATTGCGTTCGTCCAAGACGGTCGGCGGCCTCGGTCAGATTACCAGTCTGCACAACCGTGCAAAAACTGCGCAGTGTTTCAATCTTGATCGCCATACTTCAGTTTTTCTGCAATTTGTTTCATTTAATTGAGTTTGACTGATGTTCGCCAAAAAATCCATCCTAGGTCAAATGAAATCGCACTGGGGCGTAACGTGACACAACTGAATCTGATTGCTGGCGAATGGCTGGCAGGTGAGTCTGAAATCGAAAACCGCAATCCTTCGGACCTGAGCGATCTGGTCGGCATGTTTGCACAGGCCAGCGCTGACCAGCTTGAAGCGACGCTGGATCAAGCCCGTGTTGCACAGGCTGAATGGGCCGCCTATGGCATCGAACGGAAGCAAGCCGTTCTGAACGCTATCGGCAATGAAATGATGGCCCGGGCCGAAGAACTGGGTACGCTCTTGGCGCGCGAAGAAGGCAAGCCGCTGGCCGAAGGCAAAGGCGAAGTGTTCCGCGCCGGGCAGTTCTTTACCTACTACGCAGCTGAATGCCTGCGTCAAATCGGTGAGAACGCGGATTCTGTGCGCCCCGATATCGAAGTAGACGTTCGCCGCGAAGCTGTCGGCGTTGTCGCCATCATCAGCCCATGGAACTTCCCTACCGCGACTGCCTCGTGGAAGATTGCTCCAGCACTGTGCTATGGCAACGCGGTTGTGTGGAAACCCGCCAACATCACCCCGGCATCCGCTGTCGCACTGACCGAAATCATCGAACGTCAGGACATCCCCAAAGGTCTGTTCAGTCTGGTCATGGGTTCGGGGCGCAGCATCGGGCAACGCCTGGTCGAAAGCCCCAAGGTCAATGCAATTTCCTTTACCGGGTCAGTCCCGGTCGGCAAGGGTATCGCAGCAGCCGCCATCCAGAACCTGACCAAAGTTCAGATGGAAATGGGATCAAAAAACGCGCTGGCTGTGATGGACGATGCCGATCTGGATCTGGCCGTTACTCTGGCATTGGGAGGAGCGTTTGGCGGCACCGGACAGAAATGTACGGCGTCTTCGCGCCTTGTTGTGCATGCGGGTATCCATGACGCGTTTGTCGAAAAGCTGGTGGCCGGTGCGCAAGCGATGAAGGTCGGCCACGCTCTGGAGGAAGGCGTGCAGATGGGTCCCGTCGTCAGCCAACAGCAGCTGAGCGAAAACCTGGCCTATGTTGATCTGGGCAAATCCGAAGGGGCCGAGCTGGCCTGTGGCGGAACCCGGCTGGAGATGCCTCATGACGGGTTCTACATGTCGCCGGGCGTGTTTCTGAACACCAACAACGACATGCGCATCAACCGCGAAGAAATGTTCGCGCCCCTGACCAGTGTCATCAAGGTTGGCAACTATGACGAAGCGCTGAGCGTCGTCAACGACACCAACTTTGGCCTGACCTCGGGCATCGTGACCAAATCGCTGGCCCGCGCCACGCATTTCCGTCGCAATGCGCGCACTGGTGTTGTGACTGTGAACCTGCCCACTGCAGGCACCGATTACCACGTGCCTTTTGGCGGCCGCGGCGACAGCTCTTACGGGCCGCGCGAACAGGGTAAGGCTGCGGCCGAGTTCTATACCACGGTCAAAACCGCCTATATCAGCGCGGGCCCCGTGTGATGCGGATCGACGGGCTACAATATGCCAACTGGTCGGAAAAGATTTTCCGCCAACTGCGTGACGGGGGCGTGGACGCGATCCACGTCACCATCTCGTACCACGAGAACTTTCGCGAAACGGTACTGAATTTCGAGAAATGGAACCGCTGGTTCGAACAATACCCGGACCTGATCATGAAAGGGCGCTGGGCCAGCGATATCGATACGGCTCGTAAAACGGGCCGGACGGCTGTGTTCTTTGGCTTTCAGAACCCCTCGCCCATCGAAGACGATATCGGGCTAGTCGAAATCCTGCACGATCTTGGCGCCCGTTTCATGCAGCTGACCTATAACAACCAGTCCTTGCTGGCGACCGGCTGTTATGAGGCCGAAGACACAGGCATCACCCGTATGGGCAAGCAGGTGATCAAAGAGATGAACCGCGTAGGTCTTGTAGTGGACATGAGCCATTCGGCGGACCGTTCCACCATCGAGGCCGCTGAATTGTCCGAGCGTCCCATAGCCATCACACACGCGAACCCGTATGATTGGTCGCCCGCGCTGCGTAACAAGCGCGACGATGTCATTCGTGCGGTGACGGAAAACGGCGGGATGCTTGGCTTTTCGGTTTATCCTCACCATCTGAAAGATAAATCCGACTGCACGCTGGACAGTTTTTGCGAGATGATCGCACGCGCCGCCGACAAATACGGCGCGCAGCATCTGGGGATCGGCACAGACCTGTGTCAGGATCAACCCGACAGCATTGTGGAATGGATGCGGGTTGGCCGCTGGACCAAGGAAATCGACTATGGCGAGGGATCCGCTTCGGCACCAGGCTTTCCGCCCATGCCGGGCTGGTTTCAGGACAACCGAGATTTTGGGAACATCGAACAAGGGTTACGCGCGACCGGCCTGAACGATGACGAAGTGGCCGGGATCATGGGCAGGAATTGGTATCAGTTCTTCGCCGAGAACTTCGTCCCACAAGGGTAACACTATGAATACACGCGTGCAGACTGAAAATGTCAGACGTGATCCCGCGATGGTCATGCGGCTGTCGCGGCTGGGATCGCTGCATCAATGCCGTCTCAGCTTTATGCGGCAACTGACCCGCCGTATGGCGCAGGAAAACTGGAGTTTTTCCCGCCCTGCGTTCGAGATTGACGAACACGGCGTCGGCCATGCGGTCTATACCGCGCAAGGCCCTGATCACGCATATTCTCTTGTGGCGTTTGCCCATGATCTGCCGCCCGAAAAACGCTCGGACCGGGTCATCGCCGAGGCCTGGGATGCCACCTTCGCGCTATTTGACGGCATTCCGACGGCGGATGATATTCACCGCCTGTCGCAAAATGTACCAGTGCAAGAGGCCGGTCGCGTCAGCGAGTCAGAACTGTCATTGTCGCGCGCCAACCGGTCAGTCCGCCTGTGGGCACATGTGGTCGACCGTCTGGCCGCTGGTCAACAACCTGATCTGGAACAGATTTATCAGGTTGGCTACCTGATGCGGACAACCGCCGTGTATGGTTCCGGCAAGTTTGGGGCTGCAGATCGCGAGAAAACAGCCAGTCGCCCCGAGGTCAACGGCCCGTTCCAGACCGAGATGTTGTCGGTCTACCTGACCCGGACCTTTGTGCGCGATCTGGTGCAGCATATGGCCCAAGTGAAGGGCGGCGATCAAACCGCGCAGTTAGATCCGCAGATCGCCAGTTGGCTCGGCATTGGCAATTCCACAGGTCTGGGCATGGCCCCGTTCATCGTCAACCATCCGATCTTGTTCAATAACTGGATCATGGCGCGAGAGGAGGCCATCGCCCGTGTACGGTCGCTCTTGAGCGCCTCGGAAGATGAGGCCCGTCAATTCCGTGGCATCTATGATCGTAGCAAACTCTCGATGTCCTGGTGGCAGTCTGAGCATCCGGTCCAGCGCGATAAGCTGGCGGCGCTCGACAACGATCTGCAGGCAATCTCTGGGTATCTGGACAGGGATGATCTGACGCAGAACCAACCCTGGGATCGGTTGATCCTGTGGTCGCAATCCGCGCTGAGCGAGGAGGGCCAGGAACTGCTCGCCTCGCTTATCCTTGAGCCCTATGGCGAATTGGTCGATGGGCTGAGCTGTTGTATGGCCGACAGCAATTCAAGTGCCCATGTGATTGATGGATCAATGTCGGTAGGCGCTGCGCGCGATCTGATCAGTAACAGTTTTGGCTGGGCCTTGGATCTGGATTGGAACGCAGCGGAAAACTGTGCGCGGGCCTGGTATGTCTCCGAGGAGAAGCTGGAGCCGCGACTGGGTGAGCGCTTTGAGGAACCGATAGCCGGTTACGAACAGCCCCTTGCCCCGGCCCGTGACGCCGCGATGGCGTTTAAGGCACTTGCCGAATGGGATACTCGCTCCTCCGTTGCAGAGTTTCTGCTGCGCCATCCTGAACATCGCCACACCCTGCGCCGCGCTCAAATGAGCCGAGTAGCCCCCTATGGTGAAATCCACGACAATACGATCAGCGCCACTGTCCTGCCTATCGACATGCTGCGGGCCAAGCTGTCGTTTTTTGGGGCAACCCATTTTGACCCCCGGTCGGACCGCTGGGTGCGGATCTGCATGTATTCCGGCGCACCATATCCTGATGAGTTAACGCCGGAAAATGCCGATCTTTGGGTTTATCCGGAGTTGCCGCAATGACCTATTCACTGAACGAGATCGAAGCCACCTCTAAACGCGCCGCCCGAGGGGCAGGTTATGCCTGGGGTCTGGCAGAAGAGGCCGCCAAGGCCACACGCTGGTTGTGCGGGCATGGGCTGGACGGGACTACAGAGCTGGCCCACCTGCTGGACTTGGGTTTGGCTGCGGCGCCGGCAGATCACAGACCAGATGCGATGCAGGGCCCATGGCAGGGCAAGGGCGCTTTGTGCCCTCTGGCCACTGGCACCTTGCTGTCGGATTGTGCCGAACAGCTGCGCGCCGGACCGGTTGAGATGGCCAACATTGCAATCCCTGCACTGTTACTGCCCTTTGCTGCCTATGCGGCACGTGAACTCAAGGGCTGTGTGGTGCTTGATTGTGATGGGCATCTGGCGGCATGTGATGGGTATTCCGTGTCGACCCCAGATACCTTACCCGCCCAGGCGCGCAGGGTGGTGGTTTCGCTGGGGGAACAGCGCACAGGCCCCCGCCCACATCAGACCCGCGCCGCCCCGACTGATCAGGCTTGGGCAACGCTGAATCGCTTTGCCCACCGCACCTATGCCCCCGCAACCGAGGAATCCCGCCTGCTGGGTGCAGGGGCCGGGCTTTCTGATAATGACTGATGAGGTACTGATTTGACCGAGACCCGGACCCTTACTCTGAACGAAATCGAAGACCTGTCGTTTCGCGCGCTTGTTGCTGCGGGGACTTCACCGGAAAACGCCCGCCCGCTGGCGGTTGCGACCGCGGCAACCGAGGCGGACGGCGTGGCAAGCCATGGGCTGGCCTATATCCCGATCTATTGTGAGCATGTCCAATGTGGCAAGGTCGACGGTCTTGCCAAACCGGTCATGACACGGCCCAAGCCAGGTGTAGTTACCGTAGATGCCGCAACCGGATTTGCCCATTCAGCCATCGATCTCGGGTATGAGACGCTGATCACCGCTGCGCGCGAACAGGGCGTTGCCGTGCTGAGCATCTGCAACAGCTATAACTGCGGCGTGCTGGGCTATCACACCTATCGTCTGGCACAGGCCGGGCTTGTCGGGCTTGGTTTTACCAACGCGCCAGCCTCGATCGCGCCATCGGGTGGCGCAAAGCCGGTTGTAGGGACCAACCCCTTTTCCGTTGCCGTACCCGGTACAGATGGGCAACCCGCCCTGCTGATCGATCAAAGCGCCAGCACAATCGCCAAGAGCGAGGTCATGAAACATGCCAGAGAAGGAAGGCCGATCCCCGTTGGGTGGGCATTGGACGCCGAGGGCAATCCGACCACTGATCCCAATGTGGGCCTCAAGGGCTCCATGGCACCTTCTGGTGGGTACAAGGGCGTCGGTGTGGCCCTTCTGACCGAAGTTATGGCGGCCGCTCTTACAGGGGCCACTCTGGGCATCAACGCCTCGCCCTTTTCAGGAACCGCTGGCGGCCCGCCCAAGACCGGACAGTTTTTCATTGCGATCGACCCTGTGGCGACATCGTCGTCGGGTGGCTTTGCTCAGGGCATCGAGGAACTCGTCGGCGCCATTCGATCGCAAGACGATGCACATTTGCCTGGCGATGGCCGACGCGCAAAACGCGTCGCATCGGCCACACAAGGCGTGGCTGTAAATATTGCGACCCTTGAAAAGATCGAGACCATCTTGGGATAAGCCGGTTTTATTAGCCCGCAATCAGATTCTTTCTGGTTCGGGCACCCTTACTCAAACCTTCTGACCCAGCACCAATTTTCAGAACGGCTTCTAGGCCTTTAGCCAAAATTCGACCCGGACGCAGCAGGCTCATTTTTCGTATTTCATGCTTTAGCGCAGAAAAAAACGGGGTTGACTCAAATCGCACTCCATATTTAGTTCGGTAACAGAACGAATAAATGGAATCGACGTGGCAACGCAGACAAAAATCTCTCGACGAATGTCTCAAAGTGCGGTCGTTCAGGCGATTGCGACCTATGGGCCCATTTCGCGCGCCAGCGTGTCGAAGCTGACCGGTCTTTCGAAACAGACAATCTCGGAAATTGTCGGAAACCTAGAAAGCGATGGCTGGGTGCGGACAGTCGGTCAGACCGAGGGGCATGTCGGGCGCCGCGCCGTGGTATATGAAATCGCTCCGGATGCGGCAACGGTCGCCAGCGTCGATCTGGGTGGAACAAAGATCAGGGTCGCACTATGCGATTTGACCGGTCGCGTTCTGGCCGAGCGCGTAGAGCCGACAGAACAAAGCGGCGGCAGACAAGTGGTCGATCAGGTTGCCCGTATGGTTCGCGCAACCGCTGACGACCCCCAATGCCCGTCAGGCGAATTGAAAATAGCTGTCGTCGGTGTCCCAGGCGTGCCGGACAGCAGGACCCGCGCGGTCCTGATGGCGCCTAACATAGCCGGGCTGGATCAGATTGATCTTGCTGGCACTTTGAACGAACGGCTTGGGATAGAAATCCTTGTCGAAAATGACGTGAACCTTGCCGCTCTGGGCGAGCATTGGATGGACCATCGAAGCGACCAGGATGATCTGGTCTTCGTTTCCGTCGGAACCGGAATTGGTGCAGGAATCGTCGTCGGAGGTATTTTGCTGCGTGGCGCATCTGGTGCAGCTGGCGAAATAGGTTTTCTTCCCTTTGGTGCCGATCCCATTGCAAAGGAAAGCCATAAAATAGGCGCGCTGGAACGCGTAACCGCCACCGATGCAATCATCGGCGAATACAGGATGCTTACGGGCAAAACTTGCTCAGTTCCTGCGATCTTTGAGGCTGCCAATAACGGCGACAAAGCAGCCGAGCAAACGCTGGACAATGTCGCTTATCAGATCGCGCGGGCTTCGGCGTCGATTGTAGCGGTCCTTGATCCGTCCCTTATCGTGATGGGGGGCTCTATCGGCGCGCGTGACGAGTTGATGCACCGGATCAGACGCTTTGCCGCCCAGTGCTACCCCCGTGAAATAGAGATCCAGCCCTCAAAGCTGGGTCCGTATGCTGCCCTTGCCGGAGGTGTGTCTATAGCCCTGTCGCACCTACATATTTCTCTTTTCGCCGAGGGTCAGAAGGGTGCCGAGATCAACGTACCACCTCCAGCGCTCGATACCTTCAAGGCAAGTATGTCATGACCGCTATGGCTCTTTCAGAACGCTTGCGTCAAGAACAGGATGCTGATGCAGACCTGACTCTGTTGCGCAATGCCCTGTCCATCGAAAGCGTGACGGGCAATGAAACACGTTTTGCGCGTTTTCTGGACCAGCAACTTATGGCCCTGGGCCTGAATACCGGACGGGGCTGTTTCGCGGGTGAACGCGAAAATGTCTGGGGAATTGCTTCTGTGGAGGGACCCAACCTCATGATTTTGGGCCATACGGATACGGTGCATGTCCGGGGCTGGGAGGAATATTGGGAAGACGATGCACGCAAAAATCCATTCGGCGCGGCCCAACAGGACGGGCACATCTGGTCGCGTGGGGCAAGCGACCTCAAGGGTGGGATTTGCGCTGCGATTGCCGGGTATCGCCTGCTGCAAAAACTTGGCGTTATGCCTTCAGCCAGTCTGACCTTTGCCTTCATCGGTGACGAAGAAAGCGGTGAACCTGGCAGCGGCGTCAGCGCCGGGGCGAAAGATCTGGTTGGACGTATCAAGTCCGACGAAATCCCCCGTCCTGATTTCGCGATCTATGTCGAGCCAACGAGTTTGGACATTTATTCCGCCCAGATCGGGTTCTTTATCGCCGAGATCACGATAACTGGAAAAACAGCGTATTTCGGCCGACCCGAATTGGGGGTCGATGCATTGAAAGCAACGCATACGCTTCTGTCGAAAATCTGGGATCATGAAAAAGAACTGAACGCGGGCCCGCGTCATGACCTTGTCGGTGCCTCTTCTGTTCTGGTGACGCATATCAATGGCGGCGGGTTTATCGCAGTGCCCGGAGAATGCAGGCTCTCACTGATCCGGAAACTTAGACCTGGCGAAATGCTTGATGATGCAGTGGCAGCATTGGAAACAGCGCTTGGCCTGGATCGCCTACCTACAGGTATAGAGGTGTGCATCGACTACCCAGCCGGTCGTGATCATCCCAAGGGCGGCTCACCAGTTGAAAACGACCCCGATACTGAGGCGGTTCGCCTGTTGCAGAGCTGTGTACAGCAAACTCAGTCCCGAAAAGTAGAAATCGGCGGCGCGCCCTACTGGTCTGAGATGCCATTTTTAACAGAACAGATCGGCTGTCCAACCGTTTACTGCGCACCGGGTGATATCGCCGTGGCGCATACTTTTGAAGAACGAATTGAGGTCGAAGAATACCTCGCCGCCGTCCGGGCCTTTGCGCTTTTCATAGCGCAGTTCGGTGCGTCGGACACGCTCGTAATGCATCCAACCTGAGGAGGACAAACATGTCACTTGTTAGAAGCACATTTGCCGCTACCGCGATGTTCGCGCTGGCGGGCAGCTTATACGCCGAAACCATCGGTCCAGCGGGGGAAAGTGCCACCCCTTCATCAATGGTTGTTGTCGCTGATGATGATGTCGAAAAGGTGAAAGAGGCTGGATATTCAGCTGCTTTGCTGTGGCATGACCAATCCGACTTTGTGAATGCGGTAACAGCAGGTGCCAGCGATGAATTTGCGCGTCTGGGGATCGAGGTCGTCGCCGTGACAAGCGCAGGATTTGATGCTGCAAAACAACGTAGCGATATCGAGACGGTCATGGCCAAATCGCCCAATATCATTCTGTCGCTTCCTCTGGACCCGGTGACCTCTGCCGCAGCGTTTGCAGAGGCAAAAGAGGCCGGAGTTGCCCTAAGTTTCCTCTCGAACCTGCCGGCCGGCTACAAGCACCCGGACGACTATGCGGCAATCGTGACGGATGATCTGTTTCAGATGGGCAAACAAGCGGCGGATGCGCTTGCGGCTGCCATGGGCAATGAAGGAACAGTTGGATGGATTTATCACGACGCAGATTATTATGTGACCAATCAGCGCGACAACGCTTTCAAGACCACGATTGAGAACGACTATCCGAACATCACAATCGTTGCAGAACAAGGCATTTCTGATCCTGCGCGCGCCGAAGAGATTGCCAATGCTATGCTGCTGAAAAACCCAGACCTGGGTGGAATCTACGTAACCTGGGCTGGTCCGGCAGAGGGTATTCTTGCAGCGCTGCGGACGAACGGAAACACCTCGACCAAGATCGTGACATTGGATCTGTCAGAGCCGATTGCCCTTGATATGGTTCAGGGTGGGAATGTCGCGGCGATTGTTGCCGATGAAGCCTATGAACTGGGGCGTGCAATGGCCGCCAGTGCCGTGCTCGACCTGCTGGGCGAGGACGTACCATCCTTTGTTGTAGCCCCTGCATTGACAGTGACAGCGGACAACGTTGCCGATGGATGGCAAAACTCGCTGAATATTGATGCACCAGCCAGTCTGACATCGAAGTAGAGACCTGATGGGCAGGTCGCCTCTGGCGACCTGCCGCAACCGGATATTCCCAGAGGCATCCATGGAACAGGCTTTTCAACGTATGCGCGACTTGGATCTACAGCGCTGCGTCATTTATTTCGGCTTTCTTGCGATCTTTCTGTTTTTTGGGATCACTCTCTACGATGACGGGTTTCTGACCAGTCGGAATCTGACAAATATCGTCCTTCAGACAGCCCCAGCCACGATCATGGCCATCGGATTGGTCTTTGCCCTGTCAGCCGGAGAGATCGACCTGAGTTTTGGCTCTGTCGTTGCAGTTGCAGCCCTCTCGGCAGCTGTTGCGATGCAGAACGGCCCAATGATCCTGGGTGTCGCAGCGGGGCTTGGCGCAGGCATTCTGATCGGCGCGTTCAATGGTGCATTGGTGGCCTATCTGCGGTTGCCATCATTTCTGGTGACCTTGGCCACCATGGGTTTATTTGCCGGAATTGCGCGTTCGATGACCAATCTGCGATCCATTCCTGTAGTTAACGGGACTTTCACCGGGGTCTTCGGCTCGGGCAAGCTGTTTGGTGTACCTTCACTTGTTATCTGGACCGTGATTGCAGTGCTGATTGGCCATGTCATCTACCGACACACACGTTTTGGCGCACACGTTCTGGCCGTTGGAGACAATGCCCGCGCAGCCCAAGTCTCTGGCATCAGGGTTCCCCGTATCCGGCTGATGGTTCTAACCTTGTGCGGTGCAACCGCTGGGCTGGCTGGTTTGCTCTATGCCGGGCGTATTCAAGCCGCCAAATATACAATGGGCGAAAGCGATCTGATGACGGTCATTGCCGCTGTCATCGTAGGTGGCACTGCGCTTAATGGCGGCAAGGGATCCATAATAGGTGCGCTTTTGGGCTCGCTCATGATGGGAATGCTGAATAACGGGCTGATCCTGATGGGGCTTCAGGTCTCGGACCAGATGATCGTACGCGGGCTGATCATACTGATCGCCGTAGCAATTTCACTCCGCGAAATCCGCCGATAGACACCGGAGCAACCCAATGTTTCTTGATCTTCTCATACGCCGCAACCCCAAGTTCATCGAGGCTGCCATGGCCTTGCATCAACAAGGGAAGATCCCCGCAAACGCCTATTTGCTTGACCTGGATGCCGTCGAACGCAACGCGCGCCTTTTCTCTGATGTGGCCCGTAGGCATGGCCTTACAACTTTTGCCATGACCAAACAGGTGGGCCGCCATTCCGGCTTTTGTCAGGCGGTCATGCGCGGTGGCATCAGCCGGTCCGTCGCCGTGGATATGGCCTGCGCCTTGGCATGTGACCGCGCTGGCTTAAGGACAGGTCATTTGGGTCACCTTGTACAGGTGCCCCGCCAAGAAGCTCTCTTCGCCGCAGCCAAACTACGCCCGGACTATTGGACGGTATTCTCGGACAACAAGGCAAAAGAGGCGGCAGACGCCTCTGCTCGGGCCGAGAGAGAACAGGCACTGATGGCGCGCATCCAGACCGAAGGGGATACGTTCTATCGTGGCCACGAGGGGGGATTTGACGCGAATGATATCTTGGCGGTGGCCGACTGTTTGGATGCGCTGCAGGGCGGGCGCTTTGCAGGCATTACGACCTTTCCCGCCCTGCTTTTCGACCAGGATGACCGCAAGGTTGTGCCGACCCCAAACCTCCACACGCTCAACATGGCTGCAGAAGCTCTGGCGCGTGCTGGGCGTACGGAGGTCGAAATCAATGCCCCCGGAACGACATCTTCAGCTGTTCTTCCAGCATTAGCCGAAGCCGGGGCCACGCAGGTTGAACCGGGCAATGGCCTACATGGCACGACGCCTCTCCATGCGGTAGAAGACCTTCCTGAGGATCCGGCCGTACTTTACCTTTCCGAGGTCTCGCACCATCACGGCGGGAAAGCCTATTGCTTTGGCGGCGGGCTCTATATCGATCCGGTTTTCCCGAAATACCAGGTTCGGGCGCTGGTCAGCAGCAGCCCGACAATCAGCCGGTCAGCCCTGCGAAATGTCGAAATTCCTGATTATTCCGCAATAGATTACTACGCCATGATCGACAGCGACAGTGATCAAAACCCCGCACCAGGCGACACGGTTGTCTTCGGTTTCCGTGGGCAGGCCTTTGTGACCCGCGCTTTGGTTGCCGGGATAAAAGGCGTAGACAGCGGAATGCCAGAGCTTACCTCAATCGAAAACGGCTTTGGCGACCACGTCAGCTGGCCGGGAGCATTTGCGCAATGACTCCGGTTCTTTCCCTCAAGCAAATCCACAAATCTTTTGGCGGAGTGGTCGCAATCCAGAATTTTTCACTGGACCTCTACCCCGGTGAAATCGTGGCTCTGGTCGGTGATAATGGCGCGGGTAAATCCACGCTCGTCAAGATCATCTCTGGCGTGCATCGACCAACCAGCGGCGAGATCGCGCTCGACGGCGAAGAAGTCGGTTTTTCGGATGCTAGCGCGGCTCGATCACATGGTATTGAGGTGGTCTATCAGGACCTCGCATTGGCTGACGAACAGCCGGTTTATATGAACATGTTTCTGGGCCGCGAACTGACGCGCAAACCCTTTGGACTGCTGGATAAAGCACGCATGCGTGCCGAAACCCAAAGCCTTGTTGATCAGCTTGACGTGCGCATCCCCTCTGAGCGCGCAGCCATACGTGATTTGAGCGGAGGCCAAAGACAGGGCATTGCTATCGCGCGAGCAACCCATTGGGCCAGCAAATTGATCCTTCTGGATGAACCCACTGCAGCACTTGGCGTTGCAGAGACTGCGAAGGTTGAGGACCTTGTCGCGTCACTTAAGGATCGCAATCTGGCAATTTTGATAATCAGCCATTCCCTGGATCAGGTTTTTCGTCTTGCCGACCGCATCTGCGTTTTACGCCGGGGTGAACAGATAGGCGTCAGGACAACTGCCGAGACCGACAAGAACGAAATTGTCGCCATGATCACCGGTGTTCATAGTTGATGGCGCAAAGCGCAGCCGTGTCCCCATCTTTACGAAGGGGCCCTTTGGCTCGATCGGATATGACACCTATCGCTGCCCGATGATTTCGAAAGTATAATCTCGTCTCACCCCTGCCGGAGGTGGCGGGAAGGGTGCAGCCGCTTTTACCTGGGCAAGGGCGACCTGATCCAACCGCTTTGATCCTGAACTGCGTACTATTCCAACCGCCTGCAATGTCCCGTTCTCAGCTATTCGAAAGACCACCAACGCGGCACCTCGAATATTGGCGCTCTTTCTCCGGGCGCGGATAATCTTGCGTTTAATCTGTCCGGCATAGTTGCTGGCGTCAGCATTGCCGGATGCGGTCAGCGCTGACGTGGATGTAGCAACATTTGCCGCGCCTTTCGTGGTTTTCCCGGTGGCGTCACCTTTTTTCCCCGATTGTTTCGCGTTGCCATGCGCGGTGGCAGTTTGATTGCTTGCCTGTTTCTTCGGTTCCGGCGGCTTGGCATCCTCGGTCGGCGACACCGAAGCAGCATCACCCTGTCTGTTCGGTGTTTCAGCGTCCTGAGGCCTGAGAGGGCTTGGCGCAACAGCGGTCGCGGCCGTAGCGCTGCTCACAACCGGGCTGAGAGTTTGCGGCGACGTTGTGCGCTGCTGCTTGACAGGGCGGGCCTTGGGTTGCAACCGATGAGGTGCTGCCGGTTTCTTGCGCGTGCTGGCCGGTGCTGGTGCATTTGTTCCGGCGACGAAGTCCTTGAATACAGATCCCAGCGCGGCGGCCCTCTCCTCTCCGCCACCTTCGACCTGCACCTGTTCAGCGGTCGAATAATCCAAAAGCGCAAGGCCATGTGTCGCTACGGCCAATGCGACAGAAATCACAACTACCACGCGGGATTTGGTTATCACCGTAATCCCCTTTCGGTCACGACATAAACCTGACTTGCACCCAACCCGCTCAAGTCATCGCTGATCTGTTTGAGCGTGACTGCAGGCAAGGATCGATCCGGCACGATCCGAACCGCATCAAGGGGCAGATCAACAGCCGCCCTCTCGACATAGGCCGCAGCATTGGTCAGCTCTGCCCCGCGATATTCAAGTGTGCCATCGGCGCGAATAACCAAAGCATCAGGCGGCTCGCGTCCCTCCAGATCCATCGTTTCGACAAGCTGAACCGATCCGTTGAGCGGCGGCGTAAGGGTGCCTGCGATCATGAAGAATATGAGCATCAGGAACACGACATTGATCAGCGCGATGGTTGGATCTCGGCTTTGTCTGGGCTTCGATTTCAACTGCATCAGCCCAAAACCTGAGTGCGCAGGTTTTCGACAGGTGCCAGCCCGATGAGCAGATCAATCAGCTGCTGAGAGGTTGCCCTCGGACCCAGGCTGATGAGCGCGATTTGGGATTTGGCGTCGAGCAGCATTGGAGCCACCTGCGCCAATGGTACAGGCGCACCATCGACCAGAATTCGGTCTGCATCCAGTTTAATAAACCGGATGGCTTGGTCTGGCTCCGCGCCGCCGACTGAGGCCGTCGAAAACTGAATCTCGGCGAATTTCGAGAATGTGGATGTCAGCATGAAAAACAACAGCAGCAAAAAGATGACATCTATAAGCGACGTCATTGACAGGCGTTTGCGCCGCTTTCTTT
Organism: Ruegeria sp. CDSA236; assembly: GCF_059611285.1. Taxonomy (NCBI): domain Bacteria; kingdom Pseudomonadati; phylum Pseudomonadota; class Alphaproteobacteria; order Rhodobacterales; family Roseobacteraceae; genus Ruegeria; species Ruegeria sp. CDSA236. The sequence continues at coordinate 145,392 of NZ_JBXWPG010000003.1, forward strand.
GCACATTAAGCGCCATGTACCAGCGCCGTAATTGACGCCCCTGCCGTTTGCTCGGTCTCCTCGGCATGGCCGGGGGCAAATATTGTTCTGAGCGCACGGTTGGCAAAGACGCGTTCCCGGTTCACGCGGGCCTCAAACCAGGTCAGGATCAGTGACGTCGGCATGGCTACAGCCAGCCCTGCTGCTGTTGTCATCAGCGCCACCCAGATGCCCCCAGCCAGCAACGATGGGTCAACAGCGTTGCCTGCCCCCTGCAGGGTCTGGAAGGCTTCGATCATGCCCAGCACTGTGCCGAACAATCCAAGCAGGGGCGCAAGTTGCGAGACGATGTCCAGCACGTTGAGACCCTGTTCCAGTTTTGCAAATCGCGTCTCAGCCTCGGCATCGACCCGTTCGGACAAGGTGCGATCATTCCCGGACAATGCCATTGCGATCACCGGCGCCAGGTAACTACGGCTTTTGTTCAGGTATATTCTGGCGGCCGTGGGGTCTTCTCGGTCCCATGCGTCGATCGCCCTTGACAATTCGACGTGACGGCCGACTCCCGCCGCTTTGTATTGCCAGATTTTGTAAAAGACCAAGGCGAGGGTCGCGATTGAGGCTGCAATCAGGATCGCCACCACCGGGCCCCCTAATTGCAGGATTTCCATCAGTTTTTGCAGCATTTCGGACATAGCTTTATCCAATCATCTCAGTTTCAAGGCGGCTTTTTAGACTGAGGCCATTCATGCAGGCATCTTTGTTACCGCTCTGGGTCATGCATTCCTGCACGCCGTTGAACAGAATCCGGCTGATCTGGTCACAGGCCATGTCGGTGAATTGAAACTGCCTGACCCGTGGGCGGCCTGCGGGCAGTTCTTCGAAATCCAGCAGGGTAATTAACGCGACCGCACCGTTTTTGCCAAACAGGACGGTTTCATAGACCGCACCGTTGATGTCGACCTCATGCATATTTTCGGCGACAAAGCTGAGCAGACAGTTTTGCCCCCTTGCTTCGGCAGAGCTGAGTTCGATTGATACGCCGCCAGTCTTGGGCACGTCTTCTGCGCTGGCGATCCCTGCCCCCAAGACTGAGAGCAGGGTCGACAGGACAGCGCTGGCTTTGTTTGCTGCCGCACTTCGCATAACGGGTCCTTTCCTTGGGATCAGAAGGTTTTGGCCAGGCCGAGCTTGAAGGTCCGGCCCGTCGAATTGCGGGTCGACAGGTTCGGGCGGTAGTCCTTATCAAGGATGTTCTCGATACCGGCGCGCAGCTCAAAGCCTTCAAACACACCCTCTTGCGGCATGTAGGTCGCACGCAGAGAGTTTACTCCGTATCCCGCGGTCGCGTCCCCGCTCGAGTCCGTTCCGGCCCGGGCACCGAAGATTTCCCAGCTGACGTCCAACGTCTGACCGAACCGCTTGCCCAATGTCAGGCGCGCGGAATCCGACGGCTCATTCCGCCAACGCGAGTCATCGCCGGTGGCGCTGGTTTCCGTACCCGTCACGATGTTCGAGTTGAAATCGACGTAGAACCCACCCGCATTGGCATAAGAGGCTTCGATCTCGGCGCCTTTTGTTTCCACTTCGGACAGAGGTTGAGACGGGGTGCCAGAGACGTAGGAGGTGATATCCCACAGGGTCGTTTGATAGAAATTGACCTTGGCGCGGATCACGTCGCCCTCGGCAAACACGTCACCGCGATCATAGGAAAAACCAGCTTCCCACGTGCGGGATCTCTCGGGTTGCGTCATGTAAAGCGGCGTGCCCAGATCATCGATGATCGGCAGGCTTTCCGTGTAGGCCGCACCACCAAAGATCGCGAAACCGCTGTTGAACGCGTACCGCGCCGACAACCCGCCCATAAGCGCGTTGTTGTCATAGCTTTCGTTGAACGGGGCCGCGGCGTCATCATCACCGTCGATGTCCTGCGTCTCATATCGCACCGCGGGGGTAATCGTCAGATTGTCACCGATCTGCACATCGTCCACAGCAAACAGGGCAAATCGACGGTCGGTTCCACCCGGCGCCGATGCCGCGTCCAACCGTTCGCGGTTGATGAATTCAATCCCTGCCCGCAGATCATGCGAGGCGATGCCGGTCTGGAAATACGACGTGTTCTTGATCGTCAGCTTTGTCGTTTCATAGTTATGCGTGGCATCAGCCAGAGCCTGAATTCCAGGGAAGAATGGCGTGCCCTCAAGGCTGGAAGACCCGGAAACATAGCTGCTTTCGATCGCCTGCTCAGAATAGCTGAGGTTCACATCCAGATCGACCAGATCATTTCCAACGGGTTGATATTGATACCGCAGGATACCGATCTTTGTTTCGATATCACGGTCTACATTACCAAAGGCATCCGACGTGGTGCCAAACGAGTCATAAGGGACGTCGCGCTCTTCAGATGTGGACTGGTTGTAGGATGCGGTGAACGAATGTTCGAGATCGTTGCCGAAGCTGTATTTGCCCTTAGCCAGAAGCGACGGCAGCGTGAACGCGCTGTTGCCGATCGTATTGCCGTTTCCATCCTCCTGATCGTCCTGATCCCGATAGGCGTAGTTGAACAGAAATTCCGTTTGGGTATTCGGCTGCCAAGCCAGGATAGAGGACGAGGCAAATCCGTTACCGTTGGAATACCCTTCAAAGGTTTGACGGAAACGGAAACCCGGCTCTCCACCGGTGAAATCTGACGCGCCCTTGGTTTCCAGCTGAACGACACCACCAACAACCCCGGACCCATATTCGAATGAACCGACAGTGCCCCGAATGACCGAGACGCTTTTGTAAAGCTGGGGGTCAGTAAAAAGCTGGTTGCCGATCCGATACAGCTCTTCCGCGCCCGTTGTGGCACCATCGACCAGGATCAGTACCTTCTGGTCGGTTCCGAACGTGCCGTTTGCACCATAGCCGCGAATATTGATGCCCGATCCCTGAGGGGTCGAGCCGTTCACCAGGCTTACCCCCGGAACCGAGTCGATCAGCTCTGCAACCGTATTGGCCTGCCGGTCGTTGATCTCTTCCTGATCAATATTTGTGACCGGCACGGCAGTGTCTGTCTGAATCTCTCGTTTGCTTTCCCCAAGTATCAGGGTGCCCAGGAAACCATCGTCTTGTTCTTGCGCCATAGCGCCAGCCGCAATCATGCTGAGGCACGAAGCCGTTCCCAGCAAAGCTATCTTCCGTATTTGCACACGCATCTCTGTCCCTTCGAAACAGTAGGAGGACCTGAAATGCTTGCGCCATGCTGGCTTTGGTCAGTCTGTTTTATTGTTTTTTAGACTCGCCGATTTTGGCGACTTGTGCTCGTTAATAAAGGTTACTAAAACAGTCAACAATAAATCGCAGTCGTTCTGACGGCTCTTGCCAGCGGGCAGCCGAGGAAATCGGCAGCCGGGCCAGCACCTCCGAAAATCAACTCGTAAGATGGGAAACCCCATGACGGAACAGGTGCCTAACACCCCCGATCAAATTCGCGCAGCCTATGCGCAAAACAGCGGTAAGCGTGACCGCGATCTGGCAGAATCGCTTGGATTGACCGAAGGGCAGCTGGTTGCAGCCTTCGCTGGGCTGGACGTAACGCGGCTGTCGGCTAGCCTTGATGACATTTTCCCAATGCTCAACGGGTTGGGAGAGGTCATGGCGTTGACGCGCAATATCTCCTGCGTGATCGAAAAGGTCGGACAATACGACAATTACCATTCGGGCGCGCATGCCTCGATGGTTCTGACGGATGAGATTGATTTGCGCATGTTTCCCAGCCACTGGGTCCATGCCTTTGCGATCGAACGCAAAACCGACAGCGGTGTGAAACGCTCGCTTCAGGTCTTTGATGCCGCAGGCGATGCGGTGCACAAGATATTCCTGCGCGAAGGATCGGATCTGGACCATTGGGATAAGCTTGTCAGCGCCCTTGCGTCTGAGGACCAATCGCAAACTCTTGATTTAGAACCGCGCCGACCGACCGAAGCGCCCAAGGCCAACCCCGAAAAGACGGAAATCCTACGTGCGGAATGGGCCAAGATGACGGACACCCACCAGTTCATGCGCTTGACCTCAAAGCTCAAGATGAACCGATTGGGGGCCTATCGCATCGCCGGCCAACCGCTTGTCAGGGAACTGACGCCGTCGGTAATATCACCAATGTTCGAACAGGTGTGCGACAAGGAAATTGAGGTGATGATCTTTGTTGGCAATCGTGGATGTATCGAAATTCACGGTGGCCTTATCGGAACGATCAAGCAGATGGGACCCTGGTTCAATGTGCTTGACCCGCGTTTCAATCTGCATCTGAGGACGGACCATATTGCAGAGGTCTGGGCTGTCACCAAACCGACTCAGCGCGGCCCCGCCGTCTCGGTCGAGGCGTTCGATGCAGAAGGTGGGCTGATCTTCCAGATATTTGGTCAGCGCACCGGCGATACCGACCATCGCCCAATCTGGAATGAGTTAGTTGCCGCACTTGAACCCCAACCCGAGGCCGCGCTGACATGAACAGGATGCGAGTGATCTGGCCTGCCTTGGCTATGCTGCTAAGTACACAGGTCGCGCAGGCTGCGGACGACGAACCAAAGCGGATCATCGCGATCGGCAGTTCCATCACTGAAATCGTCTACGCTCTGGGTCAGCAAGACAGGCTTGTTGGTCGCGACCGAACATCAACCTACCCGACAGAAGCGATGAACCTGCCCGATATCGGATACCGACGCGCGCTGTCGCCCGAAGGCGTTTTGTCGGTAGAACCAGACTTGGTCCTGGCGCTTGAAGGTTCAGGACCACCAGAGGCGATTGCGGTTCTGCAGGAAGCGGGCGTGCAATACGTCACGATCAAGGATGGGTTCTCTCTGGAAGGCGTGGTCGAAAAAATCCAAACCGTTGGGGCCGTGCTGGGAGCTGACGTTGCTGCCGAGGGATTGGCAGCGCAAACCATACGCCAGATCAATCAGGCGGAATTGGCGGCTAGTAGTGCCGCAGGATCCAACCCGAAACGGGTTCTGTTTGTTCTGTCGGTGCAGGATAACCGGATCACAGTGGGAGGTGTGGATACCCAAGCAGACAGCATCATTCGATTGGCTGGCGGTGTAAATGCCGCCGCCAAAGTGTCAGGTTACAAGCCAATGACGCCCGAAGCGCTGGTGTCGGCTGCGCCTGATGTCATCCTTATGATGGATCGGCGGGGTGATAATAATACCGAGGATGCCGCGCTCTTTTCACTGCCCGCAGTCAAGCTGACCCCGGCGGGCCAGAACAAGATGCTGATCCGCATGCAGGGTGCATATCTTCTTGGGTTTGGCCCTAGAACCGCCAGTGCCATTTCTGATCTGTCAGCAGCCCTGCAGGATGAAGGTGGCTCATGACGCTGACGTTGGATCATATGAGCGCCGAGGCACCTGGGTACAATCGGCGAGCAACCGCACGGCGGGTTACTTTGGCCTTACTGGTATTGCTTGGCCTAACCAGCGCCGCAAGCATTTCAGTCGGTGCTTCGGATGCGTCGTTAAACATGGCGGTGATCGACCTAATCAATGGGCGGTCCCTGTCTGACCTGAATCGGATTGTCCTTTGGGACATACGCTTGCCCCGGCTTGCCATGGGGATTCTGGTCGGTGCCGCACTGGCTGTTTCAGGGGTGGTCATGCAAGGGCTTTTCCGAAACCCGTTGGCGGACCCCGGAATTGTCGGCGTCAGCGCGGGCGCAGGTCTGGGCGCAATTTCAGCCATCATGCTTGGCAGCCACGTGCCAGTGTCGGTTTTGGTCTGGACCGGAAACGGGTTAGTGGCCATTGCTGCTTTTCTTGGTGGCTGGGCGTCTGTTCTGATCCTATACCGTGTCTCGACCAGCGGAGGGCGGACATCGGTCGCAACTATGCTACTGGCCGGCATTGCATTAGGTGCCTTATCCGGCGCTGCATCGGGTGTTCTGGTCTACATGGCCGATGATCAGCAATTACGCGACCTGACGTTCTGGGGAATGGGATCGTTAGCTGGGGCAACCTGGACCAAAATCGCCTCGGCTGCGCCTATCATTTTGGTTGCCCTTGCAAGCACACAATTTCTGGCTCGCGCGCTTAACGGTCTGGCGATGGGAGAGGCGGTGGCCCATCACATGGGCATCCCGGTTCAGCGCAGCAAGAACATTGCCATTCTGGCCGTTGCCGGGGCCACCGGGGCCGCTGTTGCCGTGTCCGGCGGCATCGGGTTCATCGGAATTGTGGTCCCCCATTTGCTACGGCTGGCCACGGGGCCGGACCACCACAGGCTTTTGATGAATTCCGCCCTGCTGGGTGCCAGTCTGCTGCTATGCGCCGACATGATCAGCCGGGTCGTGGTGGCCCCGGCGGAACTGCCAATCGGGATCGTCACGGCAATTCTCGGCGCACCGGTCTTTCTTTGGATCCTCCTGCGCCGCCACGGCATTATGGGAATGTAAATCATGCAAGGTAAGAACATCTGCGTCAGCCTGGGCCGAAAGGACATCTTGCACGACGTGAATTTCAAGGCCGATCCCGGTCATGTCACCGCAATCATCGGGCCCAACGGATCGGGCAAATCGACCTTACTAAAGGCATTGGCCGGAGAGATTGCCTCGACCGGAACCGTCACCCTGAACGGCCACGACATCTCAGAGTTAAAGCCCTGGCAACTGGCCGCGAAACGGGGCGTGCTGCCACAATCGACCAGCGTGGCCTTTCCTTTCAAAGTGCACGAGATTGTCAGACTGGGGCTGGCAAACGGGTTGGCCGCACAAGATGACGGTTCGGTCACTACCGCCCTGGCACATGTCGACCTAGCCGGGTTCGAGCAGAGGTCTTACCAGACCCTGTCCGGGGGTGAGCAGCAGCGCGTACAGTTAGCCCGTGTTTTGACGCAGGTCTGGCAGGCACAACGGGCCGATCATCCCAGCTGGCTTTTACTGGACGAACCGGTTGCCAGCCTGGATATCGCGCATCAATTTACGGTCCTTGGTATCGCAAGCGATTTTGCCGCCCAAGGTGGAGGTGTGGTGGTGGTGATGCACGATCTGAACCTCACCGCGCTATTTGCAGACTGTGTTTACGTGATGTCACAGGGCACTGTCTGGGGCTCTGGCACACCTTCAAATATCCTCACCGATGACCTTATGCAGCAAGTTTACGGCATCAACCTACCGATCGGCATGGTGCCGACCGGCCCGCTTCCTTTTGTGCTGCCTCAGGCAATGCGTAAATGCATTGAGGCTTGATGTTGTGCAAACAGATACGTTGCCTCAGACAGCGCGGGTCAATCCTCCGTCAACGCGCAAGTTTTGACCCGTCATATAGCCACCGCCTTCAGACGCCAGCCATGAGACAAGCGAAGAGACCTCCGCAGCATGACCGTAACGTCCCATCGGAATCCGAGCTTTGCGGTCTTCTGTTTCGGGCAAGCTGTCGATGAAACCTGGCAGGATGTTATTCATGCGAATATTCTCTGCGGCATATTTATCGGAATAGAGTTTGGCAAAGGCGGCCAATCCTGCCCGGAAGACGCCTGATGTTGGAAACAGCGGATCGGGCTCGAACGCCGCGAAAGTAGAGATGTTGATAATCACCCCCCTGCCCTGTTGCTGCATCAAGGGTGTCACCAGCCGTGTTGGGCGGATCACATTCATCAGATAGACCTCCATCCCCTGATGCCAGTCATCGTCACCGATCTCTAATACGGGCCCTTTCGGGCCATGACCGGCGGAATTGACCAAGACATCGACGCGGCCCCAACGCTCCGTCGCGCCCGTGACCAAAGCAGTCAGATCGTCACCACTGAGGTTAGAACCAGTGACGCCAAAACCACCCAGCTCGGCGCCGAGTGCTTCGCCTTTACCCGAAGAAGAGAGGATCCCGACTTTGAAGCCATCTTTGGCAAGCCGGCGTGCCGCGTCAGCCCCCATGCCACTCCCGCCCGCGGTAATCAAAGCTACTTTTTCTACTGCCATCTGACGATTCCCCTTATGTATTCTGCGAAAATATCCTGTTTCGATGGGTCGTTCGATTGAGATTTGATGTTTCATTACAGTAGAAATACTATTGTCTCATGGCTGATCTTCCTCCCCTCAACGGTTTACGGGCTTTCGAAGTCGCTGGGCGCCGCCTCAGTTTCCGCGCCGCTGCCGATGAGTTGGGCGTAACACAAGGGGCGGTGGCGCAGCAGGTGCGACTGCTGGAAGCTCACCTAGAAGTCACATTGTTCGAAAGGGTGCCCAAAGGATTGGAGTTCACCTCGGTTGGCCGTAGCTATCACGCACGTATATCGGTTGCCTTTGCGAGCCTTAGATCAGCAACCGCCGAGCTAAAGCCGGAACCGGACAAGGTTATAATAAGCGTCACCCCGACTTTTGCTGCCAGATGGTTGATCCCGAATTTGCCGGACTTTGCTGAGAGCCATCCGGAAATCGACTTGCGGATCATGGCCACTGAAAAAGTTTCCAGCTTTCACAGCGACGGGATCGACCTTGCCGTCCGGCAGGGATCGCCGCCGTTTGGCGCCGCGCTTCGGGCGGCGCTTATTTTCAGGCAAGAGGTGATTGCCGTCGCCGCACCCGAGTTTATCAGCGACGGATTCAATCCGTTAACACCAGATGACCTTGCACGCCTGCCCAAAATTCATGACACGCATGACCTTTGGCCGCGATACCTTGCAGACCTTGGGGTTCGTGACAAATCGCAACGCGGCCTTCGATTAAGCCAGACAGCGCTTGCGGTTGACGCTGCGATCGCGCGGCAGGGTGTGGCCCTTGTCAGCCGTTTCATGGTTTCCCGAGATCTTGAGGCAGGACGCCTGGTAGAGGTTGGTGCGGCAAGAGACATCGGTGGTAGCGATTTTTACCTCCTCATAGAGCGTTCGGCCGCAAACCAACACGCGGTGATGCAAGTCGTAAACTGGCTAAAATCGCGGTCGGCGAAAGAAACGTGATCGGCTTTCGATTCCTGCAAAGCGCACGCATGCGCGTCTGAAATGAAGGGCTGCTTAGGTTTCCCAACGCTTCCCAATTCAGGGTCTTAGTGCTCTCGAACCTGCGGGCAAACACCTCGAGCCGCTGGCGTAGTCGAACACAGCATCCGGGGCAAAATAGTTCGTAACGGCATCCGGATCGTGTGCGTTAGAGGCATTACCGACGGCATTCACATTTGTTCAGTTGCTTCAGGTCAGTTTCGTCCGACCAACCTGAGCAAGCGCACTGGACAACTCTTCGCTGAGGATATTCCACAGTCTATGCAAACCTTCTTCGCCGGCCGCGGCGATGGCAAATTGCAATACGCGGCCAAAAAACACGTAATTTGCACTCTGATCGAGGGCTTTCAGAACGTCTTCGCCAGATCGTAAGCCACTGTCGTAGAATAGCGGAAAATCCGCACCAACGCTGTCTCGTATCCGGCCCAGCGCGTGAACGGCAGCGGGTGCGCTTTCAAGTTGCCGTGCGCCATGATTTGACACTTGAATGGCGTCAACGCCTTCGGATTTCAGCTGCAGCGCATCCTCGGCGTTGGTCACGCCTTTTACTACCAGGTTGCCCTGCCACAAATCGCGCAGAGCCTTCAATGTTGTCCAAGTCGCCCTCGCGCGGCTTTCGGTGCGGTCGAATTCAAAGCCCGGCATCTCGAAATTTGCCATCTGCGGACGACCTGCGGCAAGTGACATAAGCGACCATTGCGGGTGCAGGGCAAAGTCCAGAAACTGGCGTGGGCCGATACGAAACGGCATGGTAAAACCATGGCGCAACTCACGCGGTCGGCGACCAACCTCGGGCACGTCGACGGTTACGATCAGGGTTTCGTATCCGGCATCTTGCGCCCGCTTTGCCAGCTTGAATGACCCCGTTCCGTCCCCGCTGAAATAAAGCTGGAACCACGCGTGCCCTTCGGCAACCTCAATCATTTTTTCCAGCGGGGTTGAGGCCACGGTCGAGACCCCCAAAGGCACGGATTCGCGCGCGGCCAACCGCGCCAGCATCAGATCGGCACCGGGTCTGGACAAATTACACATGCCCATCGGCGCAATGCCAAAGGGCCGCTTGGCGATCTTGCCAAACAGCGGCATGTCCAAAGACCGATGGCTGACATCTTTCAGTATCCGGGGTTCAAGGCAAATGTCATCCAGAGCAGCGCGGTTACGCGCAGCCCCCGTTTCTGACCCTGCGGCCCCATCGATATAGTCAAACACCATCCAAGGCAGACGTGCCTTGGCCAAACGCCGCGCATCCTCACTGGAATGAATTCGCGCGGCGCGGTTCATCAACCAGCCACCGCTTTCATAAAGCGATCCTTGATGATCACCGGGTCCATTGTAATGACTGGCATCTTGGCATTTCCGCTGTCGCATTTCACGATCATGACCGTGCCGACCTGTGCGTCCATCGCCTCTTGCAATGCTTTGCCGGTATCAACATCCTGTACTTCAACGACATTATCACATCCGGCCGCACGCGCCATGCCCGCCAGATCGGTTTTACGCCCTGTATAGGTCGGCTGATCACCGGTTGATCCATATGATCCGTTGTCGATAACCATCAGGATGAAATTCGGAGGCATATTGTTCCCGATGGTTGGCAAGGTGCCCAGATTGGTCAACACCGACCCGTCCCCATCGATTGAGATCACGGTTTTAGGCTGCACCAGCGCCAGACCCAGCCCGATGGACGAGGCAAGGCCCATAGTGCCCAGCATGTAGAAATTCGTTGGTTGATCGTCGATGGCATGCAGCTCTTGGCTGGGAATGCCGATGTTACACACCACCAGCTGATCTCGGAGTTGAGGTGCAATTTCCTTGAGGATTTCAGAACGGATCATTGGTCGCCATAGCCTCCCCAGAAATTGGCATCGGTCAGGATTGCCACGGGTTTGTTGCACATAAAGGTATACTTCAGGATCATATCCAGCTCTTCCACATCCTTCTGGTGATGGAAGTGGTAGGTGGGGATATTCATCTGCGCCAGCAGCGCCTTGGTATGCACCGCCATTTCCACCTGGCACGCCACAGGTTCGCGGAGCTCTCCGCGGTAGCTGATCAACATCGGCAGAGGCATCCGGTAATACTGGATCAACGTCGCAAGAGTGTTGATCGTCACCCCAATGGCTGTGTTCTGCATGATGATCGCAGGGCGTTTTCCACCCATCCACGCACCGGCACACAGGCCCATGCCCTCGTCTTCCTTGTTCGACGGAATATGGAAGATATCGGGGTGTTGGTCAATTTCCTCGATAACGCCCGCAAGCTGTTTGCAGGGCACCGTCGTCACGAACGAGATGTCATTCGCGACAAGATCGTCGGTGATCTTCTTGTCTATGTTCATGTTACAGAAAGGCCTTTCTTGAAAGGAGAGGAGAGCGTCATCAAGAGGACGCGCGATGCACATGGACGGCACAGCCTGCGTGCCGCACGACGCGAGCAGCTGTGGAGCCCAGGAAATAATCTCTCAGACCAGGTTTGTGGGATCCAAGCACGATGCAATCGATGCCATGAGCCTCGGAATAGTCAATGATAGTGCGGGCCGAATGTCCTTTTACAATCACAGGCGTGACACCGGGATGTCCAGACAATTTGCCCTCAAGATCAGCACGCGCTTTTTCAAACCCGGCGGCAACCATTTCTTCGTCCAGATACGCACTGACAGAGCCTTGGGGCGCCTCATGAACGTGAAGGGCGAAGATCTGGGCATCTTTTGCACGCAGCGCGTTGGCTATCTCAAGTGTATGAGTCGACACGCCATGGTCCAGCGCCATGGGGACGAGGATTTTATGGTACATGAAGTGTCTCCATTTGGTTGGTGATCATAAGTGTCAGGCCCACGGGTCGAGGATGATTTTGGGGGCTGCAACCACTCCCGATCGTAGATCGGCAAATGCCTGCGGTCCATCATTCAGGCTGCGATGTTCTGCCCAGTCTAGCGGGCCAAGCGCACCATCGAAAAGCGCGGTGCAGGTTTCCCGGAAGTCCTCCGGTGTGTAGGTATAGGTTCCGATGAACGTCACCTCTTGCAAGGTCATCCGCCGGATATCGAGGCCACCCGTGTCTTCGCCCAGGCCGATGTGGACAATGACACCCCCCGGTTCAGCCATGGCAGAAGCTGCCGCGCGTGTTGCCGCGTATCCGACGGCGTCGACCACGATGCCGTACTGCCCTGCCCCTGCGGGTACAGATTTCACTAGGCATTCATCTTCCAGGAATGTGCGTCGCTTGTCGCTTGGTTCAGCAACGGTTACGTCATCGACCCCTTGTGCCTTGAGGGCAAGGGCCGCAGCAAGGCCAATGGCCCCGCCGCCCAGCACAAGCGCCGTGCGGCTGGCACCCGGATCAAGCGCCATCAGTCCCAACCGTATGGAATGCCAACTGACGGCCAGAGGTTCGGCCAGTGCAGCCTTTTGCAACGGAACATGATCCGGCACCACGATAAGATTGCTGCCTTGCATTGCCACATATTGAGCAAAGGCTCCTTCGCGCGGCGGCATGGAAATGATCATACGGTCCGGGCACAGATTATCGCGGCCCGTCTGACACGCGGGACAGGTGCCACAACTGACCAGCGGGTTGATCGTGACCCGTTCGCCGTCACGGGCGCCGCCTTCAATCACACCTGCGGCCTCATGGCCAAGGATCAGGGGCGCAGGGCGCCTGTCGTCGTGGCCAAGATAGGCATGCATGTCCGATCCGCAGATGCCCGAGGCTTCGATACGAACCAGCGACTGGCCCTGACCGACTGTCGGGTTGGGGACTTCGCGCACACCAAGCGTTTCGACACCTTCGTAGACCAACGCTTTCATTTTGCTGTGAACCCTCCGTCGACCATCAAGGTTTGTCCGGTCACGTAACCGGACGCGTCCGAGCAGAGAAACAGCATGGGGCCGTCCATGTCATCCAAACGGCCATTGCGTCCGATGCAGGTCTGGGCGGCATTGCGCGTGGCTCGGTTCGGATCGGCAAAGACGGTCTCGGTCAGCTCTGTCGGAAAAAACCCAGGCCCAATCGCATTGGCTGTGATGCCATAAGTCGACCACGCCTCGGCCATAGCGCGGGTCAGTTGGGCAATGCCCGCCTTGGTCGTCCCATAGGCGATGCCACCGGGAAAAGCGCGCGTGGTTTGGAGCGATGCAAAATTCACGATCCGCCCCCACCTCTTGGCCTTCATCGCGGGCACCAACGCCTGGCTCAGAAAAAACGGAGCCGAGATGTTTAGCGCCACGGTCTGATCCCAACCTTCTGGTGTCACGTCATCCGCCGTCTGACGGGTGTTGATGCCAGCGGCGTGCACAATGATGTCTGGCGCTCCGAACGGTGCGCTGACCGCTTCTACCAAGTGTGGGAGTGCATCACGGTCGGCGACATCCGCTGCAACGTAGTCCACATCTTCGCCGACCTCGTTTTGCAAGCGCTGCAGGGCGTCCTCGCGCCGGGCTACGCCCACCACGCGGGCCCCGGCACTTGCCAGTGCGATGACCGCACGCCGCCCGAGGCCGGAGCTGGCGCCGGTTACACAGGCCACGCGGCCAGTCAGGTCGAACAGAGATCGTGGATCAGCCATTTGCAGTCAGGTCGAACGCTTCATCCGGGAAATACTTGGCCAGACGAACATCCGCAGCACGGGCGTGCCCTTCCATCCCCTCAAGGCGGGAAATGCGCGCTGTGGCTTCGGCCACCTGCTTGGCACCTTCGCGTGTGGCGCGCTGCCAAGTGACGATCTTCATGTATTTATGGACCGACAAACCGCCGGTATAATTCGCGGCCCCTGACGTTGGCAGCACATGGTTGGTGCCCGTTGCCTTGTCGCCATAGGAAACGGTTGTCTCTTCCCCAAGGAACAGCGAGCCGTAACAGGTGAGCCGATCAAGCCACCAATCCAGATCTTCGGCCTGTACCGTCAGATGTTCGGGCGCGTAATCATCGGAGCACGCGGCCATTTCCTCGCGGTCTGGACATACGATTACTTCGGCATAGTCGCGCCAGGCGGCAAAGGCGTTGTCGCGGTTCACTTCGGGCAGATCATCGATCAGGGCAGGCACAAGCTCCATCACCTTTTCGGCCAACACCCGGTCATCTGTGACCAGCCAAACAGGCGAATTATAGCCATGCTCGGCCTGGCTGACCAAATCCGTTGCCACGATATGTGGATCAGCGGTCGCATCCGCCAGGATCAAACTGTCCGTTGGGCCCGCGATCATGTCGATCCCGACACGGCCAAAAAGAATGCGCTTGGCTTCGGCAACAAACTGATTGCCGGGGCCCACGAGGATGTTGGCCTTGGGCAGGCCAAACAGTCCGAACGTCATTGCAGCCACACCCTGAACGCCACCAAGTGCCATAATCTTGTCCGCGCCACATAGGTTCGCGGCATAAATGATGGCCGGGGCAACTCCTACACCGGGACGGGGTGGCGAACAGGCGGTAATGTGACGACAACCTGCAACTTTGGCCGTTGTTACAGTCATGATGGCCGATGCAATGTGGCTATAGCGACCGCCGGGCACATAACAGCCCGCCGCATCAACAGGGATAGCCTTTTGCCCCGCAATCATGCCCGGTACGATTTCAACCTCGACATCGGATACTGTGGCCTTTTGCGCCTCGGCAAACCGTTTGACGTTGTCATGCGCAAACCGGATGTCCGCTTTCAGCCTCTCCGGCACAAGCGCTCCTGCCGCCTCGATTTCTTCGGCGGTCAACAGGACATTGCCCTCGTACCGATCGAACTTGGCGGCGTATTCCATAGCCTTTGCATCTCCGCCTGCCTCAATATCAGCCAGAATTGTCCTGACCGTCTCGTGGACTTCGGAAGCATCCGATTTAGCGGTTAGGGTCGCTTTTTTCAGGTATTCACGTTTCATCTTAGCGAGGTCCTACTTGTAGATTTCGGGCAAGAACGTAGTCGAAATCGCTGGCATATAAGCAATCAGCAACACAACCAAGAACATGCAAAGAACAAAGGGAACGGCACGGGCGGCAATCTTGAGGATGGATTCCCCGGTTATGCCAGACACCACGAACAGGTTGAGCCCCAATGGCGGCGTGATGAAGCCTACGCCAAGAGCTGTGATCATCATGATGCAGAACTGTATCTCGTTCATGCCGATGTTGTCCGCGAGTGGTTTCAGGATAGGCGCAAGGATCACGATATTCGGCGTGGTTTCCATAACGCAACCGGCGGCGATCAGGATTCCGATCATCAGCAGGATCAGTAACCATGGTTCATCCGTCAGCCCGGTCACCGATGTCACAAAACCTTGCGGAACGCCCATGATGGCCAGCGCTTCGGCCAGCGGAGCCGAGAAAGCGATTATGGGAAGGATGACGCCGTTCACCTTTGCCGAACTGACCAGCATGGCGGGAAAATCCGCAAGGGACAGCGTCCGCAGAATAAAGCCCATGATGATTGTCACGACGACGGCCGTTGCACCCGCTTCTGTTGGTGTCAGGCGGCCCGAGAATATGCCGTAAAAGATGATGCCCGGCACGATAAACGCATACCAACCGGATTTTAGAGCACGGCCCAAATTACCCAACCATTCGGCCATCGTCATCTGTCCGCCACCTTCATAGGCGTAGATGCGGTTCACGATCAGGTTCGTGATCAGGATCGACAACAGGATCGCGATCCCCGGGATCAAGGCCGCAAGGAACAGGGTCGATGCGGATATCCCCAGAACAAGGCCGATGATGATATAGGCGATCGACGGTGGGATCAAAATGCCGGTACAGGCGCCCGCCGCCACCAGAGCGCAGGCATAGGGACGCGGATAGCCGCTTTCGACCAAGCGTGCGATAGTCATACGTCCGACCGCGGCCGCACCAGCTGCGTCCGATCCCGAAATGGCCGCGAACATGCCACAGACAAGAACCGTCGCAGACCCGAAACCACCTTTGGTGAAACACGTCAATGCCTCGGCAACATCAAGGAATTTTCGACTGAGCCCGGTTCGGACCAGCACGTCCCCTGTCAGGATAAACAGCGGCACCGCGGTCAGCGCAAAGGCATCAATGCCGGTGAACAGCTTTTCACCAACAAGGCTCAGGGGAAGGTCGCCGGACATGACCAACATCAGGATCGCCGAGGTCCCGATGGCGGCCCAAACCGGAACCGCCAGAGCAATCAGCGAGACGAATATGATAACGGGCAGATAGAAATCCCAACCCAGCTCGACGGTTTGATCAAAGGTTTGCCAAAGCATTCAAATCATCCCTCAATCAAAGAGTGTGTCGCCCTCAAAAACGGGTTTGCCCGTTCTGAGAGAATGGATGTCGCGCAGTAGGGATTGAATCAGCCGCAATATGATCAAGCCGAACCCCAATGGAACCGCCATCAGGAACCATACTTTGGAAATGCGCAGCCCGTCCGTGACCGACCCGAATTTGGCAGACACATGCACGGCTTCGTAGGACCAATAGAGGGCAATCACAGCAACACCGAACATCACCAGGTCGCCAAAGATATACAGCAAAGCCTTCGGACGCGGCCCAAGGTAGTGCATCAGCACGTCAATGCGGATATGCGCGCGCTCTTTCACTGCAGCCGCAGCACCAATCCATGCGAGATAGATGAAGGAGTACCGCACAATTTCTTCGCCCCAGATCGAGGAAAAAGAGAATATTTCCCGGCGCAGCACCTCGATCGCCATGGTGATGACAAGCATCACGTAGAAGACCAGAAGCAACCAACGCTCGGCGTCTCTATCAATTCGGCGCAAAAAGCTCATGTGAGAACCTGCTGATTTGCCTAGCAAAACGCACCGCGCTGACGCGTTTGGATTTCACTGAGGCGGGAGAATATTGGTGATCGGGCGCGCGTGGAGGCACGCCCGACCCGACAGTTAAGCGTCATGCACGTAGTACTTGCCTTGGGTACCTGCGGCTTCTTCCATCTTGGCGAAGTTGTCCATGGACCCGGCCAGATCGATCTTGAACTCGTCCCATTCGGACCGTTGGTAGCCACCAGCGGCTTTCCATTCGGCCAGTTGCTCTTCGCTGAGCGAGTGGAATTCGACACCTGCTTTGATCAGTTCGGCCATAGCGTAGGCGCGGGCCGATGGCACTTTGGCAAGGTTCTGGTGCGAGGTCATCTCGGACCCCCACATGATCCCTTCCTGCACGTCGGCGGGCATTGAGTTAAACCATTCCAGGTTGCACGAATAAACTTGGCTGTCTGGCACGGCCTGGGTGAAAGTCACATGGCTCAGGATATCTTTGAAACCAAAGACTTCGAGCGCACCCACGGACGGGTCAAGCGCGTCAGCGACGCCCTGTTTGATCGCAGACGGGGTTTCTCCCCAGGCCACAGGCGTCGGATTTGCACCAACCATGCGGTAGTATTGCTGCAGCATCTTCGAGCCGGGAACGCGGAACTTGACGCCGGACAGGTCGCCTGGTGTCAAGACCGGTCCGGGGCCACCCTTGCGGATGGCAACGACACGGGGGTCGATGTTGATATAAAACAGCGCCTTGAAGCCGTTCTCCTCAACCTTCGGCTCGACCGTGTCCTTCCAGAACTGCGAGTTGACGAGGTTTGTGAAACGCTGGTTTGACCCGCACAGATACGGCATGTTGATCAGGTCAACGGTCGAGGCAAATGGCGCGAAGTTCGAAAGCGAATGCTGTGCTGCCTGAATTGTGCCACCCTGCACCGCCTGCACCAGCGCGCCGCCTGCACCCAGCTGCCCGCCAGGCGCGAGTTTGACATAGACCTTGCCGTTGGTCGCGTTCTGGATGTTTTCCTTCAGGTCCAGCTGCATGATTGGATAACCACGCGACGCACCGACCGGATAGGCAGTTGCCAGAACCATGATATGGTCCGCTGCAGCCTCGCGGTCGCGCTCTTCGCTGGCACTTTGCGCTGCAGCTTCAGTTGACCACAACGTCCCCGCAGCACCAGCTACCATGGCCGCCGTGAAGCCGCCTGTTGCCGTCAATTTCAGAAAATTTCGGCGTGCTGCCGACGCAAGGTCCTTGCGATCTTTGTCCATTATGTTTCCTCCCAGAAATCCTTAGCTGCCGTTCTTTTTGTTTCGGTCAGCCTCTTTTTGAAGAATGGCGACGACAAACAATATCGACGCGGCAAACAGAACCAGCATTTCGCCCACGTCCCCAAGGAATGCGCTTGCTGCAAAGGCCCCCAGAGCGACGTTGGCGAAGTAGATGACAAAGACGATCAGCGAGGCGGTAAGGAACATAAAACAGGATCCGAAAAGGTTGCAGTTCTGAGCGACACTGTAAGCGCTTACATTTGATTCGTGCAAGCGCTTACATTTGAGGCACATTTTTTGGCGCTCTCGGCGATTGCGGACAGGAAGACCCCAAGCAGCGACCAAAGTAATACTATTATGGTCGGATACATTCTGAAAATTCATCATGTTAGCCAAGTCGCCGTACAACAAGAACGGTGGGCCGGGTTCCACACCGCTGCATCAGCCGATGCGCGGGATGTCAAAACCCCCGACCGTGAACTTATGGAGAAATTCAATGAATGAGATGACCAATCTGCAGGCGGTAACGAGTATCTCGCCCTTTGCATCCCGCTATGGCAATTTGATCGGAGGCGAATTTTGCAAGCCAAAGGCAGGCCGGTACTTTGACAATCTAAGCCCGATTCCCGTCCAGCCCATTGGCCAGATCGCACGGTCTGATGCTTCAGTCGTTGAGGCCGCGCTGGACCCAGCGCATTCGGCTGCCGATACCTGAGGTTCGACCAGCGTGACCGAGCGTGCGAATGTTCTCACGCGGATAGTGCAAAAGCTGGCAGACAATCTGGAGCTGCTAGCTATTGCGTGGTTCTGAATCCGGCCAAGCAACGCCAGCGACAATCATGGTGATCTGTGAACTGATCGCGGATATCCTGCCTGCTGGCGTGTTGAATGTTGTTAACGGATTTGGCCTTGAGGCGGGTATAGGGCCCTGCGGCGTTCATTTCGCATATAATACGTTTTCTTCAATTCTGATTGAATTCTCTCAAGACACTGAAGCCTGACGGTTTTGACCGCCAATCAATGCCTAACCTCGTTACGAACCATGACGAACTCAAAGCCAAACTATATGGCAGAGCGGTTGGAGAAGGCTCATGCCATCGCCGAATTCACTGACCTGTATATGACAGAAATTGCATTGGCCTGTGGATTTGTTTCCTGTACGACGCTTTCGCAGCGATACAAGCAAAGATTTAGTAGAACGCCAATCGATCAGCGCATAAAGCAGAGCGCATAGAGGTGCAAAATCATATGTGTCTACAAGGCGTTTTCGCTGATTGCGACGAGTTATGACAGTACATGCGATCCTCATCGTACTGTTTGCGGCTTTCCTTCATGCGCTGTGGAATGCGGTCGTAAAGGGCGCGCCTGACAAGGCCATTATGTTGGGATTAATCTCGATCGGGCATGCCATACCTGCGCTTGCCGTGCTTCCTTTTACGGGCTTTCCAGTAATGGCTGCAATTCCATACATTATTGGTTCCACCTTGATTCATTGGGGATACTACTGGTTTCTCAACACCGCCTACCGTTACGGCGATTTATCGGTGGTGTACCCCATCTCGCGCGGGATAACGCCCATATTAGTGGCGTTGGGAGCGGTCTTTCTTGCCGGTGAATTCCTTCCTCCGGGCGCGTGGATCGGTATTGTCTGCATTTCGGCCGGCATCGGTTGCCTGTCTTTTGGCGGACTTGGAAAGGGAACGAACTGGGTAGGCATCGCGGCGGCATTCGGAACTGGTTTGATGATTGCTTCCTACTCTCTGGTTGACGGTATTGGCGTGAGACTCTCAGGGAATACGCTTGGATATATCACGGTATTGTTCGTGGCCGAGATCTTCGTGGCGGGGTTCATCTTCTCGACTCGGTGGGACCGCCTCATCGCACTTCCAAAGAGATATGTCTGGTCAGGTTTAGCAGGAGGAATCATTTCCGGCTTAGCCTATGGTCTGGTGCTCTATGTTAAGAGTTTCGCGCCGTTGGGTGTTGTATCAGCGCTCCGAGAAAGTTCGGTCATCTTCGCTTCAATAATAGGTGTGATGTGGTTTGGTGAGGGTCCAAAATCCAACAGGCTCCTGGCGGCGATAATCGTGGCAGTTGGAATTGTGGTTCTGGCCCTAACAAGATGACGTACAAGTTGGACTAAGGAGAAGGAAGTTGCGGGATAACGAGTCCAAGGCGCAGGTCTTTAACTTCGGATAAGGTCGCCGCACGTATCTTATAGCCCGCGAGGCGCTTCTTGCCAGCTTCAGGGAGTTCTTTGGACCAGCTATAGTACAGACTCTGAGCAATGCCTGCCCGGCAGCACAGCTCCACAATGCTGCCTTCGCCCTTGCGCTTGTCCAGAACGATCCAGATCTTCTCTTCCGCTGAATAGTGCTTGCGGGTAGCACGACGGATATCCTTGACGATCTTTTAGCCGTGGCTCTTACGTGTTCTGGGTTTCTATCTCACCTCCACTCCTTGGCGGGTACGATGTGCCAGAAAATCTCTCTTATCAAATCGACCTGTACTGTCCCGCAAGTGCTGACGTCAGACATTTGCGAAGGTATTTGCGAGCACTATGACAGTCATGTTCGATTGGCGGCTGGTCAGTCGACAGGTAGCAGTATGTAGCCTCGGATTTCGTAGCCCACCGCCCGTTCGATGGGCCAATGCCGAAGCGCACTGATTTGAACGAAACTCCTGGGTGACTGGTGCAGGGAGAGTTCCTATCTCATATCAATGGGGTATGACACTCAATTCCGAGCGCTAAGGCGGATTGCCTTACATAGGTTTTGCTTATGATGTGGAAGGTATAATCGATTTTTCTTGATCTATTTATCTGTCACACTGCCGGGGCATGGAACTGCAAATAAGCGCTGCTCAAGAATGGCGTTCCCGAGAATAATCAACCGACAGAGGATCACGATGAAACATAAGACCAAATTTCTTGCAGCCCTGGCCGTAAGCTCCTTGACTGCTACAGTTGCGTTATCTGAAACCGAATTGACAGTTTACACAGCCGTCGAAGCTGAAGACCTGGCGCGCTACGCTGAGACGTTCAATGCGAGCAATCCGGACATCAAAATCAACTGGGTCCGGGATTCGACCGGGATCATCACCGCCAAACTGTTGGCCGAGAGGGACAACCCTCAGGCAGACGTCGTGTGGGGTCTCGCAGCCACTTCGCTTTTGTTGCTCAAGTCCGAAGGTATGCTGGAGCCTTACGCGCCTGCGGGTGTTGGCGACCTAGACGCGAAATTTGTCGATGGCGACAATCCTCCGGCGTGGGTTGGCATGGACGCTTGGGTTGCCGCAGTTTGCTACAATACCGTCGAGGCCGAGAAAGCGGGATTGACGCCGCCGACATCGTGGAAGGATCTTACAGACCCCATGTATAAGGATCAGGTGATTATGCCAAATCCGAACTCGTCGGGCACTGGTTTCCTTGATGTTTCAAGTTGGCTGCAGATGTTCGGCGAAGAAGGCGGCTGGGAGTACATGGACGGATTGCACGAGAACATCGCGCGATATACCCACTCTGGTTCAAAGCCGTGCAAACTGGCTGCTGCAGGTGAGATCCCGATTGGCATCTCTTTTGCTTTCCGTGGTGCTAAGTCGAAAGCTGATGGTGCGCCGCTTGAGATCATTGTCCCGTCAGAAGGTGTCGGCTGGGACATGGAAGCGACCGCTATTGTTGCCGGTACTGCAAATCTCGAAGCCGCGCAGAAACTGGTTGATTTCACCGTCACCAAGGAAGCCAACGAGATGTACAACACAGGGTACGCCGTTGTCGCCTATCCTGGCGTCGCAAAACCGGTCGAGCACTTCCCTGAAGGTCTTCTGGATGCGATGATCGACAACGACTTTGAATTTGCCGCCAACAACCGCGCGGCGATACTGAAAGAATGGCAGTCTCGCTATGACGGGAAGTCTGAAGCGAAGTAAACCAACCTGCAGAAGAGGTGTAAGCACCTCTTCTGCACACCACTCTATTTTTCCAAACAACGCGACCAGCGCGCCCGGCTTCAACCGGCCCAGATCGGCCGTTCCCGAGGTGCAGATATGAGGACCGCTCCCGTGCTTCAGAAAACCCCACCCGGTGAACTGTATCTAAGCATCCAGAATTTGTGGAAGGCGTTCGGCAGCTTTCTTGCACTCAAGGACATATCCCTCGAAATCAATGAAGGCGAATTTGTCTGCTTTCTGGGGCCGTCGGGTTGCGGCAAAACAACCTTGCTCCGGGCGATTGCGGGTCTCGATCTGCAAACCAAGGGCACTGTCATGCAAGACGGCAAGGATGTGTCAAATCTGCCGCCGTCAGAGCGTGATTTCGGGATTGTTTTCCAGTCTTACGCCTTGTTCCCGAACTTGACGATCGAAAAGAACATTGCTTTCGGCCTGGAAAACACTGGTCGCAGCAAATCGGATATTGCCGTTCGTGTCAGCGAACTGCTTCATTTGGTCGGGCTGTCTGAACAGGGTAAAAAGTATCCTGCGCAATTGTCCGGTGGCCAGCAGCAGCGGATTGCGTTGGCCCGCGCCATTGCGACCAACCCCGGTCTCTTGTTGCTGGATGAGCCGCTTTCGGCATTGGACGCAAAGGTGCGCGTCCATCTACGTCACGAAATCAAAGAGCTGCAGCGCAAACTGGGTGTGACTACTGTGATGGTTACGCATGATCAGGAAGAAGCGCTGGCGATGGCGGACCGGATCGTGGTCATGAATCATGGGGTTATCGAGCAGGTGGGGTCACCTACAGAAATTTACCGAGAACCCGCAAACTTGTTCGTGGCAGACTTCATCGGGGAAATGAACCAGATCCAGTCTCAGGTCACCAAGGGTGGTCGACTGAGTGTCGGCGAAAAGACCTTTGCGTGCCTCAGCCACACGTACAACGACGGAATGCCAGCGATTGCGGCGATCCGACCGGAGGATATCATCCCGCATGAGGCTGGTTATCTCGATACCGGCGGCAACAGGAATTGCATCGACGTCACTCTCGATGAAATGGAATTCCTCGGTTCATTCTGGCGATGCCGCTTAAGCAACGAGCGATTTGGATCTTCGGAACTGATCGCAGATTTTTCGATCAATGCCGTGCGCCGCCTAGAACTGGAAGAGGGTAGGACCATGGTGATTGAACTGCCCGAAAACCGGCTAATGGCCTTTGATGTTCCGGAGACGGCAGCATGAGCGAGATTTCAACCAACCCGGGGACTCTTCCAGCTGGGCCTGACATCAAACCCAAGCTCAGCAGGGATGACATCCTGATGCGCGGCAGCATGTTCGTGATCGCACTCTATCTGGTCGCGACGTTGGTCCTGCCGCTTTACACGATGCTTTCCAAGTCATTCTCGACCTATCGGATGGAGTTGTCACAATACGAGTTTCAGGTCAGTGACGAAGCGGGGCAATTTGACGGAACCATCCTGTCAGCCGACACACTGAACGAACAAATCGGGGCTTTTTCAGGCACCGATCTGTCTACCGGCTCAGACGGGCGGCTATCGGTAACCGAGCTTTTTCCCGATTTCAGCTTTCGCAGTCCGGTCATGTACCAAATCCGTAACACAAGCGACACCGGGCGGTTTCTTGTCGGTTCTACGCTGCAAGACAATACGGATTGGGTCACGCTCGATTCCAATCAGTTCCGGCGGGTTCAGCTGAGGCCAGTTCAATCGCGAGGCTTGGAAAATTTCGTCAACTACTTCTCAACCCCGGCACTGTTCAATTCTATCAAGAACTCCCTTTGGATTTCTGTAATTAGCACCATTGTCACAGTAACTTTGGCGTTCTGGTTCGCTTATGCGCTGAACCGGAGTTGCATGCGGTTCAAGGGTGTGTTTCGTCTGATTGCGATGGCTCCGATCCTGGTGCCTTCGCTGTTGCCCGGGATCGCGCTGGTCTATCTGTTCGGCAATCAGGGCATGATAAAAGAGTTGCTGTTCGGCGCCAGTATCTATGGTCCGATTGGCATCGTGATAGGCTCGGTGTTCTTCACCTTCCCGCACGCCTTCCTAATCATTTCAACGGCACTGGCGATCTCTGATGCACGACTATACGAAGCTGCGGTCAGCCTGCGTTCAACGCCGTGGCGTACTTTTTGGACGGTCACCGTTCCCGGCGCGCGATATGGTCTGATCTCGGCCGCTTTCGTTGTATTTAATCTGGTCATAACTGATTTTGGTCTGCCAAAAGTGATTGGAGGTCAGTTCAACGTTCTGGCAGTTGATATCTACAAGCAGGTGATCGGCCAGCAGAACTTTGAAATGGGTGCCGTAGTCTCGGTCGTTCTGGTGATCCCGGCAATCCTGGCGTTCGCGATCGACCGCATGGTGCAATCAAAGCAGGTTGCCTTATTGTCGGCCCGGTCGGTCCCGTACCAGCCAACCCCAAATCGAAAGGCAGATCGGTTCTTTCTAGTCTATTGCTGTCTGATCGGTTTGTTCATCGTTGGGCTGTTGGCTGTGTGCCAATTCGCGGCGCTCATCAAGTTTTGGCCCTACGACCTGAGCCTGAGCCTGAAGAACTACGATTTCAACAAGATGGATGGTGGCGGTTGGGGCTCCTACATTAACTCGATCAAGCTGGCGCTTTTGACGGCGGTGATCGGTACTTCAGTCGTCTTCTTTGGTGCCTATCTGGTTGAAAAGTCGAACGGGTTCAGAACAGGTCGATCGATCTTTCAGATGTTCGCGATGCTGCCAATGGCGATCCCGGGCATGGTACTGGGGCTGTCATACATCTTCTTCTTCAATAGCCCGTCTAATCCGCTGAACGGTATCTACGGAACAATGGCAATTTTGGTGATCTGTACGGTGACACACTTCTATACTGTGTCGCACCTGACGGCAGTGACAGCGCTCAAGCAGATGGACAGAGAATTCGAGTCGGTATCAGCCTCGCTCAAGCAACCGACGATGAAGTTGTTTGCCCGTGTCACGGTCCCTGTTTGCCTGCCAGCCGTGCTGGACATATCAATCTATCTGTTCGTAAACGCAATGACGACGGTATCTGCGGTTGTGTTCCTATACTCGCCCAAAACCACGTTGGCATCTATTGCAGTGCTAAACATGGACGATGCGGGCGATATTGCGCCGGCTGCCGCAATGGGGATGATGATCTTCTACACAAACGCCGCAGCGCGGATCATCCACCTGATTGCTTCCAAAGGCGTCCTCGGTCGCACGCAAGCCTGGCGAACCCGCTAACAAGAAAACCCATTTAGGCATCTCCCCACCGATCACTGATTGGTGGGGTTTTGTTTTTCTTCTAGAACAGAATTGGCGAATTTCATGAAGGCGCGAATGGTCTTCACCTCACGCCGTTGGGAGAGATAGATCATACTTTCTCCCATTTGCAGGTCGACGTCTTGCAACTTGATTTGTCTGAGACGGTCGTCGTGACCGTATTCTGCCTGGGACACGAACCCGATACCTGCACCTGATGCCACCAACTCTCTGACGGCCTCTCTTCCTTCGGCCACAATCGCCGGTTTCAGCGGCACCCCCCGTTTACTGGCTTCATCTTCGAGCTTTTGACGTGTTTTTGATCCCTGTTCCCTGAAGATGAGAGGCAACTCCGCCAACTCTGCGAGGGACAATGTAGGTTTTGAGGCGAGAAGCAAACTGCGGGCCGTGAATGCCACGATCTCGGTCGAACCGAGGCTAAGAACGCTCATGTCCTTGCCGGGAGACACGCTGCCAACAACACCAATTTCTGCGTTGTAAGATCTGAGTTCCTCCAAAATGTCCTCGGTGTTGCCAGCGCGGACGGTAATCGTAATGTTTGAATATTTTTCTCGGAACGGCCCCAGAAAGTCGGTCAAGTGGTGCGCGGAATCGGCAAGGATCCGCAGCTCGCCGTCGATCGCAGCCCTCGTTTCTGACAGATAGTCCTCTATCTGATCCTCGATCTCAAAATACTGTTTGGTGTACCGGTAAAGCTGCGTCCCCTCCGGGGTTAGGTTCACTCTTTTTCGCTCACGCTTGAACAACAACAAATCATGATCCTGCTCAAGTTTGCGAACCTGCTCTGAGATTGCTGGCTGCGTCAAAAAAAGCGCCTCTGCAGCACGCGAAAACCCACCATATTTGGCCACGAAATGAAAGGCTTTGAGCTGGCTATGTCGCATTTCAAACTCCTGAAGGTTCGAGCATAGGCTGAGCTTATAATTAGATTGATATTTGCAATTTCACATATAGCTGCGGTTGCTGCAACTGTGTCTTTGAAACGTTGATCTGGAGCTTGGTTATGACGTCTTCTTTTCCTCAAATTGAACAACCGCGTCTCGGCGAGCCCTATCTACTAACTCCTGGCCCCTTGACCACGTCATACGCCGTGAAAGAAGCCATGTTGAGGGATTGGGGAAGCTGGGATGATGACTTCCGGGGTATGACCCAGGAGTTGCGCTCCAGTCTTTTGGCATTGCTTGGCGAGGGCGCCGATGAGTTTGACTGTGTACCGATGCAGGGGAGCGGATCGTTTTCAGTAGAGGCGATGCTGGCTTCGTTCATTCCGCGCGATGGCAAGGCATTGGTGCTGGCCAATGGCGCTTACGGTCAACGCTCGGCGCAAACGCTCGAGTATCTGGAACGCGATCATGTTGTCTTGGACAAGGGCGACTATCTGCCGCCGCGTGGTTCAGAAGTTGCCGAGATTCTGGCGAATGATTCCGCGATCACCCATGTCGTTGCTATCCACTGCGAAACAAGCTCGGGCATTCTGAATCCGGTAGAGGAAATATCGGAGGCGGTTTACGCCGCTGGTCGCAAACTTCTTGTCGACTCAATGTCAGCCTTTGGTGCGATCGAGTTGAAGCCTACGGAAGTCCGCTATGAGGCAATGGTTTCGTCCGCCAACAAGTGTATTGAGGGTGTTCCGGGGTTTGGGTTCATAATCGCGCGCAAGAACGAGCTTGAGGATGCCAAGGGTAACAGTCATTCGCTGTCTCTGGACGTTCACGCGCAGTGGGCGCATATGAACAAAACCGGTCAATGGCGATTTACGCCGCCCACCCATGTGGTTGCCGCTTTCATCGAAGCCCTCAGGGCACATGCGGCTGAGGGCGGCGTTTCCGGTCGCGGAGCCCGATACACCAGCAACAGGGATGTTGTGGTCGCCGGCATGCGTGAGCTGGGTTTCGAAACTCTGCTCGACAATCGCTGGCTGAGCCCAATCATCGTAACATTCTTCTGCCCGGCCGATGAAAACTTTGTCTTTGATCAGTTCTACAAACTGATGAAAGAAAAAGGGTTCATCATTTACCCGGGCAAGTTGACCGTCGTCGACAGCTTCCGCGTTGGGTGCATCGGTCAGATGGACGACAAGGTTATGCGGAAAGTTGTAATTGCCGCCAAGGAAACTCTGGAAAAAATGGGTGTGTCGAGTGCCACACCTCCTCTCCAAGCTTTAGAAGAACGCGCCAAACTGGCCGCTTAAGGATCAAGGAACAAACCAAATGACCATCCACACCCCTGTTGAAGCCAACGAGCGTGTCTACCCGATGCCCAAAGTGCCCGCCATTGCCATCTGCCTTGACGGCTGTGAGCCGGAATATCTGGACAAAGCTATTGCTGACGGTCTGATGCCGACGCTCAAGCGGATGCGCGAAACCGGCACTGACCGGCTGGCCCATTCGGTGATCCCGTCGTTTACTAACCCTAACAACCTCAGCATTGCGACTGGCCGTCCGCCTATCGTGCACGGCATCTGTGGAAACTATCTGATTGATCCGGACAGTGGTGAAGAAGTGATGATGAACGATGTGCGCTTTTTGCGTGCACCGACCGTGTTCAAGCAGTTCTATGACGCTGGCGCCAAGGTGGCCATAGTCACCGCGAAGGACAAGCTGCGCGCGTTGTTGGGGGCGGGTCTAAAGTTCGACGACGACCGGGCCAAATGCTTCTCTGCGGAAAAGTCCGACACGTCGACCCAGGCTGAGCATGGTCAGGAGAAAGCAAGCGCATGGTTGGGCATGGCCCAACCCGAGGTCTATTCGGCAGAGTTGTCCGAGTTTGTCTTTGCTGCGGGTGTCAAATTGCTGAAAGAGTGGAAACCAGATGTGATGTATCTGACCACCACCGACTACGTGCAGCACAAATACGCACCCGATCAGGCCGAGGCCAAGGCATTCTATGAGATGTTTGACAAATATCTGACCGAACTGGACGCCATGGGCGCTGCCATCGTGGTCACCGCCGACCACGGCATGAAGCCCAAGCACCACGCCGATGGCTCGCCCAGCGTGGTATATGTGCAGGATCTGGTGGATGAATGGCTGGGCAAGGACGCGGCCCGTGTCATCTTGCCGATAACGGACCCCTATGTGGTGCACCACGGCGCACTCGGGTCGTTTGCCACCTGCTATCTACCCGAAGACGCGGATCGCAATGACATCATCGGCAAACTGAAAGCTACACCCGGCATCACTCATGTTTTGACCAAAGAAGAGGCGATCAAGCGTTTTGAACTGCCCGGTGACCGCATTGGTGATATTGTGATGGTCTCGGGTGAGAACATCTGTATCGGTACCTCTGAAGACCGCCACGATCTGGCCGCTCTCAACGAGCCGCTGCGCAGCCACGGTGGACTGACCGAGCAGGAAGTTCCTTTCATCGTAAACCGGGTTATCGACTTGGGGACTGCGCCCGAGTTGCGCAATTTTGATGCGTTTTTCTATGCAACCACAGCGGCGGCGCAGTAATCCATGAAAGATCAAACCATGTCGAAAATCGAAATCCGCAATGAAGGAATGCGCATCGGGGGCGAGATCGTCTTTACCGACGAAACGGTGCCGGTTCTGTACCCATACACAAACGAGATTGTCGGGCATGTACCCGCCGGCAAGGCAGAACATGCGCGCAAAGCGTTCGAAATCGCGGCGAATTACACTCCAAAGCTCACACGGTATGAGCGCAGCCAGATCCTGCAGCGTGCGGGCGAGTTGATTGGTGAACGTCGTGAATACCTTGCCAAATGGCTGACGTTGGAACTGGGTATCTGTCACCAGCATGCGATTTATGAGACCAAGCGTGCACAAGATGTCTATCAGTTCGCCGCCGCTGAGGCGATGAAGGATGATGGCGAGATCTTTTCATGCGACCTGACCCATAATGGCAAAGATCGAAAAATATTCACCATGCGCGAGCCTGTGAATGCGATTTCGGCAATCACACCATTCAATCATCCGCTTAACATGGTCAGCCACAAGATCGCGCCATCAATCGCGACCAACAACTGCATGGTGTGTAAGCCGACGGAACTGACGCCACTGACGGCGCTGACATTAGCTGACATCCTCTACGACGCGGGTCTGCCACCCGAGATGTTCCAAGTGGTTACCGGCTGGCCAGGTGACATTGGCGATGAGATGATCACCAATGACAACATCGACATCATCACATTCACCGGCGGCGTGCCGGTGGGTAAGATGATCGCCGAAAAAGGCGTTTACAAGCGGCAAGCTCTGGAACTGGGGGGCAATGACCCTCTGATCGTTTTGAACGATCTTTCTGACGCGGACCTTGAGAAGGCCGCGACCATTGCAGTGGCAGGCGCCACAGGCAATTCGGGTCAGCGCTGCACTGCGATCAAACGTATTCTGGTGCAAGAAAGCGTGGCCGACAAGTTTGTGCCATTGGTTCTGGAAAAGGCGAAGCAGATCAAGTTCGGCGACCCACAAGACCCCGAGACCGAACTGGGCTGTGTCATCCATGACAAGGCAGCTGAACTATTCGAAAAACGCGTTTACATGGCCGAGGCCGACGGCGCAGAAATCCTCTATCATCCGGGCCGTCAGGGCGCACTACTGCCGCCCATCGTTGTCGATAAGGTCCCCCATGACAGCGAGCTGGTGATGGAAGAAACCTTTGGCCCCATTGTGCCCATCGTTCGGGTTCCGGACAATGACGACGAGGTGATGCGTATTTCGAACGGTACCGAATTCGGCCTCAGCTCAGGCGTCTGTACGAACGACTTGAACCGTGCGATTGCCTTTATCAACGGTCTGAACGTGGGCACCTGCAACATTTGGGAACAACCCGGATACCGTATCGAAATGTCCCCCTTCGGAGGCATCAAGGACAGCGGTAATGGGGTCAAAGAAGGTGTCATCGAGGCAATGAAGTTTTTTACTAACGTAAAAACTTACTCGCTGCCCTGGCCACGCTAGTTTTTGTGCCCCGTCCCGACCCGGGTCGGGGCACCACAAGTTCCTCCCTGGTACTGGCGGACTTTGCGAGGTCCGCATTTTTTCACAAGCGGCGTTGAGGAAAAAGCATGTCACAAATCGTCCACACGGAAGGCGAATCCAATACTTCCAGCGCGCGAAAAGCATGGATGAAGGAATCTATAGGGCCTAAATCTTCACCCTTGCTGAAACGCGACGCTAACGCGTTTCTCCACCAGTCACTGTCCTCGCCATGCGTTAGCACCATTGCCAAAGCTGAGGGGATTTGGGTCGAAGACCTGGACGGCCGCCGTTACATGGATTTCCATGGCAATTCAGTGCATCATATCGGTTACGGACATCCCCGTTTGATCACCGCGATCAAGGCGCAACTGGATGACCTGTCTTTCGCACCCCGTCGCTTCACCAATGATCCCGCGGTTGAATTGGCCGAAAAGCTCGCCGAAATCGCGCCAGACGACCTTGGGAAAATGCTGTTTACGACCGGCGGCTCTGATGCAAACGAGGTCGCTCTCAAGATAGCGCGCGCTGCCACCGGTCGGTTCAAAACAATTAGCTTCTGGGATGCCTTCCACGGTGCCGGTTTTGGCGCCGCAAGCGTCGGCGGCGAGGCGACATTTCGCAGCCATATAGCCGGCCCGCTTCTCCCGGGTGCAGAGCACGTGGCACCTTTTGCCTGTTACCGATGCCCGTACAATCACGCCGGCCCAGATACCTGTGGGTTGGCTTGTGCAAAAATGGTCGAGTTCGTTCTAGAACGCGAGGGAGACGTAGCTGCGGTCATCGCTGAGCCTATGCGCGCGGTGCCTTATGTGCCGCCACCGGGCTTCTGGAAAGCTGTGCGGGAGGCGTGTAATCGTCACGGGGCTCTCTTGATCATGGACGAGATTCCCACGGGGCTTGGAAAGACCGGCAAGATGTTTGCCTTTGAGCATGACGAGATTATCCCTGACATCGTCACCTTGGGTAAGGCACTTGGCGGAGGCATCCTGCCGATTGCAGCTTGTATCGCGCGAACCAAACTAGACGTCTGCGGAGACTTTGCCATTGGACATTATACACACGAAAAAAACCCGGTGACTGCACGCGCCGCGCTTACCACAATACAAATCATCGAAGATGAAGGGTTGGTTGACCGGGCGGCTGAGTTGGGCGAGCACGCTATGGATCGTCTGATGGGCGAGCTTCAGAACATCCCGATCGTCGGTGACATTCGCGGCCGTGGTCTGATGTTTGGTGTCGAAATTGTCGATGACCGTGCCGACAAGACACCTGGAAATGCACGAGCCGAGCGGATCTATTATGCTTGTTTGGAAGCTGGCCTAAGCTACAAAATCAGTCAGGGGTGTGTGCTTACATTGTCACCGCCGCTAACGATCACGCGCAAGGATCTCGACTGTGCAATCGGCATTGTTGTCAACGCGATTAAGGACGAATGTTGATCTTTGTGGCCATACCTTTAGAGCAATTCACGCCGTTGCTCTCTCTGCTTCCAGGAAAACAGTGGTCAATGGACGTGGAGATCAATTCTCAATTATGGTGCCAAGGGCCACTGCCTACCACCAAGAAAGTGTATGCGTTTCCCCGATGGAACAGACGCGTCCGATTTATTTCAGCAAACTCGGGCGCTGAGCGTTTTATCGAAATTACTCGGCCGCAAAATCACCGGGTCGGTCTCCGGTCGTTGGTTGGCAGGATTGCAGCGCACCCTGTTATTCCAAGCAAACCGTGGGAGTGAGGTAGAGCATGGCGATAGTCAGCTTTTTAATCAGCCTTGCTGGCGCGACGATGTTGCTGCTTTTTGCAGTTCGAATGGTACGCACTGGAATTGAGCGCAGCTATGGAGCGTCGTTCCAGCGCGTTTTGACGCGACAGCACAGTTACCTGCAGGCCTCACTTGTGGGTCTGATGATGGCGGTTGTACTGCAAAGTTCGGCGGCAGTGGCGCTGTTGACCTCTGGGTTTGCTGCCAGTGGAATGTTGAGTTTTCCTGCCGGTCTGGCGATTGTGCTCGGAGGCGATCTGGGTTCAGCACTGATCATCCAGATTCTTACTTTCCGGTTGGACTGGCTTATTCCAATGCTGCTGGCGATTGGCGGTTATCTATTCGTCAAGACCGAAGCCAAAAAAGCCCGACAGCTAGGGCGCATTCTGATGGGCGTTGCCTTTATCCTGATCTCACTTCGGTTCCTTCGTGAGGCGATGGATCCAATTCGGGACAGTGCATTTTTACCCGCAGTGGCGGATTACTTGTCGCGCGACTATATCACTGCATTTCTTGTCGGGAGTGCCTTAGCCTTCGTCATGCATTCCTCGGTAGCGGCCATCCTTATGTGTGTGACACTTGTGCAAATTGGAGCGATCCCATTTGCCGCCGGAATGTCTTTGGTTTTTGGCGCGAACTTTGGCTCGGCCTTCATTCCGGTATGGCTAACCCGAGGAATGCCAGTGACGGCCCGACGAATACCCTATGCAAATTTGGCGCTGCGAGGAAGTTGGGCGTTGGCTAGTTTGTTTGCAGCAAATTTTGCCCTACGAACCGGGCTTTTGGGCGACCCGCAAGGGGGGCAAATGCTAGTCAACGTGCATCTTGCTTTCAACCTGTCGCTTTTGGTTTTAGCCCTTCCGTTTTGTGGACACTGGCAGAACTTGCTCGAAAGGCTCTTGCCAAACCAGCAGAAAGTACAGAAGTCGCAACCCGCACAACCGGTCAGCGCATTGGACATGAAAGACGTGGCAAATCCCAATCAGGCCTTGCCGAGCCTCAAGCGTGAGCTGCTGCGGATGAGCGATCTTCTCGAAACCATGTTCCGTCCTGCTCTTGAACTTTACCGCAGCGGAGACAAAGAACAGATCCGGTC
Organism: Ruegeria sp. CDSA236; assembly: GCF_059611285.1. Classification (NCBI taxonomy): domain Bacteria; kingdom Pseudomonadati; phylum Pseudomonadota; class Alphaproteobacteria; order Rhodobacterales; family Roseobacteraceae; genus Ruegeria; species Ruegeria sp. CDSA236. The sequence continues at coordinate 178,361 of NZ_JBXWPG010000003.1, forward strand.
AGTTCAGGCCATTGACGAGGACGTAAACCGGTGCCTCTCGGGTATTCGAGCCTTTGTCGCCGCGATACCCCCTGAGCTATATGAAAAACACGATGCTAAAACCGCGCGCGACCTTATGGAGTTTGCGATCAGGCTTGAAACGGCGGGTGACGTTGTCGCCAAACGCCTGACTGTATTGGCCGGTGAAATGCGGGCCAAAGGCTCTAGCTTTTCGCAAGATGGCTGGTCTGAACTTGTTCAGATGCATGAAGGTATTCTTGCAAACATGAAACTGGCATCAAATGTACTTGTTTCAGACGATCTGGAAAGCGCCCGGCTTCTCAGCCTTGAGAAAACCGAAATCAAACGCGTGGAACGTGAAAGCCGCAAGCGTCACCTGCGCCGGTTGCAGCATGGAACAACGGAAAGCTTCGAAACCAGTGATATTCATCTAGAGACATTGCGGGCTTTCCGGGAGTTCAACAGTCATATTGCATCGATTGCTTACCCGGTCCTTTACCAGAACGGTCAACTTCTCGAGACACGATTGATCAACGAAATTGCTGAATAGGCCCGGGCCGGTCTCAATGCGAAGACAAGAAAAGCGCGAGAACAAAGGCGACTGGAAACACCGAAGTGAGTTCGTTCTCGAAATCAAATTTTGAAATTGTTCAGTGTCTTCCAAAACCTGAGCCCAACACTGCGCAGTGCACAAGGGTCTAAGTAACCGGATCGAAGGATCCCACCAATCAACCCGAAAACGCGAAAAGATCATCGGTCCCGACAAGTCACTCTGGCAGACTCAGAGATTTCTGGTTGCCCATGACCAGATCACCATCAGCTCCCGTCTCCCCGCTATCAACTTACTTCAGCTTTATACCACCATGCCCGATCAGATGCCTGCCAGTTTTGGATCAGCTATGCCCGCGAAATGTCCTCCTGACGACATAGGCGCCGACGTTCTTCAATCTTGCTCAAGCAAGCTGGCAATCCCGGCAGAGTTCTTAGGTATTGGATATTCCGTTCTAGTACCATTCATCCGGCATTCGCGCTTTGCGTTCTGACACGAAGTCTTCAAGCGCGGCTTGTATGCCGGGTTTCATTTCAGGACGCTGGTAATCGTTCAACATCTGATGCCACCGCGCAGTGGCGCGTTGATCTGACGTGAGAGCACCATTTTCAGACCAGGTCTCGAATGGCCCTGCGTCAGAAATTTGTGGCTCATAATTTGCTGCCGCATAGTGGCGCAGCGTGTGTTTGGTCGACAGGAAATTTTCGCCCGGGCCCGTTTCAAAATAGGCATCACGGCCAAATGCCTCCTCATTCGTTTCGAAGCCCTTCAGCAGTTTCAGCATCGCGCCACAGTGGTCTAGATCCATGATGAATTTCTCGTAGGACATCACAAGCCCACCTTCGAGCCAGCCTGCCGCATGCCAGACCTGATGGGCTCCGGACAAAAGCGTGGACCACATGGCACCGGTGCTGTCCTGCATCGCTTGCCCATCTGGCGCATTGGAGGCGGTGATCTGCCCACCGCCAGAGCGCACAGGTACGCCAAGCCTTCGTCCCAATTGTGTCAGCGCCATCGTGGTCATGTTCGCCTCGGGCGATCCAAAGGTTAGAGCGCCCGTGCGCAAGTTCATTGTGGAGTGGAACGAGCCGAACACCACCGGACAACCGGGGCGCACCAGTTGCGCAAGCGCAATGCCAACCATCGCTTCTGCCAGAGTTTGCGCCGCCACCGCCGCTGGCGAAAGCGGCCCCATGGCACCCGCGAAAATCGCAGGGGAGACGCAGACACATTGGCCTGCCTCCGCATAGATACGCAGAGCCGTCGACATGGTATCATCATAAATCAATGGCGAATTGACGTTGATATTGGCCTGCATCACCGCGTGGTGCTCCATGAAGTCGCGTCCAAAGACGAGGCGTGCCATCTCGATACCGTCACGCACGCGCTCGGGTGCCGTAACAGAGCCCATAAAGGGCTTGGTTGAGAGTGTCAGATGCGCCAGCATCATGTCCAAATGCCGTTTATTCACCGGCACATCTGTCGGTTCGACAACCGTGCCGCCGGAATGATGCAAGGCAGCCGCACTGTAGGCCAGTTTGACGAAATTGCGGAAATCCTTCAGCGTCGAATATCGTCGGCCCTTCACCAGATCGCTGACAAAGGGAGAGCCGTATCCCGGCATCAGCACAACGTTGTCACCACCAAGTGTCACCGTTCTGACCGGGTCTCGGCCATGCAATTGAAATTCACTTGGGGCCGTAGCGCAAAGCGCGCGGACGTGCCCCGGTTCAAACCGCACGCGTTCGCCATCGATGCGGGCACCCGTTTGGGCGAAGTGATCCAGTGCCGTTCGATCCCCCCGAAACTCGACGCCAATATTGCTTAGAATCCAATCGGCTTGATCTTCGATCCGGGCCAATACCGTTTCACTTAGTAGATTGTATGCAGGTATCCTGCGACCCGTGAACGGTGTGCTCTCAGAAGGGGCAATACTACGGGCCAAGCGGCGCCTGCGCGCGCGGCCGCGGTGCCCCGCCGGTGTCGGTGTTTTTGCTTTTGCGTTCAACAAGTCCAACGTCATCTCATTGCTCCACGAGCTAGAGTGCGGTTGTCGACCTTAAAAACATGTTTGAAAATCGAAAAAAACTACTCTTAACGTTTAGAAAATTTGTACACTAAGAATATGAGTACCCGATTTCATCACCATGACTTACTCAGGCTATTTGCCGAGATTGCTCGTTATTCCAGCTTCTCGACGGCAGCATCGGCGCTCAACATGACAAAGGGCGCCATCAGCTATCAGATCAAAACGCTTGAAGCCGATCTTGGGATGATCCTGTTCCAGCGCACATCGCGTGGTGTCACACTCACTGGTGAAGGATTAAAACTGCTCGCGATCTGCCAGACCCGATACGAAGAAATCGAAGCTGAAATTCATGCATTAAAGGGGATTTCAACGCGTTCTCTAACCGTTGGGGTCTCGACCTATTTCGCTGCGCGCTGGCTGTCGCCACGCCTGATGTCATTCATGCAAAGCCACCCGGACGTGCAGATTCGCATTCAACCGATGATCGAGTTTTCAGAAGCTGAGATGCAGGATGTGGATCTTGCAATCAGGTGGGGTAACGGGAATTGGATCGGCGGCACCGTTACTCCGTTCATGCCCATGCCGCCCTATCCTGTGGGTGACCGGGCGGCAGCTGACCTAGTGATAAAGTTAGGAATGAAAGAGGCAATATCGCATCTTACGCTGCTGAGAGATCGTGATGACAGCAACGCCTGGTCTGATTGGCTGAACGTCGCAAAGCTTCCCCGACAATCAAGGCGAGATGCGCTAATCGTTCCTGACCCAAATGTCCGGGCGCAAGCAGTCATCGACGGACAGGGAATAGCTTTGATGGATGATCTGGTTCGGGACGATCTAAATGCTGAAAGACTGTTTCGGTTGTCGGAAACCGATCTGCCCGACTATGGGTATTTTTTGGTTCAACCGCATAGCTCCGCTCCAACCGGCGCAGTTCACTCCTTCTCGGACTGGATTCTGGGTCAATCGTAGCAGTCATTCCCCTTGAGTATCCTCAGAGCCGTTATTATACGACATATAAATAAATCACAGGGACCCAGAGGATGCCCACAGGACATATCATGATGGCAATGAGCCTAGACGGTTTTGTCGCAAGGCCAGATCACAGGCTGGACTGGTTGGAAAAGCAACCCACTGCCGACGAAGATCACGGGTTCGCTGCGTTTCAGAGTAGCGTCGACGTGATCGTGATGGGGTCCGGATCGTACCGGACAGTTCTGGGATTTGGGGAGTGGCCTTACAAGAAACCAGTGGTGGTTCTCAGTCGCTCAATGAAACCCTCAGGCATTCCAGATGAGCTGCGCGAAAGAGTTGAAGTTTCAGACAAAACACCCACCGATTTGATGGAGGACTTTGGCGCGCGTGGTTACAATCGAGTTTATGTGGATGGCGGTGCAATCATCCAATCCTTCCTCAAAGCCGGGCTGATTGAGGACATGCGGATTACCTTGGTTCCCATTCTGATTGGTGAAGGCATTCGGATCTTTGGTGAAACAGAAGGTGACGTTGATCTGGAATTGGTTTCGGTTAGCAGCTTTTCCTCCGGTCTGGTAGATCTCGATTACAGACTGAAAACCAGGTGACGAAAGCTTCTCCACCAGGGCGACCGTCAAAGGCTGCACAGCGCCTTTCGAAGCAAGTGATCCTGCAGGCCGCATTGCCGATCGTCCAAAGCAAAGGTGTTGATGCGCTATCGTTTCGCATACTTGCCGATCAGCTTGACGTCACTCCGATGGCCGTGACCTATCACGCAGGTAGCAAGAAGCAACTATTGTCCGATCTGGTGGAACTTGCCTTTGCAGGCGTCTTGGATGGAGTGAATGGTGGCAACCCGGTCAAACGCGCCCGCTGCATTATGGCGGCTTACCATGGTTGCGCTTTGAAGAACGCCAATCTACTCCGTGCAATCCTAGACGATGTAACGCTCATGAGCGCGGACCTCATGAACGTGGCCGAGGAATTAAAGGTCAGCACGGACCAACTCGAATACAGCGATGGCGGTGATGTTCTTGTTCACGTGCTGATCGACTATGCACATGGGTTTGTGCTCTCAGCCTCGAGCGGAGAAGACAATCCCCTGACAATAGACGATTTTCTGCGGGGGGTTGACTGGATTCTTGCGCAAGCGGCGGGTGACTTCGCGGAGACGTGATATGAAAACATGCCCATCAGAGGGTGTCCTCAAGCAATGAGCAGTTTGCGTCATTCAATTCTGACCCTAACGTCAAGTATTTCTGCCCCAAGGCTACTAACTTTCATCGAGGCTGAGGCTTATGTCTCAAATGAGTTCGGTTTGCCAAAGGACTGATAGTAGGTGGTTAGCTGCTTTCGTGTTCTCGATTGTTTTCGGCTCGAGGGAGGTGCGTTATCGCCAACCACGGCTTAAATGCTTCATACGATGCCTCAGGCACCTAGCCTCGCCGATGTATCCTCTATGGCGTTGCCTTCCGCCATTCGGCAGAACGCTTGTCGCCAACCTTGAGCCAGTTCTTTCATCTGAGACAACACCTCGGCATCTTCTGGCAGAATGCGACGAGTCAACCTTGCACGTGTGACGGCCAATACAGACCAATTTGGATTTAACCTTTCAACCAAGGTGATCCGATCACCGGTGCCAACTTCGCCAGGTTCGAGCACACGATAGTACCATCCGGTTCGGCCCGTCTTCTGAAACTGGTAAGGCATTTCCTTGCGCCCCGTATGTAGCCCGAGTTTCCAGCACGGTTGCCGCCCCTGACTGATTTGAACAACCGCCGTACCCAGAGACAGGATGTCGCCAATGCAGAGGTTTTCCTCGGTCAGCCCCGTTGTTGAAATGTTCTCACCGAACGCCGCTGGCAGTGTGCCGGGTGCCATTAGGCCCTCTGCTTGCCAAGCCGAATAGTGATCAAAAGCATAATGATGGATGGCTTTGTCTTCGCCTCCATGCACGGTCAAATCTGCCTGTGCATCCTCGGAAAATCCGAGCGAGGTAATCAACTGCCGCCCGTCCACCCTGTCTTTTTGAATGGCCGATGGCGGTTTGCCTTCCCAACAATCTTTGACCGCTCCGACAAATATGCCGTCGATGTTCGCCGATAAATCAAAATGGTTCATCTGGCTTCCTCGTGCTCGATACAGATCTTGTCTTTTTCACCGACGTCCAATGATACACCCAACAGTTTGCAGAAACCGTTTTCCGTCGTGGCATCATGGTATGTGCAGGATTTGCATTGGCCGAATGACCGACCTCCATTTGCGGCCAAAGCCAGACTGAGGCTTTGCATCAACCCCTGCTCAAGCATGGCTTGGTTTTCTACGGGCATATCTCCAATTGCCTGTGCAACAGGGTTCGGCTGACGTACAATTTTGACCCCCTCCTTGGTCAGGTCATAAGAGATCGACCGTTGATCAAGCTCTTTGCGTTGCTCTTCTACATAGCCCTTGCGCGCCAAAGCCTTGAGCGTTTGTGACATCGTTCCACGGGTTGTTCCGATATACTCTGCAACTTGCGACGGCGAGCGCGAAAACATGTTCGCCTCTGCGAGGTATTCCAGCGCCATCCTCTGAGTCGGGTTCAAATCTCCCGCCCATCCTTCGGAAGCATCAATACGGGCCAAACGGTTGATTAGCGTGCGTATGCAGTGGTCTGTGTTCATAACACTTTTAGTAGCGAGTCGAAATTATAGTTGCAATGCATTTCTCACTATAGTAGCGACTCGATATTATTTGATTGGAGACACTCATGAAACTCTCAACGCTCACTTCTACTTTGGCGCTGGTCATCGGAAGCACGGTTCTTGCTGATGGGAACCATGCCATCCATCAAGATGGCGCCATCATATCTTCGCCGGACGCCAGTAAAGTCGCGGACTTTGACATTCTGGCAGCGCATGCGCATCGCAATGGAAACACGGTCACTTTTCACATGACAACGAATGGGACGGCTGGCGCCTCGGTTCCGGTGGCAACCGGAGAGGTCGGTGGATCAGACGTCTGGTCATATGTCTGGCCTACTTCTTTGGACCCTTCGGCCGTTGGGTTCGAAGGCGGCACAGGCATCCTTGCAATGGCCGCAACCAGTCATCCAGATTTTGATGACACACCGCTTTTTGACGAGAACGGCGACGGAGATCCGGCGAATGACGGTATCGAATGGCACAGCCACTGGGTTGTGTTGACCCCGACCGAAGCGTGCGGGCCCGACGCGCTTGCCGTACGGGACATCCCCGAAGGTTCCACGCCGAAGCTACCTGCAACATGGCCTGGGTTCCCGATCTTTCTGGACAGCCCAGGGTTTACACCGCTGTTTGATGGGCCCGAAATTGTGGTGAACGCAGACTTTGCCAGCGACGTAGAACTGGATGGTGTCGCTTACGATGGTGTCACTTCTGCATTGCGAGTGAACGCTAACATCCATGCGCCCTTGCTGTGCGTCACAGATGTTTTCGACGTCGCATCCGGCGACCTGAGCCTGCCGGGGAAGCTTCACTGACATTCGACTACGCAGCCGCCGAACCCAAGACGGCTGCGTGTTATTGAGGGCAATGAAAATGCAAACACCAGAACTAGACGTTTCGGAATGGTTTAACACAGACACACCCCTTACCTTAGGCGGTCTAAGGGGACGGGTTGTTGTTATTGAGGCATTTCAAATGTTGTGCCCGGGATGCGTCCTGCATGGTATTCCCTTGGTGCAATCAATTCAAAAAACGTTTCCTGAAGAAAAGGTAGCCGTGATTGGCTTGCATACTGTGTTCGAGCATCACGACGCCATGACACCGGTGTCTCTGAAAGCCTTCCTGCACGAATATCGCATCACCTTCCCTGTCGGCGTGGACAGGCAGGGGGTGGGGCAATTGCCAAACACGATGTCCCGCTTTCGCATGCGCGGTACACCAAGCCTTGTCTTGTTGGATCAGTCGGGACGGATCGTTGTGCATCACCTTGGACAGGTCTCAGAACTGCAGTTGGGGTCTGAGATTGGCAGTCTTCTGACACGACGGGCCGCATCGGTAACAAGCAATCCCGCCACCGTCAATCAAAGCGAAGGCGCATCAGGTAGCTGCAATGTGTGAGCCGGCCAATGCGCCCGCGTATGGAAACCGTCTTTCCCCAAGGTCGTCGCCAAAAGGCTGTTTAGCCACACGCAGCGACGGAATACCCGATCACACCAAACGGTGCCCGCCGTCGAATACCCCGCAGTATCAGGCAGGCCCCCGAAGATCGGGGGCTTGCCAATTGTCTTTACGCGGGGAACCCACTTTCATCGGTCAAACCAAGAGCCCTTGCTACACCGGCACCATATGCAGGATCTGCCTTGAGACAGTTCGATATGTGGCGGATCTGAATTTCTCTTTGTGCAGCCCCGATTGCGCGGGCAGTGTTTTCGAACAGTACTTCTTGCTGCTCTGGCGTCATCAGGCGGAACAAATCACCGGGCTGCGAGAAGTAGTCATCATCCTCGCGGTGGTTCCAATGATCCGCAGCACCTTCGATGGACAAAGGTGGTTCAGAGAAATCCGGTTGCTCGGACCATTCGCCATGCATGTTGGGCTCATAGCCAATCCGAGATCCGGCATTGCCGTCGACCCTCATCGCGCCATCACGATGGTAGGAATGATACGGGCAACGAGGCGCATTCACAGGGATCTGGGAATGGTTGACACCCAACCGATACCGCTGAGTGTCACCATAAGAAAACAGACGTCCTTGCAACATCTTGTCCGGCGAAAAGCTGATACCAGGCACGATTGTAGAGGGGGCGAAGGCTGCTTGTTCAACCTCGGCAAAGTAGTTCTCAGGGTTCCGGTTCAATTCCAGCTCGCCAACCTCAATCAACGGATAATCCCCATGTGGCCAAACCTTGGTCAGATCAAACGGGTTGAGGTGATATGTACCCGCATCCTTCTCTGGCATGACTTGGACATAAAGCGTCCATTTAGGAAAATCGCCGTTTTCAATTGCGTCAAAAAGATCACGCTGGTGGCTTTCACGGTCACCGGAGATGATCTGTGCTGCTTCCTCGTCGGTGAGGTTTTTTATCCCCTGTTGCGTTTTGAAATGGAATTTGACCCAGAACCGCTCGTTGTCCGAGTTGATAAAACTGAACGTGTGGCTGCCAAAGCCGTGCATGTGTCTGTAGGTGGCCGGAATCCCCCGATCAGACATAACAATCGTCACCTGAAGCAAGGCTTCGGGAAGGCTGGTCCAGAAATCCCAATTGTTATCCGCACTGCGCATGTTCGTCCGCGGATCGCGTTTGACGGCATGGTTGAGATCGGGAAACTTCAGCGGATCGCGAAGGAAGAACACAGGGGTGTTGTTGCCCACAAGATCCCAGTTGCCCTCTTCCGTATAAAACTTGATAGCGAAGCCGCGGATATCCCGTTCTGCATCCGCTGCGCCGCGTTCCCCTGCAACGGTCGAGAACCGCAGGAAGAGATCCGTCTTCTTGCCAACATCAGAGAACATTTTGGCACGCGTATACTGGGTGATGTCATGGGTCACTTTGAATGTGCCGTAAGCGCCGGATCCTTTGGCATGCATCCGACGTTCGGGGATCACCTCGCGATCAAAGTGGGCCATCTTCTCGAGAAACCAAACATCTTGAAGCAGCGCAGGTCCACGCGGCCCCGCCGTCAGTGTGTGTTGGTTGTCAGGCACTGGCGCGCCAAATGCGGTGGTCAGCTTCGATTTACTCGTCATGTCAATCTCCTGAGTTGGTATTGGCAGGACAAAACCGAAAACCGCCAAATTACTCCAACTTATATAAATTATCCGATCGATAATCAGAGGTGATGCATGGTTAGAAGAACCTCAGTCGCCGGCCTTTCACTCAGAGATCTTGAGTACATTCAAAGCATTGCCGAAGAAGGTCATTTTGGCCGGGCGGCTGATATCTGTGGGGTTTCACAACCTGCAATCAGCCAACAGATATCCAAGCTGGAGGCGCGCCTTGGCTTTTCGATATTCGAACGCCACGGACGGCATATTTCGTTGACGCAAAATGGCCAGATAGTTCTGCAAAAAGCAGAAATCCTTCTGACAGAAGCCCGTGAACTGCTGGAATTGTCGCTGAGCCTAAGTGACAATCTGGAGGGAGAGTTAAAATTTGGTGTACTTCCAACACTTGGGCCTTACTTGCTGCCGCTTATCCTCAAGTCTCTCAAAAATGCGTACCCCAATCTCCAGTTGTCATTGTTCGAAGAACCCACTCACGTTCTTGAAGAGATGCTCGTCAGGAGGACGCTGGACGCTGCACTGATTGCGACGGCCCCGAAACAGCCTGTACTGAGAGCGCTTCCGTTGTTTCACGAACCATTTGTTTTTGCCTGCCCCAAGGATCTGGACTTCAGACCCAATGAGAAAGTTCGCTGGTCCAAGGTTCTGTCCTCTCAGCTCGTTCTGCTTTCTCAAGAGCACTGCCTAAGGGATCAGACCGTAGCATTTTGCGATCGGATTGACCGACCTAGACAGAGGGTGGCGAGCAGCCTTGAAATGCTCCGGCAAATGGTCGCACTCGGAGAGGGTTGTGCGCTGTTTCCGGCATTGTCTGTGAGTGGCCCTGATCGTTTCGGCGGCTTGGCAACGACACATCCCATTGCTGATGGGATCTTTGGCCGTTCTATCAGACTGGCATGGCGCGACAGCGACCCGCGCGCAGGGTCGCTTGAACACTTCGGGACTTTCATTCAGACGCTTATGGCCGCTCCGGATATGACGCGATATTTGAACGGAAATGCCTAGAGCGAGACCAGCCAAGGTTGGGATAGGCTTTGCTGATGACGTGGGTGCCTCCTCCCGACGACATCGCAATGTGCTAATGTGATGTTTGTTTAAGCCATCAACAAAGCCACCCAAAGATCAAATTCGGCTGATGCCCTACATTGAGCCGCCTTCTGACGTCGAACGTTCATCACATTTTTAGTCCAACTGTGACGGTTGGGTCTGGTTCATTCAATTCTGACCCAAACATCAAGGATTTCTAACCCAGAACGAACATCAACCCCTCATCGACGCTGCGATAAATGTCTCAAATGAGCCCAACCTGTCCCTTGCGCTTTCTCACAGCCAACTTGCAGTGGGAGAAATAGTCATTCATGCGGCGAGCAGCTATACTGGCACTGGTTTTTCATAAGCACCCGGACTTTCCTGCCTTTCGGTTGGAAGGCAAAAAGTGTGCTCGACCACGGTTTTCCGTTGGAGCTCTTAAGGTGAAAATTCTGTGATCTAATAACCCAATAATTGGGTGAGTTTTTTCCGATCAACTTTGGACCTGTGCCGTTTGTCCATAGGCATTTTTTTCACATGGGTCACATTGGCAACACCGAATTCCTGCGCCAGGCTATTCCAGTTTGAAAGCTGATCCGCGTCGCCTTCAATGCATAAAATCGGACGCCCATCGAAACTCATGAGCGCGCTGTTCGTCACGCTCGGCCATTGCCGGGCAGCTACTTCGATTGCAAAAGGAAAGGTTTGACCAGCCGGGGTTGTCACATCGCTCCCCAGTCTGCCCCACAGCCACAATCGCCCCTGATCATCTAACCGACCCGCGTCACCGGTTCGATGCCAAATCGTAGTACCGTCTTTGATTTTGTTTTCCTTGGAGTGTGCGAGATCAAGATAGCCATCATTTACATGATCGCCCGCCACCTGAACTTCATCGTCCTGAATTCGGAGTTTGATTTTCGAAACCGGATGCCCAACAAGAAGCCCCTTGCCCGCCGCCATTTCAAGTTGATCAACTTCGGTGATTTCCCGCGCATCAAGATGCGCAATCGGTTCAGCTTCGGTTGACCCATAGACACAGACCACGTCCAGACCGGAATTGGCGAGAAGCCTTTCAATCAGGTCAGGGAATACCGGACCGCCGCCGGTGAAGACTGTGTGCAGCCGGCCCGTATCCTTACGCTGTGCAAGTTTTTCGCACAACGACGGAGGGATCAAAAGACGGGTCACTTGCTGCTTCGATATCCAGCCCGCAAACTGTTCGGAGGATAGTCGATCCAGATTGCTCATTCTCCAATTCGGCAGAACTGTCGTGCGCCCAGCCGCCAGGTTGATCAGGGTGAACACCGGAAACGCTACCAGATCCCGTTCAACTGCATCACTGTCCAGAAGCGGCGCAATGGCATCATGTTGTGCCATCAGAAACGCGTGGCTGCGGGGGATGGCCTTGGCCTGACCTGTAGTGCCGGATGTAAAGGAAATGAGCGCCGTGTCACCGTCTTGAACGGGCGCGACGCTCAGATCACCCCGGGCGGTGCCTGGTAGTAAAAGGCGCAGCCTCAAGAGTTCCGGCACAACAAACCTGAGCAACGCAAAATAACCCGACGCGCAAAAAGCCTTGGGCCGGGTCGTTCTCGCTGCATGACGCAGCCCCGCGAGTCCCATCGCGGGTTCAGGCAAAACCACCGTTGCGCCCAACGACCACAAGGCCGCAAGACTAGCGTAGAGATCAGCGTTGACCGGCATCGCCAGAAGAACGCGGTCGCCACGCCCAATCCCCTTACGTCTCCACTTTCTGGCTATTTGCTGCGCGCGTATCTGCACATCACGAAAGGTGACTTCGCGACCGCTGCCTTCAACAATGGCCGTCCGGTCCGGGTGTCTATCAACCGCTACGGCAAATTGATCCAACAAGTTAGTCATCCAGGCGCAGTCCTAACAGGTTGTACCGTCGAAATACGGTGGCCCCTTCAACAACACTGCGATCCGCGGATTGGTTGTCATCATGGATCAGCGCGTGGATAGCGGAATCAAAGCCTAGCTTCAGAGCAGACTTGTGGAAATGACTGGCCAAATGGCGACCCGCACCACGCTCAAGGCTTGCATAAGTTTTCAGGATCGCGGCTGTTGGGTTTGGGCCTTCAGCATAGTTCGGAATACCAAACAGAAAGCCCGCTAATGAGCTGTCGGGACGGCGGGCAAAAAAGATAAGCTCGCGCTTCAACATCGGAACGACAGGCATATACATTGCAAGAAAATCGCGCTCAGAAATAGGTTTATAGAAAGCGTTTCGAGAAAAAGCCTCGACAGATAGTTGATACACCTGCCGGAACAACTCCTCAGGGTTGGTTCCGTCCCAGGGTTCTACGTCGAACCCATCAACTGCAGCTAGAGACGAATTGGCCGTTTGCGCCAATGATACTCGCGCCGAGAAATACTTGCTGATGGCGGCAAATCCTGCCGCCCTAAACACATCGGGCTCATGTGACTTGTGCGTCGGCTCCATTAAAAAGGGTGCTGATCCGTCACTGTCCGATACAAACCGATAGCTGTGCCATGTATCACCGGACATAGGTCCAATTATCCGATCAACCCCGGCGTACCGGACCCGTCCAATAGCCGTTTGTAGTACCTCCAGACCGGCCTCTGGGGTCTCGCACGAGAAGTCGCCTATTGTTGCAGCTGGGGCACCATCCCAATCAGGGCCCTGCAGATAAACAGATAGTTTGGCGCCTTTGGTCTGAATGTTTTCTTTCGTCATGATACAACTCCGGCAACAATCCCGCCGTCAATAGACCCTGCTATGGACCAGATGTAATAGGCAAGCGGAGGTAACAGCGCCAAAAGCGTGAGCCTCGAAACGCGATTCTTTTGGAGCCAATGCGGAAGCACCAAGGGCACAATCGCCATAAATGCGAGTGATACAAGTGAGAACGCGGTCAAAGGCTCGGCCCAGTTTGATTGGTCAGAATTCAGGGAAACCGCCCAGGTACGGATTAGAAACAGAACAGCGGCAGCAAGCGGTATCGCAATAGGAATGGCACGCAGCGCCACAGCTGTGAGCCCCATGGCCAACCCCATTGCACTCATTCCAAAAAAGGATATTGCATCCCATCCCGTTGCATTTCCCGCTGCAAGCCAGCCGAACCCTATTAGCCCCAAGGCGGCTACGATGTCCAAATCGGGGAACTTACTGTCACAAGGAGAAGCAGTACGCGCCCAGCCGTGTGCCGCGAGAACCATGATCGGCAGTACTGTATTTTGCAGTTTCGCGGTCGCCAGCAGCAGAAAAACCGCAACAACATACACACGGGTCGTATGTTTGGTCAGGCCCAGCTTGGTTCCCACCACCCCAAAACTGGCAAGTGCGGCAAAGAACAAAATGGCCAGCAAAGCCAGCTCTGCCAAGGAGCTGTAGTAGTGAACTTTCAAAAAAATCAGCAAGCCAAGCGGCAGGAACAAGTTGTCAAACCCCCGCCAGCTTTGTGCCTCGACCAATGTGCCAAAGGCCGCAACCATAAGGCACAGCATCATGATGTTGGACGGTGGGAGTTTCGACGAAAACAAGAAGCAGATGATCGCAACCAATAGAGTTACGACAAAAAACACCACTGACCCTTCTAGGCTTTTTTCGCCATCTTCGACCACATAGCGTTTGGTCCCGTACGTGGTCCCGGCAAGCGCGGCTGCGGCATCAGCCAGTGTTAAAACGGCGATCGGAAGCACGTAATACAGGGTGTTTTCCCCGGCCAGCAACAAGCAAAGCCCAACGGATAGCGCCAACAGGAAATCGCCGTATGACGTGCGCTCGACGCTGTGTAGGGTTGCGCCCAGACCTTGTGAGAACCGGGGCAGGCGCAAGATCAGCATGACGATCAGCGTTACCCCGATTAGCATGTATATTGGCCAGCGTTCCGGAAAAATCCACGGCAGAACCAGTGTAAAGAGTCCGGTTCCAACATGCATCAGTTTACGTTGCACTTCTGCGCTCAAGCCGACCTTTTGCGCCAGCCATCGGACAACGGCCATCAATCCCAACAGGGCCGCAACAGACGCCAAGGCCAGTAAAATCTGGGCCTGGATGCTCACGAAAGCACCTCTTCCACGACGAAATCCGAGTAGAAAAACGCCATGTCACGTGACTTCAGTCGATCCTCAGTCGTGCGATGTGTTTCAACTTCGCTCCTGTATCGCGCAGGCACGCGGCGCGGTGCCATCATGTTCCAATACACGAGACGTGCCTTGGGCGCGGCAGCTGACAGGATCGAGCCATAGACTTGCTCAAATACATCGGGCGACATGTATTCGAAAATGTCAGACAGGTTGAACCCATTGGCTTTTTCACCGGTCGAGACAAAAGCCTCTAATGATCCCGGACGGATATCGAGACGATCCAGGCGGGTGCGGATCGTATCAAAATGCTCGGGCCGCCATGCCATCGGCAACGCGTCTCCGTGCGTGCCTTTCAGAATCCAGTGCAAATAGGGATTCTGTGACGGGTCGGTATCAACGCCCGCATGGCGAATACGACGAGCCACATGCTGGGCCGGGCTGCCCTCGACGTGATCGAAAAACGCCTTATCGCGGCCCATGCGCCCCATCACAAAGCGGGAAAAGAACACATTCAACAACAGCCGCCATCTGAAGGTGTCAAAGCGCGTATCGAAAAAAACCTCGCGCGCCTCAGGTGACCGAGGCGTAAAAACGTCATCAATCGTACGTCGGGAATGCACAAACGGCAAAAGCCGGGTGCGGAAGATGCGAAAATACCGCTCGAACTTGCCAACCCCGCCTGCCCCGTAACGTTCCACGTCAGGGACAAAATTTCTCCAGAAGGTTCGGGTTTCAGGGTCGGTATCCTGCAAAGCTCGCTCCAGCAGGGCTGCTCTCCTCTTGCTGGGCTGCGATCCCGTCAGCTCCAGAAACTCGGGATGTGTCAGGGTCTGGAAAGCGCCAATTCGTAGCTTTAGGCAGGCGATTTGTGCTGGCGACAAATCGACAACCACAACTTTCGCTGGATCGAGTATCAACATAGCCAGCGCATTATCCCCGGCCGAGCAGATGGATACCAGCGTCCCCCCCGCACAATCGCCCAGCGCGTCGGTCAAAACGTCTGCATCTTCCCACAGCTGTGCATAGCGGATGTGATCAAAATCAGCCTTGCCTTCGATTTCACTATGCCCCATCGCACCGTTCCACCTTGCCACTTGCCCCGTCGACCGACAGGGTTTCGCCATCCTTGATCCAATGAGTGGCCCCTTTCAGACCGACCACACATGGGATTCCCAACTCTCGCGCCACTATTGCGGAATGCGACAAAAGTGACCCCCGTTCCACAACAATGGCCGAGGCGTTCGAAAATACTGCGATCCAGCCCGGATCGGTGTAACGCGCCACGAGGATGTCACCAGGTTGCAGCGCCTCAGTCCGCGGGTCACGGATCACACGGGCCTTTGCGATAACTTGTCCAGCTGAACAGCCGGTACCGGATTTTATCCGCTCCGGATCACTGTCTACCTCTTCTATTTCCGCCCAAATCGGAGCAATGGCGGGACCTCGAATTTCTATACGTTCTGGCGGATCCGGACGCTGGGACGCAGCGGATTCTTCGCGCTGACGCTGCGCGACTATGGTTTTCAGATTAGGCGATAGGCTGAACCCTTCGACGGCTCCCAAGACTTCATACGTCGTCAGATGAAATACGTCGCGGGGTTCCGCAAGCAGCCCCCTTGCCGAAAACTCTCGACCAATTCCCAGAAAAACACGTCTGGCATGGCCAAAAATACGGGTGCGTTCAAAGCGCAGGTTTTCACGGTCACGTACGCGGCCCTTGGCCCAGCCTACGAACCATTTGGATAGGTAGCGTTTCAGCGGATTGCCGGGAAACAGGGTTTTCCAATCCGGCTCGGTGCCGATGTGTCGCTTACCCTCGGGACGGGCGGCACTGGCTGCGACGGCCATCAACAGGCTGGTGGGATCATCGCGCAGCGGAATGCTCTCCAGCTTCAACTCCTCAGTGCATCGATCCCCGAATTTATCGAGATAAGATCTAACCTCGGCTTCGATCTCAGGGTAAGGAGCAAGGGTTTCCAACCGGCATTCCGCGCCTAGCTGATCAGCAATCCCGACCTCGCGGACCAAGCCGGCCATGCGGGCAATACGCTGCGCCGGTTCGGCTGAGACGATATCACCCTGACCAATCATGACGTCGTTATGCAGCAACAGCCCGTCTTCACCCAACCACTTGAGCAGCAAGTTGCGCGATGCCCCAAACGCGATCATGCAAAGGAAATCATTGATAAGCGGCGCATCCCAGCGATCTAGAAGAGTGCTTTCGATCTGACGATACTCGGCGACCAGTTCGGTCGCATTCGCAGCTTCTATGTCCAGACCACGGTCCAGAACATCGTTCAGCCTGACATAGAATTTACGCCGCGTGCGCGGCAAACGCACGGCCTGCCAGATCAGACTGCCCGCTACCGTCGCTAGTTTGGCGTATTCCAGTATCTTGCGCACACCTCTGGCAGGAGCAGGTCCAATGCCATCTGTAATCTCGCGGGGCATGGGTTCGGACACACCCATCATCGTTTCCATGTAATCGCGATTCAGCGAGAACCCCGGCAGCAACGCCAGCGCCCGATACCAGTTGACCAGATTGTAGTAGACACGCCCATCAATACGCCCAAGAAAATTGTCGAATATGGCTGAGTTCTGCGCGACGGTTTTATTCGAAACGCCCAGAAGCCGCACAAAAGCGCGATAAACCCGTGAGTAGACGTGCAGTGCAAAAGAATAGGTCAGTGGACTGACCATGCCCGGATAGCTTTCGACGATGTTCGAATTGTCAAAAATGGTAAGTACATCATCCGGCACCGCCACTGGTCGCAGCTCGGTCGTAATCGGCCGAGCCTGAAGAATGTGCAGCCCATCCGCATCGAACGCCCATTCGATGTCTTGCGGGACGCCAAAAGCCTCTTCCGCTTTGCGCGCCAGCATCGCAACCTGCAGTACCTGATCCGGTGTCAAAACCTGAGGCGTGGTTTGTGCGCACTCGGGCTGTTTGGCTTGATCAATAATCCAATCCTCACCATCGACTTCACCTGCTACCAGCGCATCGCCTAAACCTTTGATGGCAGACACGACAACGGTGTTTCGCTGCCCTGTCACTGGATCGGCCGAAAAAGCAACACCCGCGGTCGTCGCCTCAATCATGCGCTGTACGATTATCGCGGGCGCTTCTGCCTCGCCCCCGGATTTGACCGAGCGATAAGTGGCGATTGTATCCGCAAACCCCGATTGCCAAACCTGTTTTGCCGCCTGTATGACCTTGCTACCGGTGACATTCAAAACCGTATCAAACTGACCTGCATGGCTGTGTTCTACACCATCTTCGGCCCGACCGGAACTACGCACTGCATAATACCCCGGACCCAACGCATCCAGTGCAGCGCCAAGCGCCTTACTCAACCCACGTGCTGCGACAGGCCCTGTCTTACCTGCACGGAATGCGGCATCGGTGATAACAAAAAACGCAGGTGGATTGAATCCGCGACGAGCGAGGTTTGATAGCGCAGCGGCTTTTCCTCCGACCACTGTTGGGTCAGTCGCATCGGATTGATTGATGATAAGGGTCATCTAAAGCCTCCGATCAGGAACGGCAGAAAGCCCGCAGTGGCATAGCAGAAAAATACCCATAGTCCCGCGATTGCGTCCATCCTGTCCTGTGCCTTGGGTGTTGGAGCTTTCGCATAGCTGCGTGCCGCAAGACCACAAGGCACGAAAGCAGCGGCCCCGACCAATACGGTTAACCAACCAGCTCCAGACGCAAACCCCGTGCCAACCAGAAACACGAATGACAGCACAACGCAGCACAGCCAAATGATAGCGGCGCGGCGATACCCCCAAAGACCGGAATAGGTGTCCACCCCGACAATTTCGTTTTCGGGCGACCATAGCTTGCGACCGATCTCAAGAACGCAGCCATTCACGAAAGACAACGCCAGAAATAACCACAGCTTTGATGCGGCCCCTCCGGCCGGAAGCCATTCGATGCTGGTCAGCAGCAAGTCGATCAGCGGCATGATCGCCATATGACTGACGAGATAAAGAACTGGGCGCGCCTTTAACCAGGTTGGCACCCCGAACTCGGCCGTCATTGCCGCCAGCCATACCCAAACCAAAAAAAGGCACCACAGAACCGGGAGGTACCAAAACCATGCAGCGGCGGCGGCCATGGGTAGAGTCAGCAAGCCAAGGACAAGCACCTCAGCCGGGGACACCAGCCCTCGGGGTATCGGTCGCTCGGGCCGGTAGCGGCGGTCGTCCTCGGCATCCTTGAATTCGTCGCAAACGCGCATCTGGAAAAACAGCGCCATCGCCAGTACGAACCCCACCACAAAGGCAGACCACTCGGGCAATGGTCGATCAGCAAGCCGGGCCGATACGCAGATACTTGCTGCTGAAAACACCAGCAAAAGCGGTACAGTTTTCTTCAGTGGGAAGCGTTCGGATTGATATATCCACAGTCGAGCCAGCAGAGTCATCTTTGGCGGGCCAAACTTTCATGGGCTCGCGTGAAATGCCCCGCAGCGATTGCAGCGACAATCGATATTTCTCCGCACAGGCATATGGCGGCAGCCACTTCGGCCAGCGCCGTGCCGTGGCCGGCGCCTTTCAATCCCAGAATGTTCAGTGCCGCAGTCTGGCTGGGCAAACCGGTACCACCGCCCACGGAGCCGACAAGGATGTTCGGGAGCGTCACGGAGCAGAAAAGATCATCCCCTCTGGGCTCCATCCGCGTCACCCCCATCGCGCTTTCAGCGACACAAGCCGCGTCCTGCCCAGTTGCTATGTAAAAGGCAGCAAGCCCATTGGCATAATGGGCCTGAGCTCCAAGCTGACCCGACAGATGTGACCCAAGATTGGCGACCCGACCATAAGCCAGCATGGCATCCACGGTGGTGCCAAGCGTCTTTTCCACGACGTCCGCAGGCAAGGTTACCGACGCGCTAACCTTTCGGCCACGACCCGTTACCAATCCAAGCGCCGAGGCTTTTTTGTCGCCTGAAAAATTTCCCTCAATATACCAGTTCTCAATTGGAACTGGACAGTCTTTGGTGATGGTGCAACACAGAGCATCCGTTGCAATGGTTACCATGTTCTGACCGGCCGCATCACCTGTGGTGTAGCGGCAAATCAGAAAGACGATATTTGTGTCTATGAAAGGCTCCAGCGAGACAAGTTTACCATGCCAGGTTGTGGCATCAGCCGCCGCCTGGAGTTCATCGACATTGCTGACCACCCAATCCACGAACTGACCGGCCTGCAAAAGGCTTTCGAACACAAAGGCCGGCGTACGCAAAACACCTTCATACAAAACAGCTGTGCTGACCCCACCAGACCGGCCAGCTGCAAAGGCCCCCCGCGCATAAGAGGCAACAAGCGCGGCCTCAGTCGTCGCCAGAGGCACATAAAAATCCCCGTTGGCGTTCATACCGTTCATGCGCAAAGGCCCGACGATGCCAACTGGCACTTTCACAGTTCCAATGAAGTTTTCAATATTGGCGCTGTAGGTTTCAGATGCCTCGACTGTTGCAGGATCCGCAATCAATGCCTGATCTGCGCCGCTTGCCTTGGGCTTTAGATGATCCCAGAACCGCGCAACAGTCTTACGGTCAGCCTTGCGAGAGGGGCGTAAAGGCGAAAACACTTCGTCGCTTGGGGCCATCTGCTGTGGCGTGCGTTCAACATCATATCGCATTTTGATGCGCCGCAGCATCTCCCGCACATGAAATGGAATGATCAAATGGCAGCTCCAATAAACGCTGTGCAAACGGCTGCAGATTGAATTCTGCGCCGGCTGCACCCTAACAAGAAAGTATGCGATTTCCAGCGAATACATCCAGTTGGAGATTGTGAGTGATCCTACCTTTTTGAGTTGCTCGGCCCCAGACACAGGCCCGGCATTTGCTTATCGGTCTTTGGAGACGGGGATATTGACAGGTTGTGTCACGCTCATGATCACGCCCTCACTAGACAGGATGTCTGGTTGACGCGGGCGTCGCGATACCCTTGACCATGGGCTTCGACGCCGCTCGCCAATAGCCGTAGCCCATGATCCCGGCACCGGCGAATGCGTTGCCCAAGGTGACATACGTCAAATTGTGGGCGGCTCCGGCCAGAGTGATGCTGTCGGGATGATCAGAGAGCAGCGCCAGTGAAAATACGGTCATGTTCGCAACGCTGTGTTCAAACCCGGCAGCGATAAATGCATACAGGCACCAGAAGATGACGATGCATTTGGTAACATCGTCTTTTGCGCGCGCCGAACACCACAAGGCGAGACAAACCAGCCAATTGCACAGGATCGCTTTGGCGAACAGCTCCAACTCAGTGCCGTGCATCTTCTTGGCGGCTACCTTGTAAAGCAAAGCGTCTTCTCCTGCTCCCAGGATAAGTCCGCCACCGCCTACGACGAACAGCAACGTCAACAATATGGCCCCGATCAGATTTCCTGCCCAACTGACAAACCAACAGCGCAGCACATCCGACCACGCAATACTTTTGGCAAGCAATCCGTGCGTCATGTACATGGTGTGACCGGTGAACAGCTCGGCCCCTGCAAAGACCACAAGGGTCAAGGCGATACCGAAGCTAGCC
This sequence comes from Ruegeria sp. CDSA236, assembly GCF_059611285.1. Lineage (NCBI taxonomy): Bacteria > Pseudomonadati > Pseudomonadota > Alphaproteobacteria > Rhodobacterales > Roseobacteraceae > Ruegeria > Ruegeria sp. CDSA236. Next base: position 199,306 of record NZ_JBXWPG010000003.1, read on the forward strand.
CCCATGACGATGGGACGGATGGATGGATCCCCGCCCTGCCCCACGGAAAAGATCAGCAGGATGCCCGCCCCAACAAACGCGCCTGCCTTTACTGCGAGGATCAGAAAGGCGATTGGATCTGCTCGCAGGTTGACGCTTTTCTTTTGCGCCAGTTCTGCAAACCCAATGACTGTGTCAGCATAGGTCATTTCGTATTACACTCCACAGCTTGCGCAGCTGGTCGCATTCGACCTTTGGCCGTTTGGAATTCCAAACAGGATCGGGATAGCCCAGAGACAGGCCAAGCCAGCAGCGAGGTAGAGAAAGGCCATGCCCAGATCCTTCTGAGCCGAGACCAGGTAGGAGTTGCAGATCCTGACAGGTGCATGCGTGTACAGAAATCCCAGCACGCCCAGCATCGACAGCGCATTCGCCTTCAGAAACCCCCTCAGGACCGGGCCCAGCCTGGGCCAGGACACCCTTAGAGGAACGCCCAACAACAGTGGCAAGCTTAGGTATTTGGCAATTTCGCCCGTCGATGTCAGCGCCCAATCGACATTTCGCGGAAGCATCCAGAACAGAAAGACGGTTAAGGCGACAAGCAGCAATGGAACCGCCCATTCTTGCCGAACCTGCCTGTTCCAGGCTAACAAAACCCCGGCCAAAACCAGCAATGGCATCTGCACCAAGACATGCTGGATCGGGCTTTCAATGACCGCATAACGAAGTGCGACAGCTTCGGCCGCCGCGAGGAAGGCACGACCAAGCAACTTCATGAGTTGCGCTCCTCCAAATGGTTTAGAACAGCGTCGATCGCATCGGTATCAAACACCGCCGAAAATCTGCCGTCGCTGTCAATCACATGGATCGCGGCATTGTGCTGAAACCCGCCCCACTCATCCGGGATGACAGTCACGTCAAACAGCTTCAACAATGCCGGCAACTCTTCCGGCCTAGGCCGCGCGACGGTCCACATTTTGCCATCTGCCTCATGGGCCTCTCCATAAACTGCCATCTGCTCTGGTGTATCCCGCTCAGGATCGAAGCTGACCGAGATCATCCGGACGGGCATTTCACGCAGCTCCAGTTGATCCCGGATCTCGGCAAAATCCGCTGCAGCAATCTGACAGATGTCGCCACAGACAGTGTAGATGAACTCGACCAGAACCACCTCTTTCCCTTGCGGTGACAGAGGCAGCAACTGACCTGACATATCTTCCAGTTGCAGGGCTGGAACTGGACGTGGAGCGCGTTCCACATCCAGTCTCCGCGCGGCTTCGCTAGTGAATGCCTGCACTCCGTCAGTGGCATGCCAGAGTGTTCCCAAGCCTATGCTTGCGACAAGAACCGAGGGAAGAGCGCGGACCATCATCAGCCGTTGCTCCGCCCAAGACGCAGCACAAAGCGCAGAACAAAGAGCAACGTTCCCAACACAACAAGCCCGCTGAACAAAGTGCCAATGCGGTCATGGGTCAGCCATTCTTCGTAGTGCACCGCCCAACGGCGGGGAATCGAAGCCGCGCCAGAGAACAGAAACACTGTCACAAACCCAGCAGCACCCGCGAGGTAGGTCACAAAGGCGACACGGTCCAACCCGCTCATCTGGGCGATCGTTTTGCCACGGACCAGCCAGGCCATGAAACCAAAGGCCATCGCCACCTCGCCCAGCAGCAGGTAGGTGTGGAAATGCCCCGGGACCCACATAGTGTTGTGCATCACCTTGTTCACGCTGATCATTCCATCGATCGACGCGGGGATTGAGCCAACCGCCCAGCCTGCCACGGACAGAACCAGCAGCGAGGACGTCAGATCCCAGGTCATTTTTGAGCCGCGCACGTAGAGGAATGTGGAAAACGCCGTGACCGCGATGAGGGGAATGCCGCTGAAGTAAGAAACCAATTGCCCGACCACCAACATCCAGGGTGGCATGACCACATCCTGAAGCAGATGGTGCCAGTATACAGCCATCACGAAGATCAATACCGCATTCCAGGCTATCGCAAACAGTCGGTTCGATTTCCAAGGCTTGCCGGTGTATTCCGGCAGGATTTCATAAACCGCAGTCACTGCCATATAGATCGAGGCATTGATGAAAACGTGGCCAAAGAAATAGATCAGGTTCTTGGCCAGCAGCGCATTTACTTCAAATCCTGGGACCAGCAGGTGGACAAGGCTTGCCACCAAAACCGCTGCGCCCAGGATGATCCCGATCGAATTGAATACGGTCACTGCAGCTGCTGCGACGATGGTTGGCGGTGGAGGGTTCTTGTCCTCACGCCCAAGGATCAGGTTCCAGCCCAAGGCCCGTACAAGGCTACCATAGCGGGCATGAATCTGGCGACCGAGCTCCAGATAGTACAACAAAAATCCTACGCCGATCGAAACATATCCAAGCATAAACGCAGCCGCTGCACCTGCCTCCCACGCTCCGCCGGACATTGCCGGTAACGGATACAGGAATGTCCATGCGCCGCCATATCCGCCGATGAAGATCGAGCCCAAGATCAAGGCCACGCCCAACAAAAACAGGGCAAGGAATGCCCAAAAAATTCTTGGCGTCAGAACTATGTGACGTCCGCAAAAATACCACATGATCGCGGCGCCAGACAGCGCCGCTGTACCGACCATTCCGGCACCATGGGCCGTCAGGAGCTGATAGAACAATGCAGGATCCACTTCTATCCATTGACCCTGCGCGGCGCGCATGATCAGGCCAAAGACCATCATCAAGGCAAAAACCACGCCTGAAAGGATCATCGTGAGCTTGACCGCTCCGGTTTGAGGTTCAGCGGCGATTGATTTCCCCGCAAAAGGTTCAGATGCAGTGCTCATTCAGTCCTCCACCGCGACGACTTCGAATTCGTTGACCATGTCCTGATGCGCCACTCCGCAGAACTCCATGCACAGGATTTGGTAGGAGCCTGGATCATCGAACGTATACGTAACTTCGGTTGTGTAGCCCGGGATCACCTGGACCTGCGTCAGAAGGCGAAGATCTGAGGTGTAAATGCCCAATCCGTGGGTAACGTCTTCGGTCGTGGCGCTAAAATTTATGGGTATTCCAGCGGGGATCTCGACGGTGTCGATATCCCACCACCACTGCCCGCTGGTGATAGAGACGGTCAAGGCGTCGTCTGTGCTGGCTACGGCATGCGGCCACGGTCGCAATGTGCCAACCGCAACAATTACGCCGACAATCGTCATTGCCCAGATCAAGCCCGAACGTTTCGAGTTGGCCTTGGGTCCGGGTTCCGACCCATCCGAAGCCCGCACGGCCAACCAGAAGACAAGTGACAGCACTGCCATCAGGATCAGCGAGATCAATAACACAACGGGCTGCATGAGCCATCTCCTATATTAGGTATTATAAATACCCAATATAAAGGTAAGAAAAAGATGTCAATAAAATAGGCATTTTCAAAGCCTATTATTTATGGGAAGAATAACCATGCAAATTACCAAGTTCTCCGACTATGCCCTGCGCATCCTGATCCATCTTGCCACCCACGAAGAAGGGTTGATGTCGACGCGTGAGATCGCGGCTATGCAAAACTTGCCCTTTAATCACCTGGCCAAGATCTCGCAGTGGCTTACACACGAGGGCTATGTAGAATCCATGCGTGGGCGCAACGGTGGCATGCGTATGGCCCTACCTCCCAATGCGATATCGATTGGCGGCCTGCTGCGTAAATCCGAACGCGGCACACCTTTGGTGGAATGCATGAAGGAAGACGGCGGCTGTTGCGTAATGACGCCCGCTTGTGGATTGTTGCCAATTCTGAACGAAGCTCAGGAGGCGTTTTTTGCTGCCTTGGACACCAAGACTTTACAGGACGTATTGGAAGGAAACCGTGGCATGAAAAACCTGATCCGAGCGTTGGAAGTCAGTCATGCGCTGGCATCAAGCGATTAATACGCAAACTGTAGTCCTATAATAATTTGATTGTTACTTGACCGCGCCAGGCACAGCCTTTTCAATCGCCTGCCCTTCCCATGCCTCGAAAGCCATGGAAAGGTGCCATGCTTTGAACCCGATGTAGCCGACCAGAAGGACCAGTATCATCAGATACATTGCCCTTCGGAAACGTGGATTTTCTTCAACTTGGTGCATCTTCTGCATTCCACAGTAGATACAACGTGAGCATTCGAATCTGGGCGTCGCTCAGACGTCCTTCCCACGCAGGCATCACACCTTGCCGACCGTGATAAATGCTATGGTAAATCTCATCCCGGTCGCCTCCATAGATCCAGCGCTCATCACCCAGATCGGGCGCGCCGATTTCATAGCCCCCGCGCCCGTCATCGCCATGACAGGCCGCGCAGTTTTCTTCGAAGATCAATCTACCGGCGCCAGCCGCCGTCGCATCATGCTGCTTTCCAGAGAGGGCCAAGACAAATTCTGTAACCTCTTCAACCTGCTGCTTTTCGATCATGCCGTCTGCGCCAAACGCCAACATCTGTGCAATCCGTGTATCGTCATGCTGCGCATTGATCCCATAACGTATGGTCGCCTCAACCTCTTCCGGTGCGCCTGACCACAACCAATGTCCGTCTACCAGATTGGGAAAACCAGGTTGCCCTTTCAGATCATTCCGGTGACAAGCGGCACAATTGTCAGCGTAAAGCTTGGAAATCGACGCGCTATACCTTGCCTCCAGTGTTGGGTCTGCGGCCAGTTCTTCGAGATCCTGTGACGCAAAAGGCGCAAATGTCATTTCACGATCAGCATTCGCTTGCTGAATTTCTGCAACAACCTCTGATCGGGATGAATACCCCAACAGCCCTTTTGCATAGTCGCGCGCACCTGGGAAGGATGGGTAGAACACCCAATACAGTGCTGCGATGATGATACTGATCCACAAAGCCCATCGGGCCGCCCAGGGAACAGGTGTGTCCAACTCTTTGATACCGTCCCACTCGTGGCCGGTCAGATCAGTACCGGAAACCGGATCCTTTTCCTTTAGCGCCACGGCTGATCCTCCTGATGGTCCAGCGGAGATAGCGCAGCGTCATCGTAGACTTTTCGCCGTGAGGGCCAGTAGGTCCAGACAACTGCGGCAAGGAAGACGACCAGCAGGTAGATTGCACCCCAGGTCTTGGAGAAGACAAGAACGGTATCATGTGTCATCGATTAATCTCCTCGTGATCTACCGAATCCAGATCGGCCAATGTGCCAAGAACCTGCAGATAGGCCACAAGGGCATCCATTTCCGTCAACTCACTCGGGTGCCCGTCGTAATCCCTGACCTGAACGTTTTCACCGTAACTTTCTTGCAGTTCACCTTCATAATATTGCTCGGCATCTGCTTGCCATGCAGCATCCTTTTCCGCATTTTCGATCTGAGCATCTGTGTAAGGCACCCCGGCGCGGCTAAGGGCTCTTAAAGAGGCAGGCAGGTGGCCTGTTTCCAGCCGCGCGTCAGACAAAAACGCATAACCAGGCATGATCGAGCCTTCCACCAGCTCTCGTGGCGCTTCCAGATGCGCCACATGCCATGCGTCAGAGTATTTACCGCCAACTCGCGCCAAGTCCGGCCCTGTACGTTTCGAGCCCCATTGGAACGGGTGGTCATACATGCTTTCGGCGGCCAGGCTGTAGTGCCCATAGCGTTCGATGTCCGACCGTAGGGTGCGGATCATTTGACTGTGGCAGGCATAGCAGCCCTCGCGCACATAAATATCGCGCCCTGCCAGTTCCAGCGGAGTATAGGGCCGCATACCGTCGACTTCTTCCACCGTGTTTTCGATGGTGAACAAAGGGGCGATTTCAACAATGCCACCGATTGATGCAACCAGCAGGATGGCCATGGCAAAGCCAAGTGAGTGGCGTTCGAGCTTTTGGTGTTGTGTACTCATGGGCTGCTACTCCGCCGGCTGGACCAAAGGTCCGGATTGCCTGGTCTCGGCTTGCTGCGGCCCACTGACCGTCATGTAGATGTTGTATGCACCGATGCACGCTCCGATTAGATACAGCAGCCCCCCGATCGCACGGGCGACATAGTAAGGATGCATCGCGATCACACTGTCGAGGAAGGAATAAAGAAACGCACCATCCGCATCATAGGTTTGCCACATCAGTGATTGTGTGATGCCACTGTTCCACATTGCGCCGACGTAAATCAGCGTCCCGCTCAGGGCGAGCCAGAAGTGCCATGCCTCCAGCCGCATTGAATACACGCCATCTCGTTTCCAAATCCAGGGCACCATTTTATACATGGCACCAAAGGTGATGAAGGCGACCCAGCCCAACGCGCCGGCATGTACGTGGCCGACGGTCCAATCCGTGTAGTGGCTCAGCGAATTGACCGGACGGATCGCCATGAACGAACCTTCGAATGTCGACAGTCCGTAGAACAGAATCGCGACCATCATGAACCGGACCGCCGGATCCGTCCGGACCTTGTCCCAAGCCCCGTTGATCGTAAGGATTCCGTTGAACACAGAGGCCCAGCTGGGGACCAGCAGGATGATCGACATGGTCATGCCAAGGTACTGAACCCAGTCCGGTAGTGCCGTGTAGTGAAGGTGATGTGAACCAGCCCAAAGATACAAGAAGGTGATCCCCCAGAAGCCAACAATTGACATTCGGTAAGAGTAGATCGGCCGGTTCACAGCCTTGGGCAAGAAGTAATACAGCATCCCTAGGAACCCGGCGGTCAGCAGGAAGCCAACAGCATTGTGCCCATACCACCATTGCGTCATTGCATCCTGTGTGCCGGAAAATAGCGAGTAGCTTTTGGGATAGGCAATGGAAACCGGAACCGAGAGGTTGTTCACCGTATGCAGCATCGCGATGACGACGATAAAGGCCAGGTAGTACCAGTTAGCCACATAGATATGCGGTTCAGCCCGGCGAGAGAGCGTCTTTAGGTACAGACCTAGATAACCAACCCAGACGATCAGCAAAACCAGATCCATATACCATTCCGGTTCGGCATATTCCTTGGATTGGGTGATCCCCAAGGGGTAGCCGGTCGCCGCAAGGACCATGAACAGATTGTACCCCCAGAACACCATCCAGGGCAGCGATTCACTGGCCAATCTGGCGCGCGAGGTACGTTGGACCACATAAAACGACGTCGCGATTAACGCGTTGCCGCCAAAACCAAAAATCACGGCAGATGTATGAACCGGGCGCAAACGGCCGAAGTTCGACCAGAACATATCGCCGTTCAGTGCTGGAAACGCCAACTGCCAGGCGAGGATATCGCCAACCGTGAACCCTATGATTGCCCAAATCAGCGCGGCGATGACACCAAACCGAATGACCTTGTCATTGTATTCTAAAGGGATGTCCTTTGGGGCCTCGCTCAAACGGTTGATCATCCACATCAACCCCCAACCAGCGGCTATTGCGATCAACCAACCATGCAGCACGTAGGCGGTAGGAACCCCCCAGCCAAGTATGGCTACGCCACCGACAAAGATCAAAGCAAGGGCACACAGGACGGCAGCATCCTCAAGAAAACTCTCACGCTGCATCGGGCGCCTCCTGCCGGTGGAAGCGTACTTCAAACTCGACTTCGCCAATCGGATTCACCGAATGAGTTTCCTGTGGTGCGAACACAGCAGTATCCCCTGCGCCCAGAAGTAGGTCATCCTTGTCATCCCGGCACAGTAGAAGCTGCCCATGTTGCACAGCCAATTGACCCCAGACACCCGCTTTGGTGCTGTGATCTTTGCGCAGCTTTTCTGGCAATGTCTCATGCGTGAACCGCGAGGTCGCATAGTGCACCACGCCTTTTGGAAGCGCTTCGGTCATTTATGCATCTCCATGAAAAAGCTCGACATAAGCATGCCAGGTCGCGTACCCGAGCAATGGGAACACCACGACCAAACCCAGTAGCCCGGACAGTATTCCAACCAAAGTCAAAAGAGTGATGATGGCTCCCCAGCACAAGCAAAGCTTGAAGTTGTGAGTGGTGGCGTTAAAGCTGAGCCCCATAGCCGAGAAGCCATCGATCTGGCGGTCGATCAGCATTGGCAATGAAAACGCTGACACCGCAAACCCTAATGCCGCAAACAGCCCGCCAACGAATGATCCTGCGATCAACAGCGCCCATCCTGATGACGTAGTAATCAGCAAAAGCAGCGTATCTGCGAAGCTTGAGAATGGGCGCAGCCCGTAGACTATGGCGAACATAACTGTGGCCGCGCGAATCCAGATTAGGGCAAAAACCATCAGTATGACGCCCACCAACGTAATCTGACCCGTGGCCGCTCTGAGCCCTGTTTTACCGCTTGCTACGGAATAAAGACCAATCGTTGCAAGTGGTCCGACCAAAACGCCGCCAGCTAGCAAAGGCAACAAAACCCAACCAAGATCGTTGAGCATCAGGGCCGCAATGCAAATCCACCCCAGAACTACGAGTGAACCACCGTAAAGCAAGGAATATCCCGGGTTGCGTTTCACGTCGCCCCAGCCCGCCTGCAGCCAACGTTTGACAACGCGTGCGGGAGGATCAGAGATGACCTGAGCTTTGGTATAGACAGAGACCGTCATGACAACACCGGCGGAGCGTCAGCCTCTCGACGAAAGTTCTCAATTCCGAATGACAAGCCCTTACCGATCCTCCTGGCCAAATGTGAGAACGCTTCGGCGGTTGCAGGTTTAAGGGCTTTTTTTGCGGTGTCTTCGAACAGGTCGAGCCACACGCGAAAATGTTCTGGCAGGATTTCAGAGTTCGCCAGGTGAACCTGCATCGGGTTACCCGAATAGCCTGTCTCTCGTAGAATGGCGCCGCGCCAAAAGGCTGCGATCTTTTCTTCGTGTTCCGGCCAATCTTCGATTGCCCTGTCAAATACCGGCCCCAGATCAGGATGCACTCTGATGCGCGCATAGAACCGGTTGACCAAAGTCGCGATTTCATCCGCTGTGATGTCAAACATATGTGGCCGAATTGGCATGGTACGAGTCATCGGATCTACCTTAACGATACGCCTCACTATCTGCGCACGATAATAGGTATTGTCAATACCTATTATCGTGTGAATGGTACGACCTACATCAAGGGGAAAGGCGCGTGGGTCTATCTTTACCCAGCCGTCGACAACCACGGCAAAACGCTCGACGGAATAGAAGTGGTTCACATAATCCGCAAAGGACAAATCACGCCCGGTGTCTGTCCGTTTCGGCAATTTAAGGAGCTGTCGGCTTAGTCCGCCGGTGCAAAGATATCACTGTGGCAAGTTAAAACTTCGCAACAGATCCCGTCCGGTTTATTGCGCCGATGATAACCTGATTTGCCGACGGAAGCCGGCAGGTGAGAGGCCGATTTCCCTCTTGAAAACGCGTGCAAAAGCAGAATCCGATGCGTATCCAGCGCGTTCTGCCGCATCCGAAACAGAACTTGATGGGTCAGTAAGACAGCGTTTGGCGATCTCCAGCCGCCAAGCTGTTACGTATTGCATTGGCGACATCGCCATCTTTTTCTGAAACTGAACGGCAAAGTTTGTTCGTGACATGCCTGCAATGCGCGCCATTGTTTCTATCGTCCAGGATGCGCTTGGATCCTTGTGAAACGCGTCAAGAGCCCGAGCCAGATGGTGATCAGAGAATCCGTTCAAGCCCCACCTCGAGGATTCGTCACTTTCCACAAACGAACGTATGGCCTGCGCAAGTATGGCTTCTGACATCTTCAAAGCAATGAGATCGCCACCGAGGCGAAGACCCCCGGCCTCATCTCCGATCATGCGCAGTGTCGCCTCCATCCATTTTCCAGCGGATTCCCCGTAATTCCTGAGGTGAATGATCGGTGGAAGGCGTTCCAACAGTATATGTTTTGCATGAGGGTCGAATGAAAAATGGCCGCAGATAAGTTGCGTGTCACGTTCATCGCCGTCGCCGCCGTAAACCAGAACCCCAGTCCCAGTGTATCCCGACCGTTCGATGACCGTGTCCAGCGGCAAAACTGCATCTCTCGTTTCAGCCGCGCAGTACAACTTGTGTGACGCGCCATGCGGAACAATCAACAGATCGCCCTGCTCCAGCCCCACCACTTTTTCATATCCTTCAACTTCGATCAGGCAATTGCCCCTATGAGCAAAATGAAATCGGGCGACGTTATTGAACTTGGGAACTTCAATCCCCCAAGGGGTGGTCAACGAAGTTCGAAAATAGAGCGCGCCTTGAACAGACAGTTTCGTAAGGATATCGCTAAGCAAATCAAGCATGCATTTTCATGGCAGTATTTGGCGTTTTTGTACAGTAGCTTGAACGATCTGCACAGAAAATCGAACGTTCCCGCATATATCTCACTTCCCGGTTCGGATTACTCCTATTGCCATCGTAACACTCAGTGGAGTCTCCAAAATGAAGAAACTGATTTCCGCATTTGCTGTGGCACTTGCCATGACTGGCGCTCAAGCCTCTGCGCAGGACGTCGCCGAGATGAGCGATCTCGAATACGCTCACATTGCCTATACGGCCGATAACATCGACATTCGGTATGCCTATCTGGCGCTGGCTTTGTCGTCGAACCCCGACATCCATGAATTCGCAAACACGATGATCCGCGACCATACTGCCGTGAACGAAGCGGCCTTGGGCCTGCTCGAAAAACTGGGCGCGTCAGCGCAGGACAATGCGTTCAGCCAAACGCTGAATGCCAATGCCGAAGAGATCATCGATGGCTTCGTCAAGCTGCGTGGAGCAGAGTTTGATGCCGCTTATGCAGCCAATGAATTGGCCTATCACCAGGCGGTGAATGATCTGGTGGAGAACACAATGATCCCCAATATCGACAATGCCGAGGTGAAGGCTCTGTTCGAGCAGGGACTTGAGATCTTTAAAGCCCATGAAGGCCACGCCGAAATGATGGTCGAGGCACTGCAGTGATGGGAAAAGCCCATTCACGCCGTCGCGTAATGGTTGGAGCGGTCGCATCGGCGGCCGTTCTCGCTTTAACCCGAACGCGGGCCCTGGCGGCAGAACCAGTAGTCCACGAAGTCAGCATCAAAGCATTCGCATTCACGCCAAAGCTTCTGAACGTGTCTGTTGGTGATACCATTCAATGGACCAATGAAGATCTGGCGCCACATACGGCCACGGCAGATGAGTTCGGATGGGACACTGGGGAGATCCCAAACGGTGTCAGCGCCAAAGTTGAGGTTACTAAAGGTATGGAAACAAAATATTTCTGTGCGTTTCATCCACATATGAAGGGAACAATAGTGATCATGTGATTTGACTCATTGGATCGACTGAACGAAAGCGGACTATGATGCAGGGCGCAGCATATGGAGCTTTGGGCTTCGCGCCTTCCAGCTTCTGTTGGGGCACACAAAGATGGACAGCACGGTCAGGTATCTTGGTGTTGAACTTGAAGATGCCCTGGCTATTGCTGAAGCCATTGAAATACAATATCTCTGGGCCGCTCTCGCAGGCAGCCCGATGCGGACCGTCATCGCAACTTCAAGTGCTGCGATGCAGTGTTCTCAAAATCCGGCGATGGTCACGAGCAATATGCGACTTCACTGCACGGAAGTGAATGAGTGCTTTTATTGGCATATTCTTTCGACAGAAACTCGGGTGACTCGAAGAAAGTGGATTTCTGTCTGGCAAACACTGTTTTGTGTTCTGACACCCTATCCACTAGGGATGGTGTTGCATTTAGCAGGAAGCGAGCCGACCTATGCATAACATCATTGCACGAAGAAACTTCGCCGTTGCGGTAGCCGAAGAGGCGGGCGCGCTTGCACTAGAGTATTTTGCTTCCAGAGACACCTTGGTCATTGATCAAAAAGGCGCACAAGACTGGGTCAGCGAGGCGGATCGCAACGTCGAAACCTTCATTCGTCAAAAGATTATGAACTCTTTTCCCGATGATGGGATTTATGGCGAAGAACACGCCGAAAAAGCTGGCTCCAGCGGTTTTGACTGGGTGATCGATCCGATTGATGGGACAACGAACTTCGTCAATGGCATTCCGGCCTGGACGATTGTCTTAGCGGGCGTCTCAGACAGTCAGACGCAGGTCGGTGTGATTTTCGAGCCAAACGTTGGTGAAACTTACGTGGCGGTCCGAGGCGAAGGTGCCACTTTGAATGGACACGCCATGCAGGTTGCCTCAAGCGTGGAACTTGCAAGTGGAACCGTCTCAATTGGCTATTCGAACCGGGTCGAAGCATCAAAGGTCATTCCGGTGATTGCGGCCCTTATCGAACGTGGCGCTCTCTATCATCGCAATGCAAGCGGTGCGCTTTCGCTGGCCTATGTCGCGGCGGGACGTCTATTGGGGTACATTGAAGAGCACATGAACGCCTGGGATTGCCTCGCCGGTCAGTTGATGATCGCCGAAGCAGGTGGCGAGATCGAGGATCAAGACGCCGACGGGATGATCCGGGACGGTGGTCGCGTGATCGCTGGCACACCGGCCGTGTTCGAGACCTTGAAAATGATCTGCGACGACGCTTGGAACGAATGACGTCGTTCAGGTAATCGGGCTCGACCCGAATTCAGGTTGAAGAGTTTTAATATCCGCGCGCCAGAAGTGGCCCTGCCCAGGTTGCACAAACAGCCGATCGATTTTCTTCCCTGCAAGATGGCATCAAAGCGGTGTTCCGACCGCGCCGTGGTTTAAAATGGCCAAGTCTCTTCTGTCGTGGTTTTTGACGATTGACAGGACTGTTCGAACGATACGCAGTTGCGCAGCATGGGCAGTTTCCCAACTGCAGAAGCTGGACTTGGGGGCCTTGAAGAAGGTGTAAGCAGCGGACCTTGAATATCGAGGGAGGAAGGAACCCGGTAGTGCTTCGGTCGTTCTCTCCCAACCCAGGTTCGGAATTCGTGACCAGCCCCAAAGGCTTTGCAAGGATAGCGTCTGTATCGGACGCTTTTCGCTCGGTACTGGACCAGATATCTGTCACGCTAGACATGGTCTTACTTTGTGAAAATGTGTCGGCTCGGGCGCGGCCAATTTCACTCAAACCCTATTCGGTGACTGGTTTCTCTGGCTCAAGGACGACCTCCGGGTGAGAGACGACTAAAAGTTTACCCACGTCACCCTTCCGGCAACAGAACGGGGCCACGTTCGGCAAAAGACATTTTGACTTCCGAGCCGATTTCCAGTGGCTCGTCCACGTCGTCCTGCACAGCAAATACCTGCCCGAAGGCACCGGCCAGAGTGTACTCCATCCGCACGCCAACATAGGTCGCCTTGGCAACTTTGGCCGGGATGCCGATATCAGATCCAATCAATATCCGTGACGGGCGCACGGCCAGTGTTGCGGGACCAGGCGTTAGGCCACGAGAGGGGAGTGTGTGTTGATAGCCCTCGATTTCGATCGTGGCTAAATCGCCTTTGACGGAATAAATAGTGCAGCTGATCAGGTTAGCCTCACCAATGAAATCGGCCACAAACCGGTCAACCGGCGCATCATAGAGTTTACGCGGCGTGCCGATCTGTGCGATGGCAGCGTTGCGCATGACGACAATCTCATCTGAAACGGCAAGGGCTTCTTCCTGATCGTGAGTCACATAGACGACGGTCAAACCGAGATCTTGCTGAATGGCGCGGATATCTTCGCGCACCTGGCGGCGCAGTTTTGCATCGAGGTTTGAGAGAGGTTCGTCAAAGAGCAAAACCTGCGGTTCCAAAACCAACGCACGAGCGACGGCAACGCGCTGTTGCTGCCCCCCGGAGAGTTCACTTGGCAAACGGTTGTCGAAGCCCTTCAGGCCAACCAAGTCTAACCCATGCAGCGCGCGCGATCGGGACTCGCGCTTGTCGAAGCCGGAAAAGGTCAACCCATACATGACGTTTTCCAGCACGCTCATATGAGGAAAAAGCGCGTAGGATTGGAATACCATCGACACGTCACGGTCGGTAGCGGGTAATTTGGTCACGTCTCGGTCGCCGATCAGAATTCGGCCCGAGGTCGCCATTTCCAGACCTGCGATCATGCGCAACGTCGTCGTTTTGCCGCAACCAGAAGGGCCCAAAAGCGTCACCAACTTGCCGGCCTGGACGTGTAGATCGATGCTGTCGACAGCCACCACATCCCTGCCGAACACTTTCGAAACCCCCTCGAAACGAACAGGCGCGGCTTTATTTGCTATAGTCGTTTCGGTCATGTCGTTTTCTCTGTCCCGAGTTGTGTACGTCGCCCGATCTGAACACGGCCCACGAGGATTTGTAACATCCCGACTGCCGCCAACATCACGAAGATCAGCGTTGTGGAATATGCGATTGCAAGACCGTAATCGTTGTTTTCGACCCGACCGATAATGTAGCTGGTAGCCATGTCATACTCTGCTGAAACAAGGAATATCACCGCCGAAATCGCCGTCATGGCCCGGACAAAACTGTAAACCAGCGCAGCTAGGATAGCGGGCCGTAAAAGAGGAAGAATTACCCGCCTGAAAGTCTGCCAGGAATTTGCACCGAGCGTCAGCGAAGACTCGTCAAGCGACTTGTCTAATTGTGACATAGACGCAATACCCGCGCGAACCCCAACCGGCATATTGCGGAAGATAAAGCTGACGACAAGGATAACGCCTGTGCCAGTGATCTCGATCGGGGGCACGTTGAATGCCAGGATATAGCTGACGCCAATAACCGTGCCGGGAATGGCGAAAGAGAGCATCGTACCAAACTCAAACGCATTCTTTCCCGCAAAACTTTGCCGTGTCAGCAGATAGGCAGTGACCAACCCTACGGCGGCCGTCAACGGTGCGGCAATGGCAGCAATGGTGATTGTGGTCCAGAAACTGTCCCAGGCGGCTCCGGTCCAGCGAATACCTTCTTCTTCGAAGCGAACCGAAAAGGCTGTGACGTAGTGCTTGAACGTCAGCGAGTTATCAACGCCCCACAGTTCGACGATACTTCCATAGATGATCATCCCGTAAACCACGGCAGTGAAAACCGCCCAGGCAATTGCAATGCCCAGAACCGGTATGGCAAGGCCGCGCGGCATCAAGGGGTGCACACCCGCGTCGCCCTTGCCGGAAACGGTGGTATAACTCTTTTTCCCCAGCCACGCGCGCTGCGCATAGAAGGCGGAAAGTGTGAAGAACAAGAGCACCATGGCCAGAACAGCAGCACGGCCCTGATCGTATTGCGCTCCGACGATGGCGAAGAAAATCTCGGTCGACAGCACATCGAAATTCCCGCCCAAAACAAGCGGGTTGCCAAAATCGGCCATGGATTCGATGAACCCAAGCAGGAAGGCATTGGCCAGGCCGGGACGCATCAGAGGCAGGGACACGGTTTTGAATGTTTGCCAACGATTGGCTCGAAGGGTTTGGGCGGCCTCTTCCATCGAAGGTGACACCCCTTCGACCACCCCGATCAAAACCAGAAAGGCGATCGGCGTAAATGCCAGAGTCTGAGCGATCAGCACCCCGGGCATGCCATAAAGCCAGCGCGTAGGCTGCACACCAAATATCTCAGCAACAAATTTGGTGACCGAACCGGAAAGCCCAAACAGCAGGATCAGTGCAAGACCAATCACGAAGGGCGGTGTGATAATCGGCAAAACTGTCAACGCGCGCATCCCGCGTTTAAAACGAAAACCTGACCGTGTGACGACAAGTGCAAAACATAGTCCAAGTGCCGTCGTGATGAAGCCCACAAGAACTGCAAGAAACAGAGAGTTCCACGCGGCGCCGCATTTGGCACCGGCAAAACAGCCCAAACCCCAAAGTCGGTCATCAAAGAATTTCGAGGCAAAAACCGAAACTGAATAGGCACCATCTTCGGTAACGAAGGCGGCAAACAACATCTTCGCAATTGGAAAGAAGACGAAAATTGTAACAATGGTGATTACGCCGCCAATTGCACTGACGACGAAAACGTCGCCGTTGATGGCACCGCGCGCCGCAATACCCTGAGTTAAAAGGAACAGGAACGCTGTGGCGCAGATCATCGCGCCGTATCCCATGCCGAACTGGCGGATCTTCGGTTCTCCGAACAGCGCCTTCATCCAGTCGAAATTGAACCCGCGAATGCCAATTGAGAACCCTTGCGCAATCAGCCAGCCAAAACCCAAGGCACCAGCCAAAATCAGGATACGTGCATATTGTGGATCGGACTTTGGTTTGCCGAGTATCAACAAAGGCAAGGTAAGCGGGACCAAAAGCGGCGTAAGCCACAGCTTTTCGCCCTGTCCGATCAGGAAAGCGGCAGGCGCATAATCTTCATCGAACGGATATCCATCGACCAGCCATACGAATGACCAAATGCCATCCTCCACCATGAACCATGGCAGCAGGCAGAATCCGACCCACCCGGCAACAATCCAGAAGATCAGAACCGGGTGGTTCGTTTTTGGTGTGGTGTCAGTCACTTACTGTGGCAGTACTGAGACCTCTTCGTCCCATTTCTGCAAGAGACGCTTGCGTTCGTCAGACGAGCCGTACTTTTTGAAGTCATAGTCAATAAGCTTGATCTGGCTCATGTCAGGTGCGCTTTCAGAGGTCTCCGAATTTTTGTTGGACGGAACCTGGAAGGCGTTAACCTCAAGCGCAAGGTTCTGGGCCTCGGGGCTGAGGGCCCAGTCATAGAACTTTTTGGCTTCTTCTTCATTTCGAGCGCCATCAATGATCGACATCGAGCCGATCTCATAGCCTGTGCCCTCGCATGGGGCCACGACCTTGACCGGAAAACCTGATACGGCCTGCTTGACCGCATCATGCATGAAGACGATACCGATGGTGTTCTCACCCCGGCCGGCGGCCTTGATTGGGGCTGAACCCGACTTGGTGTATTGGTTGATATTCGAATGTAGGCCCTTCATGAACTCAAAGCCGTCGTCTTCGCCAAATATCTGAACCATCGAGGCAAGCGTCGTATAAGCGGTGCCCGAGGAATTCGGGTTCGCCATTTGCACGTGCCCTTTATACTCGGGCTTCAGCAAGTCTTTCCAACATGCGGGCTCGGGCAAGCTGTTCGCGGCCAAGAGGTCGGAGTTATAACCGTAGCCGAGTGCGCCTGAATAAATTCCGATGGTTTTGTTACCTGCACTTTCAGCCTGCGAGATCGCCCAGTCGTGAAGCTGGTCACGCATCGGCGACACGTATTCCATCGTCAGGCCTTCTTCGGCGGCTTGCAAATGGGGATCACCGGTACCGCCCCACCATACATCGCCTTTAGGGTTAGAACTTTCCGCGCGAATTTGTGCAAACGTCTCGCCCGAGGACTTGCGGGTCATATTGACGTCTATGCCGGTGGCATCCTCGAAACTGCGCGCCATGAGTTGACACCAATCTTCCTGTGCCGAGCAGTAAAACGTCAGCTTCTCAGCTTGGGCCGCAGTTAGCGAAGCCGCAAATGCTATCAGCGATCCCGCCAGCGTCGTCGTCAGATTTTTCAATTTCTTTCCTCCCCTATGTGTCGTGCCGAAATTTTCAGCGCGATACTCGTCAATTCGTCGCTAGTGGCGGTCGCTCTAAGTCGCTAGTTGATCTAATTGCGTTGGCCAGATCAACATCCGACCAGCCTCCCAATGACAGAAGCAATCTCAACACTGTACTGCTGGTTCTGCAAGAAAATTCAACGAGCATTGGTTTTCTGCACCGGTGGGTTTTGAACCGCCAAGCCTGTTTACAGCACCAAGTTTGAGTATCGGGAGCGTATTTTGATGTCGCATTGTTTAGGCAGCCCTTTGCTGAGGCGGCCGCTTCCTCCAGCGTAGAGCAAGCATCGTATTTCGAACTTAAGATCTGCTTTTCGTCTGCAAACTAGGTCTCTGTGCGAGTGCTGCGAACTTCTGCTTTCCTGAAGGTTTTTCGATGCGGGCCGAGGTACAGCTTTGCCTTCGCCGCAACTGATGAAAAATGCTCGAAGCGCAGCTCAGGCTGAACAGCAAATACGCATAGCGTCGAGAATCGCGGCGTGCATATTGCGGCCTGCGATCGCGTCACCAATTCGGGCCAGATAGAACTGGCCATCCGGCTCGTCTTCCCTGAACGGGAATGAACCATTGATCAGCGCCTTGTGATCAACCTGCCCAAGGTTTCGCGAACTTGGCTTTAGATCGTGATAGAGCGCGTCCGTCGGGATTAGACCTTGCTCGACAACCACGTGGTCGACAAGACGCTTGGTGATATCACCGGTCAAGACATTGCGCAGGCTGGCGCACACCCGGTTTCCCTCTTGGCTTAGAGCACGGAGTTCGTGGAGGCAGGTAAAGGTCACCCCGTTGGCTGCCAGATCGCGCAAAGCAACGGCAGAGGTCGTTGGGCCAAGGTCATGCAGAATCGCCCGGTCGGGGGTCACAAGTTCGACGCTGTGGCCAGCGCCTGCCAACATGTCGGCAGTGACTGCCGCGGGATGGTCTCCAATCTCGTCGAACAATAGAACTTCGCCCGAGACACGCGCTTCTCCTGACAGAACCTCCCAACTGGAGAGCGCCAGATCGCCGCCCGGAATGGATACTGGCTCGGGCCATCCTCCGGTAGCAACAATGACTAATTCCGGGGCTTCTCTAAGCACGTCACCAGCCTCGACATAGGTATTCATGCGAAGATCAACACCAAGGGTGGTAACCTCGGAAATCAACCAATCGGCAACACCCCATATCTGCCTGCGTGTCCCGCCCTTGGCTGCCAAAACAAGCTGCCCCCCCAGCCGATCTGACGCCTCGAACAAAACCACATCGTGACCGCGCAAGGCACTGACCCGCGCTGCCTCCAGCCCGCCAGGTCCGCCGCCGACGACAACCACCTTCCTTCGGGTGCGGCTGGCAGGAATGACATGGGGTAAAGTTTGCTCCCGCCCGGTGGCGGCATTGTGTCCGCACACGGCGGGCTTGCCCTGATTGACCCGGTCCACGCAATACCCGAGGCCAACACAGGTACGGATACGATCCTCTTCCCCGCGTGCCAGTTTTGCCACCAAATAAGGATCAGCCATTTGGGCGCGCGTCATGCCGACCAGATCGACATGGCCGCCTGTAACCGCGTGGCGAGCCGTTGCAATGTCTGCGATGCCGCCTGCATGCAGAATCGGCAGGTTGACGGCTTCGCGGATGCGTCCGGCCACAGTAATATGCGGAGCGGCTGGCAGACCCATAGGACGCACCCATTCAGCAAGGCCAAGGTCATCGTAGGGTGCCCCGACCAGGATGTTGAGCAGGTCGACATGGCCACTATCTTCCAGCATCCGGGCGGCGGCAATGCAGTCCTCGGCGCTCAGCCCGCCCTCAATCAACTCATCGCCGGTGATGCGCATGGACAGTATGAACTTCGGACCGACCTCTGCGCGCACCGCATCCAATACCTGCAGGGTCAGGCGCATGCGGTTCTTCAACGTTCCACCAAAGGCATCGTCGCGTTGGTTGGTGAGTGGAGACAGAAACTGGCCCAGCAAATGCGAGTGGGACAGAAGCTCGATCCCATCGAACCCGCCCCGCTGACAACGTCGCGCCGCAGCGGCATAATCGCCGATCACTCGTTCAATGTCCTCTTGTTCCATTGCTTTGGGAAAGGCGCGGTGCGCGCGTTCGCGAACGCCGGACGGGGCAATAACCGGCAACCAATGCCCATCATCCCAAGCAGTGCGGCGTCCCATATGAGTGATTTGACACATGATAGCGGCCCCATGCAGATGCACGCCATCCGTGAGCTTCCGAAACCAGGGAACGATACTGTCGTCGCCGGCATAAAGCTGGCCGAATACCGAGGGGCTGTCGGCAGCGATATTTGTCGATCCTCCGATCATTGTCAGGGCGACGCCACCCTTGGCCTTTTCTTCGTGATACAGCCTGTAACGGTCTCGCGGATGACCATCTTCGACGTAATTGGGCGCGTGAGAGGTGCTGACGATACGGTTGCGCAGCGTCAGGTGCTTGAGCTGAAACGGATCAAGTAGTTTCGCCATGATCAACTCCCTTCGGTAATGACACCGGTCTAAAAACAGCTCCGGGTCGGGCCCGTTTGACAGCTTCTGTGACTGACAACGTTCGCTGTCAAAGCTATGCTACTTGGGAAATACGGGGAGAGAGTTCACTGTTTCCGACACTGATCCACAAAATGACGACCAGACCAAGAAAGGTGGAACGTCACTGACCTTTGACTCAATTGACAGCCAAAACCTCAATGAGTCGGAGGATCACGTCATTCAATTCTAACCTAAACATTGGGCATTTCTGACCCAGAAAGTATACGGTTAGAGTCTCAAATGAGCCCTAGCCATGGGGTCCAATCCTATTGAGACATGGCGTTAAGGATGAAAAGGGTAATACTCAAGGAGTTTCATGAACGCGTTGCTTAGCCGCCGAACCCCGCCGCCTCGGGAAGCCACGTGGATAAAGATGGGAATGCAAAGACGAGGATCAGGCCCAGCAGCATTAGCGCTGCATATGGCAAGGCGCCGCGAATGACCTCGTACAAAGGGGCTTTGGCAATGCCCTTGATGACGAAGAGATTCATCCCCACGGGAGGTGTGATCAGCGCAAGTTCGAGGTTGATCATTAGAAGGATGCCGTACCAAATTGGATCGATCCCCAATGCCAGCATGACAGGAAAAACGATTGGCGTCGTGATCAGGATGATCGAGATGGTCTCCAAAAACATGCCCAGCACCAGAATGAGTAGCATGACGGCTACGACAAACATGGCGGGGCTGAGGCCCATTGCCGTCACTTGTTCGACGATCTCTATGGGCAGGCGAATAATGGTTACGGCGTGACCAAACAGTGCCGCAGCAGCCAGGATCATGAACAGCATCGCCGTTGTGCCTACAGTCTCAAACGCAGTCACCCAAAGGTCGTTCAGACCGAAATTGCGGTAAACAACTACGCTGATGAACAGCGCGTAAAGGCAGCCAATAGAAGCTGCTTCAGTGGCCGTAAATACTCCGAGGTAGATTCCACCCAAAACCACCGGTGGCATCAACAAAGCCCAGATCGACTGTCTCATACGTGACCAAATAACGCCCATACCTGCAAATGGTTGAGAGACAACTGTGCCCCCAAACCCAGCGCTGACCATCGCCCAAACCGCGAATATGACAGCCATCATGATACCCGGCACCAACCCGGCTGGGAAAAGAGCTCCGATCGAGGCCTCGGTTACAATGGCATAGAGAATAAGAGGCCCAGAGGGAGGAATTAGAATCCCGAGCGTACCGCCCGCTGCAATCACACCGTAGGAATAGCTGGGGCTGTAGTTGAAGCGCTTCATCTACGGGATAGCGGTCGAGCCAATAGTTAAGTGCTGTGGCTACAGACGAACCGGAAATGGCTGCGAATATGGTGCAGGAGAGGATCGTGGCGACCCCAAGTCCACCACGCAAATGGCCGACCATTGCATTTGCTGCATCGTAAAGGTCCTTAATTGCCCAATAGCAGCCATTGATCGTGTATGCAGAGAACGTCAGCGATGAACCCATTTTGTGAGTCCGGTTTTCATGCTGCGTGCGCTCGCGGCGTGGGAAATGCTGCGGTAGCGTAAAGTATGGTGCTGTCGGGCAGCGGGAAAAGCCGCCATTCATGCAGAGTGCAGCAAGGATCAGGGACTGAATTTACGCACTGCGGACAAAGCGGACTTCTGCCGATAGTTTACTATCGTCTTCTGATCACATACTGGTATCATCAAGCCCGGCAAAAGGTCTGATCTGTCCGGAGGAGCAGACGCTCGCTTAAATGCCGCGAATATTGGCATCGGACCCAGGTGAAATCAAAGTGCAACCGTGCATAACACCGCGCAGTTCGGCGAGGCCGCGCATTCTGCCTATGAGCGGGTAGCCGGGCTGGGAAGGACGAGTGAGATCGTCCAGCAAAGCGTGGCCATGGTCCGGGCGCATGGGAATCTCATAATCTGATCGCCCCTGATTGCGGCGCCGCGTTTCTTCGACCATCAAGGCGCGAATTGTTGCAACCATATCTGTGTCTCCTGCCAAATGTTCAGACTCGGAAAAACTATGGCGATTGCGGTCGCTTGAACCGTCCCGCACGGTATTGCGAAGATGTACAAAGTGGATCCGATGGCCGTGCTGAGCAATGAAGGATACTGGGTCGAAGTCTTCGGCAACACCCAATGACCCGGTGCATAGCGTTGCTCCGTTTGCCGGGCTGTCAACGGCATCCAACACGGTCGCGTAATCACTTTGCGACGACATGACCCGTGGAAGCCCAAGCAGTGGAAAAGGTGGGTCATCTGGATGGCAACAGAGCCGGACACCGAGGTCTTCGGCCGTTGGAACAACCTCGGAAAGGAAATCAACCAGGTTGGAGCGGAGGGTTTCGGGCGTCACGCCAACATATGCGTCGAGGTTTCGTTTCACGTCCTCAAGAGACCAATTGTCGTTCGCCCCCGGCAAACCAGCGACGATATTGTTCGACAGTTTCAGGCGATCTCCATCACCCAGATCTGCAAACCGGGCCCGTGCGGCTTCTATGATCACCGCTGAATAATCTTGCTCCGCGCGTTGCCTGCATAGGATGAAACAATCGAACATGACAAAATCAAAGAGATCAAACCGCATTGCGTGCCCACCATGTGGCAGCGGATGGCTCAGGTCTGTGCGCGTCCAATCCAGCACTGGCATGAAGTTGTAGCAGACTGTGTGAATGCCACATTCGGCCAAATTACGTAGGCTTTCCTTGTACATTTCAAGGTGTTGCCTTACCGGGCCGGTTTGCGATTTGATCGCTTCGGACACCGGAACGCTTTCAACAACGTCCCAGGTCAATCCAGATGGAACGCCTCCGGGCTGCTCAATCTGTTGCTGCCGCTCTTTGATGTGCTCGACTGACCAAACCTCTCCTGTTGGAACATGGTGCAAGGCTGAGACGATGCCGGTTGCACCGGTTTGCCTGATTTCGCCAATGGAGATCGCATCAGAAGGGCCAAACCAGCGCCAAGTCTGTTTCATGATCTTGCTACTCCTTGATCAAGACGTATCACTAACCCGTCTCATCCTTACCAAGATCTAAGTTAACCGGGACGAGTGCGCCTTTGTGACGGACGACATGGCCTGCCAGACGACACCCCTTGCGTATGCCTGTTGCCAAATCATCCTGCCTAACAACGCTTACCAAGACACCTGCATTGAAACTGTCCCCTGCCGCAGTGGTATCGACAATGCCCCTCGCTGGATCAACGCCTACCTCTCCACGTTGACCTGCTTTTTGAAAAACCACAGGCTGCGCGCTGTTCTTGACGACAATCTGATCGACACCAGCCTTTGCATACCGATCCAGCGTCGCAATTGAATCGCCGTCCCCGAACCATACGGCTTCGTCATCATAAGATGGCAGAACGATATCGGATTGCGCAGCAGCTTTCATAACTGTGTCTGTCATTTCCTGCGGCGTAGACCAAAGCTGTGGTCTTAGATTTGTATCAAAGGCAACAGTCGTTCCGGATGCACGTGCACGACGCAACGCATCGAACAGCATTTCGCGTGATTGTGGATCGAGAATAGCGAGGGTTATTCCAGAAAAGTAGATTAAGTCTGCGCCCTTAACTGCCCGCCCGAGTGCAATCTCGTCGACCGCAAGTTGCCTGGCGGCAGAGTCGCTGCGCCAGTATGAAAAACTGCGCTCACCATTGCTGAGATGGATGAGATATAGCCCAATCGTTTTGCCCGCAATGACTTGGACGTGCGTGTCGGATATCCTGCTGTCTTTCATGAACGCCCGCAGATCCTGCGAAATCGCATCATCTCCGACAGCCGTCAGATAGTTGACGTCGATATCTGCGGCGATTTGTGCAAGATACCATGCTGTATTGAAGGTATCGCCCGCAAAACCAAGCTTGAATTCACCAAACCGTTCAGATGGGGCAAGTTCTGCCATGCATTCGCCGATTGCCAGTACACGCATATCAGTTACAGAAAATCATCGCGGCGGGGCGTGAAACTGTCGACCAATGTCCCAGGTTCCAGGCATGTGCAGCAATGGGTTTGGCCGGGCGGGATGACAAAACTTTCACCGGGGCCAAACTCTTGTTCGTGCTCACCCAATGTAAACCGAAATCGACCGCTTTCGACATAGGTCGCCTGCACATGCGGATGGCTGTGTAGAGCACCAATCGCCCCGGTCGCGTAAAACCGGAAGGCAACAACCATGAGGTCAGAATGATCAGATAGCACCTGCCGCGTGACATGTTCACCTGTAGAGACGATCGGGAAATTGGGCACAGGTTCTCTCCTTGCTTGTTAGGAAAACAGCATGCCACCGTTGAGATCAATGTTTGCGCCCGTGATGAAGGCACTGTCCTCGCAGGCCAGAAATAAAACGAGATTTGCAGCGTCATCGACATGACCCTGACGCTTTAGCGGTGCGTTGGCTTCAAAGCCGCGTCGACCAGCATCAGGTGTATGAACATTGTGAAAATCGGTATCGATCATGCCAGGACAAAGTGCATTCACACGAATGTCTGGGCCGACCTCTTTTGCCAAACCGCGTGTCATGGTCATGACCGCGCCCTTGGCTGTGGCATAGGCGACGGCACCCGGTCCACCACCATCGCGCCCGGCCTGACTGGCGAGATTGACGATAGTTCCAGACGTCATCCTGGACAGGCAAGCCTGCGTCATCAGGAATGTGCTGGTCAGATTCAGGCTCATCACGGCGTCCCAATGTTCAACAGACATTTCCGCAATGGTTTTGCGGGCGATCAGACCGCCTGCATTATTGACCAGAATATCGACGCCGCCAAAGGTTTCGACCGTGCGATACACAAGCGCGTCAACATCCGCCTTCTTGTTCAGGTCACCCTGCACGGCAATCGCCTTACCACCGTTGGCTTCGATTGCGGCAACAGCTTCATCCGCGCCGTTTGAGCTGGAAAAATAGTTGATCGCAACATTTGCGCCTTCAGAGGCGAGTTTGATCGCAACCGCGCGGCCAATATCACGGCCTCCTCCGGTTACAATGGCGGTTTTACCTGCAAGTTTCATGTCGGTCCTTCCTATTACAAAGCGCCAGCTTCGCTTGTGTCACGGGTTTCAGTTGGCGGCCCTCTCAGAGCGCTCACAGCGCAAGTTGAGACGCCATTATCGGAACGCCCCCGGCATAACTGCCTTTGGGAGCCACAGAATGATTTCGGGGAATGCCGCCAACAGAATGAGGATGACCAGCATTGGGGCAAGGATAAGCACGACCTCACGCAGGACTTGCACAACGTTTAGGCCGCCGATCGCTGCAGAGATGAGCAAACACAAGCCGTATGGCGGTGTCACCAGCCCGAAGGCAAGCGAGACAATGCCGATGATAGCGAAGGCGATCGGATCAACCCCACCCGCCTGCGCCACGGGCATCAGAACCGTGCCAAGAATGATGATTGTCGGGATTGCATCGATGAACAGGCCAAAGAGAAGAAACAGAAGGGCAATCAAGATAGCCGTTCCAAATGCCCCGAACTCCCAAGCAGTCAGAACACTGACAATCAGGCGCGGCGCATCGTAGAACGACAGTAGCCATCCGAATGCCGAGGCGGTGCCGATCGCAAACAGAGAGATGGCTGCAAATCGTGCGGTGTCATAGAGGATCGAACCCAAATCTCTGACAGTGACCGTCCGATAGACAAACATACCCAAGATCAGCGCATAACCCGCCGCAATGATTGCACTTTCAGTTGGTGTGACAAGACCACCTACAATACCGCCAATCACAAAGACCGGTGTCAAAAGGGCCAGTGCGGCGCCTTTCCAAGCGGCCCAGAATTCACCCCAGTTCGGCGTCGCCGTCACCGGGTAATTGCGGGCTTTTGCGAAACCATAGACCGTAGCCATCAAGGCGAGGCCAATCATCAGGCCCGGAATCGCGCCGCCCAAAAACAATGCGCCGACAGAGACCTGCATGACTCCGCCCCAAACGATCATCAAAATCGACGGCGGGATGATGACCCCCATCACCGAAGAGCAGGCCGTGATAGCAACGGCAAACCGCGTGTCGTACCCCTCTTTCTGCATGGCTGGGATCAGGATTTTTCCGATACCCGCCGCATCTGCTGTGGAAGATCCGGAGATACCAGCGAACAGCATCGACACAGCGACATTTACATGACCCAATCCGCCGGGCATCCAGCCGGTTAGCACACGGGCCAGTTCGATCAGCCGGTCGGTTACTTTGCCGGAATTCATCAGGTTGGCCGCCAGTAGAAAGAATGGAACGGCCAATAAGATGAAGGAGTTATAGGATTGGAA
Organism: Ruegeria sp. CDSA236; assembly: GCF_059611285.1. Classification (NCBI taxonomy): domain Bacteria; kingdom Pseudomonadati; phylum Pseudomonadota; class Alphaproteobacteria; order Rhodobacterales; family Roseobacteraceae; genus Ruegeria; species Ruegeria sp. CDSA236. Next base: position 225,381 of record NZ_JBXWPG010000003.1, read on the forward strand.
CATCCGATCCAGCACGATGAACGGGGTCAGCCGCAGCTCAAGCAACACAACCGGGAGGGTCGCCAAACCCAATGCGAATGCCACTGGGATGCGGATGAAAATCAGCACCAGAAAGCCAGCAATAAGCATCGTGGCGGCAGTTGCAGTATCGAGGATCATGTCTGGCTGCTCTCTCGGTTTAGATATTTCGCGATGGTTTCGGACAACCGGTAGCCTGACAGGAGAAACCAAAACCCTCCAGCAATCGGGACCGATACGTGCGTGATCGCGAGGTTTGCACGCATCATTACAGATCGTTGGTTGCCCCCAAATTCGGTGTACTCGATGCCGTAAAATAGGAAGAAGCCCCCAAAAATCATGATGGCAACATGCACAACACCGTCTTGGAGGAGCCGCGGGAGTGAGCCAGTCGCATCCCGGGTGATCCGCACGTCAAAATGCGTGCCGTCCCAAACAGCGACAATAGACCCGATCATCACAATCCAGACGAACAGGAACGTCGCCAGTTCTTCGGTCCAAAGATAAGTTGGGATCAAACCGGTGTAGCGAGAGACAACTTGCATCGCGACCGGTATCGCCAATGCCCCCATCATCACGCCAAGCAATATACGAAGCCCAGTGCAGAACCTATCCAGATATTTTCCAAGCATGTTCCACCCTACATCGCAATGTGACGCGCCAAGCGCATCGGGATTTATGCCAACGGGCGAGTTTGATTACTTACTCGCCCGTCAGCTGGGAGATCACATTCCGCGAACGTTGTTGAGCAGTTCTGTCGCGCCCAGCTCTTCGGCATAGGCGTCCTGCACTGGCTGAACCAGTTCCAGCATTTTCTCGCGACCCTCAAACTCATGCACTTCGATCTGACCTGCGTCGATCATTGCCTGAAGTTTTTCGCCGTCCTGACCGCTCTCCAACGCGCGGCCAAAAGCACCGGCCTCGGTGCCGGCATCCATGATAGCGGCTTGCAACTCAGCAGGCAGTTCATCGAAGATTTTTGCTGACATCACAATTGGGCGCACAGTGATCGTGTGCTGGGTCAATGAGACATGCGGCGCGACTTCGTAGAACTTCAGGTTCTGGATCGAGGCTGCTTCGTTTTCGAACCCGGCAATAACGCCTGTTTGGATTGCGTTATAGACTTCGTTGTAGGCAATGGCAGATGGTGCCGCGCCAACAGCTGAGAAAGTCTGCGCCTGAATTGGGGCCCCCATGACGCGCATGCGGTGTCCGGCAAGTTCATCCATGTTTGTGATGGGCTCGGCTGAGGCCAGGTTCCGCACACCGCCGCCATGATACCCAACAATCACAATGCCAGCGGCTTCGCGCAGATCATCCTCAAGAGGTTTCAGCGCATCCGATGAAAGCACCGCATCCCAGTGTTCAAGATCACGGAACAGGAAAGGCATATCCATCAAAGGAATGGACTCTGAAAACACCGCCATGTTGGACGGGGCAAGGATCGTATAATCTACGGCGACACCTTGGTTGAGGTAGGTGACGTAATCGGATTCAACCCCAAGCTCACCATTCAGGCGCAGATCAAATTCGACCTCGCCATCATATTTCTCTGCGACCAGTCGTTCAAACTCGCGCAAGGTCTTAGTGAATGCATGTTCTTCATCAAACATGCTTGCCCCGCGCAGTGTGACATCAGCTTGCGCGGTCGAAACCCCGCCCAACAAAACAGCCGTCACAGCCAACGTCTTTAGTGAAAAATTGAACATTCTATCCTCCCAGATCAGGTTCAGGTCTTGTTTTCTTCCAGTCGTCTTTGACCGGCGATCGTGTTCGAAACCTTACAAGTGTTCACGCCAGATCAGCCTTCACCCCAATTTGGATGATCTGATTTCCTCCCAGCTAGCACACTTGCTCCGCCCTCGTTGATGGGCACACCCAACACGATAACTGGGATACTAGTCAACATAAATTTTCTAGATGCTCTTTAGATATGTGATATTTTCCTTTTAGAACAATGAATATAATGTAACCTAGTATCCTAATTTGCTCTATTAATTCTCTCTCTGATCTGCCACAATGTCGCCAAACAGAGGTTGGAAAACAAAAAATGGCAGCTTTGGGAACCCTTGAACGTACGACAAGTAGCGATGTCGTCTTTGACGAACTGTTTGGACAAATCACCCGTCTGGAGCTGCTTCCAGGGACAAAGATATCCGAAACGGATGTTGCGAAATCATTCGGGTTTTCACGCCAGCCTGTGCGCGAGGCTTTCACGCGACTTTCCAACCTCAATCTCCTTTTGGTGCGGCCACAACGCGCGACAGTTGTTCGACCGTTCTCACGCCAGCTCATCGCGAATGCCCGCTTTGTGCGTGCCGCAGTCGAATTGGAGGTCATCCGCACTGCCGTGTCAGATCGCGACAAGTCGGTAGACGCGGCATTAAAAGCTAACCTTCGTGAACAGGCGGATGCAATCTCAGCAGAAGATGTCAATTTGTTCCATGATCTGGACTACCAGTTTCACAAACTGCTTTGCGCCTCGGCCAAACAGGCGTTTGCGTTTGAAATCATCGCCGAAAACAAAGCACAGGTTGACCGCCTTTGCATGCTGGCGTTAACCAGCAAAGAAGCAATGGATGATTTGTATCTGGATCATCAATCTCTTTTAAAGGCCCTGTTCAGCGGGGATGCGTGGGCGGCGGATCAAGTCCTTCGTACGCATCTTGACCGTTTGACGCCAACCATTCAGGCGATCTACACAACGCATAACGCATACTTTGATGAATAGGTGGCTAGATATCGGATGGCTTTTCGCCTCATTGCCCTAGTCTAAATTCATACATATTAATATCGAGTAGTTTAAAAAAACCGCATGAACAAATTGCGGGTCAGCGGTTTTTCCCGCCTTTCACAGAAACTGATCCTGTCAACCACGCAAATGTTGCGGACTAGGGTATCTGCAACGCCAGCTTAACGCTTGGCAAAAGAAAGCAGCAAGGAGCTCTCAAATGTTTGATCTTGTTGTGGGGATCGCAACGTCGACTGCCGTATTGGTGCGACCAAACATCTTTGGAATGTGCTGTTGAGCCTGACGCAAGTTCTATCGGGCTGCTAACCCAGCGCAATCAGCCTAATACTTACAATGAATGACCGCTATCGCTAGAGTGTTGGCCTTGTTCGCCACCGCAGCGAAAGTCCGATTTCCGCCCCTTGTGCCGAAAGCTATGTGTTGCAAATGGAGATAGCGGTGGCTTATCCCCCGCACCACATTCTACCGCTGGTATGATCGGTATCTGCAGCGCGGTGAGGCTGGTTTGCATGATCAATCACCAAAGCCAAATCATGTCTGGAACCGGGTGCCCACCGAAGTGAAGCGCAAGGTTGTGGATCTCGCTCTGAAAGAGACGGAGCTGTCGTCGCGCGAGCTGGCCGCCACGTTCACCGATCAAGAGCGCTATTTTGTGTCGGAATCTACAGTGTATCGCACGCTCAAGGCGCATGACCTGATCACCAGCCCTGCCATCATCGTGCTGAAAGCCGCGAATGCGTTTGAGCATAAGACAACAGCCATCAACCAGCTTTGGCAGACCAACTTTACCTATCTCAAGGTTCTGGGTCGGGGCTGGTTTTATCTCAGCACAATTCTGGACGATTACAGCCGCTACATCATCTCATGGAAGCTCTGCACGAACATGCGGGCTGAGGATGTGACAGAACCCTCGATTTAGCCTTGCAGGCCTCCGGATGTGATCAGGCCCATATCGTCCACAAACCAAGACTGCTCAGTGACAACGGCTCAAGTTATGTCTCTGGCGATTTGGCTGAATGGTTGAAGGACAAAGGCATGAAACACAGTCGTGGTGCGCCGTGTCATCCGCAGACCCAAGGTAAAATCGAACGATGGCATCAAACTTTGAAGAACCGCATCTTATTGGAAAACTACTTCCTGCCAGGTGATCTCGCGGCCCAGATCGAAGCCTTCGTCGATCACTACAACCATCAGCGATATCACGAGAGCCTAAACAACGTCACACCCGCCTATGTCTACTTCGGGCGTGACCAAGCCATTCTGGAATAACGAGAACGGATCAAACGGAAGACGTTCGAAGCTCGGCGTTTGCGTCACAGCCAGCGCGCAGCTTAATCACACAAATCAGATGAGCCGAACACTCACTTAGTTTACGCCGCTCTTGGTTCCAAAAACTCTGACGACGGACACTCAATATGCGGAAAAGCTGATGGCACAGGAAACCGGCGGGAAAGACCCGGACCAACGCGACGGGTCCTGATCCCGGGTTTGCGTGCAAATTTGAAAAGGAATTGCTGGACCTCGCTCTTCCCACAGTAAGCAGCAAAAGCAGCGGCGCCGAAAAACATCAACAGGGACCGCCAATGCTTTTGGGCCAGCATCTTCACCTCCTCCCGAAGATGCTGGCCCAATCCAAGTCTGCAATCGGAGCGACAAGGCGATGGTCCATCTCAGACATCATCAAGACTTTGCCATTCGCCGACTCTATCCAGCCGACCAAAACGAGATCTGCGAGCACTTTCGACGGCTCGACGCCGAAGCTCGGCGCGCGCGGTTCTGGTGGACTGTCAGCGACGAGAGTCTGACGACCTACGTTCAGAGCATTCCTCATTATGACAGCATTCTCTGTGGCGCGTTTGCAAAAGGGCGTCGGAGGGGCGTCGCCGAACTCCGCGGTGACGACCAGACCGGATCTACAAAGACGGAAGCCGCCTTTTCTGTCGAACCTGATTGGCAAAACATCGGAATTGGTGATGCGCTGTTCGAGCGTATTATCGCAATCGCGCGGAAGTGGGGCATCAGTTCAATTGAAATGATGTGCCTGCGAGAGAACCGCCGCATGAGGCATCTTGCAGCAAAGCACAATGCTCGGCTGTGCATCGATCAGGGCGTTGCTAAAGCCGTTTTGCATCCAAACTGGTCATCGCCCTCCTCCCAAGCCGCAGAAATCGTTGGTGAAGTCAGGGGATTTCGCTTGTTCATTTGAGTGGGGGGAGAAGCAAACGTCCCGAAACGTTGCGTTAGCACATACTCGAAAACTCTCAAAGTCCCGCAAAGTGGACCAAGCACCGTTCTTGCCGGCTAGGCTCTCATCAAATGCCCGAAAGAGATCTAAGGTGCGACACGACCTCGTCCGAACCGTGGCCGGCTTTCAGGCAGGCAAATACCACCGGCAGATCGCCCCGCATTCTCGCGGCGTCTCGGCGCATGACGTCCAAAGATGCCCCCACATGAGGGGCAAGGTCGGTTTTATTGATGACTAGGATGTCTGACCTGGTGATTGCGGGGCCACCCTTGCGTGGGATTTCCTCGCCTGCGGCCACGTCGATCACATAGATTGTCAGGTCCGCCAACTCCGGGCTGAAGGTGGCCGATAGGTTGTCGCCACCGGATTCGATCAGGACGACCTCTACGTCGGGGTGACGCAGCCGCATCTCGGCCACGGCAGCCAGGTTGATCGACGCGTCTTCGCGAATCGCCGTATGAGGACAGCCACCGGTTTCCACTCCAATCACGCGATCCGAAGGCAGGATTTGCATGCGCATCAGAGCTTCGGCGTCTTCTTGTGTGTAGATGTCGTTGGTGATGACGCCGATCGAGTGATCGTCTTTCAAAAGTTCGGCAAGCCTCGCGGTCAGGGTCGTCTTTCCTGCACCGACCGGGCCGCCGATACCGATGCGCAAGGGGCCGTTGAGTTGTGTCATGATTGGAAGAGCCTCGGTTCAAGAGTTTCGTGGGCCATCGCGGAGATGTCTGAGAAAAAGGCGTTGCCAAAAACGTCCGTGGTGTCCGCATTTCTCGTGTCTTCGGCGACCTGAAGGCAAAAGGGCTGCAAGTTCAGGATCACCCGTTGACCGGCCGTCTGCCCGATGGGGCTCAGGCGGATGGCCGAGGAGGTCAGGTTTGCGACAAAGGCCTGCAGATAGAGAACGGCAGTCGTATCGATATCCAGCTCTGCCAATCTAGCGGCGCGACCGACGGCAACGGGCAACAGCATGTCAGGCAGCGCCAAACCCCAGACAGCATTAACCGTCGCAACAAAGGCAGCGCCCTGCCTTTCAGCTTCGCGCAGACGCTCTTGAGCGGTGGCAAAGGATCGTGCTTTCGCGTCCATCTCCAATGGGTCGTCGGCAGCATAAGCCAGCCGCATCCAGATCGCATCAGCGCGACCTGAGCCATCACTCAGGCAATCTCTCAGCCAGTCTTCCAAACTGGTCGCGTCGGCAATCCAACCCTCGTTGATCGCTGTCTCAAGTCCGTGCGAATAGGCGAAGGCCCCCACTGGAAACGCGGGCGACAGCCATTGGGTCAGCGTCAGTAAGTGCGCATCAATGGGCGTGGGCATGGGCCGAGTGTCCGTGATCGTGCGCATGGGTGCGCCCGTGACCATAGGCGCCGCCTTCCGGAGTGAAGGGTTCGGTGACTTGGGTCGCTGTGGCACCGAGGTGGCTCAGCATATGAGCGATGACGGGATCATCCTGGATCAAAAGGCGGGTCGCCTCGATCTGACAAGGTGTGTGGCGGTTGCCGATGTGCCAGGCGAGGCGGGGCAGGTCTTGCCCGGAAACGGCCAAGAGGTTTTCGGGTGCCGCCGTCACTTTAACCAGACGTCCATCGCCCAGTTCCAGCACGTCGCCATCGTTCAGAGATACGGTCTGTTCGAAGTCCGCGACAAAGGACCAGCCTTCGGTCGTTGTCAGTTTCTTTCGCCGGAAAAATCGGGCGTCGTAGGTCAACGCGCAGTCCGCTATCGCATTGTCTGATGTGCCAACGGGATGGAGCGTTTGTGCAAGTGGAAGATCGGTCATGGGGCCTCAATATAGAAAATACCGCTGCGCCATGGGCAGCTCGGTTGCAGGTTGGCAGGTCAGCAATTCGCCATCAGCCCGCACCTCATAGGTTTCGGGGTGCACTTCGACCTCGGGCATGGCGTCGTTCAGGACAAGATCCGCTTTGCCGATACCGCGCGTGTTCTCCACCGGCAAACTTGTCTTGGCCAATCCAAGCGCATCTCCCAGTCCTTCGGAGTGTGCCGCCTCGGAAACAAAGGTCACGGCATTGGCTTCCAGAGAGCGGCCAAAGGCCCCGAACATCGGGCGAGTATAGACCGGCTGCGGTGTCGGGATTGAAGCGTTTGGATCGCCCATCTGCGCACACACAATGCTGCCGCCCATAAGGATCATCTCAGGCTTCACACCGAAAAACGCCGGGTTCCATAGGACCAGATCGGCGCGTTTGCCTTCTTCGATCGAACCGATGTGCTTTGACAGCCCGTGTGCAATGGCCGGGTTGATCGTGTATTTCGCGATATAGCGACGGACGCGGAAATTGTCGTTGTCGCCGACCTCCTCGGCCAAGGCGCCCCGCTGTTTCTTCATCTTGTCAGCGGTTTGCCAGGTGCGAATGATCACTTCGCCCACACGCCCCATGGCCTGGCTGTCTGAAGCGATGATCGAGAACGCCCCCATGTCGTGCAGGATGTCTTCGGCGGCGATGGTCTCGCGCCGGATGCGGCTTTCGGCGAAAGCCACATCCTCTGGGATGGATTTGTCCAGGTGATGGCAGACCATCAGCATGTCCAGATGTTCGTCCACTGTATTGACCGTAAAAGGTCGGGTCGGGTTGGTCGACGACGGCAGAACATGGGCCTCGCCACAGATCTTGATGATGTCAGGGGCATGGCCGCCCCCTGCGCCTTCGGTGTGGAAGGCGTGGATGGTGCGGCCCCTTATGGCGGCGATGGTGTTTTCGACAAAGCCGGATTCGTTCAGCGTGTCGGTGTGGATCATCACCTGAACGTCCATGTCGTCCGCCACAGATAGGCAACAGTCGATTGCGCCGGGCGTCGTGCCCCAATCCTCATGCAGCTTCAACGCGCAGGCACCGCCCTTGACCTGTTCCTCTAAAGCGGCGGGGAGCGACGCATTCCCCTTTCCCGCAAAGGCGAGGTTCATCGGAAACGCATCCGCCGCCTGCAGCATCCGCCCAATGTGCCACGGTCCCGGTGTGCAGGTCGTGGCCAGCGTGCCATGGGCCGGGCCAGTGCCGCCGCCCAGCATTGTGGTTAGACCAGAATACAGAGCATCCTCGATCTGCTGCGGGCAGATGAAATGAATGTGGCTGTCGAACCCACCGGCCGTCAGGATCTTGCCTTCGCCAGCGATGGCTTCAGTGCCAGGGCCGACGATGATGTCGACGCCGGGTTGTGTGTCTGGGTTGCCCGCCTTGCCGATCTTGTGGATCTCGCCGTCTTTCAAACCGACGTCCGCTTTGTAGATGCCGGTTGCGTCCACGATCAGCGCGTTGGTGATAACGGTATCCACCGCACCCTCGGCGCGCGTGGTCTGAGCCTGACCCATGCCGTCACGGATCACCTTGCCGCCACCGAATTTGACTTCTTCGCCGTAGGGACCTGTCAGGTCCTTTTCCACTTCAATGATCAGGTCAGTATCGGCCAGTCGCAACTTGTCGCCGGTGGTGGGGCCGAACATGGCGGCGTAGTCAGAGCGGGGGATTTGGGTGGGCATCAGAGATCTCCCATCACAAGCTGGTTGAACCCGAAGACACGCCGTGCGCCGCCAATCTGGATCAGTTGCACCTCGCGCCGTTGACCGGGTTCAAACCGCACGGCTGTCCCGGCTGCGATATCCAGACGCATGCCGCGTGCGGCGTCGCGGTCGAAATCGAGCGCCGCGTTGGCCTCGCCGAAATGGTAGTGTGAGCCGACCTGCACCGGTCGGTCGCCCGTATTGGCGATCATTAGTGTGATCGGCTCCGCCCCTGCGTTCAGAGTGACCTCACCCTCCGCCGGAAAGAGTTCGCCGGGGATCATTGGCGTCTGCGGACACGGACCGCCTTGCGCTTGGCCAAAACAACCGCAGCGCCGATCAGCATCAAGGCGACGGGCACAGCCCAATCCCCCGAATGCTCATGTGGGAGGCTTGCGGGGTGGGCCAAGGCGGGCGAGGCCAAAAACAAGGCGGGAATAGCGTAACGCATGAGAGACTCCTATCGGATGGGATTGTGGACGGTGACCAGCTTGGTGCCGTCCGGAAAGGTGGCTTCGACCTGCACTTCGTGGATCATCTCGGGGATGCCTTCCATGCAGTCATCGCGGGTGATGACCACGGCGCCTACCTCCATCATGTCGGCGACCGAGCGGCCATCGCGAGCGCCTTCGACGACCGTGTCGGTGATCAGCGCGATGGCCTCGGGGTGGTTCAGCTTGACGCCACGGGCAAGGCGCTTGCGGGCCACTTCGGCAGCCATGGCGATCAGCAGTTTGTCTTTTTCGCGGGGGTTGAGTTGCATGGATCAAAGGCTCCAGGATTTCGGCAGGGTGGTTTCGGTCAGGCGTTCCAGCACCGGCACCAACCATTGGCGCAACAGATAGGAATCGGCGGCAAGAAGTCGGATGGTCAAAAGATCGGGCGCGACAAGGCTTGCGCCGCCCGTCTTTGGCAACAGCTGTCGGATGATCAGCAAAAGCGCCTCGGCACGCGGGCCGAAGTAAAGGGCGCTGGCAAGGGCGGTCATGCCGCCTGCGATGGCCGGACGGTCAAGACTGGCGCTGATTGATCCGGTCAGGTTGATGCGATCCCAATAGATTGGGCGACCATCGTGGCGCAGGGTGATCCGGTCGCGAAAACTGCCCGAGATACGGGTTTCGCCCATGGCGCGGCGACCGAAGACGACGGGTTCGACCAGCACGGCCTCGGTTCCGTCGGTGACGTCCACGTCAAGGCGACGGTTAAGACAACCGCCGTCAAACATGATCAACTCTTGCGGCAACCAATGCAGTACCGCGCCCTTGGCGACAGACAGGCGCGTGCTGACACACGCAGCGCCAGAAGTGCTGCGATAGGCACGTTCTGCGGCTTGGGTTGTCAGGATCAGGTGGCTGTCCGGCCCGGCGCTGGCCGAAGCCTCAAACCGGTCGCCGCCTGTTAATCCGCCCGAAGTGTTCAGCACAATGGCTTCGACGGCATCCTTGCGACGCGGAAAAGCCACCTTGCTAGCGCCCGAGGTTCTGAAGCGGTCTATGCCCGTACGTCCGTCACGGCATTTGGTCGACAAGGTCATGGCACCGATGGATCTCGGGGCGGTGTTCGCCTCTCGTGATGCCAGATGTGGTTGACCCATGCGTTTGTCGCCCCCGGTACTCGACCCGCATGGTTCACCATGCAGATTGGGGGGTGATCCACCGCTGCGCGCCGGGAAAAAGACCAATCCCGGAGTTCTGCCTATTTGCTGTGCGAAAGTAACCCCACTCGCCCAGAAGTTCAGCAATGATGAGATGCCGACACGGAAATGCCTGAATGACGTGTCGAACGGGTGACAGGGACTTCGTCTGTTAAGTGTGCGTTAGCCATAAGGTGGCAGAAAGCTTGATTGCTGACTTCTAGGTCGTTCATGATCGGATCATGAGCAGTTTGAAAACCTTTCTGGTCCTGCTTCTTATCCTACCGAAGCAAAGTCTGGCGGCAGATGATCCCCTGATGTCTTCATTCGCGGCATGTGCAGGACGGTTCTCGGCCGAGTTGGAACATTCCTGGCTTATGAATGATGACCGCACGGATCAGATCGCGCATCGCCGGGCGCAGTTCATCGACCTTCTGAACGCGACGGTGCCCGACGATCAACGACGTCATGCGCTTCACCTGCGTATCGACGCCAAGATGGCGCATGCGCAATTGCTGACCGCCGCCAGCTTCTCACGCGATGCGGATCGCTCCAAATGGGCGGTGCGGCGTGCCCGGGCCGAGATCGGCTATTGCACAGGATTCTTGCTTGAAAGCTGAAACGCCCAAAGATTTGGCGTTTCTTTCGCACAATAAAATGGCGAACCCGCGAAAGTCTGCGCAATTTTTGACGGATTGACGCCAGGGGCCGTTTTTCAACCCCCGCCGATCTCGCAGTCGCAGCAATTTCCATGGAACGACTTCTTCCGGGATCACACAAATCCCGTTGAACGTGCGATGGTGCTGGCCTTGCAATTCCAAAACACCACCGCACTCCGCAATTAGATTGCGTGGGGGGCATATGGGGGATCACACCCTTGAAAGCAACGCTTCCCCGCGCAGTGCCTGAAGGAAAACTGCGATGAAAAAGACACTTCTTAGTTCTGCCGCCGTCCTGGCCGCTTCGATGCTGCCGGCCATGGCGCAAGACTGCCCGATCAAGGTGGGAGTGCTGCACTCCCTGTCCGGAACCATGGCGATTTCAGAAACAACACTAAAAGACACGATGGAAATGCTGATCGAACAGCAAAACGCCAAAGGCGGCGTTCTGGGCTGCGAGTTGGAGGCCGTCGTGGTCGACCCGGCGTCGGACTGGCCGCTCTTTGCCGAAAAAGCGCGCGAGCTGATTTCGGTACACGAGGTTGACGTGATTTTCGGCAACTGGACATCCGTGTCGCGGAAATCGGTTCTACCTGTGATCGAAGAGTTGAACGGACTTCTGTTCTATCCGGTTCAATATGAAGGCGAGGAATCCTCAAAAAACGTCTTCTACACCGGCGCCGCCCCCAACCAGCAGGCAATCCCGGCGACGGATTACTTTCTGGAAGAACTTGGCGTTGAGAAATTCGCGCTTCTGGGCACCGACTATGTTTACCCCCGGACGACGAACAACATTCTGGAAAGCTATCTTCAGCAGAAGGGCATCGCCGAGAACGACATCTTCGTCAACTACACGCCCTTTGGTCATTCTGACTGGTCCAAGATCGTCTCGGACGTCGTGGCTCTTGGTGCGGATGGCAAGAAAGTCGGCGTGATTTCAACGATCAACGGCGACGCAAACGTGGGCTTCTACAAGGAACTCGCGGCTGCTGGCATCAGCGCCGACGACATTCCCGTTGTGGCCTTCTCGGTCGGCGAGGAAGAATTGTCGGGTCTCGACACCACCAACCTTGTTGGTCACCTCGCAGCCTGGAATTACTTCCAGTCAGCAGATACCGATGCCAACGCCGAATGGGTCGAGGCCTGGAAAGCCCGCATGGGCGACGAGCGTGTGACGAATGACCCGATGGAGGCGCATTACATCGGCTTCAACATGTGGGTGAATGCGGCGACCGAAGCAGGTACCACCGACGTCGATGCCGTGCGCACCGCCTTGTACGGGCAGGAATTCCCGAACCTGACTGGTGGCACCGCTGTCATGCTGCCGAACCACCACTTGGCCAAGCCGGTTCTGATCGGCGAGATCACCGAGGATGGTCAGTTCGACATCATCAGCCAGACGGAGGAAGTGCCGGGCGATGCCTGGACGGATTTCCTGCCGGAATCGGCGGTGCTGAAATCCGATTGGGCGGAACTCGATTGCGGGATGTACAACACCGAAACGTCGTCCTGCGTTCAGATCAAGTCGAACTACTAAGCATGGTGGGTTGAAAACCCACCCTACGGGTGCGGCGCATGTCGCCCCCAGAACGCCTTACGGGGGCTGAACTATCCATGTCGATTATACGTCGGTTCAACATCGGTTTCATGTCGGTGCTTCTATGCGCTCTTGCCTTGCCACTTTCGGCGCAGAACGCCGAGGCGCCGATCCAGCAACTCTTGCAAGAACATGGCGAAATCATCGCCAAATCCTCGCGCAAGACCATCGGTCCTGCCATCGACGCGCTTGCCGCCAGTGGTCTGGCCGAGGCCCAGGTCGTGCTGGAACGCTGGCAAAACAAAGAGATGTGGCGCGACAAGGACACCGGGCTTTTCGTCTATGGCGAAGCCTCGGGCAAGGAATTGACGGCGTTTGACTTTGCCGATGGCGCGGAACTTGGCACTTTCGTTGCCCGTGACTTCAAACAGTTGAAACCCAACAGCGGCATTCGCGGCATGATCGGCGCGGCCCTGGTGCAATTCCAACTATCAGGGTCCTTTGCCGAAAAGATGCAGGCCCTGAATGCGATCGAGCGTGACTCGGAGGTGTCCCATCTCGCGGCCCTGACCAAAGTTCTGCCCAACGAAACGGACCAGTCTGTGCAAAGTCGCATGGAACGCCTTCAGGGACTTTTGACAATCCGCTTCGGCGCGACCGACGAGGAGAGGATTGCTGCCATCCAGCGGTTTGACGGCGATCTTGGTGTCGATGTCCGGGCCGCATTGAACCCGCTTTTGGCCGTGGAGGTCGAGGCTTCGGCACAAGCACCCGAGGGCGATGACATCGCCCGCATCCTGACCGTCGGCAGCGACGACCTGCCGCGCGAGTCCGCCTATGATCTTCTGGTTGCCGCCGATCTGGCGAAACCCCGGATCAGCCGGTACGACAAGCGGAACGCGCTTTTGGCCAACATCTCGAAGGGATCGGTCGCGGGGGTTCAGGTGGCGACCCTGAACAGCGAAGACGCACGCGACCTTGCTTATGAAGCTTTGGCCGAACAGGGCGTGGTAGACCCCGTGGCCACCGAAACCGAGGTGGACGAAACGCTGGCAGGCTTCACGTTCTACGAACGCTACAGCGGCTCGCCTTCAGTGGCCGTTGCCGCGGCGGCGGTGCTGACGGGCATCGAAAACAAGGTGGCATTCAACCAGGCATTTGACCTTGGCCTTGACGCCCTGTCTCTCGCTTCGATCTACTTTCTTGCCGCCATCGGTCTTGCTATCACCTTTGGGGTGATGCGCGTGATCAACATGGCCCATGGCGAGTTCATCATGATGGGCGCCTACACCGGCTACGTCGTCCAGCAGATCATCCCGGATTACACGATTTCCATTATCGTCGCCTTGCCGCTGGCCTTTGCCGTCACCTTCGGCGCAGGGGTCACGATGGAACGGCTAGTGATCCGCCACCTCTACCATCGCCCTCTGGAGACGCTTCTGGCGACTTTCGGGATTTCCATTGCCATGCAACAGATCGCCAAGAACATCTTCGGCACGCAAGCGCGGCCCCTCACCTCGCCCGGTTGGCTGGACGGATCGCTGGTGTTCAATGACATCGTGTCGATCAGCTATATCCGGATCGCGATTTTCGTTTTGGCGCTTTCGTTCATGGCGCTATTCCTTTTCGTCATGAACCGCACTCGATTGGGGCTGGAAGTGCGGGCGGTGACGCAGAACCCCCGCATGGCGGCCTCGATGGGGATCAACCCCGACAGGATCAACATGCTGACATTCGGCTTCGGCTCGGGTATTGCCGGGATTGCGGGTGTGGCGATTGGGCTTTACGCCAAAGTGACCAGCGAGATGGGCGCGGACTATATCGTGCAAAGCTTCATGACCGTGGTCGTGGGCGGCGTTGGCAACATCTGGGGCACGCTTCTGGGCGCGACCATGGTTGGCTCGCTGCAAAAAGGGATCGAATGGCTGAACCCCTCGAACACACTGGCCGCACAGACCTATATGATCCTCTTCATCATCCTCTTCATCCAATTCCGGCCGCGCGGGATCATCGCGCTTAAAGGCCGGGCGGCGGAGGCATGAGCATGGCGGAACTGACAGCAGGCCCTGTGCGTCGCACACCTTTCGTGGTGCGTTATCCGTCGGTGCTTATCTTTCTGGCCTGTCTGGGGCTGTTCACCCTGGGCGTGACGATCCTGTCCGAAGGGTTCGGTATCGGCGTCATCTCGACCAGTTTCGTTAAGACCCTGGGCAAGACCCTGTGCCTCTGCCTCGTCGCGCTGGCGATGGATCTGGTCTGGGGCTATTGCGGTATCCTGTCCCTTGGGCACATGGCCTTCTTCGGAATGGGCGGTTACGCGATAGGCATGTGGCTGATGTACGAGCGGACGCGTCTGATCGTCGTCGAAAGCCTCGCCGCCGGAGGGCTGCCGCCAACGCCCGAAGAGGTCTCCAGCGGGATCGCTGGCCAGATCTTCGGTGTCGTCGGAGCCTCGGAATTTCCGCCGATCTGGGCCTTTGCCCATTCTCTGCCGCTGCAACTGGCCGCCGTCGTACTGGCGCCGGGGCTTCTGGCGCTGGTCTTTGGCTGGCTGGCCTTCCGCAGCCGGGTGACAGGTGTGTACCTTTCGATCCTGACGCAGGCGATGACGCTGGCGCTGTCACTGTACCTGTTCCAAAACGACAGCGGATTGCGCGGCAACAACGGTCTGTCAGGCCTGCAGAATCTGCCGGGGTTGGAGAGCACTAGTCAGGCCATCGTTTCGGTCTGGTTCCTTTGGGCCTCGGCCCTGGCCTTGGGGCTTGGATACCTGCTGGCGACATGGATGGTGTCGGGCAAGTTCGGCTCGGTCCTCAGGGGCATTCGGGACGACGAAGCGCGGGTGCGCTTCCTTGGCTATCCAGTCGAGGCGTTCAAGCTGTTTGTCTTCACCGTATCGGCCGTGCTCGCTGGCATTGCAGGCGCAATCTACTACCCACAGGCGGGCATCATCAACCCGGCGGAACTGGCGCCGATTGCCTCGATCTATCTGGCGGTCTGGGTGGCCATCGGCGGGCGTGGGCGATTGTACGGAGCCGTGATCGGCGCAGCTTTCGTCTCGCTCTTGTCGACCTGGTTTACCGGCGGGCAAGCCCCTGACCTGAACATCGCCGGGTATCGCATTCAATGGGTCGATTGGTGGACCGTCCTGTTGGGGCTGTCCTTCGTGGCGGTTACGCTTTTCGCACCGAAAGGCATTGGAGGGCTGGTCGACGCCTTGGCAGCGCGTCGCAACCCCAATCGGCATGGGCGCGACCTGGGGCCGGGCCACGGTTCTTTGAGAGAAAAGGAGGCAGATGCATGAGCGCGCTTCTTGAAGTCTCGGGCGTGTCGGTCAGCTTTGACGGGTTCAAGGCGCTGAACAACCTGTCGTTCAGCATTGACAGGGCCGAATTGCGGGCGGTCATCGGCCCGAACGGCGCGGGCAAGACCACCTTCATGGATGTGGTGACCGGTAAAACCCGGCCTGACGAGGGCCATGTGCTTTGGGGCGAACCGCCCGTGTCTTTGCTGGGCAAATCGGAAAGCAAGATCGCCATGGAAGGGGTCGGGCGCAAGTTCCAGCGACCCACGGTGTTTGAGGATCAGACGGTTCAAGACAACCTGATGATGGCGCTGAAAAAGTCGCGGTCGCCGCTGGCCGTGCTGCTGTTCAAACCCGAAACACCGGACTTTGCCCGGGTCGAAGAACTGGCGGATGTCATTGGGCTGGACGCGGTTCTGTCACGGAAATCTGGCGAGTTGTCCCACGGGCAAAAGCAATGGTTGGAGATCGGGATGCTCTTGGCACAGGAACCGAAGCTGTTGCTGGTGGACGAACCTGCGGCAGGCATGACGACCGCAGAACGTCAGAAGACCACGCAAATTCTGCGGGACGCGGCGAAGACCCGCGCTGTCGTCGTAGTGGAACACGACATGGATTTCGTGCGGCGTTTGGATTGCAAAGTGACCGTGCTGCACGAAGGCTCGGTTCTGGCCGAAGGCTCGATCGATCACGTCACCAAGAACCAGCAAGTCATCGAGGTGTACCTTGGCCGATAGTTTCCTCAGCATCCGCGATCTGACGCTGCACTATGGCGGCAGCCAAATTCTGAACGGCGTGGATTTCGACGCGGCCCAGGGCGAGGTCACCTGCTTGATGGGCACCAATGGCGTAGGCAAGACGTCGCTGTTAAAGGCGCTGGCGGGCACCCATCCCCGGTCGGGGGGCGACTATGATCTGGACGGCCAAAGCATCGGAAAGCTGAAGGCCTTTGACCTTGCGCGGAAGGGCGTTGCCTATGTGCCCCAGGGGCGCGAGATCTTTCCGTTTTTGACGGTGCAGGAAAACCTTGAGACGGGATTTGCCTGCCTGCCAAGTGGCGAACGCAAGGTGAAGGACGAGATTTTTGATCTGTTCCCCATTCTGAAGAAGTTCCTGCAACGGCGGGGCGGTGACCTTTCAGGCGGCCAGCAACAGCAACTGGCGATCGCGCGCGCGCTGGTGTCGAACCCGAAAGTGCTTCTTCTGGATGAACCGACCGAAGGTATCCAGCCGAACGTCATCCAGCAGATCGGCGGCACCATCCGCATTTTGAAGGAACGCGGGAACATCGCTATCGTCCTAGTCGAACAGTATCTGTCCTTCGCCTATGATCTTGGGGATGCCTTCGTCGTGATGGAGCGCGGTGCCGTCAAACTGAGCGCGCGAAAGCCGGAACTATCACTCGAAAAGCTGACCGCAAGCACGTCTTTGTAGTACGCAATGGCAGGGTGATCTGTATACTATTCTTCCCTTCATAACCGGTTTCGCCGCTTCAAGGCCGTAAGTCTGTTCCAAACCGGCGAACGGCAAGTGCCATTCACCGACGCGGGTCAGATTTCAATCTGCTCCGCAATAGTGAGAGCATCTTCCAACTCAACGCCAAGGTAACGCACTGTACTGTCAATCTTAGTGTGACCCAGCAAAAGCTGCACTGCACGGAGATTCCCTGTCTTACGGTAAATCTCCGCTGCTTTGGTTCGGCGGAGTGAATGGGTTCCGTAACCGCTCGGTTCCAATCCAATCGCTGTCACCCAATCCCGGACAAGCCGACCAAACTGACGCGTTGAGATATGGGGTCGCTCGAGGAAACGGCTCGGAAACATGAAGCTACAGCCCATCATCTTTGGCGACTTGACCCAAGCATGAACCGTATCCCGTGTGTTTTCCGTCAGTTCGAATTGTACTGGTTTCTTGGTTTTGCTCTGGACCACTGAAACCCGTTCTCGAGCACGATCATCTTTGACCAGATCGGTCACGGCAAGCCTAACCAAATCGCATCCACGCAGCTTGCTATCAATGGCGACGTTGAACAGCGCAAGATCGCGCAGATTTCCGGCGAGTTCGAGCCGAGCACGGATCGCCCAGACCTGCTTGGGAAACAAGGGGCGTTTCTGGCCGATGATCCGCCCCTTGTTCCATGCTCTGCGCTTTGGGGTGACTGCGGGAAGTTGAGCTCTAGGCATAATGTGCCCTCCAATCCGCCCTCCGCACCCAATCATCGGCACCGCGCCAACGAGGCACTTGTACAATCGAATCGGATGCCTGCTGTCCGAAGCCCACTCTACTTGAGTTCTCGGTGCAGGCATTGAACCGCTTTGAGTTCGTTGGCGGACATAGGTTGTGATGCACCCCAGAACGGAATCAAGGCGCGTCAGCCCCACCGTGGAAGCACCGGTCCGGTGGGCCGACGCTTGCACAGATTTTCACGGATCACTGCTTCAGTCTACATCCCGTGAATCCGGGCGCACATTCTTGCTATGCAATATTTGAATGGCCGAATTCAGCGCTGCGCCGTGACACAAGAATTTGTGCGTGCCCAAAATTTTCCGTGTTGCGAGCGCACGCAGCGAAAAAATCCAAGGTACAGGTTGGGCTCTGAGCGATGGTCGCTACCCGTTGCCGGAATTCCCGCTGCCAGACAGCGAACGACGCATGCTCACTTTTGCGGCCTGAGAAACACGAATTTATACAGGTGGTTCGGACGGAAATGCGTTGTCCAGACGAAGGGACGCTATCAGACCGCGAAGGGACCCCGGGTTTCTGCGGCACCGCATGGCCGTGAAGAGCCCAGTTCGGCCAAGGCTGCAAAGTCGAAGAACGGCTGCTCATGGGGTTTAAAGAGATGTTTCCAACCGTTCGCAGAAAAGCCCCTTTGGCTCCGAGGCGAACGTCAAAAGCATGCGGCCAACCATTCACAAAATGCCGCTGACGCCTGTTTTTCGCGGAGGCCCGTATTTCGTTGGATGACATAATGTGACTGACCATTCGCGATGGGGTCACCGACAATATTGATGGCGCGCCCTGCGGCGATGGCCTGTTGTGCGAACCGTTCGAACATAATCGCGCAGCCGTTCTCCGCGGCGGCCAATTCACAGGCCGCGACCGAGGTGTCAACGATGATGCGGGGAGAAATCCTGTCAATTGGCAGGCCGTTGGCGGATAAATAACGCGCCCAATGGTCGTCAAAGCCCAGAACGTGAATGGCATCAAGTTGCATCAGATCCGCGGGCCTTTGGACTTTCGTTGATGTCTGCACCCCGCAGACGGGCAGGATTCTCTCGTCCGACAGCTTGACCATGCGTGGGTTTGCGTGGGTCTGCGCGGCGAGCAAAATCTCGACATCGACGGGGTGTTTTTCCAGCACATTTTGCCACAGCGACGTTTCAAGCTTGATCACGATTTGCGGGTGTTCATCTTGAAAGGTGGACAGCTTCGGCGTCAGCCAGATGATCATCGCCGCAGAGGCGCGCACAACGATGGTCGTTTCTAGCTCCGGCCCAAAAAGCCCGCTGGTCGAAAACGCGATGTGTTCAAGCGCCTCACGCACCGAAATCAGATAGGCTTGCCCGATATCCGTAAGCTGCAGGCTTTTGGCGCGGCGGATGAACAGGTTTTGCCCCAGCTTGGTCTCCAGCGCCTTGATATGTTGGCTGACGGCGGTTTGCGTCAGGCCCAATTCATGGCTTGCGGCGGTAAAGCTCTGGTGGCGGGCCGCGGCCTCAAACGTGCGCAGCCAATTCAGATTGAGATTCTGTTTCACCCGTGTGGCATAAGATATTTATGTGCTTGAGGGCAATTCGTTTCGTTTATCTTCTGCCAACTGCTCGTCTATCAATGGGTAACGGGCCCGCGTCTGCCCGATTTCCAAAGGAGAGTGCGATGTCAAAGACCGTTTTTGGTACCCATGCTGACATGGCCCTGAACCTCGTCGATCTTGCGCGTTATCCAATTGCTGATCTGGATAAGGGCGCGGGTGCGGCGTTCCTGAAGGACTGTCAGGACCACATGGAGGCGTACGGCTGGTGCAATCTGGATGGCTTCATCCGCGCGGACGCATTGGCCGCCCTTGAGGACGAATCCAGCAGCCTTTTGCCCGGTGCCGAGGTGCTGACAATCAAACGCAACATCTATCAAGGTGCGATTGATCCGTCCTTGCCCGAAGATGATCCGCGACGTCGCGAATACACCCATGTGGCTACTCAGCTTGCCGATGACCAGATACCGGCAGATACGTTGATCCAGCAGTTATATAAGTCGGATGTCCTGACGGACTTCGTTCGCCGTGTGCAGAAAAAGACCGTGTTGCATCGTTGTGCAGATGAGTTTCAGGCACTGAATGTTGTCGCACTTTACCCCGGCAGTTGGCATGCATGGCATTATGATACAACCGAATGTACCGTGACGTTGCTTTTGAAAGCAGCTGAAAGCGGTGGCGATTTTGCATTCTTGCCAAATTCGCGCACAGATGAGGCCGAAGACCGTGACGCCGTGGACCGGTTATTGGCGGGGGATATGTCCCATGCGCATAAATTCGATCGTGGGGCCGGGACGTTTACACTGTTCCGTGGCGGATATTCCTTGCACGGTGTGACCGAAGTGTTCGGCGCGCATCCCAGAGTTACGGCAATTATGACCTATGATGAACAAAAAGGTCGTGTCATCAGCGACGACATCAACGTACGCATCTATGGCACACGCGTTGAAAAAATCCTTGAGGATCGTAGGGCCGCACTGGCGCAGGCTAAAGGAATATCACAATGAAAACCGCTCTCCTCGTTATTGATGTGCAAATGGCGCTCGCCCATGACGATGCTGCTGGGGCCGCGCGGTCTTGCCCTGAAGCGTCTGACAATATTGGACGTTTGCTGTCGCAATTCCGCGCATCTGGTGACAAGATCATCCACATCCACCACCACGGCACAGATGCGGATGATCCGTTTCACCCAGATGCACCGGGTTCTGCCGTTCAACCGTTTGCCGCACCTCAGAACGGCGAACAAGTGATCGTCAAACACGCCTCTAGTGCATTTGGTGGCACCACGCTTTTAGCTGATTTGCAGGGCGCGGGCATTGAACGGGTCGTCATCTGCGGTGCGACCGCCAATCATTGTGCTGAATCCGCCGCACGCTCGGCCAGCAGCCTTGGGTTTGATATGATCTATGCCTCTGATGCGGTCTGGGCCTATGACGCAACCGGTCCAGACGGGGTTGCCCATACCGCCGCGCAAATCCACTCGGTGACCCTTGCAAACCTTCACGGCGAATTTGGTGCGGTCCAATCGACCGACGAAATCCTCGCCGCTTGATTTCAGGAGACGCACACATGCGCATTGGTTTTATCGGGCTTGGCACGATGGGTGGGGCGGCGGCCCTGAACCTGATCAAGGGCGGGCATCAGCTGGCCGTTTGTGATCTGGACGCTAAGCGCGCCGAACGGCATCTGGCGCTTGGGGCGACGTGGGCTGATACGCCCGCCATGGCCGCCAAAGATGCCGATATCGTCTTTACTATGGTGTTTGGTCCCAAGCAGATCGAACAGGTGGTTCGGGGTCAAAACGGTCTACTGTCGGCGATGGGGGCGGGGCAGGTTTGGGTTGATATGACAACCAACCAACCGACCCTGGCACGAGCACTTGGAAGCGCATTGGCAGCCAAGGGCGTCCAGCCGGTCGACGCCCCGGTATCAGGCGCGGTTGATGGCGCACGTGCAGGCAATATGCCGCAATTTGCCGGCGGCGACGAGGACACGATCGAGCGTATCCGCCCCGTGATGGAGCTGATGGGGCCGATGCACTACATGGGCCAAAGCGGCAACGGGTCAATCACCAAACTTGCCAGCAACCAACTTTGGGCGATCCACGCCACCGCGATGGGAGAGGCATTGGTCATGGCCGTAAAATCCGGCGTTGAATTGCCCCGAGCATGGGAAGCTCTGAAAATTGGGGCCAGCGATAGCTGGTGTATGCACCATGATGCGCCGTCGGTCTTTGCAGGGCACTACGATCCATCTTTCACGCTAGACCTGTGCCAAAAAGACTTGGGGCTCATTGTCGAGGCCTGCGATGACGCAGGAACACCGGCCCCCGCGACACGTCTGGTCTGCGCGCAATTTGAAAAAGCGCGAAAAACCTACGGCGGCGACAAGGGCGAACTGCACGTAATCAAGCTGGAAGAAGATGCCGCCGGTGTGTCACTGCGTACGGATGGTGACTGGGTGCCCCATTGGGAGAAATAGCGATCCAGGCCACTTTGGTATGCCCCAACCGAAGTCAGTTGCTGACTTTGGCACCGTTTCAGCAAAAGTCGGCATTGTCCGCGACCTGTAAATTCCCACCTTAAAGAATGCTGCGCGGTGCGCGAACGGCCAGAATGGCCGCCGCACCGCAACATGAGAAGTTGCGCGGGTGCCGAAAAATCCTAGCTGCGAGCGCACGCAGAAAAAAATAGCAACGACTGGTGGGGGCTCAAACCAGTCATCTGACGGTTTCAGTAGGTTATCGGTTCGGTTCAGACAGTATGAAGGCCTGCTATGCAGGACAATGCCGACATTGGATTTTCCTGCTTTGCTGATGCAGCATTCTCTCGCACGTGCGGCACCACCATTGATACGATGCAGCGCATGTCGCCGAACCAGTCGTTCGCGGTCGTTGATTTGCAGCAAACCGAAAACATTTCGACAAGTTTTCAATTGGCGACTTGAAATAACAACTCGTATCCCACAAGCATTCAGCAAATCATTTTCGCTTTCGTTGAACGCCTAACGACGGACGTTATTTGGCTTAAGTGAAATAGTTTAAAGGATAATAATGCACGCAGTCGTTTTGTTTTTTTCGCTTGTCCTCTTGGTGTTTGCTGGAGCTGCTCAAGCTCAGAGCGTTATCACTCTTTCTGAGAAAGGCGGATTACACGCAGCTTACGTAGTTCCGGTAGACGACCTCGACCGTGTGGACGTGCAGCTAATTGTTCTCTCGGGGGCGTATGACGATCCGGAACCATCCGGTACGGCGCATCTGACTGAACATCTGGCCGCGTTTTCAGCGGATGCTACCATTCTGAGAAAGCCCCGAGAGCGTGATATCCATGCGACAACGCACAACGTATCTACTGTCTACACTAATTCTGGCGTTCCTTCCGACATAGAAATGCTGTTGCGGCTGTCTCGGGCGGTTCTTGACACCCCAACACTGCCGAAAGGATTTGCGGAAAGCGAAATTGATATCGTTCAGCGTGAAACACTGCTACGCGAAAGACAGTCTCCGCTTCGCTGGCTCCGAAGAATTGCGCTTCAAAACCTCTATGGCACTCTGCGTGGTCGGGCAAATAACACCATTGAAGATCTTCCCAAATTGAACCTTGAGAAGGCCTATCAGTTTCACGAAACACACTATGTGCCATCCAATGTGACGTTAATCGTGTCGGGGAAAATTGACCCTGATAAAGCCGAAGAACTCGTTGCACGTATATTTGGGGACACAGAACCTTCTGAGGTTCCTCAGAAGCCCTGGTTAGACCACAAACCGGATCCCGAGCTCAAGTTTATTGAGCGCATTAGGTCGGACAAGCTGGCGCATGACACAGTCCAGTTTGCGAAATTCGTGGACTTCGAAGATCGGTCAACCAGCATCGAGATGCAGGGCGCATTTTTCATCGCCATCGATATTTTGAACGAAAGGCTATACAAGGCCCTGTACTATCAAGACGAGCGTGTTTTCAGCGTCGATGCTGACTGGTATTTTGCCAAGAATGCTGATCTAGAACTTACCATAGATTTGCACCTGATGCCTGGCTTCAGCTTGGACCCGGCGCACAGCCATCTGACAGAAACTCTGGCGAATTTGTTGAACGAACCAATCACCAGGGACGAAATCAATCAAGCACGCCAGACGCAGGTCGTTGGAGCCCGGAATGCCGCGCGCCGACCCGTAGAGTTTCTATCATTTCTGAAGAATGTGGCTTCTGATGGCTTCCCACCTGTCACACCGTCAGTATTTGTCGAGATCTTGAACGATACGACAGATCAGGACGTTATTGATTTTGCCGAAAAGGTCATCAAGCCATCAGCCACATCAGTCGTGTTGGCCGAAAAAGCAGAGTAACATGCAAGCATTCAAAAGCCGGTTCACTTCCTCTCTCTTAATGGTTCTCAGCCTGCTGTCAGCGCAGCAGGTCCGAGCAGAGCTGATCGCAACGACTGGCGATGCGAATATTGTTTATCTGATGCCACTAGAAAACGGCATCTCAGAACTCACCTTGGTTTGGCCAATTGATCGGCCAACAACAGAACGGGTGGCCGCGTTGCGCGCTGGTCTCGCAAGTATCGTGTCAGGAGGAACATCAAGCCGTTCCTCCCACAAAATTGCTAAATACAAGCAGTTGAAGGGGATCAGGTATTACGTCGAAACAAGTCGCCATAGTCTGATGCTCACTGTTTCGGCGCCAAATGAAGTCTTTCCAGAGACCATCGTCCACCTCGAAAATCTATTGCTTGAGCCGGAATACTCCGACGGCTGGTATGCAAGAGAGCTGCGGTATTCCAGCCCAATCAAGTCTACCAGGACCAGAATGCCAGAACATGTTCTGGATGAAGTGGCGGATTTCCTAGAGTACGAACCTGACGAAGCAGAAACCGAGGTTTGGGATGGCCAATTTCGTTTCGGTCAACCCATTCAGGCAATCCTAAGATCTGGAGATGAAGAAGTAGAACGCCGCACCATTCGACTGGTTAACAATCTTCCCCGCCCGAAGGGAAAGTGGGAACTGCCTTTTGCAAAATGGGCTGAAGCGTTGATTGGCACGGATGTGGATGACTTCACCCTTCCAGCGGGTGTCATTCACTTTGCCGATCCCGACTCTTCCGAGATGCTGATCCTTTTTGTCAAAGCAGAGGAGTTTGCGGACGAGGCTGACCAAGTTGGAACAAATGTCTTGGTGGATTACATTGGCGCAAACCAAGGGTCTGAGATGTTTCGGATAATCCGCCAGGAAATGCGTGCGGCTTACGATCCACGTTCAGATTTCGTTGTCATGGGGAAGAGAAAGGCGATTATCTCACTGAGCGCAACAGTTGAGGCGGTAAGATGGCCAGAGATCTATGAGAAAATAAAGGAAATCTATCAGAGTGTCCGCAGCGGGAAGATTGAACAAGAAGGTTTAGAGATTCAGTTCGGTCAGTTGGACCGGGCTTACTATCGCGATTTTTTCACTGAGCCTGTCTGGGGAACGCGGCAATACCTGCACGAGTACCCCGAGGGCGCTGACGGGACTATCGAAATTCCACTTTTTGGCGTGTTCCAAACACTGTCATTGGAGGAGACGGCAGCAATCTCACATGAGCTTTTGCCGCCTTTGGAGGATTTCCTTCTTATTCTGATCGGAGGAGGAAACTCTCCTCTGGACCCCTTGCAATCAAAAGGTTTCTGCTCGATGCCGAAAAGCACCCCATTGAGGTTTTGCCTTGATGTGCTTTCGAATGCTGAAAACCTATAGGTCAAATGCAATTGTAGTTGGCCTTTAAAAGGAAGCACTAGCCCCTGCAAAGCTCAATTGCCGCGCAAAGCAGTCATAAGTGTTTAGTGCTGTATTGTGCAAATTGGGCGCAGAGCCAGGTTTCGCCGCTTGCGGCGCCAAAGTTCGCTCCTGCCATGCGAACGACAGTACATCGACCGTGACAGTGGAAGATAAGAGGCTTGACCTATTCTGCCGATGGCTGGTTCCGTTCCATCTGCGCCAAGTTGCCTACTGCATTGGCAATCGGCCGCAGCGAGCCCATAGCGTGAATACGATTTTCACGCTGCGCGTGCTCGCAACGCCAATTTCACTCCGTCGTCTTTGTGTCCCATGCTGGGCATCCAGCATTCGACTTGGAGCACCTGCCACAAAACGACTCAGCGGATCACGTGGACAGAACAATTGGCGTGGTGAACGACCCGGTTCGCAGTCGACCCAATAAACATGTTCTCGATCCCCGGCTTGTGTGAGGCCAGCACTATGCAATCGATGCCATTTTCATTTGCGAAATCAACGATCGCTCGGCCAGCGCTCCCCGAGATAAGCCGCGGTTTCGCCCCCGGTAGCTCTGCAGCGTTCCGATGTAAGCCTTCCTGAAGCTCTTTTCGCGTGTTGGCCAGAACTTCCTCGGGTATCTGGGATGCCACATATGCAGGGACCGGCTCCTGCACATGGAGCACTGTGAATTCCGCATCGGCATTCGCTAGCAAACGAGCAGCTTCAAAAGAGGCCTGTGTATCGTGATCTTTGTCCAGCGCGACTGGAATCAGAATGTTCTTATACATGTTAGTGACCTTCGATTGCTCCAGCTACGATCATTCCGGCCTCCGCGGTGATACGGCACTCTAAACCGGTTCGGATTTCGAAGACTTACCCGCTTTCTTTGCTGTGCTTGCAACATCATCTATTGTTTTTTCCACAGCTTCGGCTTCGGTTTCCGCTGCAAATGCTGCACATCGGGCAACTGTTTCGAACCATTCCTGAGCGTCAGCCACGAGGCGTTCGGCTGAATGCTTCTGCCACTCTGCTATGGATTGCAGTGCTTTCGCCCGATCAGTCGGGTCTGCAGCAGACGCCGAGCGCGCAGCTTCTAGCGCGGTTCGAACAGCCTCGTGACGCCTCTCAAACCAATGTTGAGCAAAGGCCTCTGCCTCTTTCAGTGATTTCTCCTGCGTGTCCCAGAATTGCTCAAGCTGAGCGCCTAAAAACGGATTGGCCGTAGTAGTCGGCTGCATCTGCTTGAAAACATCCACAAGTGGGTTGGAGTAACTTGATTTTGGCTTCTCTTCAGGCATCGGAGATTCCTCCTCATCTTCCCAATGCTGAATCTTACCATATCCAGTAGAAAATAACCTTAATGTAGATCAACCGGCGTCAACAAACGTGGGCAGTGGTGATCTACAATCTAATGGCAGCATTTGTACCAACCTACTCGATTTGAATAGACTCCAGATAATAGATCACATTTGCCAACGGCACACCTGCGAACATCGGCTGGCCGTCAGGCATGGTCAGCGCAACTTTTTGATCCGAATCCAAAGCCGGTCCAAAAATGGGCATTTCTCCGCCATGCGCGAGCAATGGTGCGCGACCATCGATTTGACGCGCCACCGCCTCAATCGGAAAAACACCGTCGTTTTGGGCCGCAAGCCTGGTCAAATCAGGCGTCCTTATTGCCAGCATCTCCGCCATTGGACCATCTCCAGTGGCCTCGAAACCATGGCATTGCCAGCAATAGGTTCTGTAGAGATTGTTTCCGTTTTGAAGGTCAATATCCTGCGCCAGTGCAGCACTTGCAGCAAATATTGACAAAAGAAGTCCGCGATAAACTGGCATCTGTACCTCCTCGAACGTCAGCATTTCGCGTTTAGACTACGCGGTAATGAATGAACGCTTCATTGATCTCGCTCATATTCAGCATTTGAGTACCAGCTGGGAAAGACTGCGACGAAAGTAAGTACACTGCAGTCGGTTCCGCTTGGCTGGTCGGTTCTTGGCGACCAATGACATAGATCAATTCAAAAAGGTACATTACATAGTAAAGCATGAATGTTTCAGCGGGATTGCCGTTCATCGCCTGCATCCAAATCAAACATGGTGATAAGCGGAATTGCAAAAGCGTGGAAATTCCACCGCAGGGGCTCAGAATGAATGGTGGCGAGCCCCTCGTTAGTGACTGGTGTACTTAACCGCGCTGTAGCTTCGGTACACAGGCGTTTGTTCATTGAGGAGTGAAGCCAATGCATACGGCCGATCCACCGACACCAAAACTCCGACGCGCGCTTACTGCCCCGTTGCTTACGCTTTACGGGCTAGGTGTCACCGTCGGTGCGGGAATCTATGTGCTTGTCGGTGCTACCGCCGAGGTCGCTGGTCCTTACGCCGCTGTTTCGTTTCTCATTGCAGCGCTCGTCGTTTCGCTGACGGCTTTGTCGTACGCCGAACTCGCGACACGTTATCCCGTAAGCGCGGGAGAAGCGGCATACGTCGAAGCGGGGTTTCAAAGAAACTGGATTGCCGTGTTGGTGGGTCTCGCCGTCGCTGCTTCGGGAGTGATATCGGCTTCGGCCGTTGCGATTGGAGCGGCCTCCTATCTTCACACCCTGACCAACCTTGGCACCACGTTGCTTACGATCGGCATCGTGTCGGTTATGGGACTGATTGCACTCTGGGGCATTGCGCAATCAGTATTTGTGGCGGCAGTGATCACGATCATCGAGATTTCGGGGCTTCTGTTTGTGATTGGCTGGGGCATGTCCGTGCAAGATCCGCAAGGCTATGCGTTCAGCGCGACGATTCCAAGTTTTGAGATCAACGCTTGGCGGGGCATTTTCGCGGCGTCGCTTCTGGCTTTCTTTGCCTTTGTTGGATTCGAGGACATGGCAAACGTCGCCGAAGAAGTAAAAGACCCAGTTCGCACAATTCCTAAGGCAATTCTGCTGACGCTCGTTCTGGCGACGGGTCTGTATCTGGCGACCTCAATTACGGTCCTGCTTGTTGTTCCTATCGATACCTTGTCGACTTCGACTGCCCCGCTTGCTTTGGTTTTTTCAAATGCACCCGAAGTAATCAAACAGGGGTTTGCCGCAGTCGCAGTCGTTGCAACAGTCAATGGCGTCCTGATCCAGATGATCATGGCGTCGCGGGTAATCTACGGCCTTGCCGACCGGGATCATCTGCCAAAAATACTGGCGAGTGTCCCGCAGGTAACCCAGACACCAGTCGTCGCAACCCTGCTGGTTGTGGCGCTAATCCTTCTACTGACCCAAACACTGCCGATCAGCACCCTAGCAGAACGCACATCTCAGATCGTCTTGGGGGTGTTTGTGCTAGTCAATTTCTCGCTGATCTTTTTGAAGTTGAAACCGGATTCAACCCGACAACATTTCCACGTACCTCTTGTCGTGCCAATCCTTGGTGTGCTGACCAGCACCCTGCTTTTCGGCGCCGGGTTTCTTTGAGAGAAAATCCGACGGCGTTAGGTCGCCAGAACGGGATCCGAATAACGTATGAACACTGATCGACCTACACTTGGAAGGCGGCTCTCTGACTGGTGGCACCGGACATTCGTTGATCTGGTCGCGCAATTACAATGGTCCTACATGCCACCGTTAATGGTGTACTTCGCGGCCGGAGTTTCAGGACTGACATCCGTCGTTGGCGCGTTTTTCCTCAAGGACTATCTGAATCTATCTGCTGCTTTCGTGGCGGGCTTGGCATTTTGGGCCGGATTGCCCTGGATTTTGAAAATGCCGCTTGGGCATCTGGTGGATCTGTTCTGGCGTTGGAAATCGCTGCTGATATTGGTTGGCGCGTCTCTTATCACGGCCTCGTTGCTTATCATGTATGGACTTGTGACCGCGCCTGCCCAGATGGCCGGGGTCATGCTGCCTGAGCATTGGTATGTCGTTGCCTTGATACTGGCACCTTCTGGTTATGCCATTCAGGACGTCGTGGCAGATGCCATGACGGTCGAAGCGGTACCACAAACCAACCAAGACGGGTTCGCGTTTACGCATGAAGAAGTTCGTGCCCGCCACACTACCATGCAGACCCTGGGCAGGATTGCGATCATATCCGGGTTTGCGGGAGTCGCAGCGGTTAACATCTGGATTTTTTCGGGCGCGGAGGATCTGGATAAAAGCGATCGTTTGGTTCTCTACGGTCAGGTCTATCTCGTCGCTCTGGTTGTCCCCTTACTGTCGATCAGCGGAGTGGTTCTTCATGCTCTGATACAGCGTCGCCTCGTTAGTCTTGGGCACCTTCCACACAAACCGGATCAAGCCACCGAAGTAAGGTGGCCAATACTGCTGGGAGGTCTCGCGTTTGTTGTACTCAGCGTTGTGTTGGGAACCGCAAATTTCGCCTTTGCGCAAGAGACTGTTTTTGCGGTTTCGCTCACGGTCATTCTCTATCTCATGTCACGGCTGCTAAGGGAACTGGAGTCGAAACAGGCCAAGGTTCTGATCGGGACGGCGACAATCATTTTCGTTTTTCGCGCGGTCCCGTTGCCTGGTCCGGGATTGACCTGGTTCGAAATCGACGAGCTTGGGTTCGACGAACAGTTTCTGGCAATTCTTGCGCTCCTGACCTCACTACTAGCGCTGCTTGGCCTGATCATCCTCAGGCCGTTTATGGCCAGTCGTTCCATCGCGCAGGTGGTGGTACTGCTCACCATTGCCGCCGGAGTGCTGGCCCTGCCTAACCTTGCTTTGTACTACGGAGTGCATGAATGGACGGCCACGCACACAGGCGGGGTCGTGGATGCAAGGTTCATCGCCATACTCGACACAGCCGTCGAGTCACCGCTGGGTCAGATCGCGATGGTCCCGATGCTGGCCTGGATCGCACGTAACGCCCCGACACACCTCAAGGCGACCTTTTTTGCTGTCATGGCCTCTTTCACCAACATGGCATTGTCGGCAAGCAGCTTGGGCACAAAATACCTAAACCAGGTATTTGTCGTGACTCGTGTCGTTACCGAACCCAGAACGGGTACAGTTGCATCCATCGCTGACTATAGCCACTTAGGGAATTTGCTGATTACCGTGGGCCTGATCTCTGTCATAGTCCCACTGATTATGGTTCTTCTTGTGCAAAATTCACCATATCGGACAGGCGAATGAATACGCGGATCAGTCGCTTTCATTGAGAAGTGTCTTGAGGTGCGACACCGGAACGCCAATATTCGAACCACCAAACTCGGGTAAGATTGCGGCGTTGATCGCAACCACCTTACCGTTTCGGTTCAACGCAGGTCCCCCGCTTCCTCCAGTTGTGGTCTCTGCATCATAAACAATGGCGCCGGGACTGGTCTGGGCTACGATTCCCCGGCTGGCCAGGGGCCGGATTTTATTTTGTTCCGAAAGATGGGTCGCAATTGTCCAGAAATCCACGGCGCCTTTATTCTCTAGCGTTTTCAGAAAGCCCGGACCGGCCTGCGCGATAAGAGCCTTCAGGCCGGTTGGATATCCAAGCAGGAAAACTTCCTCTCCCGCTCGCGGCGGCTCATCTGCAAGTAACAGCCCAAGTCCCCGAACGCGTGTGGAGTCGATAGAGAGAAGCGCCAGATCTGCGGTTTCGCTTGCTTTATGCAAGACAGCCTTAATTGGTACAGTTTGATCAGGCAAATAGACCAGCAAACTCAGCATCTCGGCCTCCAGCGCTGCGGCCTGAAGGGCTTGTGCACGGTCGCCAGTGGTCCAGGGCAAGGCGACATGACGGTTGGTCACCAACAGAGGCGGGTCCTGTAGAAGAAACCCGGTTCCGGTAAACTGAAACTCAGCAGGTTCGCCCATCGCATCTGGTTCGAGCCACGGTTGTCCAAATGGCGTTTGCAGATTCTTTCCATCGGGGCCAACCACATGCCGCAGCAATTTCCCGCTTTTGATCTGCCGCAATCCATAGGCGCCCTGGACGAACGCGACGGAACGTGTAGAGGCTGTGATAATCCGCGTTGATGCGCCTGCGCGTTCCTCCAGCGTGCCAAGACGCTGCTCAGTGGACAGCACCTGACTCTCGAAAGCATCTTTGAGTGCACCCAAATCCTCTGGCGTCAACGAGTCTTCCCGGGTCTGTGCCAGCATAACGGCAACCGCTTCGATCTTATGGGATTCTCGTTCCAGGCTGTCCGCCAGCTTCCTGTCGTTCTGAAACAGTAAATACCCAAATACGGCGATCAGAAGAATTGCGCCAATAACGGTGATCCTGAAGAGAATTGTGGTTTGTGATGCTAGCCGACGCCCACTGTCGCGCAGTGCACCGGAAATTTTTCTTGGAAAGGGTCGACGGCTTGTTCTCGCATATGCGTACGCGTCGCTTAGGATATCCTCGACCGTGCGATGTGCAGGGAATGAGTGGTCGCACACCCTGTAGCGGGACATCGGGCCTTTTTCGCCGAATTCGATCATGTCGCCGTGCCTGAGGTCAACCGAAGCGACCTTGTGACCATTGACCCAGATATTCCGATCAGACAACGCGTTTAACGTGTAACCGTCATTTGACCACTGAAGAGTCGCAATGTCTTCGTCATAAGCTGGCACATCTTCTTTCGGTCTCAGCCTCAAGGTACGGTCCGGACTAACCGAGGCTGACACAGCGTTGTCGGCAAGCCAGACTACAGTCCCACGAGACGGGCCGGTCAAGCTCTCCAGGAATGCACGGACATTACCTGTATCAACTCCTGTGTCGCCTTGGTCCGGTGTCCGCATGGCCCATCTCTGTTTAATAGCGCTATACCCACTCTATCATGGGCAACCTCGAAACTTCCACGTTTGGCAATAAAGCACACAATCAGAGTATGCCCGGGCGCGGTTCTCCGGCGGTTAATTGTTACCGTCGAGTTAATTGCAAATAGGTGATGCTATCAGGAGAGGTCCAATGACCGACAGGCCTTCTATACATGTTGACCCGATCATGGTGAACGTGCGTGATCTTCTTCTGGCCACGTAGTGTCAATCGATGGTCCTTGATTTGGATGTTTTGCTGGGACTGTTTGCCTTCAAGCATCTGAACCTCCTCCTTTAGTGCTATAACGGCGAGGCAGTATTGTGCCAAAATACGGGCGCGGCCATTGATCTTACGCAAGCGGGTGTTCTGTCAGCCGCCTAGTTTTGCTCAGGTGCAAAAACTTATTTAGGTCTCTTGCGCAACCGAGCGTCTAAAAAGCAGCAGACTTGTTGCCAGAAGGATCGCGCCCAAGCACGCCATCCATACGAACTCTGCCCAGACCGTCTCGATCCCGGCACCTTTGAAAATGATGGACTGACTGGCTGACATGTAGTGGCGGGATGGGAGGATAGATGTTCCGATCTGAAGCCAGCCGGGCTGCCCTTCGATTGGCGTCTCTCCTCCTGACAGCATCAACATTGGAAGCACCGTCAGCATAACCAAAAGTGCGAATTGAGCCATTGAGCGCGCAATCGTCGCAAGAAACACCCCAAGCGCCGTCGCCGTGAAGAGAAAGAGAGCTGTGCCAATTAAAAACAACACCTTCGATCCCGCGATGCTGATCCCCAGGAAGTCTTGCATAACAAAGGTCAGCGATAGGGCGGTCGCTACCAGAACCACCGCAGCGTTTGCCCAGATCTTGGCGACCGCAATGTCAAATGGGGTAAGCGGCATCGCCAGCAGGTGTTCGATTGTTCCATGCTCGCGCTCACGGATCATGGCAGCACCGGTAAGGATTGTGGTCAGCCACATGATCTGGCCGATCAACGCGACGATACCGGCGAAACGAACAGTGTCGCGATTTGGATTAAATGCGCTGCGCACAATGATATCGATGGGCGGCGGGTCTAACAATTCTGCACCGATGGCAAAGCGCTGGATCTCGGCGCTCAAGATATTGATAATGTAGTTTGCTCCAATTCCGGCCTGCTCCATCGCTGTCGCATCGATCAAAACCTGAATTTCTGGCGCGCGCCCGGCTCGAACATCTTTCTCGAACCCTGGTGGCACTGCGACTACAAACAGGAAATGCCCTGCATCCATCTTTTCGGCCCCGGTGCCCGGTGCGATCTGAACAACGGGTTGGAATTCAGGCGGAAAAAACGCTGAGGCAAGCGAGCGTGAAAGCGGCGAGCCATCTTCGTCGGCAAATGCAATGGATGCATTGTTGACCGAGTTTGAAACGCCCGTTGCCTCCATTACGGGCGCCAGCGTGAATGACCAGACAAGCAGCGCCATCATCACCCAGTCGCGCCGAAGGCTCATCATTTCTTTCAAACCAAGCCAGAATATGCGGGACAATCGTTGCATTCACTTCTCCTGCGCTCGGAGTAACAGTGCAGCGATCAAGGTTAGCGCGGGCCCGAAACAGGCTAGGGCCAGAAGGTCGGGGGCAAGTGCATCCCAGCTAAGACCTTTGGTGAACGCGCCGACGTTTAGATGCAGGAAATAGGATGAAGGCCAAAGCGATCCAATCGTCTGAGCGCCGCCTTCCAACGTCGAGATCGGTTGTAGCAGCCCGGAGAATTGAATGGTCGGCACCACCGACGCGATAGCGGTGGCAAAAGTTGCGGCCACCTGGCTCGACGTTATGGTCGCAATAAGCAATCCATAAGATGTGGTTGCCCAAACATATAGGAAAGCACCAATTGCAAGCGGCACCGGATTTCCTTTTAGGGGCACGCCAAAAATGAAGATCGTCATCGCTGCCAAAAGTAGGAAATTGACGAACGCTATCACAATGTAGGGGATCTGTTTGCCAACCAGAAATTCGAGCCGCGTCGTTGGCGTTGCGTAGAAATTGGTGATCGTGCCCAACTCTTTCTCCCGCGCGACACTAACAGCCATCAAAACGGCCGGCAGCATTATCAACAGGATCGCAGGCATGGCAGGGGCCATTGCAGCGATACTTTCAAAGCTTTGATTGTATCGGAAGCGCGGTTCGATGCGGGCGATTTCGACCGACTGCTCGCCACTTTGGCGGGCCATTACTTCCAGAAACGTACTGTGAAGCCCGGCCACATAGCC
This sequence comes from Ruegeria sp. CDSA236, assembly GCF_059611285.1. NCBI lineage: Bacteria > Pseudomonadati > Pseudomonadota > Alphaproteobacteria > Rhodobacterales > Roseobacteraceae > Ruegeria > Ruegeria sp. CDSA236. Next base: position 259,535 of record NZ_JBXWPG010000003.1, read on the forward strand.
CTCTATTGTCTCACCCTTGAACGGTATCGCACCGTCCACAATTGCCAAGACTTCAGTTGGCTCGCCGGCGCGCAACTTGCGACCAAAATCGGGTGGGAGTTCGACAACCAGCGAGATGTCTCCTTTGGCCAACCGCTCGCGGCCGTCTTCAAAACTGGCCAGAGGCACCGTGGGGTTGAAATAGCGGGAACCAGAAATCTCGGCGATATAGGTACGACTCTCAGGCGATTGAGACAGGTCGAGCACCGCGAAATCCAGGTCTTCTATGTCCAAAGTGATCCCATAGCAAAAGACCAACATCAGGATCACCGAGCCAAGGAAAGCAAAAGCCAAACGGACGCGATCGCGCAGAACCTCGGTTGTTTCGCGCCGTGCATAGGCCAGTATGCGCCCGATACTTCCGGCAGCGCCCGGGTTGACAGCATCAACCGAAATTTTGGGTGCTGCTACCGGCTCAGGCGGCTCGACGGCCTCCAGGACAGAGATGAACGCACCTTCCAGACTGTCCGACTGCGCCGTTGCGATCAACTCATCTGGTGTACCTTCAGCTAATACCCGGCCTGCATGCATGAAAGAAACGCGATCACAGCGCTCTGCTTCGGTCATGAAATGTGTCGAGACGAAAATCGTTACATCATCGTCTCGCGACAGCTCGATTAACAGCGCCCAAAACGAGTCGCGCGCCTCGGGGTCCACGCCCGAGGTTGGCTCATCCAGGATCAACACCCGAGGCCGGTGGATCACGGCGACGGCAAGGGAAAGACGCTGCTTGATACCCAGCGGAAGCGCCGACGCCAGCGTGCCCATATGTGCCTTAAGGCCGAAACGTTCGGCCAATTCATCAATGCGTTCTACACGATCTTTGATCGCAAAGATGCGGGCGTGCAACTGGAGGTTTTGTTGAACGGTCAGCTCACCATAAAGCGAGAATGCCTGGCTCATATACCCGATCTCGCGGCGCATCCTAAGATCGCGCGCATCCACCGGTCTGCCGAACAGCAGCGCCTCTCCCTCACTTGCTGGCAGAAGACCTGTCAGCATTTTCATGGTGGTTGACTTGCCGCAGCCGTTTGATCCGAGGAAGCCAAAGATTTCGCCTCGGTGGATCGAGAATTCGACGTTGTCGACGGCAGTAAAATCGCCAAAGCGCCGGGTCAACCCACGCGCCGTGATTACCGCGTCTGCGCCTTGATGGTGCATAGGTACCTTGTTCGACACAAACCGGGGTTCCCCTCGTGCCTGTAGCTGCCTGTAAGATGTTTCAAGATCCCGGGCTTTACCCTTCAGCTTGGCAGGGGGGCCGTGAAATATCACCCGACCGGCATCCATCGCTACTATAAAATCGAATTGTTCGGCTTCCTCCATATAGGCCGTTGAAACCAGTATGGAGAGACCGGGCGTTTCTTCTCGGACCGCGTCTATCAGCGCCCAGAATTGGCGCCGCGACAGGGGATCAATTCCGGTCGTCGGTTCGTCCAGTACCAGAAACTTAGGGTCGTGGATCAGCGCACAACACAGTCCAAGTTTCTGCTTCATTCCGCCCGAAAGTTTGCCCATAAGCCGGTCCGAAAAGGGCGCAAGTCCGGTCGCTGACAGCAAGGCCGCGATCCTGATTTCACGCTCCTGTTGCCCTTGTCCGAAAAGACGTGAAAAGAACTCGAGATTCTCACGCACAGACAGTTCCGCGTATAAGTTGCGGCCCAACCCCTGCGGCATAAATGCGATCGCCGGGCACACGCGGTGACGGTGCGCGCGGTCACCTATTGATCCCCCGAGAACATCAATTTCCCCGGACTGAAGTTGCTTTGCGCCGGTAATCAATCCCAGCAGCGTTGACTTGCCAACCCCGTCTGGCCCGATCAATCCGATAAGCTGGCCAGTTGGCAGAACCAGCGAAAGGTTATCCAACGCAACATGCTGTCGGTACGTGTGTGTGACACCGTTGATGCAGAAACCCGATGAGCCCCCCTCGGCGCTCATTCGAACAGCTCGGGTGGAATTCGTCTATCCAGATCGTCTGGCCACGCGCCATCGGAAGTAAGTCGGATCACTGCAATGCCGCGAAGGCCGGTCTTCACATGCTCAATCCGCGCCGTAACCAAATCCCTGGGAATGCGAACCCGAACGCGAAACACCAGCTGCTCCCGTTCGCTCAAAGTTTCTACCTGCTTGGGAGTGAATTGAGCTTCGGGAGAGACGAAGGTTACGGTTGCTGGGATGGCAAATTCCGGCAACGCATCAAGCACGATGCGCGCCTCGGCACCGATGGGCAAAAGCCCCGCTTCGCGTGCAGGCAGGAAGACCTCCATATAGACGTTTTCCAAACTGAGTAACGTCAAGATCGGTTCGCCCGCTCCAACGACCTCGCCGGGCTCGGCCAGTCGATACAGAATACGCCCCGGCATGGGAGCGATGAGGGAACCATCCTCTATTTGTTCCGCAATCCGGCGCACCTCGGCCTCTGCGGCGGCAATCTGGCTATCCGCCGTTGCAACCCGGGCCTTGGCCGCGCCCAGCACGGCATCCGCAACCTGAAACGCGGTTTCACGATCCTCAAAGACAGTCATCGAGATATTCTGACCGGCCAGCAACGCCTTGGCCCGGTCAAGCTCCTGCGAAGCGCGACGCTGCTGGCTTTCTCGCTGGATGACCACGGCTTCGGCTTCGGCCTTGGTTTGGCGCGCCAGCGCAACCTGGGCACTGGCACGGTCAAGGGCTGCAGATAATTCATCTGTATCCATTTCAACCAGCAGTTCACCCGAAGCAACCAGGCTGCCCTCTGCTGCTATGACCCGAGCAACGCGCCCGGCAAAGGTTGGAGCGATTTCTACTTGTTCAGCCTCGATCCGCCCATTGCCCTGTACAAACCCAGCCGGCAATTCATCACTGTCTTCTGCGACGAAAAAATAAACAGCTGCACCTGCAAGTAGGAGCGCTATGGCGATCAGAATTGCGCGTACGTTCTTTCTCATGGCCCCGCGCACATTAGTTAATTTTCTATTCTAATTTAGCTCGCTCTCGAAGTGATGCCTTGAGTTGGATCAAACAGGTTCTATCTGATGATTGTCCAAGTGCTTATCGGGTACGAAGTTGAGGCACAGGTCTGGTTGTTGACCCACATCCATGGCCCAATGAGGCTTTCGGGGTGTGACTCTCTATGACGGCTGCGCCGAATTGGTCGCAATGATGCGCAAGGGCAAGCATCCCGTAGTCGAAATAAATGCCCAGTTGTCCATCTGTCGTGTCAAAGCTCTTACGAGTCACGCTTCCAACGTTCAGGTAAAACCAACACTGCGTCAGCGTTGCTGGCTGTCGTTCCTACTTCGGCAACATGAAGAACTCTTCAAGTACAATTTTCCCATCTGCTACCGAATAAACTGCGATCTCGCTCAAGGTCATGTGTTGCCCTGTAGCCTTCTGCGTTACGTTAACCTTATATCGTACACCGAAGCGGTTTGGGGGATGAACATAGGGGCCATCCACGTCGAATTCGACGATTTCATGAGCTGCCAGCCAGTCCTCTCTTTTTCCCTTGATAGCATCCCGGCCCTTGGTGATGCGAAACTGTCGAACCGGAGGCACAACCGCCTCAATAGATTGAGCGTTTTCTGCATACATTTCACCAACGTTTGCAAGACCTCTGCGATCCCGCATTGCCTGAACGAATGTTCGTCCAATCTCGACTAATTCTTCCATAATAGCCCCCCAATTTCAGCCTCAACTGTATCACATCTTACCTTTGCCAATCTTGACAGGGATCAATAAAATTAGATGTTCGCGAAGGATTCAGATCAGGATCGAGAGGACGACTTGCACAGTGGAAATGAGCGGCCCAATTCCCGGCGCCGTCTTCAGCCAGTGCGCTATTAGACAACGCCTTCAGAACCAACTGTTTCCGTTCATTTCGCTCCGGTGGGTGCTTAAATCGAAGAAGCGGATCTTACCGATTTGTTCCGCCAAGATAAGCAAACCAATAGGCCAAGGCAACTCCTCCCGCCCCGCCGACAATGTTACCCAGAGTGACCCATAGCAGATTGGCCGCCGCTGCGAAAACCGGCACAGTTGCTCCCGCAGCCCAGCCCTGCGGGAAGAAATACATGTTCGCAATCGAATGCTCGAGCCCCAGCAGCACAAATGCTGAGACGGGCCACAAGACCGCTAGAATTTTTCCAGCGACGCTGCGGGCGGCGAAGGACAGCCATACGGCAAGGCAAACCAGCCCGTTGCACAATGCGCCGCGGGCGAAAGCCTCCATCGGTTCCAACCCCGCTTTGGCATCGGCTACCCTTATGGCAGTGCTACCCATCGGCCCATCAAGCAAGCCGGTCAGGGCGAAAGCTAATGCAAGCACAACGGCACCCACGAAGTTACCAACGTAGACGATACCCCAACTTCGGAACAGCAGCCGCAGCGGTATCTTGCGATCGACCGCTGCTATCACCATCAGAACATTGCCGGTGAATAATTCTGCACCACCTGCGATCACCAGGATAAGGCCCAGGGAAAACACTGCTCCTCCCAGAACGCGGATCGGCCCTGAAGCGCTGTCTGCCCCCGTGACCGCCATCGTATAGGCCGCTGCGCCAAACCCTATGAATGCTCCAGCCAGCATCGCAAGAACGAACATGGGTGCTAGTGGCAGCTTTGCCTTTGCGACCCCGGCAGTCTCAACTAACGTTGCAATTTCAGCGGGTTTATGAGCATCGAACAGGGCCGGGGGGTTCATGTGGCGCTCCAGAGTTGGCACGAGTTTACGTAGCAGGAAGTTTAAGCCTGTCTTCTGACCTTGAACTAACGCGCAAATAAAACCGGAAGCCTATCTGTTCCCTCTGAGTTCGGATAGTTCCACCTAACACAGTTTGGCGCGCGGTCATGGCCATAGGTACCCTTGAGATCCACTTCAGCTTCCGCTTTCGCGAGATCTCAATGCAGAACTTTTCGATCCTCATCGTTTAGCGCCGATTGGGGCCAAGTTTGAAATTCAGGCAACGGTTAAAACAGCACAAGTGGCATTCCGACTGATGCCTAGAGAGGTGCTCCCTTGAATTAGGCTACCAATGCTTCCCAATCCACGGCGGCCCGTCACAATCAGGTCAGCTGTGCATTGCTCCGCACATGCGATGATCTGGTCGACGGGATCACCGCGTTGGGTATGCGTTTGCGAAACCGTCTGATTGTACTCTTCGACAATCTCTCTACCAGCGGAAATAATCTTGTTTGCTGCCTGATGCACCTCTTCGTCTGAAGGCATTGTCGTGACGGCGTGATAGCCAGCCAATGCGCCCATTGCGAACGCCACGGTTTGGGGTTGAGGTGTATGAACAAGGTGAATTTGGGAGCCATATTTGCTTGAAATATCACAGGCAACGCGCAGAGCTGCTTCTGACGCCTCAGATCCATCCAAGCCAACTACGATCTTTTTGAACATGTTGCACTCCCTCCTTAGTGAGGGGTTAGTATGGGCGAGCTTGCAGTAGTTAACTTTGACTCAAATCAACACATTTCACTGCAGGTTCGAGCGTAGTCGTCCGTCTATTTCCAGAAGATATACGGTAACTGAACCAATTTTGAAAAATGTTAGGAGTTGCAAACGGGTCATCTCAAAGGGGTAACAGCGCATAATTATTGCGAAAAACCTCGCGCAGACGCTACATTTTTTCAAAGGGTATCAAGTTAAGCCCAATGATAAAGATCAAGGGAAATGGCGAGAAGAATTGCTATTAGGGGCGTGCGTTTCAGTTCGTTTGGTAGATTGCCCACGACACGAGATTCAATCTTATTTCTGAGGAAAACAACGATGCCTTCCTCTCCGCCTTGGGTTCGCCCAGTTACGATAGCCGCAGCACTCTTTGGTCTCCTTACCATTTTCTCAGGAGGAACAGCCCTGTTTGGGGGCGCTGCTGCCAGTGCTGCAGTCGGAGATGCAGTTCCATTCGTGCTTTGGTTCAATTTTCTGGCTGGATTTATCTATTTGTTAGGCGCTTTTGCGCTCTATAAATCCACAATCTGGGCACAACGAATTGCCTGGTTGCTTGGCTTATCTACACTATTGGTGTTCGTTGTTCTGATACTAGTGGCACTTAGTGGAACGCCGTTTGAATGGCGAACGGTCGGCGCAATGACCATACGCAGTGCATTCTGGTTAACTGTAGCTTTCGCGCTTTCCAAAACCGCATAAGCCAGCCAATGGGTGCCTCACCCGCGCCCAAATAACTTGGCAAGACAGGCACTTTTGATTGGGATCAAGGGCCGAAACGAGCTGTTTCGACATAGTTGGTGCGTTTTTCGAACCGATTTGCAGGAGGATCGGAATGACTGTGCTGATTGCCTACGGTACCCTAGAAGGCCAAACGGCTAAGATTGCGGATTTATCAACGATGTGGTCAGAGAAACTAGCTACGAAACGAAGCTGATCAACGCCGGCGGTCACCCCCGCTGTCTGTCTCAGCGGCAGCTTGAATAGCACTTTGGTCGACAGGCAGAATTGGATCGTCGCATTCGAAAAGACCGGCTGTGACAAGGCCGACCTTCGTGCGCCGCGAGCCAGGTCATGTCCTTGTCCAGCCAGACAAGAAGTGAGCCGCGCTCCTTAGGCGCAGCATTGTAGTCGGACCAATACGTGACGCGTTAACGGGCGGAAGATGGCTTACTCATCCACACCGTTTAACCTTATGGATTCGCGTTGTGAATCCCTCGCTGCGAGAGATATGCAACAACGCCCATGTTCGTGAGAACATAGCGGTCTAACTATCAGAAGGTAATTTAAGATGAGATTGATACTCGCGATTTTGCTTCCGTTTGTGGTGTTTTTCACGATCCAACGCCCTTTTCAGGGCTTTTTCTGCCTGCTCTGCGTATTCCCCGTGAATTGCCGCGTGAATCCCAATAAAGCTGCCGCCCAATCTTGTTGACAACGTGCATCCAGACCGATGGCCTCTAATCGCCGTGCCACAGGCTACTTGGCAGGAAGGCCACACGGCAGACTTTCGCCGCGCATGCATCAACAAGACCTACAAACGGCGGCAATGCACTTGAAGCAGACCCTTAATCCAAGATGCAGTGTTGTGGAGCTTTGGACAGTGGCTATACGGACAAAGCTGCCATCGGGAAATAAAACCAAAATGGCAGCATTTTCTTATATGGCGGTCAATGCCCCCCCCAGTTTGTCCACTCATACGCAACAACATTAACCGAACGTGAACAATGTATTCTCAGAGTGTTCAACCGTTATCGTTCATAATTCCTTACTCAGGGCCGATCAATGCGTGCCCGGATGCACTGAAGGGGAATAGCATGATCAATACTGCCAATGAGGGTGCGCCTAGCATTCCTACAGCAATGCAATCCTCGCGCACCGTCTCAGGCGGTGAATTGTCAAGCATCACGAATTCGAGCAACGGTCGCTTCCCTCCTATCGAAAATGCACTGTCTGAACTATTCAACAATGAGCGGCTAAAAGAGGCGAAACGAGGCGTCTGATCTCTCAACAGAACGTCTGCGTATATCCCAAGTCACGTGGTGTTGTCTGGGATGTAGTGAAACCCGCTCCGGATCGGAGCGGGTTTTTTTATTTGTGATGTTGTTATGCCTGCTGGCTCGGGTCTATTTGACCTGGTGATTGATTGGACAATCAGCAATCAGCTTTCAAGACCAAGCAGAGTTTTTACGGCAGCCTCGACCTCATCCGTCACAGGCTTGTTGGCGGCAGCCTCCAACGCTTCACGCTCGGTCTGCGGTTGATTCTCTACAGCCTCAGTCAGCGCATCGACTTCTGCCACCGTATCGTTGTAGTCGACCGCAGCCTGCCGTTCGGCGCCTAGGTCTTCGGCCGTATCGAGGGCTCCCTGAAGTTCGTCATTGGCGTCCTTAAGCTCTGCTTCAATATCAGGATCTGTGCCCCCGGCATCGGCAAGAGCGTCCTCAAGCTCGTTCACGCGATCCTGCTTCTCCTGAACATCTGTCAGAGCCGCATCAAGGTCCTCTTCGATCTCAGAGACCGGGCGGTCCGGCGGGGTCATGCCATCCAGCTGTGCCTGTGTTTCCGCAAGCTCCTCACGCAATTCATCTCCGGCCAGAACTGCGTCACGAAATGCGGCGATGCGGCCTACACGGGAATTAGGAGAGGCGTTCTTGAGAGCATTCTCATTAGCGTTGGCGGCGTTCAGTGCGCCTAGTTCAGATGGGTGCACGCCAAGCAGATCCGCCATCTTGTACCCTTTTGGTTTCGGGGCGGGGCGAATTGCTTTGGCCGCTTTGTCTGTTGGTTGACTTTTGTGCGCGGTCTTTGCGGTTGTGGTTTTAGCCTTCGTCTTTTTGCCCCCAAACAGGTCTTTCAAAGAAAACTTGTTTTTTCCCGATGACTTTGACTTACCAGCGTTGGAAGATTTCCGGTTAGATTTTCCGGCCGCTTTATCACTATCGCTTATGGACGCACCAGATCCGCCATTACCGTTTCCGCCACCATTGCCGTTTCCACCGCCATTGCCATTACCGCCGCCGTTTCCGTTACCGCCGCCGTTGCCCCCTTTGGCATAAGCAGCATCAGGAAACGCGACAGCTCCGACAATCGCGGTCGAGCCCAGCAGGGCGATGGCAATAGCAGAGGCTTTTAGCAGGTTGATCGGTTTGGTGTTCATAATGGTCCTCGTTCATCAGGTGCGATTCTCGTCTGTCACGGTAATCAGCGGCGAGCAGACGCAAAAACTGGGTGCCGAAAACAGAATCCGACACCCCTGATCTAAACCCATCATCGTTGAACCCACGCGTAACTGGCTGTTCACCGTAGGTTCACATAGAAATCGGTAGATTGAGCCGGCGTTTTCGCAGTAATGAGTGACAAGGATGAAAAAGCTTATTGCCATTGCCTGTCTACTTGCCTTTCTCCACCCCGGAGAGGGACAGGCTGCTGCACGTGAGTTGACGCAATCCGAGTTGCGCAAGGCGACAACCTCAGGCAGTGCCATTCGTTTGAAAAAAGTAATCAAAGGCGTTGAAAAGGCTTTTGGTGGAACGCCAGTTGACGCGCGCGCCTTTCAGGCTGACAGGCTATATTACCGTATTCTCGTCAAGAAACCGGATGGTATAATCGTTAGTGTCATCGTCAACGCTCAGACGGGTGTTGTTGTCTCCAACCGATCCGTTGTTGGCCGCCAGATTTCTGAAGCTGCCCGCGCTGCGCCGGGTAAATCCGGCAAGGGCGCTTCGCAGGGGAAATCTGCAAACAAAGGCAACAGCGGCGGTAACTCCGGTGGCAATGGTGGCGGTAATTCCGGTGGTAACGGTGGCGGTAATTCCGGTGGCAACGGCGGCGGTAACTCCGGTGGTAATGGCGGAGGTAACTCCGGTGGTAATGGCGGAGGTAACGGCGGGGGCAAAAAGTAATGGTTATACTTCCATTTGCTCGCCTATAGTCCTTAAGTATGAGAGTATTGCTGGCAGAAGACGAACCGCACCTCTGCGAACAGATCAAAAAACTCCTGAACGCAGAAGGCCGCGTTGTGGATGTCGCCAATAGTGGGCTCGACGCCCTGCATCTGGGTGCGACCGAACCATATGACATGATCATCCTTGACCTCGGCCTTCCAGAGCGCGACGGCATTTCGATTCTGCGCGAATGGCGCAACGAGGGTGTCAAAACACCGGTGCTGATTCTGACTGCCCGCGATGGCTGGAGCGAAAGGGTCGACGGCCTGGATGCGGGCGCAGATGACTATATGACCAAACCGTTCCACATGCCCGAACTGGCCGCGCGTGTTCGCGCCATCCTGCGACGGCAAAGTGGACAGCTAAATCCCGTGATTGAAATGGGAAACGTCATTCTGGATACCCGTAACGGCCGGGTGACAGCCGATGGCGTGCCGGTTGACCTGACTGCTCAAGAAATCGCGGTGCTGACTTATCTGGCGCATAATTCTGGTCGGATGATTTCACGATCAGAACTTTCAGAGCATATCTATGAATACGATGGAGACCGGGATTCGAACACTATCGCCGTATTTGTTACCCGTCTGCGCAAGAAGCTTGGCACTGACCTGATCACAACGGTTCGGGGTCGTGGATATATGATCGATTCGGCCTGATGTTATCGCTGCGACAACGGGCATTGCTGGGGGGAATTGCATCTGGGGCCGTGTCTGTGGGCGTAGGCACACTGGCGGTTTTCTCATACATTGATGCACGGGTGTCCAACCGGTTCGACTCTGCGCTGCTGGATCGTCACACACAGCTGGTTGTCGGGCTGAATGTCACAACCGAAAACCCGGATGCCCTACGGGATCTGATATTTGACCCGGCTTATGGCACCCCCTATTCCGGACGGTACTGGCAGGTCAGCAGCGCCGACGGTGTGGTCTTCACCTCTCGCTCGCTGTTTGATGAGGTCATCGCGGAACCCCCCGGCATTCCCGATATCCCCACACTCTGGGACACAAGCGGCCCGGAGAATGAAGTGCTGCGCAGCGCTTTTCAGAAGATCACTTATGAAGATGGCACGGTATGGGGCGTCAGCGTCGCCGAAAGTCAGGCTCAACTCGTGGCCGAGCGGCGCGCGGCGCAGAAAAGCCTGCTGCCGGTGTTTGGCCTAGTTGGCCTGATCGGTTTAGCCGGCTCGTTGTTTCTGATTTCAGTTGTTCTGGGACCATTGCGAAAGCTGCGTACGGATGTGGCCCATCGCTGGGATCAAGACGAAGACCTTAGGCCAACAGATTACCCCGAAGAGGTCTCGCCATTGGTCGAGGACCTGAACCAGCTGTTGCGTCGGAACCGCGAGATCGTCTCGGGTTCGCGCCGCCAGGCCGCAGATCTGGCACACGCATTGAAAACTCCTACAGCCATATTGCGCAATGAACTTGTGACATTGTCCAACGCCGGAGCGGTGACAGATACCGCACAAGAGGCGCTGGACAGGATCGATGCTCAACTTGGTCGATCTCTGGCCAGGCTGCGGGCTTTGAACGCTGCTGACCTGACCCATTCGCGGACCGATCTGTCTAACTCCATCAAGCGTCTGGCGCGGCTGTTCTCGGCCATGGCGGACCGCGAAGGCAAATCGCTGCAGATTGATGGCGATCCGGGTCTTTGGGTGCGCATGGATACGCAGGACATAGAAGAGATTTTGGGCAACCTTCTGGACAATGCGGTCAAATGGTGTCGAAGCACGGTACGGCTGACCGCGAAACGTAAGCAGAAATGTATCGAAATCAGTATCGAGGATGACGGTCCGGGAATTCCTGAAGACGCCCACCGCGAAGCCTTGCGATCCGGCGGTCGACTGGACACCTCGGTCGTTGGTAGCGGGCTTGGGCTGGCGATCGCGGTCGACTTACTGAAAGCCTACGATGCCAGACTAGATCTGGACCGCTCTGAATCGCTGGGTGGGTTGGTGTGTCGGATAGTGATCCCGACCTGAAGTCGCCCGGAATCTGATCTGCAAAGTGTCGTTTGAACAATTCGCAACTTTAACTACCAATGGGCCCGAACCTGTCGTCTGACGATCTCAGTAGGTCATCGGGTTGGTTCAGACCGCACAAAGTCGGCCTAATGGACGAAGCAGGCGTTCGACTGGGTTCACATTTTCAGAAAAATGAAGGCGCTTTTTTTCTGCGCATTGGATCGGGCGATCAAAAGTTACAGCCAAAATACTTCTGTGAAGGTAAACCGATAGGAAGAACTGCCGAAGACAATGTACTCAGTCAAAAAGCCAAATTGCTTAAGTGAGGGACTCTGTGACTTCTGAGAACGCCTTAATTTATCTGTCTGACGACGACCTCGGGGGTTTAGGCATCCAACCTTCGGAAGTTGCCGATGCCATCGAGGCTGCTTTAATAGCCAAGGCAGACGGAAAGCTTCACACTTCTCCCAAGACAGTCATTTTGCCCGGCGATGGGCGCTACGCAATGTCTACATTGGCAATGGGAGATGATGGATTCATCGTGACCAAGCAGGTTACAGTGTGTCCGGAAAATCCGGCGAGGGGTTATCCCGCGATAAACGGTGCCATCATGGTTATGGATGCGCAAACCGGACTGCTTCGCGCGGTCTTGGGAGCGAATTGGATTACGGCAAACAGAACTGCGGCTCTGTCAGTGGTGGCAGCGCGTCGGCTTGCTGACCCTCATGCCGAGACAGTGGCTTTTGTGGGCGCGGGCGTGCAGGCTCACTCCCATCTAGCTGCGTTTTCAGAACTGTTTCCCTTGAAACGAATCCGCGTGTTCGGGCGAGGTAAAGAGAATGCCGACAAGCTTTGTCGTTATGCTAGGGGCATGGGTCTCGAAGCTGAAACATGCGCCGATGCCAAGGACGCTTTGAGTGATGCCGATCTGATAGTGACATCGATAACGTTGGACTACTCCATTGAACCCTTCTTGGATGCCCGATGGCTGAAGCCGACTGCCTTCGCCACCATAACTGATGCGTGCATCCCGTGGGTGCCGGCGCACATGATTGGTTTCAAAACGGTAATTGTCGACGACCGTTTGCAGGAGCTGGAAAGCGACAAGCCGATGTTGCAATACGAGCAAATTGCTGGCGACTTGACGGAATTGGTCGCTGGCAAAGTCGACGTCCGAGCACGCAATAAACCGGCGGCTTTTGCTTTCAGAGGGATTTCATTGGGGGATTATGCTGCTTCGGTCCTCGCAGTTCGCCGGTTCACCGAAAAACCCGTGAAGTGAGCCCAAAGACATGAACACCCACTTTGTAATTAGATACCGGAATGGTCGCTTTGGGCGCAGATACGCCATTCTCTGCGATCAGTTCAATTAGTTGGTCGCAGCCCAAAGCGGGCATTTGCCACTGAGCTTTGCAAATTCAACTGCGCGGGACGGGAGTTACTATTGGTGCTGAAGGTTTGAACGCACGCTCCGAGCGCTTCGCCACGGCAAGAATGTAAGAAAGAAATTGACCGTGAAAAGCAAGCAAGCTGAAACAGCACTCTTTAAGGAAGCAGGCGCCACCGCACACTTTCGGGCAAAACAGGTTTAACCCAAGGTGTTGCCGGTGATGAAGGTGTACGAACTTTCGACCAGATCGATGACGAATTCCAACTCTTCTGGTGTGGTTGGAGTATAGATCATGACAAAGCCGCTCCATCCGGGGCGTTGATCAGCCCAAGGGTGAGCTACGGCCCAGCCAGCCTCAATTGCTTTTCGCGCCAATGCTGGGTCGAGCGAAGCGTGCAAGCTGCCATCAGGATGCATATGCGCAAACTCAAACCCACCGACGATAGAGCTCGGTCGAGACAACAACATGCCGGGATCAAGCTGAAAGCCAATCGCGCCAGGTAGTGATATGCGTGTGGGGCCAAGTGTGACCCCTGGGAATTGCGCAACTCGCTCCAGCAATAGCTGGGACAAATCGGCATCAATTTCGACACCAATCTGAGTATGCGGTACGCCGCTTGTTGTTTCCGGACGGGGCGAGGTGCGCTCCGGGAACGCGTACTCTTGCGCATATGCCAAAGGGCTCGTGACCGCCGCTACTGCGACAACAGCAAATATTTTCGGGAAAATATCCATATTGTTGGCGACCCCGTCAAAAGTTAAGAAAGAGCGCTCCGAGCAGTTTCAGCGCACTTGCACACATCATTCAGCCTTTAACGCTTCGATATTGATCAAGAGCTCTATTTCGTCGCTCACCGCAGGTGCAAACGCCCCAAGTCCGAATTCTGACCGCACGATAGTCGCCGTGGCTGCCAGCCCCAAGGTTGGCGTGCCCTCTTTTGGGCCAAACGGGTATGGCGCTGACTTGTTAAGCGTTGTTTCCAGAACAACAGGTTTGGTGACGCCATTCATGGTCAGGTCGCCAGAAATATTCGCGGAATTGTCCCCGGTCACTTCAATGCTGGTTGAGGCGAATGTGACCACGTCACCGTCACTCGCGCTAAAAAAGTCATCGGACATGAAGTGTTGCAAACGGGCATCCCAGCCCGTGATCATGGATTTTACAGGCATAGACGCTTTGACAGATGACGCAGACGGATCATCTTCGTCGAACTCAATCTCACCGCTAAAACCTGAGAACATTCCATATGTTTCTGAGAACCCGATGTGGTTGTAGCTGAACAATACCTGGCTGTGTCCAGGATCCAACTCGTAAGTGCCACTCTCGGACAATGCGGTTGTCGCGCCCATCGATAAGATTACCGCCAGCGGGGTTGCTGCCACTTTGAACATTGATCCGCTCCCATTTTGACAAGACGTGTTTGCGAAATTGAATTTTGGGATTTAGTTTTTAGCTTGCCATACTTTTAGGACAAAATGTTCTACTATGCAACTAAATGTTCTATAGGAGGGGTGATTGAAAGAAGATCCTAGGCTGATCGCCACACGACAGACCGCGCTTGATGCTGCGCAAAAGATACTAATGGATGAAGGCGTGCTGCACGTAACTCATGGCTCAGTATCGAAGGCAACGGGCATTTCGCGCAGCACACTTTACAGACACTGGCCAGATGCGCGCAGTCTGCGTGATGCAGCGTTCAGGCGCATCGCAACACCGCCGAACATACCGCCCAAAACCGATGGCCCGCTACGATCTGACCTGCGCTGGCTACTCGGTGTACTGATGGGAGCCTTGAATGACACACCATGGGGCCAAATCGCGCCTCAGGTGGTCGCTGCTGCGTCCAACGATGCAGAAGCGAGGTTGGTGATCACTGAATTTATGAAAGACAGGTTCGCAAGTGTTGAAGCAGTATTTGCAGCCGCAATAGGCCGCGGTGAGATCACCGCTGACGTCCCGGTTGACCAACTCATAGAACTAGCAGTCGCAGCACCTTATTTCCGCAAACTCATACGTCACGAGGCACTGGACGAAGATTGGTTGGATCAACATGTTGATCTGCTTTGCAATATAGCGAAAACCAATTCGGGACATTGAACATCGCCTGAATTTGCAGACAAAGCGACCAAGAAGCCTAACGATCTCCAAGATCGCGGTGGGGCTACGTTCGCTGCGTGACATCAGCACGTCGCATGGTCAAAACGAACCGCTACTCACAACGTTGATGTCTGTACCCTGATTTGTCGCTGCCGCTCATTCCTATTGCAACATGAACACCTTGGGCTCAGTGTTGCCATTCTCCGCAGCAAGCATGATAGGCCGCTAGCAGCCCAAAGCGGACCTTCAAGACAGGAATTTGCAGTTTCGTTGATGCGAGCCTACCCGCCGTTCGCTACTCTCGCATAAAAAGCATTCACAGTCTCGGTTAGCGGCCATTCAACAACGCTTGCCATGAATTGACTTTTGGTGCGAAGGAAGCTTTCGCTTGGATCTATGTTAGGCTCAGGATGCATTGATTTTCGCTGCGCTGCGTGATTCACGGCTCCAAAAACGGAGCGATGACATGAACGACCTCTATTGGCTGACAGACGAGCATATGGCCATGCTTTCCCCTTTCTTCCTGAAGTCGCACGGTAGGCCACGGGTCGATGATAGAAGGGTGCTAAGCGGGATTATCTTCATCAATCGCAATGGGTTGCGTTGGCGAGATGTGCCCTGGGAATCCGGACCTAAAAAGACGCTCTACAGCCGGTGGAAGCGTTGGAGCGAGAAAGGCATCTTCGCACGGATGATGGCTGGTCTGGCTGCCGAGCATGGTGAAAAGAAGATGGTTATGATCGACGCCACATATCTAAAAGCCCATCGCACGGCGTCCAGCTTGGGCATCAAAAAGGGGGGCATGGCCGCCTGATTGGCAGAACCAAGGCGGCATGAATACCAAGCTGCATGCTATTTGTGATAGCTAAGGTCGCCCGCTCAACCTGTTTGTTGCTGCCGGGCAAGTCAGCGATTACATCGATGCTCGGGCTCTGCTCAGCAGCATATTAAACGTGGATTGGCTGCTCGGGGATCGCGGCTATGACGCCGACTGGTTCCGTGAAGCGCTAAAAGACAAAAGCATACGCGCCTGCATCCCAGGCCGTATGCAACGCAAGACACCGGTCAAATACGATAAGCGAAAGTACAACGTCGCAACCGGATCGAGATCATGTTCGGCAGGCTCAAGGATTGGAGGCGCGTGGCGACACGCTATGACCGTAGTCCCAAGGTCTTCCTCTCAGCCTTCGCACTCGAGGCAACCGTTATGTACTGGTTATGAATCCTGACCCTAAGTAGAATTGGTCAAGTTGAGAACACTGTCGGTTTCAGCGCCAAGCCTTGTTGCAACTAACTTCATTGAGCCGCCTGGCGCTCTTTTTCCGGCCAGAATTCATCTACCACGACATATGCGATGATTACAAAGAAGGCGGCGCTGGCAACTTGCAAAACTCGAATGATGCTCTTGACGTCAGCCTCGTCTGAAAACGGCGCAACCGACCCGCCGTATACAATCAGAGCCGTTGTAATAGCAGAGCCGGCAGCGGCGGCGAGTGGGGCTTGAGATTTACCGAGTGCTCCGAGTGTCAGGCAAAAGAAAAAACACAGCAGAATGGGCGTTAGAATAACCGGAGCTATTACGTTTATCTCATAGCAAATGATGGATACTGCCGCCCCAAGAAGGTTTGCCGTCAGCATTGCTTTTGCAACTGTTTTGCCTGCAGCGGGCATTGCCGCAAGTTGCTGGCTCAGCAGGGCGACAAAAAACAAAACAAGTAGTGCAGATGCGCCGGAAACAAAAAACGCCAAGGCAAACGGCACTGTTACAAGCGACATCCTGACTATTCGGCGATGTGGGTCGAAGTTCGGCGACGATGCGGCCTTCTTCTGGGCCGCTGTTTGAGGTTCGGCGGGGATCAGCGCGAACATTAGCGTCGATACGAAGCCCGCAAACAGCAGATTCAAAGGTATCCAATACACAAGCACCAAGGCCAGATCCTGGGATTGCAGAACCAAGTTTGGGATCATCAATGCCCCCATGAGAGCTATGACACCGGGTAATACTCCGGCGCCGGAAACTGACCACATGAAAGACAGGATTATTCCAATCGCCACCAGCATCAGAAATACAAGCGGATATGGTGAGAAGATTGACGACATCAGGAACGAAATGAACATCAATCCAATAGAGAAGACAAAGAGCTTAGCAAATGCGGCCAAAGGCAATGCGGCAGGTGCTTGCAGAAAAAGGGCGGCGAACACCGCCCCGACGACGGCGAGCGGCCACCCAAGAAATAGGCCCAATGAAAAGACGCCGGTAACACCCAGCGCAAGCCGGGTGACAGAGCGTTGGTCCTCAGTACGCATAGGACAGAATTGAAACCACGCGGATGTAGGTGCGACCTACGAGGTTCAGCAACGAGTTGTCGCTTAGGTACATGATCACATCGGCTTGCCCATTCAGTTGAAAGCGAAGGTCATCTTCGGTGCTTCCGGCTTCATAGCCGGGTAAAACGATCCTGACTGGGAATCTCTCAGGCTCTCGTAAAAAACCTTTGGTGCTTGGCGGGCTCGCCAATTGCCCAGGCACATCACCGCCGCTTAGGGAAACCGCCGAACTAAAGCTCTCAATGACGCCCGGAATAACCTGACCTGGATGCATGTCCAACACTACATCAACCGGAGACCCTATCGAGGCTCTTCCTAGGTTGTTCTCGGAAAAATACGCCTCAATCCAGACGTCAGTTGCGTCCAGAAACGTCAACAGATCCTGACCGGATCGCGCATATGTTCCGGGGGCTATCAGCAAATTAGAGATGACACCTGTCGCCGGAGCGCGCAACTCAGTCCACTCAAGGTTAAGCTCTGCATCCGCCAAGGCGGCCAACGCGCGCTGGATTTTCGGGTTTTCGATTCCGTCGTCACCAAGTCTCTGTTTTGCTTTTTCCAGATCTGCTTTTGCGTTCTCATAGTTTGCCTCGGACTCTGCCAGTTGCCCTCGCGCATCATCGGCCTTTGAGACGGCAATCAACCCTTTCTTTTCGAGCGCAAATACGCGTTCTGTTTGAATGCGCATCGTATCCAGATCGCTCTGCGCCCTTGCCAGTTTGGCCTGTGCCGCTCTTACTTCTGCCGAAGATGCGCCGACTTCTTGAGTGGCTGCTTCGAGATCAGCTTCCGCCTTGTCGCGCTGAATCTCGTAGGGTCGCGCATCGATCCGGACAAGGACATCTCCGGCCGAGACAATCTGACCATTTTCGACCAATACTTCAGTCACGGTGCCAGTCACCTGAGGGACGATCTGAGTCGCCACGGCTTTTACTCTGGCGTTCCCGGTAAATGGCGTTTTCCGATCAGCGACCAAATACCAGACAAGGAAAATCAGAATGACAGCCAGGGTTGTCCATATCGTTTTCCTCATTTCGTCGTACCATCAGCAACACCCTCGGCTTCGGGCGAGGTATCAATCCAAACCTTGAACAGCTCATAGAAGACAGCAAAGAGAACCGGCCCCATAAAGACGCCGATCAAACCGTACGCCATCATACCTCCGAGAACACCGATGAGGATGACCAACATAGGAGTCTCGAGGCCTTTTGAGATGAACACGGGTCTTAGGAAACTGTCCATTATAGTGACGGGAACAGCCAGTATGGTGAAGATCAAAGCAGTTCCGCCGGACATGGAACTCCATGCGTAGATAATTACCGGTATAAGAACCAATCCGGGCCCGATTTGGATAATCGAGAGTATCAGGCAGATGAATGCCAACGTGGCGGCCGAAGAAATCCCAAACAAAGCCAACAGTATCCAAACGCAGACCGCTTGAATGGCAGCTACGCCAATCACGCCTTTTGTAACGTTCCGAATTGTTGCGCCTGCCAGTGTTACGAATTCTCCACCGCGCGGAGCGAAAACACGGTTGGCAAAGCGCTGAAGACCCTGGACCATATTTGGCCCGGGGCTGAACAACGCCCCCATAATCAATACGGACAGAGCTAAGCCAAGAAGCCCGATGCCGATGCCCAACACCTTTCCAAACAGCGACTTGGTGATCTCAAGGATTTGCGCGCCATATTTCGTAAGCGCGCCGTCAAGATTGCGCTCAAACATCCCCCAGACATCGGAAATTTTGTCTCCAACCAATGGCAATTCCTTGAGGCCCTCGGGCGCAGGGGGGACTTTCAACTCACCCTTGTCAGCTTGTTCCGCGAATTCAGCCCCTAGTTCTGCAGCACCAGACACCGCAGTTGCGACAGGCCCGAGGGTCAGAACAAGGCCCAGCAAAACCAAGATCGTCGTGGCAAGCTTTTTCCGACCTCCCAGCTTGGACTGCAGCCAATCAAATGCCGGGTAAAGCGCCACACAGAGGATAGTTGCCCAGATAACCACGCTTGCAAGCGGGGCCACCATGACCAGAGCGCTGTAGAGAAATAGTCCGAGAAAGAGCAATCGTATCGCTAGATCGACAATCTTTGCGTCCTGTGTCTTTTCCATTCCATCCCTCCATATATTTTTTTGAATGTTATACTCAAAAAACATAATATGTATATTTTTTTGAGTTTTAGTGATCATCTATCAGCTTGAAGGCGCAAATGAATCCAGGCCGCGGTTTGAGATGCACAGACGGGCCAATGCCTGTGCAGGAACTCGGTTTGGCTCATTTGAGTGCAGTCTATTAGTCCGCTTTTTTGTCGTCTTGGGACAAGATTGTATCTGCCACTGTGGTCGCCGCGGTCACGAAGACACCGAGGCCCACGATGATGTAAATCATTGTGAAGATCTTCCCTGCCGCGGTTTCAGGTGAGAAGTCACCAAACCCTACGGTCGAAATTGTCACTACAGAAAAGTAGATTGAGTCGAGCCAACTCCAACCCTCGACAAAGTGGTAAAAGACCGAGGCCCATAAAATCATTCCAACCGTGAAGGCAAGAATGCCTTTCACTCTACCGTCTTTGAAAGCGACGCCTATCCCACGTGTTATTCTAGTTAGTGAGTTCATCCTGTCCTCGTTGTTTGAAGAATTCACATATAACAGTAATTAGATAAATGTGGGAAATCGAAGAAATCTGGCTGCCAATAGCTTGGGAATGCGTCGAGCCGCTGAAGTCGCAACCCCTGCAACGTGTCCAGTTCTGGTCGGTCAAACTCGCTTCAAGCCAGCTGATTGGAAGCTGGGTCAGCGGTACAAAAGTTATTTTGTCATCTACCCGTGATTTAGCTGTCCGACCAAATCAGCGAGAGTTATCAGCTGTACGGTCAAGATCATTCAGAGGTCGGGAAATTTACCGACCATATAATCCATTAACCTAACAAATAAATGGTTTAGGTTGCCCAAGGTATGAATCGGAACATTAGGAGAAAAGCGTGCGGTACGTTGCAAAAGGTGTATTTGTTTGTTGCGCTGTCGCGTTTGTGGCTGTGTTAGCAGCTTGGCTTTTCCTGTCTTCTACGTTGTTTTCTTCTGTAAGGACCACCTTCGTTGAAAACCTGATCTCCAAGAAACTTGGTCAGGACGTCATCATAGAGGATGAAGTGCGTCTAGGCCTTGGCCGGCACTTGCAGGTGTCAGCGGCGGGGCTGGTACTACCCGGTTCGCGGAGAGCGAACGAGAATCTGGCAGCAATCGACGAAATAGAGTTCGAAATTTCCACGCGCGACCTCTGGAACAGTAATCTATCGCTGAGCAACCTTTCTCTCTCGGGCGTTCACCTGAACCTGATCACAGGCAAAGACGGCGTCGGAAACTGGCAGTCCCTTTCCCTATCAGATGTAGAAGCCGGGCAAGCTGCTAAGTCTCCTAAAATGCCTTTGGCTGGAGTTCTAACGGACCATAAAATTGACCTGACCGATATCACCGTTTTCTACCGAAATGATCTAAACGGGCTTGAGCTGGATCTGAAGCTTTCTGAGCTGCTTCTAAAACGCGATACGGAAACCGACGTTGCGACCGCAGTTGGGACCGGTTCGCTAAACGGAGAGAGGTTTGATCTGAACGCGACATTCCCTGCGGAAGACCCGTTTCAGGTAGCGGTGAACTTCGAACAGATTTCGATTACCGCAGAGGAATCCCCCATAGAAGACGGGCTGCAAGTGAAGACGACCCTAGAGGTTGTAGAACTTGGCCAGCTTCTCGATATCCTGAAGATTGACCGTGTCCTGGAAGGTTCAGGAAGTATTGGTGCAACATTCAAATCGGTCGACGGCGTTGCTCGGATTGATGATCTAAGTGTTTTGACGGAGTTGGATGGCGGGCAAAGCCTCTCGCTGACAGGACAAATCGGAGAATTGGGGAACCCGGAAGACGTATCGCTGACAACCCGCATTCGGTTGTACCCTGAAGATGCTGAACCGGGCACAGCCGCATCGCGGTATGATCTTAAACTTATCGCGGTCGACATGGTTATCGACAGCGTCCCCGGGCAGATTCCGCAGCGGCAAATGGTCATTAAGACCAACGGATTCACATTGGACACGTCTGGCGAGGGTCCGCCTCCGATCAAGTTCTCCGAACTTTCCAGAACACCAGAGGGCGCCTTAAGGGTCGGAAGCATCAACTTGAGAATTGGGAACCCGGCTGATCCGTTTATCATTTTGGACGGTTCGGTCGATGACGCGCTGCAGTTACAAGGAATATCAGCAGAAGGTCTAATGGATATTCCGGCAAGCAGTTTGATCTCACCAGAACTGTTAGGACCGGACGACCAACTCGGCAGATTTTCCGGCGACTTTCATTTGAATGGCGATATCAATCAGCTATCGCTGACGAATTTGGATGGCAGGACAAGCGAAACGGAAGTCTGGAACCTCGAAGTACATGGCACTGTGAAGAATGTACTCAAATTCGAGGACCTGGATTTAGCAATTGATGTCGAAGTCCCGTCAGGAGCGAACCTTTTGGAGGCACTATCGCTTGAACGCGTGGAAACCGGACAGGCTCGCCTTGAGATTGACCTCGCTAGCGAAGGCACCGATTGGAACGCGAGTGCCAATGTCGAGGTTTCTGAATCTGTCCTGGAAATTGTCGCCGATCTTGATGATGCAACAAGTGATCCTGTGCTGAACGGTTCCATAGAGAGTGACTTGATAAAGATAGATCATATTCGAACTATCATTCAGGCCGCCGCACAGTTGCGGAAGCTAGGCGGTATGGAGCCCGACGAGGAAGACGTCAATCAAGAAGCAGATGACACTGGCCCTTTGAGAGATGTGACGCTTAAACCAATAGGGCGTTCAGTTCTTTTGTCCGGTATGGATATGGATGTCGACATTGACCTTCGGCACATAGAGGGCGCCAAAGGCATTAGCAGTTTGCAGAGCGAACTGACGCTTAACAAAAATGAGCTTAAGGCCGGACCTTTGAAATTTGAATACGGTGGCGCTCATTTCGACGTCAGCGGGCAAATGGATCTATCGAACGACGCTCACCTGCTCACGTTGACCGGCAAGGCAGGCGGCTGGCAGCTGGATGATATTCTTCACGGTCTGAACTTCAAAAAAGGTGCAAGCGGTACGATCTATGCAGATTTTTCGGTGTCAGGAGGAACCGATTCACCCAAGCACTTTGCCAACAGCATGAACGGCAACGCCACAGTTTCATTGCGTGATGGCTCGATCGAGACCCAGCTTTTGGATTTGGCGGGGCTGGGTGTGCTACCTTGGGTGTTTACCAAAGAAAAACAAAAGGTTGCTCCGATCGTGTGCTTGCGCGCGCCGATTAGTATCTCCAATGGAAGTATTTCGACGAAACAAACCACCTTGGAAACGGATCATGTCCAAGTTGTCGTTTTTGGCGGGGTCGATGTGGCTGGCAAGGTCTTGGATTTAGATCTACAGCCCCGCAAGATTGGCGAACCTCTTTCGAAAAGCCCCTGGCCAGTGACTCTAAAAGGCCCGCTAGCTAAGCCGAAAATCAAGGTCAAGGACGGCCCGAAGCGACTGAAACGATCAGATGGTGCAGACAAAATGCCTGCCAAAAGAAAACTCTGCGTCCCGGATATTTTGCAACTGCAGTAGTAGTAGTGGAGGCAGTTGGTTCAGGAATAAATCTAGAATTAAAGAAAGATTGCAGTGCTCCCGAAAAGGGATTTCCGTTTTGAGCCCAGACTTACCGGATGCTGCACGATGTACTAATGTCAGCTTTTTAGAGATGACATTGCACTTGTCAAAATGACATGTATAATGTCGTTATGAAGGCAGAACAACTTCACCAACTGATTTGGATGTCACGCCCCTTGATGCAGGCCGCAGAAGCCTGCGTTGAAACGGGCTTGGTCGGAACCAACCTAACAGTCCGGATGCGCGCCGTTCTGGAGATGCTGGACAAATACGGAGAGCAGACCGTCCCAGAGATTGCGGCAAGACTCGAAATCAAACGGCAATACGTTCAGATCATGTGCAATGAGACGCTGGCCTCAGGTCTGGTCGAGCACCGCCCAAATCCTCGCCACAAGCGGTCTCCTGTCCTGACGTTGACCGATCACGGTCGCACCCTCATTGAAGAGATCATTTCGAACGAAATGAAGCTTATGGAGAGGGTTGGTGCGAACCTACGCAGTGAGAGCATTTCCACGGCGCTTGAGGTCGTGCTCACAGTGACGGACAGACTAAAAACCCAAGCGGGAGAGAGCGAATGACTTTCGGTGTTATCTTGGCCACCGCGGTCTTGCTCCTAATTCTCTGGCTCGCCAACGGTATAAGACGCATTGGCGCGGTCAGTGTAGGAGAAACGATATCGGACCGGAATGGATCAGCACTACTGCTGATTGATCTACAGTCGGTATTCTGGGAGCGCGGTCCGTACTCGAACGCCGCAAAAGAAGCCGCCGCAGGTGTCATTCTTTCGGAAGTAGAAGCTGCGAAAGCGCAAGGCCATCCCGTCATCGCCGTGCGTCAGGAATGGTCGATCCCTTCAACCAAGGCAGTGGCAAAACTTTTGATGAAAGGGCAGGCGATAGAGGGCAGCGACGGGACCGAAATTGCCGAGGTTTTTACATCTCTACCCGACCATGTGCTTGTTAAGCGCGTGCAGGACGCATTCGAAATGGGCGAACTGGATGCTCTTTTAGAGAGTTACGACGTCGGCAGGCTGCGCCTTGTTGGTTTGGACTTGAATTACTGTGTGCAAAAGACGGCGCTGGCGGCCAGAAAACGAGGCTATGACGTCACCGTCGTGAAAGAGGGGGCGCTCGCAGCCGCACCGACGGAAAGCGCTGAAAAGAAGATGTCGTCAGCAGGTGTGGCCATTTGCTGAGCGGACATTGATCTTTCAAGCGCAAACGGCAGCTTCGTCCCGCTCAGCAGACGTTCAACGAGTTTAGAGGAACGTCTGCCTTGAGCCCAAAGCGGAATTGCTTTGCCACGAACATTGGCAGCTAAAGAAACGCAAGTAACTAACTCCGCGGATATGAAGGTGACCGTTTGCTGAATGCGCGACAGGTATTTGAGCATTACCTTTTTAGTTGTGCGTGTATGCCTGTACCTATGCTTTCTATTCATTAAGGCTTTTCAAAATCTGACGAATGGGCTGACAGAAGCAACCCACCGAGCTAACTTCATTGCAAAGAGGAGGGGTGAATGGGAAGACGTCTCACGACGGTATTGGCCGCCGACATTGTGGGCTATTCCGCGCTGATGGATCAGGACCGTACTGGCACAGTCGCTGCATTAAAGACCTTCCGTGAGGACACGTTTCTCCCGATCGTGGAAGATACCAATGGTTCACTGATCAAAAGCATGGGTGACGGCTGGATCGTCGAGTTTCAATCACCATCTGAAGCAGCAGCTTGCGCGATTGCAGTTCAGTCCGCCCTCAAACCTGACCACATCAAACTGCGCATCGGGGTTCACACAGGGGAAGTGGTAACCGATGGCGATGACATTTTCGGCGACGGCATCAATGTTGCGGCGCGTCTGGAGGCTCTCGCGAAGCCGGGACAAGTGCTCTTTTCGGATACGTCACATAACAGCCTTGACCGTAACGATGCGGGATTATTCGACGGCGGAGAGCAAACCGAACTGAAAAACATCACGCGCCATGTTGGAATCTGGTGTTGGCCAAAGGGTACGAAAGCCAATCTCGCGATCAAAGCGGATGTGAGGCCAGGAATCGCAGTGCTCCCATTCGACAATATGTCGGGTGATCCGGAGCAGGAGTTCTTTGCCGATGGCATAACGGAAGACATCATAACTGAGCTATCTCGGTTTCGTTGGTTGATGGTCGTCGCACGAAACTCTTCTTTTGCTTATAAGGGGAAAAGCACGGACATCCGCGACGTGGGCCGCGACCTAGGGGTTCGGTATGTACTGGAAGGCTCCGTTCGGCGTTCCGGGCAGCGCGTCCGCATCACGGGACAGCTCATAGATACCGAAAATGGGAGCCATTTGTGGGCGGACCGCTTTGACGGTGTGCTCGACGACATCTTTGATCTTCAAGATCAAGTCACCGAAGACGTAGTTACAGCTATTGAACCATCGGTGCGGCACGCTGAAACAAATCGTGCGCGTGCAAAGCCCACCAAGGACTTACAGGCATACGAGCTCTACCTCCGAGCATTATCACATTTCCACTTGCTGACTGACCAAGACAACATAGAGGCAATACGACTAACAAAACTGGCTTTGGATCGAGATCCGGAATACGCCTCCGCAGCGGGCTTGCTAGCATGGCTTCATATCCAACGTCTTGTGCAAGGTTTGGAGCCTGTAGATCAGGGACCCAAGTCAGCTGTCGCGGCCGCAGAGCAGGTGCTGCGGAGCGATCGCGCGGACGGCATTGCAAAGGCTTATGCCGCACATTCGATCTCTATGCTGGCACAGGACCTGTCCCGCGCGCGGACAGCCTTTAAGGAAGCATTGTCGGAAAATCCCAACGCGGCGACGGTCCACATGCTCGCCGCTGCAAATCTTTATTTGCTGAATCGCCCTGACAAGGCGCTGGAACATGCAGTCCGGTCTGTCGAACTCAGCCCGTGTGATCCATTGCGGCACGCCGCTTTCATGGGACAGGGTGCCGCCTTGTTTCACTTGGGACGTTATGAGGAAGCCGCGCAGGCCTGTCGCGAAGCCTTGTCTGTGCGTGCAACCTTCCTGATGAGCCACCTGATGCTGATTGCCTCGCTCGCTGAGCTCGATGACATAGATGCGGCAAAAACAGCGGCTGTCAAATTGAACGAGATCGCTCCGAATGCGGCTTCGATAACCGAGACAACACGTTTACCATTATTCTCTATTCCAACCTGCGCTGATCGCTGGCGCAGCGGGTGGAAAAAAGCAGGGTTGCAAGTGTGAAGGCAAACGGCACCCCCCCCCGGTTCCGACAACCATGCATTCGGTAAAGGATATTTCGCCTTTGTCTTGAAAATCAGTCGCTGACCAAAACTCTGCCTGGCTGGCCCTCCTCATGGACACGGAACACCAAAATGGTTGCCCCTTCGTCCCCTGAGCGAGCGGTGTGCACTTTTTTCAACGGAACGACGCCTACGTCACCTGAAAAAGCTTCTTGTTCGCCTTCGCCGTCTAGGATGAGGGTGACGCTGCCCTGCAGAATGTAGGCAAATTCTTCACCGGGATGCCAATGCATTGGTAAAGTGAGGTTTGGTGGTAGGGCAACATGGCTCACGACAACCTCCAAGCCCTCAGTGCTTTTGAGCGACTCGGTTAGCAAGTCCTGAATAAGCGGTTTTTGCAAAGTCGCTGGATCCCGCACATCGTGCGACATAGCCGCTGCGGCACCAGTCACGACAATCAAAAAAGCTAATATGATTGGTTTCCACATCTAATCCCCTCCCACTTTTAGAAGATGATGGCATTGGGACCTTTTCGAAATCAATGCTGGTGTGCACGCGGTTAACTGCGACGTTCCAAATTGTTGTGTCAAAGGCTGTTCCAGGGTCCGCAAAGTTCGCGCAGCGCTTCTTAGTGGACGGTGCGGCGAGTGGCGGCTTAGCCCTGCAGACCGTGAGTTACCGTTCTACAGGATTTCGCACGCTCGACGAACGGCAGCTAGACACACACTATTCAGCACTTCGCCGTGGTGACGGCGGAGTGCTCTTTCCACTATCTCTCAAGATTCTGCTTTGGACTCACAACAGGCTCCGGTGCCGTTGCAGAAAGGTCCCCTGCCCCACCAATAGCTGATCATGCGGACGGCCCAAATCAGTCGACACGCCTTTACACGACTGAACAGATAATGACGCCAGCTATCTATGCTTTTGGTCGCCGTTGCTTATTCATGAATGGCACGCATCTTGCATCTTTGTCTAAGCCGCACCGGCAAACCGCGCTCAAAAATCATCCCCTGCAATTCAAACCTGTCCAGGAAGCCACAGGACGATAGCAGGGAACGCAACGAGCATTGCGATCGTCGCTGCATCCGCCAGAAAGAAAGGCGTTACACCTTTAAAAACATCCTGAACGCTTAGGTCATCACGCACGCCAGCCACTACAAAGCAATTCAGCCCGATAGGTGGGGTGATCAGGCAGAATTCGGCCATTTTTACGACCAGAATACCGAACCAGATGGCACACATCGGTCCGGACATACCGAAGGTACTGTCGGCTGCGCTTACGGCCTCGCCACCGTTCAGCGCCATGACTGCGGGATAAACAACCGGCAACGTCAGCAACAACATTCCGATCGCATCCATGAACATGCCCAGAACGGCATAAGCCAGAAGGATGCAGACCAAGATCAGCATTGGCGACATCTCAAGCGAGGTGATCCAGTCGGAGAACGCGATGGGTAGTTCGGCAAAACCCAAGAACCGGACGTAAACTAACACGCCCCAGATGATGGTAAAGATCATGACGCTCAGCTTGGCTGTCTCCAGCAACGCGTCTTTCAGCTCAGACCAGCGCATGCCTTGGTAAAGAGCCATCAGAAAGACAACGAAAGCACCGATTGCACCACCCTCGGTTGGCGTGCCCCAAGCATCGCCTCCGAATGGGTTGTAGACAAAGAAGATGATGGTAACGACGACAAACAAGATAGGCAGTGCGGGCGGAAGAGACATGAAACGCTCTTTCCATGTAAAGCCTGAGACTGCGGGACCAAAGTCTTTGATCACAACAGCCATGCCAATGATCAGCAAGCCATAGATCAAAGCTGAGAACATGCCCGGAATGAAACCGGCTAACAGCAGTTTGCCCACGTCCTGTTCCACGATAATCGCGTATATGACCAAAATGGCCGAAGGAGGGATGAGCGACGCCAATGTGCCGCCTGCAGCGACGACACCTGCAGCAAAGCGCTTGTCGTAGCCGATCTTCAGCATCTCGGGGATGGCGATGCGGGCGAAAACGGCGGATGTGGCAACCGAGGCTCCTGAAACCGCAGCGAACCCGGCGGTCGCGAAAACGGTCGAAACCGCCAGCCCGCCTGGAACCCAGGCGAGCCATCGCTTGGCGGCTTCGAACAGCGCTTTAGTCAGGCCCGCGTAATAGGCGAGGTAGCCAATAAGGATGAAGGTCGGGATAAGGCTAAGCGCTTGGCTTGAAATCTTGGAGTGCGGCACCTGCCCCGCTGTTTTGACGGCCACAGTCACAGCCTTGCCGAACCGCGCCGGGTCGTACCCAAACTTGGCCCAGAAGATCCAGATCAGGCCAACCATTCCGGCCGTTGCGGCAGCAAATGCCACGCGCATACCCAGCACCACAAGAACAAGCATTCCGCCCGAGACGATCAGACCAATTTCAATGGGTTCCATCAGAATTTATCTCAGTTGTCGTGGCCCGAGACATGCTCGGCTTCCATTGCAGCCTGGGTGGCGGCATCGGGAATCAACGGGACGGCGATAGGCGGCTGGTCAGGATGGCGAATCGCACGACCGTAGGCACAGAGCTGCAGAAAGAGCCTTAGGCAAAGCACGCTAAAGGCGACGGGGGCCAACAGCTTTGCGGGCCACAGCGGGATACCTATGTCGATCGAGCTGTCGCGGCTCCAGAGTGGAGCACCAAGGTCAAAGCTGCGTGCGAAATGCGCCCAGCTCCCCCAGATCAGCAAGACGATCAGCGCCAGAATGACAGCGGTCGTGATAAACTCAACGATATAGAGCGTCCGGCCTCTAAGCGCTCCAACGACCATGTCCATTCGTATGTGGCCGCCATCGCGCTGCGCATAGGAAATCCCCATGAAGGCGATCAACGGCATGGCCTGCTCGATCCAGTCCACGTAACCAGAAAGTGGCGCATTGGCGAAATTCCGACCACCAACGGAGACTACGGCCATGACCATCAGCGAGAAAACTGCAAGACCGCTGATCAGAGCCAGAAAGCTTTCCAGTTTGTAGAGATGTTTATCGAGAATGCTGAGACGGCTGTCGTTGGACAGCACCTGGGATGACCCGGCCATCGTTGTACTCCGCTGTCAGGAAAGAAAGAACCCGACGCCAATCAAGCTGACGCCGGGCAGTGAGTGGATTAGCTGCCATTAGCGATCTTCCCGGTCACAAGGTCATAAAGCTCTTGTGCTGGCAGGCCACGCTCGGTGTTTTCTGCAATCCAGGCCTCGGCCGCAGGGGCGGCAGCAGCTTCTTTGAACGCTGCGATTTCTTCATCACTGAAAGTGACCCGTTCGATGCCGTGCTGATCCAACTCAGGGCCCCACGCTTCCATCGTTTTGGTCTGGTAGTGGCTCACGTAGTGATCCAGTGCCTCTTCCACCGATCCCAGTAGAGCTTCGCGGTGTTCGTCAGATAGATCTTCCAGTGCCAGCGTGTTCACCACGACAGGGCAGTTGACGGTGCCGGGGTTGAAGTTCGTTGTCCACCAAGTGCCATTTTCAATGGTACCAAAGGACATATGCGCGTGTGGCGCAAAGCTGACCGCTTTGACGATGCCGCTGTCCATTGCCTGACGCACTTCGGATGCAGACATTGAGGTCGGAACGGCCCCAACCGTCTCCATCGCTTTACCGATACCGCCGGTGGCGCGCACACTCAGACCTTCAAAATCGGTCAGAGATTTCGGCGCGTCACCTACCCCGACAAGGTTGTACTGCGGTAGCGGAGACGGCATCAGCAGAGTCGCGTCCCAGCGGGCCAGATCCTCGACAACGGCTGGATGTTGATAAACGGCCATCGACAGGTCAATTTCCTGTTCAAGGGATGTCACGCCCAGAAACGGCAGTTCCAAGACAGTGATCGAGGGGTTCTTGTCGCGGTGATAGCCAGCGCAGAACTGGGCCATTTCAAACGCGCCAATCGAAATCCCATCGAGGTTTTCTTTGTTCTTCGACAGGCCACCATAACTGATGTTCAGGGTAAACTCACCGTTGGTCTTTTCGTTCACCAGTTCAGCCAGCTTTTCGACATGCTCTGTGAAAGCACGACGCTTGCCCCACAGGGATACGTTCCATTCGACAGCCAGTGCTTCGGATGCAACGGTCAGCGACAAGGCGGCAACGGCCGCCCGGTTAAGGTGTTTGCGCATAGTGGCTCCTCCCAGATCATGCAATTCGTTTGGGCGGAGTATTCAGAATGCGCGGTGTCCTGACTATGAAGGAAAATGCGCGCGTTTTCCCGGGCGCCCTGCGGATTTCCGCAGAGCTGTTTTCGCCTACAACAGAGCCTCTTTATCGAGACCAAGTTTGACGATCTTTTCGTTGAGCGTCCGGCGGCCAATCCCAAGCGCTTCGGCGGCGGCATCCATGCGGCCTTTATGCGCCTTGATGGCTTTGCCGATGAGCTCGCGTTCAAAAGCGGCAACGGCATCGCGCAGGGTATCCGGCACTTCGTCGAAGTGCTGATCGCTTTGGATAGCCTGCGCCAACGAACCGCCTCCGCGCCGGGCCGCCAATATGCGCCGTTCGCAGACATGGCGCAATTCACGCACATTGCCGGGCCAGTCATGTGCAAGCAGAGCCGCCAAATCGTCCTGATCAAGTTCTGGTACGTCTATCTCATAAACCTGCGCGTATTCGTTTAAGAAATGCGTTGCCAACAGAACCAGATCATCCCGTCTTTGTCTAAGCGGGGGTAAGGACAGGACGACAGTATTCAATCGAAACAAAAGGTCCTGACGCAGGCGGCCTTGCTCGGCCGCCAGTACAACGTCTTCGTTGGTTGCTGACACGACCCTGAAGCTTACCGGCACCGGCGACACCGCCCCCACCGGCAGCACTTGTTGATCTTCGATGACCCTTAACAGCTTGGCCTGCGCCGCTGGTGGGCACGAGCAGATTTCATCCAGAAACAAGGTCCCACCCGATGCCGCCCCAAGCCTTCCGTCGGATTCACCCGCGACGCCGAACATTTCCGCTTCAAATGTATCGGCCGACAATGCGGCGCAATTCAGCGCCAGAAACGGTGCCTCCGGCGAGCGGCCCAAATCATGTAAAGCATGAGCAACCAGCTCTTTCCCGGTGCCCGTATCTCCCTGCAACAAAACCGCAACCGATGTATCAGCAAGATCAAGTACTTCTTGTCGCAAGTCTGTAATGGCGTCCGTTTGGCCCAGCAGGATGCGGTCAAGGCCTGACAGTTTGAACAGCCGGTCTTTGAGGCGGGCATTACTTCTTCGCATTCGGTATTGTTCGGCCGCGTGCCTCAGCACCGTAAGCAATCGCCGTGGTTCATATGGCTTTTCGATGAACCCATATGCCCCGTCCTGTATGGCCTGAACGGCCATCGGGATGTCACCATGCGCCGAAATCAGTACGACCGGAGGCGC
Organism: Ruegeria sp. CDSA236; assembly: GCF_059611285.1. Classification (NCBI taxonomy): domain Bacteria; kingdom Pseudomonadati; phylum Pseudomonadota; class Alphaproteobacteria; order Rhodobacterales; family Roseobacteraceae; genus Ruegeria; species Ruegeria sp. CDSA236. The sequence goes on from NZ_JBXWPG010000003.1 coordinate 291,020, forward strand.
CACATGCCTGTCCAGGCTGGTCAGCAATTCAAGTCCCGACATGCCGGGCATACGCACGTCGGACAGAATGACATCGGGCGAGGCGTTAGCCAGATGTTCCGTCACCTGGGTCGCGCGTGGCAAGGCGTTGACAGACCAGTCGGCGGCTTCGAGCAACTCGACAAGAGATTGTCGCATCGATTTGTCATCATCAACGACCAAAACTTTGAAGGGTTGCTGCAGGTTCATTCGTCCGTTTCTTCAGTATTTGAGGCTATCGGGAAGGTGACACGGAAAATTGTTCCGCCGCCATTTCGATTTCTGGCCGTCATTGTGCCATCGTGATCTTTGACAATGCTGGTGGAAATGGCCAGTCCCAAGCCCATGCCTCTCCCGCTCTCTCTTGTGGTTACAAATGGCTCTTGCAACTCTGCCAGCGTTGCCTCGCCCAACCCGTGACCGTTGTCTTGAATTTCCAACACGACCTCATCATCAGAAGCCATGACAGCGATATGGATTTCAGGCGCATCCGCTTCATCCGTAGCATCTATGGCATTGCGCAAAAGATTTGTGATGACCTGTTCGATCCGCAGGGCACTGCCCCGGATAAACGCCGGACCAGTCGACGCATCAATTGAGATTTTCACCTTGCCCTGTTCGATGTTTGGGGCAACCAGAGCCAACGCGGCATTAACCGAAGTGCGTAAGTCTACGTCGTCGAACGCCTCACTCTCCGACCGTGCAAAAAACCGTAACTGGCGTGTGATCCCTTCCATTCTGTCAACCAGGTTGCCGATTTTTTGTGGCAGCTTGGTTTCACCGGAAGATGAAATCTCTGCAGCCACCAGATGATTGCGCATCGCCGCGATGGGCTGGCCCAGCTCATGCGTGACCGACGCGGATAGTTGCCCAAGAGCGGCCAGTCGGCTTGCGCGCTCCAACTCGCCCTGGGTGCGTTTGAGGCTCCGCTCGGCAGTTTTGCGGTCGTCGATTTCGATGGCAAGCCTTTCATTTGCTTCGCGCAGCATTGCTTCTTCCTCTTCGGACCGCGCCAAGGCAGCGCTTACACGTCTCGCACGTTGTATCTGGAAGAAGATAAATGTGAGCCCCGCCAAGAGGACAAAAACTGCAGTTACAAGCCAACTGCGCGCTACAGCCTGATCGTCACTTGCAAAATAGTGAAGCGACCAGCCATGAGGCAAATCCGTTGCTGCAAGATGCAAGCGCTTCGTCCCCACAATTCTGGCCTGATCTCCCGGCAACTCAACCCAATCCAACGCATCTAAGGCTTGCCCCGGAAACTGCCGGGCGTTTCGAATTCGCTCTCGCTGTGGTTCTGACAATGGCGTCAACGCGCGATATTGCCAATCCGAGTTCGAAGAAAGCAGAACGACACCGTCTTCATTGGCCAAAAGAACCTGTTCGCCCGAGTTTTTCCAACTATCCTGAAGATTAGAGAAATCGATCTTAATCGCTATGACGCCAGTTGAATCTCCCTGGTCGTCAAGCACTGCGTTGGCGATGAAGTATCCTGGCAGACCAGTCGTCGCCCCGATGGCATAGAAGCGGCCCTGTTTGCCAGAAATGGCACTTTGGAAATACGGGCGGAAAGCGTAGTTCTGGCCAACAAAGCTCTCTGTGTTGCGGTAGTTCGATGCGGAAATCGTGATCCCGTCTTCGTCCATCAGGTAGATAGCATCCAGCTCCGCCCGCTCCGCAAAATCCTCAAGGCGTCGGTTTAAAGCTCCGGTGCCGTCTCCTTCGGCTGTTCCAATTACAAAGGAATCCTGTGACAGCACATATGTGAGGTGGGAAAATCGTTCGAGTTCGCTGTTTACCGAACTTTGGTAGAGAGAGAGCCGGCCCTGAGCTTTCGAAAGCTCCTCCGAAACGAAGTACTGGTAAGAAATCAAATAAAGGCCAATGCTGGCGGCAATGGCTACCAAAATACCTACAATATACGAAGCTGATCGCATTGAATGCCCATGAACTGCGACAGCATAGGATCACAGTAAGTTTTAGCCGTCCATCCCAAGAGTTCTAATCCGATATTTGGATGTTCAGGCCAAACAAGAATGACCGAGTAATTTGAGAACGCGAAGCAATAAACGAACCCGCCGAAACAACTATGTGCATTGCGCAAACAGACTCGACCCAGAGCCGACATCCAGCAGCCAACCGAGTTGCTGCGGTCGCAGCCCGCATTCCGGACATTCACGGGACACGCTGAGAGCACAGGTCGGTCTAAGGTGTGAAGGACGGAGTTGCCGACCAAAAACCAAAGATCAAGATCAAGATCAAGATCAAGATCAAGATCGGCTTATAAGGTTTTGGTTCTGGATCCTGTTGCATCCGCTTGAGTGACCCCATCAAGAATCCAGCCTAAAGCAAGCATGAACCGTTCGCCGCCGTCTCTGGTTGCATAGGTTTGCATGTTCTTTTGTAATATCGGGGTATCCTCGGGCGCGAGTTGCTTGCCCAACTCCTCACGTATCTGCGGTGGCCGGGTGAGATCGTTGGCGATCGATCCGATGAGTAGCATGGTAATTGCGTCACTCGCTTCGGCGATGGCCCTACCGCTGAACCCACCCGCCCTGAGACATTCAAACATCAGCTCTGTCGTGGTGGCGGTTCCGGGGCCGATGATAGCCTGGCGGACAAAGATCATGCCCGCACCAGGTGTTTCCAATAGCCGCTTTCGAACCTCCTCCAAAAAATCGAGTAAGCGGTCTCTCCAATCTTCCCCTATTCGCAGACCCTGCGCGGCTGCAAGAAAGAGGCTATCAACTGCGAGGGTGGCGAGTTGGTTCTTGTCGTCGATATGATGATAGATCGCCATGGCTGAAACACCGCATTCTTCTGCCACGCGACGCATTGTAAGTGCAGATGGGTCGCTTGACTTCAAAACGACAAGGGACGCTTCAACAATTTTGCCCACCGTTAAGTCACGGCGTTTGTTTGTTTTTTTCGATCGCATAGTGGGTTTGTGCATTTCTTTATTTTACATTGTATAATTAAATATACAAGATAAAGTTATGTGAATTCGACTTGGGAGGAATGCATGAGTCTGGAAGGTTTGCAAGTTGGTGTGATCGGTGGCAGCATCGCAGGCTGCGCCGCAGCAACAGCGTTGACCCGAGCTGGCTGCAATGTGGACGTGTTCGAACGATCCTCAAAAGGGCTGATGGACCGCGGGTCCGGCATCGGCATTCCGGGCCCTCTACGCGCCACGCTTATGGACAAGGGATATCTTCCTAAGAATTTCCCAAGTTGCGAGATGAAATCGCGTTGGTGGCAGTTTCCCGATGGAAGTCGTGACGGAAAGCGCTTGTGGACCCAAGCGACCCCCGCCTTCGCCAATAACTGGGGGAACCTGTGGCGTGCGCTGCGGGAAACAGTCTCCGATGACATCTATCACGAGGGCAAGATGCTCTTGGATTTCGCAGAGACTGCAAATGGAGTCACAGTGACCCTCCAGGACGGTGAGACGCGTGACTTTGATCTTCTCATAGGCGCGGATGGATACAACTCTGCGGTGCGCCAAAAGATGCATCCCCACATCGAAACGGACTACGCAGGCTATGTGCTGTGGCGCGGGAACTATCCTGAGGCAGAGTGTGCCGACACCCATTTGATTGAGGCGATCGACAAAGAGACGGCCTGGTTGACTGTCCCTTTTTCGGGCGGACACGGAGTCCTTTACATGATCCCGAATTTTGACGGCAGCGCCGCGACCGGGCAACGCCGTGTGAATTGGGCAGTGTACGCATCCTGTCCTGAAGCACAACCGTTGAACGGCGTCGAATCTATTCCCCCAGGCAGTGTCACGATGGCGGCGTTCGCCGAGCTTCAGATGCTGTTGAACGATCACTTTCCACCCGCCATTCGCAGCCTCCTCGCCCAAACCCGCCACAAAGACGTGTCGATACAGCCGATCTATGACAGCATCGTCGATACCTATGTCAGCAAAAGAACGCTGCTGATTGGCGATGCAGGAACAATGACCCGCCCGCACACCGCAAGCGGGGCTACAAAGGCATTAGAAGACGCGCTGGCGCTGGAAATGCTTGCGGTCGCAGCCAAAGATCTACCTGACCTGCTCAAAAGCTACGACGCCCAACGATGCGGGCAAGCAAAAACCCTCAGTCAAATTGGCCGACGTATTGGCCAGATGCAGGTCGTTGAAACCCCTAATTGGGAGGATATGTCGCCAAAGGATTTTGAGGATCTGCACTCTGCGATCCTGTCAGGTGACAAGCTCTATCTCTACGGTGAGGAAGCGTAAGCCGAAGTGGCGGGCATGACTGGTCCAATTTTGAGCAGCCTTAGAAACTTGATACAGCGGATCTTCTTAAGCGTTTATCGCCCATAATCCACAAGGCGGGCGCCCGCTTTTCGATGGTGACTGGACAGTCTAGGCTTCTTGCAGCCCCCGGTGTCGCCGCAGCATATTGGCGGCGAGGACTATGCGCGCGGATCACGGCCCTTTCCGGACATACAGTATACGATAACGATACTGCGGTCGCAGCCCGCATTTCTGCCGTTCGCTTCAGGCGCAAAACCCACAACATTGCGCTCGAAATCTGGCGCTGTGACGCGGCGATGAAACCGGCCATTGGTGCAGCGCGCAGCGAGGCTGGAACGATCAATTCACACAGTGCGGACGAAGCTGCCGGTTGCTGAACGTCTGCTTCCCGTTAACGCTGAATCTCAGACAATCCACCCAAAGACATACCCCGCCCCGAGCGACCCCAGAATTGCAAGCAACAGATAGAGCATGAACGGTTTAAATCTGAGCACTGGTGCAATGGCCATCGCACCCCAGATGCTGACAACACCGCCCGAGACAAGGAAAGCCATCGCCGCGCCTTCGGACATGCCGTTGTCGATCAACCCGCGTGTCAGCGGGAGCGCAGCGTAACCGTCGATATAGGCCGGGGCACCGACAAAGACAGCGGCGGGTATGGCCCACCATTTGTCTTCGCCAACATATGCTGCCAGTGCGCCCGGCGTCAGTGCGGCGTTTAAGGCATACTCGGCGGCAAATGCCGGGATCAGGCAGGTCAGGATCAGCCGCGTGGTCGCCCAGAACTGTCTGCTGAAAGAATGCCTTCGTGCCTCAGACCGCCATACCCATGGATCAAAGGGTTGATCCCTGCCGCATCGTGCGGCACTCAGTTGGCGCGCAAGACCATTGTCTCGAAGCGCGCTCATTGCCCAAGGTGTCTTGGCGAATAGCCCTGTGATCACGCCCCCGAATACGCCTAATCCGAAAGCTGCAAGTGTTTTGCCGATCGCAAAGCTCAAACCCAGTGTCGCGGCTGTTGTCGCGAGCATCGCCGGATCAGTTATTGGGGAGGACAGCCAGAATGCCATGATCGGAGCGAGTGGCACGCCCGCTGCCAGCAATCCGGCCATTAAGGGCAGCACCGTCACACCGCAGACCGGCGTGATGGCTCCGATGAGCGATGCAGCCAAAACCGTTCGCAACGTCCTGCCCTCGAACGCGCCAGCGATATGGGTATCCGCGCCGCTGGCGATGATCCAAGCTGCTAGAACTATGCCCGGAATGACAATGGGGGCAACGACAATTAGACCCCATAAGACGAACCTTGCTGCGTTTGCGGCGTGTTCCGGCCAGACAAGACCGACGCCCGCCAACATCAGCAGAGACAGGCCCCATATCAGGGGTTTCCAGTTGGATGGTCGGTCGGAGTCGGTTTGATCGGACATGGGATACTCCTCTGACCTTGAAAAATAGTGCGGCGCGAGGCATCTGTGAAACGCATAGTTTCAATTTCCGATATTGGAAAAACAAATGGAAAACCTGGATAGCGATCTTTTGCGAACCTTCGTCGCCGTGGCTGATGCCGGAAGCGTCACAGAAGGCGCCGCTCGTATCCACCGGTCGCAGTCCGCAACAAGCCTTCAAATCAAGCGCCTTGAAGGGATTCTTGGTCAGCCGGTCTTTGACCGACATGGCCGCGGGGTGGTCCTGAGCGACACGGGACGAAAGCTATTTCCAGTCGCGCAGGAGGTGACGGCACGTCTCGACGCGGCACTACGGGAGATTTCCCAGAACACTGTAAGCGGGAAACTACGTTTGGGGATACCCGACGATCACGGGCGAACCAAACTCGCCGAGATCATTGCGTCCTTCACCCGTCATCACCCAAAAGTCGAACTGGATATCACCTGCGCCCTGAGCACAAGTTTTCCCGAGGCCCTCGACAAAGGTTCGCTGGACCTTGCGGTCTATGAGGTCGAAAACCCGTCCAGCCAAGAGGAAGTTCTTTATGAAGACCCAACTTGTTGGGTGTCGTCGGCGCGCCGGAATTTTCAGATCGATGAAAGCCTTCCGGTGGCCCTATTCGATCATGCGTGCTGGTGGCGCGACGCGGCAGTCAGTTCATTGCAAGCCCGCGGAGAGCCATATCGCCTTGTATATTCCAGCCAGAGCGTCTCTGGCGTGATCGCAGCGGTTGAGGCTGGGATTGCAGTAGGTCTACTTGGTCGCTCGTCGCTTCACGCAGGTCTATCGGTGGTGAACGACGCATTGGACTTCGGAAACACACCTGCCTCCAAGCTGGTGATGGCATCCAGCAAGCCGAAAGAACAAGGGCCTCAAGACGCTATGAAGGAGGCGATCCGAGCCGCATTTATGGCCAAGCCATAAAAAACTGACTTTCGCTGCGTTCTGTCAAATGGGCAGGTCGGACTCGGTTCCTGACATCGGAGGCGGCGCGGCATCCTGTGGTATGACGTTTGTGTCAACGTCGGGTTGTCGTTTTGGGAGGGCATGGCGGATCGGAGGATTAGTCATGGAAATACCAAACTTACCTGCCATTCGCGCACTTCGGCCAGCCTGGAACAAGGGCCGCATTGTCGGTCAGAAGCGGCCACTGAAACCTAAGCATGGCTGGGCAATCCGGGTGCGGCTTGAATTGGCAGAGAACCATCGTGATCTTGCTCTGTTCAATATGGCAATCGACAGCAAGCTTCGCCGCTGCGACCTTGTGAAGATGAAAGTATTGGATGTACTGGCGTCAGGCCAGATCAGGGAACGCGCCTCAGTGCTGCAGAACAAGACGCAGAAGTCAGTTCGGTTTGAGATATCGGATGGCACCCACACATCCGTCGAGAAATGGATGGAATACGAATTGATGGTCGGATCAGAGTATCTTTGGCTAGGCTGTTCTCATGAGCGCCTTCACATATCGCCACGTCAATATGCGTGGATTGTTCGGGACTGGGTCACGTCGATCGGACTGGAAGTCAGTGCATAGGGCACGCATTCGATGCGGCGAACGAAAGTCACTCAGATCTACAAGAAGACTGGCAACTTTCGCGCCGTTCAGCTTCTGTTCGGGCACACAAAGATGAACAGTACAGTCAGGTATCTTGGCGTTGAACTTGAGGGTGCCTTGGCCATTGATGAAGCTATTGAAATCAAACATCTCTGGGCCGCCTACACGGTCGGCCCTTACCGGTCACTCGACATGTCTTCACGATGCTGCGGTTGCAGCCCACTTTGCGGTCATTCGCTACGACAGCAATATCTCAACACAAGCGAACTCACAGAACGCGGGACGAAGCTGCCGGTTGCTGTCCAGCAGAATTGCCATGTAGTTGAACGACGAAGCTTGCCTTCGAGAGGCTAGATCAAGTGGCGCCGACACTCGCTTCTCGAAGCAGGAACCTTTGAATTTTGCCGCTGGGTGTCTTTGGCAGTTCTTCAACGAATTCGATAAGCCGAGGATAGGCGTGTGCAGAAAGGCGCTGTTTTACATAATCCTTCAGCTCTGCAGCTAACTCCTCATTACCTTCTGTGCCTTCCGCCAGTACGACCACCGCTTTCACTATTTCGGTCCGTTCCTTGTCCGGCACGCCTACGACTGCCGCCTCCGTCACAGAAGGGTGTTCAATCAGAGCGCTTTCAACGTCAAACGGTCCGATGCGGTAACCCGAAGAGGTGATAACGTCGTCGTTCCGCCCTACGAAAGTAATACATCCGTGTTCGTCCCGCTCCACCGTGTCCCCGGTAAGATAGTATCCGTTCTCGATCGATTTGTTGCCCTTGTTCAGGTAGCCGCTAAAGAACAAGAGAGGTGAATCCTCGGTGTTGACGGCCAATTGACCAGGCTCATTGAAATCAGCGATGCTGCCATCCTCGGCCAGAACCTCGACCCTGTATCCCGGCATAACATAGCCGGCCGATCCCGGACGGACCGGATGTTCGAGCCCGTGATGATTATTCACCAGCATACCCGTTTCGGTCTGCCCATAGTGATCTTTGATCGGCGCATTCAGTTCGGTCTCGAACCAGCGGATGACTTCGGGGTTTAGCGGCTCGCCTGCGCTGCTGATGCACCGGATCTGATCGCGCAGCTGTGACGCGCGCTCGGTTCCGGCGGCGATGATTAGTCGAAACGCAGTGGGCGCGCCTGCAAAGTTAGTCACATTCAATCTCGAAATCACGTCATATGTACTGTCCACTGTGAATGGCCCCTCGACCAGAGTGGTTGCATGACCCAATAGTAGCGGGCCGATCAACGCATAGTATAGACCATAGGCCCAGCCCGGATCGGCAATGTTCCAGAAAACATCCTCATGCCGCAGACCGATCCCTTCGATCATGTAAGATCTAAAGGCAGGCAGAGCTTTTAGGGGCACGGGAACTCCTTTTGCGGGACCTGTAGTTCCAGATGTCGCCATCATGAACATCAGGTCATCGCCGTTCCGCAATACCGGGACGAACTCAGGCGATTGCGAGGCCATTGCCCGGCGGAAATCAATGTCTCCCCCAACAACCTCTTGTCGCGTGTCAGCAATCATCGCGACAGGCGGGCAACCTTCCACTTCGTTGAGCTTTTTGCGGTTCGCGGCGTCAGTCACAACCATCTTCGCGCCGCTCATGGTCAAACGGTCCTGAATGGCCTTGGGCCCAAAGGCTGTAAACAAAGGTTGATAGGCAGCGCCAGCTCGGAGGGCGCCAAGAACAACCGTCACAAGATCCGGGGTGCGCGGAAACAGACCCGCCACGATGTCACCGGGTTGGATACCTTGTTCTTTCAGCAAGTTGGCGAAGCGTGCAGCTTCATCGCGCAACTGTCTAAAGTCGCGGGTCTCATAGTGCCCGTCCAATGCAATCCAGTTCAAAGCCAGGGGATTGCCCTGCAAATGGACATCACAACATTCTACGCATGCATTGATCCCGTCGCTGAAATTACCGAAAAAGACAGACTTCGCGACGTCCAGATCAAATTTCTCCACCGCTTTGGAGTATTCTGGGGAAGTCCCAGAGTCAGAATTCGATTCCATCAAAACGTATTCCTCCAAATGCAGCCCTAAATTACCTTGCACTCAAATAGGTCGAATTTCCACGTTGGAGATTACGCGAACATCTGCGCGCCACGAGTGGTCCATTCAGTCCCGAACCAAAGCTCGATTTGGCACGAGACGGTAGGGCAACGGTCCAATGCATGACAGATGAAATGGGAGTGAGCCGACGCTCGTTACAGAGAAACCTAAACGCGTCAAGATTCACATTTTCGGGGATACGCGACCAGGCTGTAAATCATGCAGCATTGCTCGTGCAAATGGTCTAGGTCAAGGCAGGCTCGTTCGACCATCGGAACTTTGCCTCTCAGCGAATTTCATCGAACTGGTCATTGAAGGCCGCGCTGGAATGCGAAAATTGAGCAGCCCATTTACTGCGGTTGGTTTGAACAATAAGAATGGCTGTCAATCCTGACGTCAATTTTAGAAAACGCGGGAGCATTCCCGCTACACGGAGCAATGACAAATCAACTACTTGCCTGCGAGTTGGAATTTAAGAGCACACCATGCAAAACGTGGTAGTTCACGAAGATTCTACCCTGCGTAACGGTTTTTCCTGATCTTGCTCAGACGGTACCTGTTGCGATTTTTAAATGATCATTTTAATATGCTCCGATGGGTAGACCACGATCATATTCACGCGAAGCTGTAGTTGAAAAAGCCATGGGTGTTTTTTGGCAAAACGGCTACAAAGCTGCATCGATAAGTGACGTTGTCCGCGAAACCGGGCTGAACACGGCCAGCATGTACAAGGAGTTTGGAGACAAGGAAGGATTGTTCTCAGCAGCTTTGGATCATTACCGCGATCATGTTATCGGGCCGCGCTATCGTATTTTGATCGACAACCCTAACTTAGAGGGCGTCGAAATGTTTCTCCGAAACGTTTTTGTGGGGGCCGCCAAGTCGGAATACAAGGGCTGCCTGATGATGAACCACCTTGCACAAAAGCATGTGATAAGTCCTGAGGCCGCAAAGCAAGTGGGCGCGTTCTGCGCAGAAGTCGAGTCATTGGTTGAAACCGCTCTTCGTAATGCCCAGGCGGATGGAGACATCGGGGCGGAGAAGGACACGGCGCAGCTTGCAAGCTTTGTGGTTTTTTGCGTTCACGGGACCGTCTTGTATGGGCGGCACGACGAAAAAAAGCACGTGATACCAAATTTTTACGACTTTATCATGAGGGAAATTCGCGAGTGAAGTTCATCCTTCATTTATTTTAAAATTGATTTTTTAAAATAAATGTTCTAAAACCACCCCATCCAGACGGAATTGAAGGCAACGACACGCTGGACGTAAGTGAAACAGGGATAGGAGAAACAAGATGAGTATTTCCGAAACGGCTATGGCCTTCTTTGATGCATGCGAAACAGGCAAAGGCTGGAACGTTTGCAAGACATACTGTCAGGACGGTGCCGCTTTTACATGTGAAGCCGACGCATTGGCCGATATCTCGACAATCGAAGGTTATACAGCTTGGACCGCTGGAATCTTGACCCCAATCCCAGATGGCAATTACGACATCACCTCATTCTCGACTGATCACGAACGCAACATCGTAACGGCCACAGCAGTATTCAGCGGCAAACAAACCGGTGAAGGTGGACCAGTTCCTGCCACCGGCAAAGAAATCGCAACCAACTATGCCTACGTTATGGAATTTGAAGGTGATAAGATCGCCCGAATGACCAAAATCTGGAATGATGGGCACTCTCTAAAACAACTCGGATGGGAGTAGTGACGTCGCTATAGCGGCGGCGCCATTTAGGGGCTGTTTTGCGGAACTTGGTAACCACTTCGGGCTCTCACCGGCAACTTTCCGTCTGAGCTCCAGCCTACACACCATGATGACCGTCTAAGGCGCATTTGGACCCAAAGTGGTTTTGAACCCTTTGTAGGTCAAAATAACCACGCCAAACACTCTTTTGGGGAGCGTGCCATGTCAACACAAACTGGATATCTGTTGATCGCCGACATTTCCGGCTACACAAAATTTTTGACCACTTCGGAAATGGATCACGCTAATCCGATTTTGCATTCCTTGCTGGGCGTACTGGTCGAACAGGTGGGTGATCCGCTCCATTTCTGGAAAACCGAAGGCGATGCCGTTCTGGCATATTCGACGCGGCAGGATTTCCCCTCCGGCGAGACCTTCCTGACCATCTGCGAGAATCTCTACAACGCATTTGCTCTTCGTCGGCAGGACATAATTGCCAACACAACCTGTACCTGCAACGCGTGTGCCAATGTCGGAGGGCTGGATTTGAAGGTTATCGCCCATCATGGCCAGTTCGAAGAAATGCAACTTGGCCCGGTAAAAGACTTTTCCGGCGCCGACGTTGTTCTGGTCCACCGAATGGCCAAGACGAACGTTGCTGAAGCCACCGGTGTGCGCAGTTACGCGCTGTTCAGCGAGGCCGCTGCAAACGCAATGGATATCAAAGGCATAGTGGAACCGTTTTCACAGGACATCGAACATTTTGGCGAGGTTTCGATGAAGGTCTACGATTTGGCTAAATCTTGGGAACGTTTGCGTGCCAACCGCGAGCGCCATTTTCTGACCGAAGAAGACGGCGTTTGGACGTTCCTCCATCATTTCGACGCCCCAATTGCAGTCGTTTGGGAGGCGTTGGTCGCGCCGGAACTAAAGCTGAAATGGATGAACCGTGTACAGGAAATCACCGTCGACAGCCCACAAGGGCGTCTCGGCAATGGGGCGGGATATCATTGCTCTCACGAATTGGCGGACTTTTTCTATCGCATCACTGATTGGGAACCGTTCGACTATTTCTCGACCTGCATCCAGGATCCGGCGCGCACTGGAGTAAGCCTGCCCGAGACATATCAGCTGACGCAAACGAACTCTGGCACCGACTTGCGATACACAATCGGTCAAGCGACGGATGCCGAAGGCAATAGGTCGGAAATCTCAGAACAGGAGGTTTCATCGTTCCTGGCAGAATTCTGGGCCACATCGTTTTCTGATCTGGACGAACAACTCAACGCCTCGAAGTAAGAGCGCTTTGTTGGGACGGCTTACATTGCGTCGGCAACCGCGAAATGCTGCTCTCTGTGATGTGTATGATGTCTGACGCCATCGCCTACCGAACATTGGAGCAACAGTAACGTTTTCCCATGCCCTGCTTCCCACGATCAATCCAACGGCCCTACCCCTCATAAACTCAGGGACAACATTTCACTCAGGGATTTCCACGGTTCCTACTATGTGGGTTCGCCTCAAAGGTAGTGCTTGGTACATCGACACAATGTCCGTCGTGGCTATGCCCTCGCCAGTCATCCCATCATAGCGCCCGGTTCCGACGATAATTTCCCAAGAGTTTGCCGCGCCTTTTTCCCCTGCTTTCCAACGCATAGTGAAAGTGTCTTCGCCCTCACCAAAAATGCATATTCCGGAGATTGAGTTGGTCCCATCTTGGTAACCGAACCCCGATCCAAGGCATCGAGCAAGCCCGCCGTCAACAGGACCTTCGATAACTTCAAATCCTCCTTTGTTGTCGGCGATGTGGAAAATATGATCACCAAGGTCAAAGTTTTCCTGAGAAAGCGGATAGAAATTATTAAGCTCGATGCGTTGCTCCTCGGCACTGGTCGCAGTACTAGTAGCGGCCAAGACCGAGATCAAAATTAGGTATTTCATTAAGGCCTCCTAAGGCTCCATTCACCTTAAGAGTATTAGTGACATTAGCAAACGACGGGCATGTTAATTACGGCTATTCATGTGCGCCCGCTCGTCTCGACCCGCCAGTATGTGCGAATTGTCCGGGAATGGGTGAAGCCCATAGACCTTGAGGCGAGCACCAACGGAACGCATTCTAAGAGGTGAACCAAGGTTACTCAGATCTGCAGAAACATTGACAATCTGCGCAATAAGCGACTTCTGCCTGGACATACAAAATTGGATAGGACGGTACGGTATTCTGGCCTAGAGTTGGAGGACACATTGGCCATCGCGGAAGCTTTTGAAATTTAGAGCCACAGGGTCGTTTTCCTAGACGGCCCAAACCGGACATTGGCTACAGCGTGGTGATGCTGCGGTCGCAACCCACTTTCCGGACATTCGCTGCGAGAGCGAAGCCCCTGGCGCGCTGAGCACATACAACACAAGACTTGTCGGACTTTCCCAAAGCCCCTTAACTTAAACGGAAGTTACCTACTGGTTCTTGTTGGTGCTAGTAACCGCACGCCAACCTTCCTTTGGCGGCCTGTCTAGCAGGTCTTGGGCGCGGGTCATCATGGCGACTGAGGCGGGGTCTCCGTTTCGCGCCTGGTCTGCGGCCGCGAATGCGGCAACGGCCTCTTCAAACCGCCCTGTCCGATAATGTGTAAGGCCTCGTTCATAAGCCTCTATCCAGGCAAATGATCCAACACGCCCATCCGCCATCGCGATCAGTTCGTAGACCACCAGCTCTTCAACACGTCCAAACACGGTAAGCGTGTCCAACTCACGGACCACGATTGCGTCAGCGGCCTGTCGCCTCGTTTCCGGCCCGACCAGGATCAGCGTTCCATAGTCTTTGTTGGCCCCTTCCAACCGACTGGCAACGTTCACGACATCACCAATCGCGGTGTAGTTCAACCGCTGCTCTGATCCGATATTTCCGACCAGAGCCTCGCCGCTGTTCACCCCGATCCTGACGCGTAGGGGGTTGCCGGCCTCATCTTCAATTCCGGACGCGCCCACGGCGGCGACAAGGTCCAGCGCTGCGCGGCAAGCATTTTCAGCGTGATTGGCATCTTTACGCGGCGCCCCCCAAAACGCCATCACGGCATCGCCAATAAACTTGTCGATCGTCCCACCGTTTTGAGTAATGGCCGCTGAGGCTGCGCTGAAGAAGGGCTCCATCAGCTGGACAATATTTGGGCCAAGTTTTTCGGACAGCCCTGTGAAACCCGCTACATCGCAAAACAACACAGAGATCTGTTTCATTTCTCCGCCCGGCTGTATCTTGATGCCCTCAGCAACCAGCATACGCACGAGATCGGTGGGCACGTATTTTCGGAAAGCGGACAAACCAGCGGCCATGCTCGCGGTTGCCGCAGAAAGATTGGCAAGCTCAGACAGTCTGGAGGGTCTGCGCTCAATGCGTTCGACGTCAAAGCGTTCGATTTTGCCAAGATCTTCGGCGATGCGTGCCAACGGATTTGCGACAATGCTTCGGATCAGCCAGATCGCCAGCCCGGTTGCGACGACTACCACACCGATCAAAACGTATATCAAGTTTATCAGCGCTTCATCGATGCTCGACAGAAACGCCGCTTCGGGTATGACCGTGGCAACGCGCCAGCCGTAAAACCCCAGTGGCGTCAGCGCCACCGCATAAGGCACGCCGTCGATGACGACACGTTTCGTCAACGTGCCCTGGGCATTCGCCTGGGGGTCTGCCAACAACCTTTCGCCTGAGATCATGGCAACTTCATAAAGCTTCCCTTCGCCCATTCGCGCCGGGGTAATCTCATCCGCTTCTGCATCAGGTACCGCAATAACTTTGCCGTCAGCGTTCAGAATAAATGCCGCGCCGAATTCGCCGGGCGCAAGCGTGGCGAGAAAACGTGACAAACGATCCGTTTCGATTGCAACAGCCAGAACACCTTGCCGCGTTCGGTTGACGTCTATCGGACCAGCAAAGGCGTAAACGGTTTTTTTACTATCCGGAAGGTCGCGCGTTTCGATCCACCCCGCAGAGCTGAGCCCCATGAAGTTTTCAAACCAGGCGTGTTCGCGCGGATCATAGGATGTTTCAGTAAAGGCCCGCTCCTCGAACTGAATGTCACCCGGGATAAAGATGTAGCGATCCCTCCGCAGCATTCGATCGCGGATTCCCTTGTCGATTTCAATCATCTCAAGCCCGCCGTCACCTAAACGGTGCGACGCGAAAAAATTGCCATCGGGCCAGCCAAAGAACATCCATGAGATATTCAGCTGCGCCTGCAGTTGCGACAGAAAAACAAACTCGCGCTTGTCGGCCTGTCGCGTCGCGATGACGTTCTGGACAAAGATCGTGCGAACGGCTGCCCAGGCGGCTTCGGCCGACCTAAGCGTCACCCCCACCTCGATGCGGACAGTGTTCGCGATCTGGCCGTTGATTTCAGCTGCAAGCATGCGGCTATTGTCGCGCGCAGTCGTCCACCATAGGGAATGGACAATAAAGGTCGACACTCCGATAGACACAGCCACCAGAATTGACACAGCGATGCCCACGCTAAGTCGCACTTAAATCTCCGCCAAATTACTCATATTCTTCAGTATTGAATTGAGATTGCTAGGAGGGCACAACTTTTTTAGACCTATCCCGAAATCTCACGCAACTGTTAGGTAGCAGCAAAGGATTGTGTTGAAGCGGGCGCTTGAACATTGACTACTGTAGCTGACCTTTGCGATTTTTCCAGACGCTGTGTGCAAATGAACGGGCGGCCCGAACCTGCCATTGGCAGATTTGTCCCACCACTGCGCTGCAGCTCATCAAAGGAGACATTCGCCGCAGCCACAAAATCGGCAGGTCTACGAACTAACAGCTCGCGAAAGGAATCTGCCGTTCATCTACTCTGCCCTTCCGACCGCATATTGCGGGAAGAGCCACCGTTGGTCCGAATTCGCAAGTTCGGTATGATCTTAGCGGCTTTGTCGCAAAATTCTCTGAAGTGTGAGGGCTGGTTGGAATTTACTAAGTTCAAGCGGTTTGGTTCGCAAACTGCTTGAACGGGCAGATTCCGACTCCGAACTGACCCTTTCTGATCATCTGCGCAACTTCAATCCCATCGAGCGTTGCAGAGGCGGACGCAGTTTCGCTTCTGGCGACGTGCCTTGTCGGCAATCAATGGCGCATATTTGACGATCCAACGGTTCAGCGTCGCGTGATCAACCTTAACTCTGCGCTCAGCCAGGATTTCTTCCAGATCCCGATACGACACTGAGTAGCGCAGATAGGAAAACACCTCGTGCAAGATCACATCTTTTGGGAAATGCGAGCCCTTGAATGAGATCGTCACCGGATGCTCCTGTCAATTTTGGGCTGGTCAAAAATATTGTTTTCTCCAGTGACAGAATAATTAAGTCTATTGAGAACCAGTACCGCCAACTACTAATCCAAGTATATAAGGGCGCTTCTTGATAAACGTGGCCTTTGTGCCGAATGGGCAAAGCATTGGTTTTTCACCCGTCGCGCAAACAAACCGCACCAGGGAATGGCGAACGACATCTAATCTGATCTCTAAACGGCGGCGGCTGCTACCTGAAGGGTGCGTTGTGGGCTAACACTTGCCAGATCTCAGGCGTTAGCCCTGGATGCTAGCATTGGATCGAGTTCCCTTTCAGCACATAGAAGCCAGCCATCTAGCGCGCTCCTGTAGAAAACTTGACAGTTACCGGGTTTGCGCCTTTGACGCGCAGCTCCGCCACATGCTCACCTAGCTTGGGTACATCGATCCAAGCATCCAGATCTTTGGCGACCTTCTTGCCGTCCAGATACCATTCAACAGATTTTGCTTCGGTGCGGCCAGTGAATGTACCCCAGAGATGCAGCGGTCGGTCCGGGCGCACCACTTGCCCCTCAGAGGGGTGAATAATGGCGAGTTCGGGTGGCGCTGGTGGCAGTTTAACTTGCTTGGTGTCTGCCGTTGCGGTGAAGTAACCGTCATGAGCAAGGACCCTAATCCAAACCTTGTCGACCGGAATGGTGTTGGGGTCGATCTCTACGCTGTTACCTCTCGCACCAACCCTGAGCCCGTTCCAGCGTTCACCATCAGAAGACCATTGCAGCCAAATATCGGGATCGTAACTACGCTTGGCCCCGGTCGTTTTCCAGGAAACCTTTAGACCAGACTTGCCAATGCTGGCTTCAGCCGAAGCCAATTTAACCGGCCGTGTCGGTCGCTTGCGCTCCCATACGACTGCGTCCCCCTGGCAGATGCGGATTGCAATTCCAGAGCCGACATCGCCCATTGCCGCAATGAAACTATACGGCGGTTTAGGCGGATCCTTTTTATCGCCTCCGCCGCAACCGCAGCCATCGCCATTGGCGTCGTGATTATCCATTGTGAACACCGGCGCAGATGAGATCACCTCGTCCTTGTCCCCGATCAACTGCAAAACTAGATCGGTACGCGCGCCAGACATCCGCAAGGGCCGGGTTGGAACCCGTACGAGGCTTGCGACCGAGACCTGCATGTCTTTGCCGACCTCACCCACGATCGTCACGAAAGGACGCATCTGGTCTTGCCGATCGACTTCCATGGCGCCTGCCCCCACCGAATTGCCGCCAGACACGCCCGTTGCCAGCACTACCGGGTCAAATTCGGCGCGGTTCAGCATATAGTTATGCGTAAAGATCGAGACCCACCGGGGGCCGCAATAACCCATCAGATCCTCACTGTTGGCCGGCCGGTGTATTGTCCCGTCATTTGTGTCGAGCCCGTATTCGCCGATGCTCGCATCCGAATAGACAGTGTTGCCATTGCTATCGGTCGTTGTCATGCCGGTATCGTAAGGCTCGTAAAGCGGGTAGCTCGCGTTCGGCGTGCCGACCGTGCCACATGGGGCATGTGGTAAACCCGCCTGATGGCCCAACTCATGCGCTAACGTGACCGGGCTACCGGACAAGCCAGCGCCGTTGCCGCCGCTGGCGCATCCTGTGTTGCCATGCGAGCGCGGGATCGCCGCATTGACCAGTCCATAGTAAAGCCAATCGCCCTGATTACCGTCATTCGTGCGCGCGTTAGCCACGAAATTCAGGATCGGCGTCCAGTTGGGATCGCACCCCCCCGCTGGGAAATTGTTGTTTGTCAGACCTTGTGTTGTTGTCTGACTGTCGATGATCCGCACGTTGGGCGTACTGCCTACCGGGAAAACCCGAAGGGCAAAGCTGGTATCAGCGGCAACTTGCGCTGCGTTGGGGGCAGGCAAGGTAATATTGGCGCCGCCGCCCATCGGTGGACCGTTATAGCCAATTGTGACGGCTGCAACGCGCAACTCTTGCTCAAGGTCGACATCAACAAGCTGTTGGGCCGTGCCGCTGCCTCCATAGCAATCGTCTGGCGACGAGACAGTGATAGAAAGGCGCAAGAGCCCGGTCATCACGTTGGCAGGGATAATGAAGTTCAGCGTCGCATCAATGTCGCGTCTCTCTGCGTCGTAGCTCGAGAAACTGTCCTGCGCTGTCACCGGGGCATTGGTCGGAACGATATTGGCCACCGTGGACCAGATCCCACCAACCCGGCGTTCCACTTGAAGTGTGCCACTGACATTGCCGAGCTGCCCATTATCGAAATTCGGATCCTGCCCACTGCGCAGATATGTCCGCACCCAGGCCGATTTATTGGCAACAAGTTGAAGGGAGTTGTCCGGGCCGCGGTCAGCTGGATCAGTCAGATGCTGGTTGGCTCGGAAATACTGTATCGCCTGCGTTACCTCGACCCCGTCGATGGATAGATCCGGCGGGTTCTGGAAAACGAGGTCTAAGCCCTGACTTACTGTAGGAGGTTTACATTTACCGGTCACGACGATTTCGACCCGCACTCGGGTCGTTTGGTCGAAGTCAGTCTGATCGAAGTCCCAGCGTCCCAGATCGGGGGCCGGTGAAATCTGCGCAATGGCAGCGCCGGTGTCTGTATTGACGATGCGCACAGTCACTGAGTCAGCGGCGCAGACCTTCCAGCGGATTTTCAGAACCTCGCCGGGTAACAGGCAGTCGTCGTTCTGATGCCCTTTGACGATAAACTTGAGAATGTCAGCGCTTGTGCCTTCGAACTCAGCCAACATCGTGCCGCTTTTTCGATAGTCCAGGAAACGATCGCAGACGCTGATCGTTTGGGTCGGAGGAATGATCGCCAAACCACATCCTGCACTGGACGGGACGATCACGCAGATGCGTTCGTCTGACCACGAGGTCGGCACAGCGATCGGACCGGGGTTCATCGTGCCATGCTGGGTGAACTGCACTTGCCCCGCAATATCGCCAAACCCGCACCCGCAGATCGCAACCGTGTCACCGGGGCAGGCACGCTCTGGGTTGATCTTGGTCACGGTGTAGCATTCGATACTGCACCAGTTTCTATAGGCATCCGTGATGCAATCCAGGATGGGCTGGCGGACACAAGTTTGACAGCAAGGCATTTGTCCACAAGGGGTTTGACCGGTGCAGATGCACATCACATATTCGAGCAGATCCTTAAAATGACGCCCTGCGTGCGGCTTCTTGCAGATCAGGTTGACAGCTGCTTCATGAAGCGCGGTCAACACCTGGAACCGGCAACGTTGTTCAAGCAGCGCGCCGACGTATTTGATCATTGTTGGTCTGTGACCACAGGATACATGCATGGCCGCAAAGACCATCAAGCTCATGTCTTTGTCAGCGATCAGGGACTTACCGGTCGGGCAGACATGGTCGGAACAGCACACCGGGTTGGGTTTGGATTTGATGGGCTTACAGCTGTCATCATTACAGTCGTCGGAAAAAATGTCCTGCAAGATACCGCCTGCATCATCCCCGGATGCGCCGCCACAGCCACAGCCTGTTGGCGACGTGGCACAAAGAGCATTGAGTACATCCACATAGCGCCCCTTGGCAGCGACGTCTCCGTTCAGAACACTCCAGGCATCACTAAGCGAGTTGTCAAAAATCGCAAGCGTCGGGCGGATGCACTCAAAGAAGTGAGTGCGCTTGCGCAGCAACCGATCAGCATCCGCAAGCTCAAGCGCTTCCTCAATGTCATCGAGAACGCTTTCTGGCAAAAACGGCTTATCCGGTGCAGCCCAGCTTAACGGGCGCCTCAGGTGACACGCCAGCTTCTTTGCTGGGATGGCGACGTCGATTTTAATATCGTCGGTGCAGGAACAATCCTCAATCTTGAGCCGGGCTTTATGGATGCGCACGCCATCGCGGTCGCGCAGCTTTATCCGCAATTCCATCGGACCTGCACATCGACAGTCTTCGGGTATTTTCGACGAATCCACTATGAGCACAAATCGGCCATCGGCGGCCGTCAGGACGCATCCAAGATCGATTTTACAGCCATCTCGCTTGCGCCAGCCATCCCCAAATACCGCTTGAATCTTGACCAATATACCGTGTACGGGCTGACCGTTTTCCTGTTGGGTGACACGACCGAAAACAGATTGAATAAGACTGGACATAGCTAAAGTAAGCCTCCGTTTTAAAAATGAACTTCTGTCAATTTCTCTTGGGAATTGCGCCAAATAGGACGCTTTACACCAATCTCGACCAAGTGTGATTTGCAAATTTGGAATAGTGTTAATGCTGCTTAAATATGCTTTTATTTTGCTCCAAAATACCCAAAATGTCAATCAGGTGCCACCTAGGGCATCGCCGCTCGGAGGCATTAACAGCAATGGACACCGCACTCCTTCCGCACGGTGCCAAGTGCAATATGCCGCACAGCTCTGATGTGAAGAACTGGTTATTGTGCAATTTTACCGCGCACGCAGCCAAAAGCACTGAGCGGCCCATAAGAGACATTCGGCACCCTGCTGGCATTCTGCGGTCGCAGCCCGCATTCCGATCAGTCGCTGCAAGTGCAAATTTTGGCGCTACTCGAACTCACACATTGCAGGACAAAGCCCGCTTTCGCTGCGAATGCGCCTACGGCTGCTTTCGGAAATTGGCCGGGCTGAAAGGCTCTTATCCGTAATAGAGCTGTGACGTTTGAATTTGTTACTTTTTGCCTTATTGGACGGCCATAGAAACTCGATCGTGTCTTGGGGAGCATCCGAATTTGCGTGCATATTCCCGCGAAAACTGGGCCGAGCTTTCGTATCCGACGCCATAGGCAATCTCGGACACTTTCGACCCGGTTGTGCGCAGCTCGTTGCGGGCCTGCATCAACCGCAGGTCCTTTTGGTATTGCAAGGGAGACGTTCCAGTGACCGCCTTGAACTGCTCAAAAAAGGCCGAGTTGCTCATACCAACACGCCCGGCAAGCTCGGGAACACTCAGTGACCGACCCAGATCAGAGCGGATTTCGTGTGTCGCTGCAAAGATTCTGCTGGCCACGTTTTCATGCCACACCAGTTTCTGAAGCGTGCCGCCATGCTTGCCAATCAACAGGCGGGCATGGATTTCCCGCGCTGTTATGGGGGCGAGCATGCACCGTGTCTCATCGGTTTCGCACTGTTGGAAATAGCGCAACAGCGCGTCCTGTAACGCATCATCCGTATCTGCGAGGCAAATCGAAAACGGGTCCGATACACGGGCACCAGATGACGGTGGCAGCGACGACGCCAAGGCGCGCATCACATCCAGATCCAAAGGGAATACGAGTGCGACATAGGGATGCTCGGGCGTTGCGTTGGTGACCTGCGAGACCACGGGCAAGGCATTGCTGACGATCAGTGATTGCCCAGCCCCAACTGTCAGGATTCTCGTGCTGGTGCCAACCTCCTTTGCGCCCTGCAGCACCGCACACAAAAGAGGACGGTAGACATTGGCCTCTTGTTGGGTTGGCGTCGGATGGGTCAGGAACACCGTTCCGCTTTCTTCATGCTGAAGAACGCCCTGGCCGATCCCTTTCTGGTCAAGCAGTGTCGAAACGTAGTCCAACAAATCCTGGGGTTCCATGTCCGCCTCCCTTGGTTTGTCCTCCTTTAGCATGGGCGCAGCCTTATTTCTTAAAAAAACTCCGTTTCTGGAGAAATGTGCTAATTTTTTGGAGAATAGAAAAAGATTCCCACAGAATTCTTGAGTATTATGCGCAAAGGCATCAGGGGATCAAAGATATGAAGACCATTCTAATTACCGGCGCGTCGTCCGGTATCGGCGCGGCAACGGCCCGGTATTTTCAGGCCAGGGGATGGAACGTCGTTGCCACGATGCGGACCCCTACCCGCGGCTCGGATCTTGCCAATTTGGAGAACGTCCACCTGGTGCGGCTGGACGTGACGGATGCCGACTCAATCGCGACGGCCGTGGCAGGGGGCATCGAACGCTTTGGACAGATCGACGTTTTGCTGAACAATGCAGGCTATGGGGCCTATGGCGCGCTCGAAGCCTTTACGATGGACCGCATCCGACGCCAGTTCGACACCAACGTGATCGGCTTGATGGAGGTGACCAAAGCGGTGCTTCCCCACTTTCGTCAAAACCGTTCCGGCACGGTGATCAATATCTCGTCCATCGGTGGGCAGATCACCTTCCCGCTGGGCGCGCTTTATCATGGCACCAAGTTTGCGGTGGAAGGTCTGTCTGAAGCCCTGCACTACGAGTTGGAACCGTTGGGCATACGGGTGCGTATTGTTCAGCCTGGCATGATCCAGACGAATTTCGGCGGCAGCTCGTTCGATTTTGCGATGGATGAAAATCTGTCAGACTACGTGCCGATGGCCGAAGCTATGGGGCGCCTGTTCGGCAAACTCGCATCGAACCCTTCTGCGCCAGAGACGGTTGCCGAGGTGATTTGGGACGCGGCCAACAACACCGGCGACCGTTTGCGGTATCGCGCAGGACCTGATGCCGAGGCTTTGCTGGATGCCCGCAAACAACAAGACGATGCGGCGTTTATCGGGGGCATTAAACAAAAGATGGCGCCCTGAAACACGACGTGACCCGTCATCAAGAGAGGGAACAACATGTACCAAAAAGCAATCGATAAAGGCGGCCTGGCCGTTGTCACCGGGGCGGCAAGTGGCGTGGGCTTCGCTGTGGCCAAACGGTTCTTGCAGGCGGGTCTGGGTGTTGTGCTGGTCGATTTTCCGGGAGAGGCGCTGGACAAAGCCGAGCCGGATTTGATCGAACTGGCGGATACGTCCCAGACGGTTCGGGCGATCCCCGCGGACGTGACCAACGCCGCAGCCATGACGGATCTCGCCGATCAGGTCTTTGAACTCGGAGAGGTGGCTGTCTTGATGAACAATGCCGGGATTGCGTTGCCGACCGGCAGTTGGGAAAACAGCGAGAACTGGCGGAAACTGATAGAGGTCAATCTGTTTGGCGTCATGAACGGAGTGCACGCCTTCCTGCCGCGGATGATCGCCGCAGCGCGCCCTGCCGTGGTCATCAACACAGGCTCGAAACAGGGGATCACCACGCCGCCCGGAAACGCCGCCTATAACACCAGCAAGGCCGCTGTGAAGGTCATGACCGAGATGCTGGCCCACGAGCTGCGCGAGGCGGGTGCCGAGATCAGCGCCCATTTGTTTGTGCCCGGCTTTACCTACACGGGCATGATCCAGAAGTTCATGCCCGAAAAGCCCGCGGCGGCATGGTCAAGCGACGAGGCGATCGACTATCTGCTGCAGCGCATGTCGAACGGAGATTTCTATATTCTCTGCCCCGACAACGATGTCTCAGAAGCCCGCGACAGGAAACGCGTCGAATGGGCCTTGGGTGATATTATCCATAACCGGCCCGCGCTGTCGCGCTGGCATCCTGGCTATGCGGATGCCTTTGCCGCCCACGAGGTCTCGGAATAGCCGCTCCATAAGTGCGGCCGTAAATGGAGCCAACAAAACTGCTATCCAAATCACAAGGCTTACACCTCGTCGAAATACCTAGCGGACATTCGTACGAAGCGCGGCATCTGAGACTTCGGGCTCTCCTTAAACCTATGCCGCGACTTGCACCGAGGGCCGCTCTGGTACGAAACGACTTTTGCGGCACGCGTGTGAACAGACAAAACGCGGGACAATCCGGACACTTGGATGAATGGCGACGACGCGCATTTCTGCACATCGTTCCGATCGGCTAGGCAACGACCGCCGAGGTCACGACAGACGGAATTGGCACGTCCCATTCAGGACCCGCACCGTGCTTTGCCAGAACTTTGGCCACAACTGCCGCTCGGATTGCGGCCGAATTCGTTGTAGGTTGAGGGCGCAAAAGGGCGCCACCTCGGGCCGTTCCTTCAAGAAAGAAATCGAACGGTGCGCCCGGATCACTAACCTGCCATTTCGACGCGACGAAGGTTTGATGGCAATCTGAAAAACCGGCCTTGGCGAGTACGGGAAAGGCGATAGTCGGATCGGCATAATCATTTGCCCCGGGACCCGGTGGCAAGGCAATCTCTGGCGACCCGTGTTCCTCAATGGCGCCAAAAACATACCCCAGTGCAGTGTCAACTTCGGGCCCGCACCACACCGAATACGCCAGCCGACCGCCGTCGCGCAAAACACGGCGAACTTCTGCCAACACTTTCGGGGGGTCCGGCATATGCGGCATCCCAAAGCCAATTGTTACAGCGTCAAACGTATTGTCTTCAAAGCTCAAGGCCATCGCATCGCCTTCAACGAACTGAGCCTGTGGCACCGCCAGCCGCGCCATCTCAAGCATGGCGGGTGAGAAATCAAGGCCCGTTACGCGAGCACCTGTGTTGAAAAGGCCTGCGGATACATTGCCATGTCCGCAGCACAAATCGAGCACACGAGTGTCCGGTCCAGCACAAACCGCAGCGACCAGGTGTGGGACAACCATGTCCGCCGCCTTGGCAAACACCTCGGCATAGGACTGTGCCACATCGTACTTGGCCCATTCGCGCCTTTCGAGGGCGGCAAATGTGTCCTGTTCCTGATTGTCAGGCATCCAACATCTCCTCAGTCGCCACGTTTCGGAGGACCGCCGAAAGGGGCAAATTGTCAAGTTCGCCAAATGAAATGGGCATTCGCCGTCATTTGCGGGTAGGTTGCTTTGGGTGCAAAGCAGTCGATTGATGCGGTATCAAAACCCCATTTTTTGGTTCGCTTCGTGAATTGTACAGCGTGTGGGACTAAATTAACTTCCATCGCACCTATTCTGCAGCAGCGCTTCTGCAATAACACGATGCTCGGATGGGGACCTCTGCCCTAGCCAGCGCTTGGTCAAGCAACTCCGCGACGTGGCGCCGCTCAACCTCTTCTCCGCGGGCCTCAAGGCACTCGTGCAGCCCGTGGAGCGACCAGACGTTGCGCGGGTGTTGAACCGGGCGTGGCAGGGTATCATCTAGACCCAGATCTGCGCGGTAGATCGGCTCGGCCTCGGCGAACCGGCCCTGATCCATCAGCAGGGCAGCCAACGCATGCCGCGGTGGTTGCATCCAGCCCCAGGGTTCATCGTAGACCAGCCCGTCAGACGCAGCGATGGCCGCCTCCAGACGTAGAAGGCCGTTCTCAACCTCGCCTGATTTGTATAGCAACTCGCCTTCGGCCATAGCCGCCGCAATTTTCAAGACGTCGCGGGCTTCGTTGTTGAACATGAAGCGATCCTCGCCGACCTTATCCTGTGCAGCACGGAATTCCGCAAATGCCGCGCGGGCCTCGTCGATGCGCCCCAGGTTGGCCAGGGCGACGGTGCGCCCGTAAAGGGTCAGCGCGGTAGTGAAGCAAAAGAGCGCCTGATCTTCAGGAAGCGTCTCATCCAACAGCGCCTGCCACATGCCGAACCGCACCAACACGTGAATACGCATACCCCAGAAGGCTTCAAACAATACGGGAAGGTACGCGACCGTTTCGCGCGGCAGGACTTCCTGCAGCCGCGTTGCAGCGGCAAGCGCCTGCGACTTTCGCCCCATGAACATCGCGCCGTAGGCCTCAAAGTGGATGTTATGCAAACGGTAGACAGTATAGAAATTCTGGGCTCCCGCGTAGGCTTCATATGCTTCGTCAACTTCCGCGGCCCGGTGATTTCGCCAAATGACATTCTGGTAGTCACCACACAGCACGTCGATGTGCGTCCCCATATGCACCAGATGCCCGGAATCCGGCACAAGATCCAGCAGGCGATCCCCATGCGACAGGGCCAGCTCGGGCCAGGGCGACATCTCCATTAGGTGGATATAGAGGTGCAACAACCCCGGATGGTCCCAAGCACCAGCGTTGTTTGAGAATGCGGTTTCGAGAACGTTTCGCGCCTCTTCTGTCGATGCGCCGTCTGAAGGTTGATTTTTCTCAATGTCCCAAAGCCCCCAGGGGGTGCGATTCATGAGCGCCTCAGCAAACACTGTCGCCACCTCAAGGTCGTTCGGGTGGGCCGCGTAGATCGGGCACATCGCATCAGCGAATGCGTCGTTCCACGGACCGAAATCCTCGACTTCCGGGTCGGTCGGATACCGCGCCGTGAGCGCCTCGATCATCGCCGCGGCGACTGTGTTGATGCCTGCTTGCGCCTTGGCCGTCGACAGGGCTTCGTGCGCTTCTTTCAGGACCGAGATCCGCTCCTCAAGCTCGAAAAAATCCCACTCTTTGTTGTAGTTTGGACCAATCGCAAAGGCCAACCCCCAATAGGCCCACGCACAGGCGCGATCCGCTGCAATCGCCTTGCGAAAACAATCCGCCGCCTCTTCGTGGTTGAAGCCAAAGGTCCAGTTCAGACCGCGGTCGAACCACGTTTGCGCTTCATTTGATGCGGATGCGCCGGGCCGTGAATAGGTCCCAAGGTCGAAATAGCTCATGCGTCCCCCCCCAAGCATTTGAAAATGAACATCTTATTCAAAACCGTCAAATTTCGAACGATCGCGTTCGACGTCCTTCTGAACGGTCTAGCGGCGTGCAGGCCACTTCATCTCCAATCAATGGAGATGAGCAGAGATTACATTTCTCGGTCCCATTTTCCAACACCCAGCCGGAATTGACATGCGCGAAGTTGGCTTTTGATGACCCAAAATGGTGATTTCGAGTGATCGGCCCAGAAAACCCAATTCTCCGATATAGGCGTAGATAGATAAAGGCCGCTTTGGACTCTCTGCTGACGACTCATAGCCAATAGATGACGAGAGCTGCGAGGGCGATTGCTGAGAGGAAGACCTTCGGGCACCTGTCGTAACGGGTTGCCACACGGCGCCAATCCTTGAGCCTGCCAAACATGATCTCGATCCGGTTGCGGCGTTTGTATCGGCGCTTGTCGTACTTCACCGTTGTCTTGCGCTGCTTCCGACCGGGGATACAAGCGCGTATCCCTTTGTCTTGCAACGCTTTTCGGTGCCAATCGGCATCGTACCCGCGATCTCCGAGTAGCCAATCGACATTCGGTATGCCGCTGAACAGAGCCCGAGCACCGATGTAGTCGCTGACCTGTCCTGCGGTTATGAACAGGTTCAGCGGGCGTCCCTGACTGTCGCAGATGGCGTGCAGTTTGGTGTTCAAGCCGCCCTTGGTTCGGCCAATCAGGCGTCCACGCCCCCCTTTTTGACGCCCATGCTGGTCGCTGTCCGATGAGCCTTCAGATAGGTCGCGTCGATCATTACAGTCTTCTGTTCGCCGTGCTCGGCGGCCAGACCGGCCATCATTCGCGCGAAGATGCCCTTGTCGCTCCACCGTTTCCATCGATTGTACAGCGTCTTGTGCGGTCCATAGGCGGCAGGGGCATCCCACCACCGCAAACCTCCGATTGATGAAGATAATCCCGCTCAACACACGCCTGTCATCGACGCGCGGCTTGCCGTGGGGCTTCGGGAAAAACGGCTCCAGACGCGCCATTTGCGCATCCGTAAGTCAGAAGAGATCAGACATGTTCACCGCTCGTTTTTGAACCGTGAATCACGCCGCAAAACGGAAATCAATGGGTCCAGACCCTAACAATCAACTTGGACCAGTCAGATGAGGCTGTTCAATGTCTGCTTCCAATTCGGCAATACGAAACCGTCGTTTTCTATGATCGTAGTTAGGGAACTCACTTATGCTCCGTATTTTTTAACGCGGATTACATCGAGGGGAAACGCTTCGCTGCACAGGCGACCAAACCTATGCAGCGGCCCATTCAGCTCGCTGAGGCAAGTGATTTCTTGGGATCGTAAAACGGGATCGGCACGACAGTGCACATACGCATTTCGCTCAACTTATCTACCTGTAGGACCCCGCCTGATGCTGCGTAGTCGATGCTGATCATCGCAAGTGAGATGTTCTTTTCCAGTCTTGGGGAATAGATCGCAGACGTGACCGCGCCGACCTGCACGCCACCCTTGATAATGGGCCAAAAGAAATCATTGGATCCGATAAAAGGATCACCGTCAATTTCCAGACCGATTAGCTGTTGCGACACGCCCTGTTCCTTGATCTTGGTTAAGGCCGCCTTGCTGACAAAATCAGCCTCCGTGTCCAGATCGACAAGACGCCCCATACCCAGCTCATAGGGGTTGTTCGCAAGGTTCATATCCGCGTGATACGACAACATGCCCGCCTCGATCCGGCGAATGCTCGATGTATGGCCGGGCTTGAGACCCAAAGGAGTGCCAACGACCATCAGATGTTCCCAAAGCCGGTCACCTTGTGATCCGTCGCGCAGGAAAATCTCGTAACCAAGCTCGCTTGACCATCCGGTGCGTGAAATAATCAAAGGCACGCCGTCCCAGTCAAATTCCATGAACCGGTAGTATTTGAGCTCGGTCGGGGCATCGCCAAAGGCTGCGCGCAGAACGTCGCGGGATTTGGGGCCTTGCAGCTGCAACGGTGACACGTCGGGTTCGGAAATCTCCACATCCATGCCGGAATTCACCGCAATACCGCGCGCCCAGAGAAGGACGTCACTGTCCGCAATAGACAGCCAAAAATGATCCTCGGCCAGTTTCAGAAGAATCGGATCGTTGATGATCCCGCCGCTCTGGTCGGTAATCAGTACGTATTTACATTGTCCGACCTCACATTTCGAAAGATCACGGCAGCTGAGGAATTGGGTGAACTTTGCCGCGTCCGGTCCTTTGATCTCGACCTGACGCTCGACAGAGACGTCACACAGGATCGCCTCATTGACCAGATTCCAGAAATTCTGCCTCGGATCGCCAAAATCGCGGGGGATGTACATGTGGTTGTAGACGGAAAATCCTTTGCCCCCCCACCGCAAGGCTGCGTCGGAGTAAGGGGATTTTCGGACCTGTGTTCCGAAGCTGAACTGGGCAAAGCTAAGTTCATGGGATATGACGTGTATCCAGTTAATTGTGTGGGAGGTCAGCTATTTGCGCGGACCAAATCTCGGAGTTCGTTTTTGCGGATTTTTCCGGTAATGGTCTTGGGCAGCTCACCAAAGATCACCTTCTTTGGCCGCTGGTATCCCGCAAGACGGGCTTTGGCGTGCGCCAGAAGCTCATCCTCGGTGGCCTCGCCGGAAAGCTCCACAAAGGCACAAGGCACTTCGCCCCATTTCTCATTCGGCATCGCCACGACGGCACAGAGGCTGACGGCAGGATGCGAATAAAGCGCCTTTTCCACCTCGATGGACGAAATGTTTTCGCCGCCCGAGATGATGATGTCCTTGGACCGGTCGCGAATCTCGATATAGCCATCGGGATGCTGCACCGCGATGTCACCCGACCAGAACCAGCCATCCTTGAAGGCTTTGGCGGTTTCCTCGGGCGCTTTCAGATAGCCCTTCATGACGATGTTGCCGCGAAAGACAATTTCGCCCAGCGTTTCACCATCCCATGGCACGGGCGCACATGTGTCGGGGTTCAGGACCAGCACGTCTTCCTACAATTCATACGCGACGCCTTGGCGGGCTTTCAGGCTTGCCTGTTCTTCCGCTGGCAGTGCTGCCCAATCGGGTTTTTCCGCGCAAACCACCGCGGGGCCATAGACCTCAGTCAGGCCATAGACATGGGTGATCGAGATGCCCATCGCCTCCATTCCTGCAATCACACTGGCCGGAGGTGGGGCGGCGGCGGTCATCATATTGATGTATTGCGGGAAGTCGCGTTTTTCCTCTGCGCCCGAGATCATCGACATGATGATCGGCGCTCCGCAAAGATGGGTGACGCCATGATCGGCGAAGGCGTTATAAATCGCGTCGGCCCTTGGCGCACGTAGGAACACATGCGTCCCGGCCAGCATGGTGATTGTTCAGGGAAAGCACCAGCCATTGCAGTGGAACAGCGGCAGCGTCCACAGGTAAACCGGATGATGCCGCATTTCCCATGTGACGACATTGTTGACCGCGTTGGTCCAGGCGCCACGATGGGAATAGACAACACCCTTGGGCCCTCCTGTGGTGCCTGACGTATAGTTCAGAGCAAGTGCGTCCCACTCATCCTCCGGCAAGGAATAGGCAAAATCCGGGTCGCCTTCCGCCAGCAGCGCATCATAGGTCAACGTGCCGATTTTCTCGCCGCCCGGGCCTTCACTATCCTCGATATCGATGACCAACAGGTCACGGCCCGATTGGGCGACGGCCTCAGTGGCCAGATCGGAAAATTCGGTATCGACCAACAAAACCCTGGCGTCGCCGTGATCCAGAATATAAGCGATCGTGCCCGCGTCCAGCCGCGTGTTGTTCGCGTTCAGAACCGCGCCCAGCATGGGCACAGCCAGCGCGCATTCCAGCGCCTCGGGGATATTCGGCGCAATCAGGGCGACGGTATCGCCCTTGCCGATATCGCGTTTGGCCAGGGCAGAGGCCAGCCGTTTGCAACGTTCCGCGACCTCGCCCCAGTTGCGCCGGATGTGGCCATGGATTTGCGCCGGAAGCTCTGGATGCACGCGCTCGACGCGTTTGAGGATCGAAACCGGTGACAGGGCGGTGTGGTTCGCTGCATTACGGGCAAGCTCCGGGCCCTCGTAGATCATTCCCCGGTCCATTTAGGCATCGGTTCTTTGCGGGTGAAGGCCCCGATACCGGCCTCGGCATCTTTGGCCATCATGTTTTCCGCCATCGTGCGACCGGCAAAGGCGTAGGCCTCTTCCAGCGGCATTTCGAGCTGTTCGTAATAGGCACGCTTGCCGATCTTGACGGCGGACGGCGATTTGTAGGCAATGATCCTAGCCATTTCTGTGGATGCCGCTTCCAGTTCCGCCAAGGGCACCACGCGGTTGACCAACCCCATTTCGGCGACGCGGGCTGCGGGCAGGAATTCCCCCAAAAGCAACATTTCCATCGCCAGCTTGCGCGGCACATTGCGCGAAAGCGCGACCATCGGGGTTGAGCAAAATAGCCCGATATTCACGCCCGATGTTGCGAAAGTTGCGTTGTCGGCGGCCACCGCCAGATCACAGGACGCAACAAGCTGACACCCCGCCGCTGTGGCAATCCCTTTGACCTCGGCGATTACAGGTTGCGGCAAGCGCACCACCCGAAGCATCATCGCCGAACACGTCGCAAACAGGTCTTGGAAATACTGAAACCCACCGTCGGCATCCGCCCGGCGCGCCGACACTTCTTTGAGGTTATGACCCGCGCAAAAGTGATTGCCGCCGGTACGCAAGATCACTGCTTTGACACTGCGATCTTCTGCGATTTCGTCAAATGTGTCAGACAGAGCGCGTAGCATCGCCTCTGACAACGCATTAATCG
This sequence comes from Ruegeria sp. CDSA236, assembly GCF_059611285.1. NCBI lineage: Bacteria > Pseudomonadati > Pseudomonadota > Alphaproteobacteria > Rhodobacterales > Roseobacteraceae > Ruegeria > Ruegeria sp. CDSA236. The sequence continues at coordinate 322,543 of NZ_JBXWPG010000003.1, forward strand.
ACTTGGGCGCGTTCAGAGTCAGAACGGTAACGCCATCGATGTCAGCCCGCAGGATCAAATCATCGTTTTGCATTTCGCCCTCATAGGCCATTGAGTGGAACTTTCAGCATAGGTGCGCCGCTTTCGTCGCACGGGATTTCGCCGGCCCGCATATTCACTTGCAGGGACGGTATGATCAGTTTGGGCATCGCCAGCTGCGCGTCACGCTCCGTCCGGAACTTGATGAAATCTTCGCGCGATTTGCCAGCACCCACATGGATGTTGTCGGCACGTTGCTGGCCAATTGTGGTCTCCCACGCGATGGCGCGCCCACCGGGGCCATAGTCGTGGCAGATGAACAGGCGCATCTCGCCCGGCAGGCTCAGCACGGTTTGGATAGAATCGTAAAGCTGCCCTGCATCACCACCCGGAAAGTCTGCGCGGGCTGAGCCGCCGTCAGGCATAAAGAGCGTGTCACCGGCAAAGGCGGCGTCGCCAATCACATGCACCATGCAGGCTGGTGTGTGGCCCGGCGTGGCAATCACAAAGGCCGTCATTTCGCCAATGGTGTAGGTGTCACCATCCTCGAACAAAGCATCAAACTGCGACCCGTCGCGTTGAAATTCCGTGCCTTCGTTGAAGATTTTGCCGAAGGTGTCCTGAATTTCGATGATGCCTGCACCAACGCCAATTTTGCCACCCAGCCTATCCTGAATTTAGGGTGCAGCAGACAGGTGATCGGCATGGACATGGGTTTCAATGATCCACTCCACCGACAAGCCTTGTGACTGGATGGCGTCGATCAAAGCGATCGGCACTGTCGTAAGTGATCCGCCCGGCGGCGTAATCCATATCCAGAACGCTGTCGATTATTGCACAGGCGTTAGATGCGGGGTCTTTCACGACATAAGAAATCGTGTTGCAGGCAGGATCAAAGAACCCTTCGACACTAGGCTTTGCTGCCATATTGAGATTTGGGAAATTTGTTGAAGGTTCCATGATTTATTCCAGCGCGCCCCCGGCCTTTTTCCAGGCGCCAACGCCTCCGGTCAGGTTCACAACGGGCGACAGTCCCATATCCATGGCCACCACCGCCGCCATGGCAGAACGCCCACCCGATGCGCAATAGAACACGTAAGTCTTATCTTGACTGAACTCCGGCTTGTGCGCAGGACTTTCCGGGTCGATGTGGAATTCCATCATGCCGCGCGACGATGCGACAGCACCCTCAATGACGCCGGTTTTGGCCTATTCCGTACCATCGCGCTGATCGACAAAAACGTGATCGAGCGAGCCTACCAAGGCCAATGCCTCTTCGGCACTGATCGCAGGCACCGCTTTCGTGGCCACCTTTACGATGTCTTTCGCGCTTTTGGTGATCGTCTGAGCCATGTTTGGTTTCCTTTTTCGATTGGTTTTGAGCCAGTCCAATAGTGCGTCGAGCGGCCAATTTATGGCACCGCTACAGCCGTATGCGCAGGCAGAGGCCACATGAGTTTCTGTGCCGCTCTCAGTCAAATTGCGAGATCAAGACGGGGCTTCCAGAACGGGCGGAACAGCTCGATCTTGGGGCAGCGGTTCATCACCACCTTCAGCCCCGCTTCTTCGGCAAGCGCGGCCGCGCGGTCATCATAAACGCCGATTTGGCCCCAAAGCACCTTGGCGCCGATTGCAATGGCTTTCTCGGTGATCGCGTAAAGTTCCTCTTTCGGGCGGAAGACCTCGACCATATCCACGGGCCGGTCGATCTCTTCCAGCGAATGAACGACAGGTATGCCGCGAATTTCGATCAGCTTTGGGTTTGGATTGACAGGGATCATGTCATAGCCCGTTTCGTGCAGCACACGCAGCACGCCATAGCTGAACTTGGTCTTGTCGCCACTGGCCCCCACCATCGCAATGGTTTTGACCGAACGCAGGATGTCCGCCAGATATTCGGGCGCGTAATCATACAGGTGATCGATGTCAGCTTCGGGCATTTAAGCCTCCTTAGGGGTCGCGATATCCGCCTTCAGCTCATGCGGCTCCAGCGGATCAAGGAAGGGGTTGCGATAAAGTTTGTCGTGGCTTTCGACGCCGATTTCCAATATGCAATCGCTCACCGCGCGGGCCACACACAGCAGAACATAGCCATTGTTGATCTGGCGATTGTTCAACGCCACTTGCCTGCGCTGATCCACTTCGCCAGCTGTCAGTTTGGCCGCACAGGTGATGCAGCCGCCGTATTTGCAGCCATAGGGCAGATCGACTCCCTGTTCGCGTAAAGCGTCCAGCAACGGACGGCGGGCGTCGACCTGATAGGTCGCATCATCGCGGTTGGCGATTGTGATTGTGCGGGTTTCGCTCACAGCCAGATGTCGCTTGTACAATCGCCACCGGGATAGCGGGTTTCATGGCAGCGGCTTGGTCCGTTTGGCTCTTTGCCAAAATCAACAACGAAATCTTCGTTGATTTTCATACCGCCGTTTTCGACATCACAGTCGATCATCAGCATGACACCGCCCTGGGTGCGAATTTCCGGATAGAACTGGTTGTCCCAGGTCGAGAACAGCGAGGTCGTGACATAAAGCCGTTTGCCATCAAGCGAGAGCTGATACATTTGCGGCCCGCCTGCCACTTTGACGCCATTGACCTCGGGCGCTTTGCCCAAAAGCCCGCCCATCCAAACCTGCCCGGTCAAAACAGGATTATGCGGGTCAGAGATGTCGTACTGGCGCATATCGCCGTGCAACCAGTTATTGAGGTAAAGGTATTTGTCGTCCATCGATACAAGGATGGCCGACATCACACCGGGCACGGGAATAGGCCATTCGGGATGCGGTTCATTCTCCACATCAATGATCTTTTCCCATTCCCATTTCCCAGCTTCGGACTTCCAGAAATGGATGACATTGGCGCTAAGCGCGGCACCGCAGAACCCATGTGTACTGTCAGGATCATGCAGAAACTTTACCTCCAGCGGGATCAGGCCGTCTTCGCCGAGATACATCGTCTCGACCGGCACCTTTTTCTCAAAATCCCAGATGTGCAGGCGGCGACCGTATTTCAGGTGGCCCACTTCTTCCAAATCAAACCCTGGCATGAATGTGTTGGGTGCGGCCCATTCGGAACTGACCATCACGTTATGGCGCGGCTGGTACCAGAAGTCATAACCAAACGGGATATCGCCCATTGAGTTTTCCCAACGACCAACGATCTCGAATTCTTTGTTGAGGTGCAGATAACCACCGGGCGCTTCGCCCTGTGCGTCACCTAAGAAGGAAATGATGATCTCAGAGCCCAAACAATGCACGGTGTGTGGGCCGCTCAGATTGGTTTTTGACTTGATCTCGGCCCCGTCAATCACCTTATGAAGGCGTGGAGCAAACGGGTCCGTCGCGGTGTCGATCACATGGATATTGTTGGACCGCACGCCTGGCACCAGCAGGTATTTACGGCTCATGCCAGCGTCGTCGTGGCAGGAAGAACAGGCATTCCAGCCCATGTGATGCAATTCATCCCCGATGCCGGGCATCTCTAAGCGATGGATGACTTGTGAATAGGTCGGGCTTTCCGGGTCGGCGTCCACGGTGGCTAGGTAGTCCGGCCTTTGAATGCCGGTGCCGGTGTAGATGGCAATTGTGTACAAGAGTTTTTCACGCGGCGCTTTGATCGCCTCGGCAGGGCTTGCATACCCCGGGCCACAACATGCTCCGTCCATCTTCACATTCCTCCCTTGCGATCATTTGAAGATTCTCGTAAATCGATAAAAAGATTCTCGCAAGGTAAAAATATGCATCTGGAACGCCTGACATTCATCCTCGAAGTTGTTGGACAAAAGGGCGAGACTACAGTGGCCGAGATTTGCGCTCATTCTGACCTGCCTAAGCCGTCTGCCTACCGGTTGGTGCAGGACCTCGTCGGTGTTGGTCTACTGGAACCTGTTGCCCGTGGTACATTCACAATCGGCTCCCGCCTGAAGCGGATCACGAAAAGTGACCACTCTGACCGTGCACTGCTAGAGGTGATTGCGCCTGCGCTAAAGCAAGCCGCTAAACAATATGGCACCGCATTTTTCCTGTCCCGTCTGCGCGGAAAATCCGTGGAAATTATTCACGTTGAAACACCTGACACTGGGGTCTCCTATCTCCATCCCGGTTTGGGGAAACGACCCTTGCATGCCTGTTCCTGCTCTAAGGCCGTTGCTGCATTCTCACCCGACTTGTTTTTGACCAGCGAAATGGAAGGCCGGCTGCGCGCCTACACCGAATTCACCCTGACAAACGTGCAGGACTTGGAAGCCGAGTTTGACACCATTCGCAATCGCGGCTTCGCAGAATGCGTGGAAGAGATTGAGCGCGGCATGTGTTCGGTGGCAGCTCCCCTTGCGCCAAGCGGGCCAGGTTCCACGATGTCCATCGGTGCAACCGGATCGGTACGGGTCTTTACGCCAGCGTTCCGCGAAAAACTTGGTCCCCAGATCTCCCTTATTGCGCGTGAAATGTCTGCAAATTTGGGTTGGGACGCGGCGCAGGATGCCAAAATATCAGGCTAACTTTTAGGTGGTCTTCGAATGTGGGCCTCTTCTAAATCTGATCTGAACTGACCTCCGCTCCACACAAACAAAAAAAGCAACGCCGGACGTTCGAACGTCTCGCAGCATCAGTCAGTAAGGGCTCAGAGCCGACCTCAGATGCGGCGCGGCATCTGCCAGTTTCGCAGAACTAGCATCGTGGCAGAACGGCCCATAAGAGACATTCTACAACCGAGCGGATTACTGAAATACAGCGTTGCAAACCGGCGTTTGCTGCCCGTGCATACCCATTCGCAGCAAAATCTACACTATCCGGGAAAGACCGGTATTGGTCACGACAGCGGTCGTTCTAACATTTTGGCTGCAGACAAGCTGTCAGGCGGTACAAAAATCTCGCAGTATCGAGTTAAAGAGCCCCGGCTTCTCTAAATGCGTCGCGTGAGCACATCCAGGTATCACGGCGAGGTTGGCGTCGGGAATTGATTGCCACAATTGTTCGGTTTGGCTCCATGGATAGGTCCGATCCCGGTCACCCCAAACCACCAACGTACGGGTCATGATATCCGCCAAATGTTTGGCGCCGCTCCAACTTTCCATTGCGTCGAGCCCAATTAGCATGGTTTGCAGGCTGCATTGTTCTGCAATCATAGCACAGTCCTCATAGGCCGCAGCTTTTCCCCGATCAAGAAACCAGGTTGCCGCAATACGTCTGGCTGTGGCTCTTGGTCCTTCTGTATTGGCCCGATGCTTTGAGGTGTCGATTGTCTCAAACCGGCCGGGTAAAATGCCGATTGTTCCGGTTCCGTACAGCACCAACTGGTCGATGCGGTCGGGTGCACGGGCAACCATTTCCTGAACGATCATCCCGCCCATTGAATGGCCGATCAGGATAAACCGCTCAATCCCACGCGCGCTTAATTCTCTCAGCGCCCACTCGGCAAAGCCCGCAATACTGGCGGGGGCCTCGAGATGTGCGTTTTCACCAAATCCCGGTAGATCCAGGGCCACGACATTGAAACCGGCCAGAGCATCGACTTGCCCCAACCAATGCCGACTGCCGCCCAAAAATCCATGGACGAATACGACAGGTGTCATTTGCGCCCACCCTGTACAATGCGATCAAGGATCATGGCGCAGAAAAGGATCGCAAACCCGGCGAGGATGCCTTGGCCCACATTGGCATATTGCAACGCTTCCAGCACGTCCTCACCCAGCCCCTTGGCGCCAATCAGCGAGGCCACGACGACCATCGCCAGCGACAACATAATCGTCTGGTTGATCCCCGCGCGGATCGATGGGCTTGCTAATGGAAGATCTACCTTAGTGAGCAAGTACCACTTATTGGCACCGAAACTAATAGCTGCTTCGCGCACGCTTTCTGGTACACCACGCAGACCAAGAACGGTCAATCGTACCACCGGTGTGCCGCCAAAAATCATCGTGACCACAACCGCCGCTGGCTTTCCAACGCCGAAGAACGCAATCACAGGCACCATGAACACGAAGGCTGGCATGGTTTGCATGAAATCCATGATCGGCTGGATAAACGCATAGAACCGTGGGCGACGGGCAGCAAACATGCCGAGCGGAATTCCGATAACAATCGACAGACACGCCGCTGTCCCCAACAAGGCCAGCGTCGTCATGGCACCTTCCCAGAAACCCAGCAGGCCCATATAGGCCAGAAATGCGCCCGAATAGATCGCCGTTCTGATGCCCGCTGTCAGCCAGGTCAGCAGAATAATCAAGCTCGCAATCACGATCCATGGCGTCTGAACCAGTATGACCTCTAGCGCATCCAACAGAGTGCGGATGCCGAATGTCAGCCCATCAAAGAAGGTCTCGCTGTTGCGTACGCACCAGGCGATGAAATCTTCTACCCAAGTGATACTGGTCAGGCGGATGTTTGGGTCTGTCGGAAAATGGCTAAGCAGTGAAAAGCGCCCTGGGAAGCTGTAATGCAACATTGCCGCGGCGACGATTAACGCCATGAAGATTGCGCTGAACACGATCTGCGACACCGGCATGGCCGAACGGATCGAACGATCCGATAGCCACTCCGAGAAACGCGCCTCAAGCGCCCAGTTCGCCACCTGTGACTGTATGAATTTGATGATGATCAGTATGATCAGGCCGGTTAGAATGATGTAAGGACCTTCAGCTGCCATCGCCTCGGCCTCGGCACGGATACCCCCTATGTTTTCTTCAAGCGAGTCCACCGTTCGCTGATAGACATCGATCTTGTCCGAATTGTTTTCGATAGCCGCCGCCAATTGCTGACGGCGCAGTTCAAGCGTCCCTTCAATCGATGCAATACGCTCCATTGCCTCGGCTGCCAGATCGCCGAACAACCCTCGCGCAATCTGCACAAAGGCTATTGTTTCGAGGATCAGAAATGGTAACGCCCATGACCACAGACCTCGCGCACCGAACCAGACCGGACCAAACAATCCGGCCATCAGATTGAAAGTTGGTGTAAAGCGGGACGATGCACCAATCTTGTCGAAATTACGGATGTAGTAGTCAGGGCTGGTGCGCACAAATGTGCGAATGTTTTCACGCCGCTCTTCGGCATAGGCAAGGGCCGCTTCGCTTTCGGTATCTTCCAGCGGGTTCACATCAGAAATGCTCATGACACTTCGGTCCCTTCGATCACGGTGCGCAACAGATCGGCACGGGTTATGACGCCAACATCCACGCCGCCGTCCTCCACAAGGATTGCGCTACTGTTGTCGATCGCCAGATTGATCAGCGTGCTCAGATTTTCGTCTTCATTCACGCGCGGGGCATCCGACGGTAGCGGTCCATGGGCCGCAATATGTTCTGGAATTGGCCGCATGACCGCATGGGCGCGCACAACTTTGAGGCGTGAAATACCCGCAACGAAATCAGCCACATAGTCATCAGCGGGGTTCATCACGATGTCTTCGGCTGTCCCGATCTGCACCACCTTGCCGTCCCGCATGATGGCGATCCGATTGCCGATGCGGACGGCTTCATCAAGGTCATGGGTAATGAAGATCGTAGTCTTCTTGAGAATCTTGCTCAGCCGGATGAATTCATCCTGTAATTGTCGCCGGATCAGCGGATCAAGGGCCGAAAACGGTTCATCCATCAAAAGCACGTCGGGGTTGGCGGCCAAGGCGCGGGCCAGACCCACACGTTGTTGCATGCCACCGGACAGCTCGTGTGCGAACTTTGACCCCCAGGCGCCCAGTTCGACAATATCGAGAATAGCAGCAGCCTGACGCATGCGTTCATTCTTGCTGACCTGTCGGATTTCCAGTGGCATTGCCACGTTATCCAACACCGACCGATGCGGCATCAGCGCAAAGTTCTGAAACACCATACCGATTTTGTTGTTGCGAAACTGCTGAAGCTCTTTTGGCCCCAAGGCCATGACATCAGTGCCTTCGATTTCGATCTTACCAGCTGTCGGCTCCAGCAGTCGGTTGAAATGGCGAACCAGGGTGGATTTACCGCTGCCTGACAGACCCATGATGCAAAAAATCTCACCCCGGTTTACCGACAGGCTGACATCAGCGACGCCGACAACACAGTTGTATTCGGCCAGCACTTGGGACTTGTCCAACCCGCGGTCGCGGATCGCCTGCAGCGCCACCTCGGGTCTGCCTCCGAAAATTTTCCAGACATTCGAAATTTCGATAACGGTGTCGTCGCTCATAGGTCCTCCAGAGATCTGCTTTTGGGTGGCGCCAGCAGATGCCGCCACCCTGTTTCTGGAAGTGGGATCAGAGACCCAGCCAAGCGTCGACGCGATCCGGGTTCGCATCGACCCATTCGCGGGCAACCTCTGCCGGATCGCGACCTTTGCCGCTGATCTCATAGGCGAAACCGCTGACATCATCTGCAGTCAATGCGAAATTCGCGAAGAAATCAGCAATCGCAGGTGAGCGGTCTGGCAACGTATTGGACCATGCGATCTGGACGTTCTTCAGGGCGTCTTTGGTGGCAACACTGGATTTGCTATACCAATCCGGATCGTCCGATGGCTGCACCATCACGTATTTTGCCGGGTCGAACGTCGGCTCGCTCAGCATTTGAACGTCGAACATGTACCAGACCGCGTGTGGCTTATAGCAATAGAAGGCATAGCCCTCGCCTTTGGCGATGCTGTCTTTGATGCGCGCGGTCTTCACGCTTTCTTCTGCACGCACGGGCTCGATGAAATCAAGCAGACCGTAGTCGCGCGTTTTAACCTCATTCACATTGGCCGAGGCCCAGCCCGGGGCGCCAATCCACATCTCACCCTTGCCATTGCCGTCGCTATCCATCAGGGCAGCGACGTCAGGGCGGCCCAGATCAGCTATGTCGGTGATATTGTTGGCCTCACCAAAGGCCTTGCTGACGCAAAAACCCTGATTGCCTTCGTAGGGGTTCGAGGACAATGTTACCGTACCGGCCTCGTCGACATATTTCTTGGTAAAGCTCTCCTGATTGGGCAGCCACACATCTGGATGCACGTCGATGTCACCTTTGCCCTGATCCATGGCTTGAAAGATGGTTGCATTGTTACCGGGCACATATTCAACCGTCCCGCCGATGCGCGTTTCAACAACGGCACCCAGAAGATGAGCGATTGCCTGCGCCCCGGTCCAAGACGGCACACCGATTTTAACCTCTTCCGCCGCGAATGCGGGCATCGCATAGATACCTACCGCCGCTGCCATACCAAATGCCTTTAGCTTGTTTCTCATGATAGTCTCCTCTGTTGAATTGCGCCGTATTTTGGCGTCGTTTTTTTTAGTCAATCTCATTCACATCACTCGGCGGTGTCGTACAAAGTCGTCTCGGGCTGCGACTTCGGACGGAAGGGGAAAAGGGGGACAAACCGCCAGGCCCTAGCTTAAAGTCTAGAGCATGAGGTTTTCTGAGGGCCAATTCGAACATTTCATCAAACTATTCCCGAAATGCATAGTTTTGAGTATGCTCGACCAATGCTTCCTTGGAAATGCAGGTACACACATTGGATTTGAACTGGCTGCGCGACTTTGAATGCCTCGCCCGGACACTGAACTTCACCCGAGCCTCCGATGAACGCAACATCACACAATCCGCATTCAGTCGTAGAATCAAAGCGTTGGAGAGCTGGGTCGGGCTGCCTCTGGTCAATCGCGCCACCTATCCTGTTCAATTGACAGAAGCAGGTCAACAATTCTTGCCGGTCGCTTTAGCGGCGATCTCACAACTGTCAGAATCCCGTCAATCGCTGCGGGATGCCGATCGTGGGGATAGCCGTTTCATCCGGTTTTCGGTCCTCCACACGATCGCGGTTAATTTTTTGGCAAGTCGCATCGAAGAGTTGCAGATGCAAATTCCCGATCTGCGCACTCGAGTATTGTCCGATTCCCTAAGCACCTGCTGTGACCTGTTGGTCGAGGGCGCAGTGGACATTCTCTTGTGTTACAATCACCACTCGGTTTCACCGATGATTGATGAAACCGCATTTGAGCGAAAAGACCTTTTAAAGGATCGTCTGGTACCAGTGGCTACAGCTGATTCAGCGCGTGCCATGTGTTGGAGTCTCGCAGAGCAGGATGGCCCACCCATCCCCTATCTAGCATATGATCGTTCTTCGTTTTTAGGCATGGTTGTAGAAAATACCATAGACCGCAAACCCCTGAACGCCGAGACGATTTATGTTGATAGTCTGGTTGAGACAATCAAGAGACGCCTGATTACCGGAAGCGGCTTTGCCTGGATGCCCGAAACTGCGATTTCGCCAGAGCTGGACGCGGGATTGCTGGTGCCAATCGGCGATGACGCGTGGTGTGCCACCTTGACGATTTCCGCATTTGCCAATCCGGCGACCTTTGATCAGACAGCGCAACAGCTTTGGGACCAATTATGAACAAAGGTATCTGTTGACTTACAGATTGCCTCCGAACGCTGTGGCGCACTTATTCAATCGCCTAAACTTGCCCTGCGTGGGAAAATTCGACAATCGCCTGGACAAGCAGGTCAATCGTATCAATGGCATTGACCTCGGCCGCAACACTATCAGCGATGAGCGAGAATTCTGAGCAAGCCACAAGCTGCAGGTCGGCCCCTGCGGCAACAAGTTCTTTCGAGGCAACTCTTAGTGTTTCGCGCGCCTCTTCGCACGGACCGTCCGTCTTAATTTTCCGGATCGCTGCAAGCATCTTTTCATCACCTGCGGGCCAAACCACCGACAGCCCGCGCCTGTGCAACGCAGTCTCGAATAGATAAGTACGTTGTACGGCTGGCGAGGCAAGCATTCCGATACATCCCCCTGACCCAAGCGCCCGAGCTGCATATTCAGCTGCCAGTTCGATCAAGTTCAGCATGGGGATGTCCACGGAATCCGTAATCGCCTTGGCATAGTGATGGGCGGTGTTGCACGGCATCGCCAGCGCTAAGGCTCCAGCATCTTCAAGCCGTCGCGCCATAGCGGCAAGCGTCGGCCCCGGATCCTCGCCGACGCACTCGAGCAGATGACGAACCCGCGATGGCACCTGCGGGTTCATGTCGATCAACAAAGGTATGTGGTCTTGGTCATCAGTTGCGGGTACTGCCGCCACCAGCTTGCGCTGGAGAAGGATAGTCGCTTCGGGGCCCATACCGCCAAGAATTCCAACCGGGCACAGTGTCATGGTTCAGACAGTCACCCAGCGGTTTTGATGATCAAAGGCAAAATCATACCCCCCAAGGGCTGCGGCACCCCCAGTGTGCAGGAACACAATCCGTTGGCCGTTGAACTCACCCTTGCGGGCAAGATCAATCAGACCGGCTGCGCCCTTGGCTGAATAGCACGGATCGAGAAGGATGCCTTCGAGCTCTGCAAACATCTGGATCGCCTCTATGCCACTTGTCGTTGGCAGGCCATAGCCCTCGCCGACATAGTCAGTATTGGCCTTCACGTCTTCGCGCTTGACCACACCTGCGCAGCCCAGTTTTTCAGCGGTTTTGCAGGCGAGGTCAAAAACCATCTGTTCTTGCTTGGGCTGAGGCGCCCTTGTGCCGATGCCCAGCACGGGCACCTGCGCATTCATGGCACACATGCCAGTCACCAACCCGGCCTGCGTTCCTGAAGAACCGGTTGCATGCACCAATCTGTCAATTTGCAAACCACTGTTATTTGCTTGTGCCAACAGTTCAAAGGCCGCGTTAACATAGCCAAGTGCGCCGGTCGGGTTCGATCCGCCGCCAGGGATGACATAGACATTGTGCCCTTCCGCGCGCTTCTTCTCGGCTGCTTTTTCCATCTCACCCGGCATGTCATGGCCGCCGGGAAACTTCTCGGTGGTTGCGCCATGCAAATGGTCTAGCAGGACGTTACCGTTCGTATTGTAGTTTCCATTTTGGTAACCGGTGCGATCCTCCAAAAGGATGTGACAGGCAAGCCCCAGCTTGGCGGCAAATGCAGCCGTCTGCCGACCGTGGTTGGTTTGCGTGGCCCCTTGGGTCATCACCATGTCGGCACCCTGCGCCTCGGCCTCAGCCATTAGGAATTCAAGCTTGCGGGTCTTGTTGCCACCGGTCGACATACCAGTGCAATCATCGCGTTTGATCCATATTTCGACCCCCAGCTCTTTTGACAATCGAGTCATGTGTTCGAGCGGTGTTGGAAGATGGGCAAGATGCAGGCGGGGAAAACGGGCAAGGTGCATGTCATGGTTCCTAATATTTGCTTTTGTCAAGTTACTACGCGCTGAGGCACATTCCTAATTCGAACTTCGGTACATAAATTGCGGGAATTGCATGTTGTCACGAACTGCACTATCGATCCGCCATGCGTCTTGAGTGGATCGATGATATATTGGCCGTGCTTGATAGCGGCTCTCTCGCCCGCGCCGCTGAAAAGCGATTGCTGACGCAATCTGCGTTTACTCGGCGGGTGCGGCTTATCGAAGACAACATCGGCGCAACGCTGTTTGATCGCCGCCGCAAGCCAGTCTCTTTGATGCCAGGCGTGCGGGAACTGGAATTTGAATTACGTGAACTCAGCACCCGGCTGCAGAGGCTTCGACACACCTTAAAGACAGCGAGTGATCAGACAGGCAAATCGCTGTCTTTTGTTTGCCAACACGCGCTTACCACGACAATTTCACCCGAAATTGTTCGCGTTTTAACTGAAGCTGGCGAAATCTCGGTTCGTGTTCGTTCAGGAAATCAAGACGAGTGCCTGATGCATCTGATTTCAAAAGAAGTTGATTTTGCCATCATGTACGCGGTGCCTGATGACAGTATTCAAGAACCCGTTAACGCGTTTGAAACCAAAACACTCGGGATGGATACTTTGATTCCAGTCTGTGCGCCTACTGTGCGCACGCAAGTGACGGAAGACGTAATTCCTACAATCAGCTACCCGCCCGAAGTCTTTCTCGGGCAGGTCTATTCCAGAATGATTGCGCCGCGATTACCTGAAGGTAAAACCGCAGTACCCAGGGCTGAAACCGCACTTACGTTGGCCATACTACAATACGCCTTGAATGAAATCGGCATCGCGTGGTTGCCCCGCTCTCTAGTGGCGACCCACCTTTCTGAGGGCGCGCTTGTGTGTATTGACGACGTGCTGCCCACACAGCTTCTGGCAATCAGGGTAGTCCGCTTGGCAGAATCTCAGCCAGATCACGCAGAGCAAATATGGAAACAACTTGAAGACATTTTAAGTTTCTAGTTTTCCCGCTGCACTCTCTATCCCAAATGGCAAGCCGCCCCTAATCAGAAGGGCATGATTTTCCCTTACACACCCTTCGCCAGACCGAAAAAAAACAAAGCCCACACGCAAAACGCTTCGTTATCGCAAAAAACTGCTACATCCTAAGCACCTGATCCTGGCAGCAGTCGTCTCTCGAACGTGCCCAGCTGCCAAAGAAGCGATACAAGCGAGTGGCCACTTTGACTGTTGTGGTTTTTGAAATTCGAATACGCGGCGAACGTCTGCTTCCCGCCCATTTTTTAGAAAAACAACGTGTTCTGGCGCAAAGAGTTACGGCGCAGCCCACACCGTCGCACTTGTCTTGGGGCCAGCGGGATTTGGACTAGCCAAACGCCCCTGGCCATCAGGGGAAAGACGCTGCCTTCCCCCTCGGGCAACCCTATTAGACAGAACCGTGTCCTCGGCTGTGCCTGCGGGCCGCGCCACCCCCGTCGAAAAGCATTGCCTCGCACCTTCCCGCGTTCGCCACGTGGCAGATTAGCAGGAACAGGCAGCTTCGCTGTCAGACCTACAAATCAGCTCTGATTTTCCAAGAGGAGGGATCAGATCAAACCAAACTGTCTGCGGGAGTATGAAATGGGGGCGGCGTGCTAGTTGATGACGCAAAGGTCAAATTCAACTGATGTCCAACGTTGGGGGCGCCTTCTGATGTCGAACATTCACTGCTTTTGTGGTCCAACTATGACAGTTGGGTCAGGTTCGTGTGACGTTCAACAGGAAACCAGTGGCGGACCGAGGAGGATTCGAACCCCCGACCCCTTGATTCGTAGTCAAGTACTCTATCCAGCTGAGCTATCGGTCCGCGTTGGTGAGGCGCTATGTAGACCCGGCATTCGGGACGTGCAAGTCGATTCTGTAAAAATAATTCAAAAAGCCCCATCGCCCCGCGGGAGGCGAATTTCAAAGGTGGTACCTGTTGACCCTGTCTCGGTCAGAACAAGGTCACCCCCATGGCCCCGCAACAGTTCCTGTGAGATCGCCAAGCCCAGACCCGACCCGCCTTTGCGGACGCCACCCTGAAAGGGTGTGAACAGATTTTCACGCGCTTTGGCCGGCAGGCCCGGCCCTGTGTCGCTGATCTGAATACACCAGTTGGCGTCCTGCTCTTGCCCGGACAGGGTGATCCGACCGGGCTTTCCTGATGCAACCAGCGCCTGACGAGCATTTCGAACGAGGTTCATCATGACACGGAAAATCTGTTCAGGATCAGCTCGTACGACCAACTCTTCCGGCACATCATTGATGATCTCGACACAGGCATCGGCAACGGCAAGTTTCTCGCTAGCAACCACATCCTCGGCCACAATGCGGAGCGGAATCAAAGTAAGCGACGGTGCAGGTTCTTCAGCGCGGCCAAATGCCAATGTGCTTTCGCACAGGGTTACCGCTCGGGTGATCGAGTTCACCAGCTTAGGGGCCATGCGACGCACCAACGGGTCTTCGCTGGATTCGATCCGGTCGGTAAACAGCTGGGCCGAGGTCAGGATGTTGCGCAGATCGTGGCTCACCTTGGCCACAGCCCCGCCCAGCTGCGCCAGACGCTCGCGCTGTTTCAGGGCCTGGGTCAGTTCGGTTTGCAACTGTTTTAGCGCCTCTTCGGCCTCGCGCAGCTCGGTCACTTTGGAATCCGGTGAGATGATTCCACGGGCATCTTCGGGGGCGCTGGCATAGCGCTGCATATATCCGACAACGCTTTTGATGGGCTTTACCAGAACCACCCGAACCGCAAGAAACAGGAAAAAAGCCGTGATGATCGAAATCACAAATGACAGGCCCAGAATGCGTAACCCATAATCCGTCATCGCCATACGCAAAGGCATGCTGTCAGTCGTCACCTCAATCAGCAGACCTGCGCCTTTCACAGGCTCGCCAATAACACGGATGACTTCATTTTCCGGCGTGAACAACCGCACGACAGCATCCCGGATCAAAACCCATGGTCGCGCGTCACGCAGGTCATAGGTCTTGCTGATCTGCCCTGGAATAGGAGAGGACAGCATCAACTGGCGCATCTCGTCTCGCCGCAGAACCACGTTATAGACGCCCGCATTGGCCAGCAGTTCAGCCTCAAGGTCCTCGGCCAGCATATCATCGGCCAACAAAGCGAGCGATGCGATCTGAGCGCGCTCCAGCCGGTTCAGCAGGAAATCTTCGCGGAATCGCGCAATCGAAGGGACAAAAATCAGAACCTCGGCCAACATCACGAAGACCGTCGTCAGGATCAGAAATCGGCCTGACAGCGAGTTCACATTGCTCTCCCTTCCAGGTCAGGGCATCCAGCGCTGGACGAACCTGACTACGCGTTTAACCGTTTGATTCTCAAACAGCCTTGGAGAGAAATAAGCGCCCGCCACCCGTTTGTTAAGCTCTCCAATCGTCGGATAGGGCGAAACCATCGCGGCGACCTGCCCCATCTTCAGATTATTGGCCAAGGCCAGCGACCACAAGTTGATCAGTTCGCCCGCCTGATGACCAACGATTGTGGCCCCCACCGGACGGCCTTTGACGACCATGACCTTGATGAAACCATTCGTTTTACGCTCGGAAATGGCGCGGTCGTTGTGGTGATAGTCAAACCGCGCAATTTCCATCTTATCGCCATGCTCGGCGCGCGCCTGCACCTCGGTCAGGCCAACCTGCGCCAGCTCGGGGTCGGTGTAGGTCGCCCAGGGGATATGTGCGGTTTTCGCCTTGGAGGGCAGCCCAAACAGCGCCGAACGAATGATAATCCCCGCGTGATAGCCCGCCACATGAGTGAATTGCAGCCCACCCGCGACATCTCCGATCGCATAGACCCTGCGGTTCGTGGTGCGCAGGGTGTCGTCGACCTTGATGCCGGTTCGGATGGGCTCGATCCCGGCAGCGGCAAGGTTGAGGCGGTCGGTATTGGCCTTTCGCCCCGCAGCCAGCAGCAGATGCGTGCCCGAGAAGATCTCGCCGTTCTCGGTCACCACCTCAACCGCGCCATCGGAGCCGCGAATCTGTGCCACCATCGCCTGTTCATGGATCGCAACGCCCTCGGCGCGCAGGCTGTCCAGCACGACCTCTGCCGCCTCGGGATCATCCTTGCCCAACGCCTTCTGCCCTTCGATGACTGTGACCTTGCAACCGAGCCGAATATGCGCCTGCGCCATCTCCATACCGATGGGGCCGCCGCCGATGATCAGCAGATGATCGGGCTTGTCGCGCAGATCAAAGATAGTCTCGTTGGTATAATACGGCACCTTGTCCAAACCGGGTATCGGCGGGACCAAGGGGGATGAACCTGTTGCAATCACAACCCGCCGCGCGGTGATCAGGTGATCCCCCGCCTGAACCTGTGTCGGAGAGACGAAGCTGCCAAATTCCCGGATCACCTTGACACCAAAGCTTTCGAACCGCTCTTGGCTGTCCATCGGCTCAATCTGCGCAATCACATCATGCACGTGGTCTTTGGCGGCGGCGTAATCCACCTGTGGCACCACATCCGCCACACCCAGCGCCGAGGCATGCGCCTGCCCATAGGCGGCCTTGCCGCTAGCAATCAGGGCCTTGGACGGGACGCAGCCGAAATTCAGACAATCGCCGCCCATCTTGTGACCTTCCAGCAGGATCACATCCGCACCCATCTGGCTCGCCCCCGCGGCGACCGACAGCCCACCTGACCCGGCCCCGATCACCAGGATATCGGATTTCAGTTCTTGCATGATCAGCTGTCCTTTTGGCCGCGCAGCGTTTTGATCAGAATGGGCAGAGCCGCCAGCACACACAAGCCGATGATGGGGCCGATGACAAAAGGCTCCCACAGCAGTGAGACATCCGGCGTTTCACCTCGGTCGAATACACCGCCCAGCCCGACGCCGATCCAAGTATAAACGATGCCACCGGGAATGATGCCCAGCGCCGTGGTGAACAGAAAGTTGCGGAACTTCACCCCCACCAGCGCCGGCACCAGATTGGCCACAAAGAACGGAACCACCGGGACAAGGCGCAGCAGGAACAGGACCGAGATCTCATTCTCGCGCAGGCCGTCCTTCAGCTTTTTGATGGTGCCTTCCGAGGCTTCAAGCCGTGCTGTCAACGACGCACCTAAGCCCCAGCGCGCCGCCAGAAAGATCGCCGAGGCGCCGATGGTTGCCGAAAAGATGTTGAAGACCGTGCCTGCGAACAGTCCGAACAGGAACCCGCCGGTCATCGAGGCCACCGCAGCGCCAGGCAGCGAAAAGGCAACGATGGCAATGTAGATCGCGATGAATGCGCCTGCCATTGCCCAGTAATTGGCGTCACGCCAGCCCAACAGGGCCTCTCGGTTGTCGCGCAGGGTCTCAAAAGTCAGGTAATCACCCAAGGTAAAGAACCCCACGGCGGCAACGGAAAGAATCACCAGCAAAGGAATATGTCGCGCAAGCCCGCTGCGCGGGGCCTGAGTTGTATCGCTCATAATGGTGTCCGGTTTTGTGCGTCTCATTCTGGCCTCAACATGCGACGTCACGCGACCGGGCAACAGGGGCCTCACGCTGCCTTGATCTTTTCGACAGTGAATGTGAGGGTTTTGTGCCTAAAATCCGTATTTTTGAAATCTTTTACCGCGCGGGATTATAGAATTGTTGCAAAAGGCTGCAAAACTCCCACCAAGGGGTTTGACTTACCCCCCGCTTGGCAGTAGAGGACGGGCTTCGAACACCACGGGCAGGCGAATCCGCGCTGCACCCGACCGAATAGATTGGAGACGGAGCGATGAAACGCACCTATCAGCCTTCGAACCTGGTTCGCAAACGCCGCCACGGTTTCCGCGCGCGCATGGCCACCAAGGCCGGCCGCAAGATCCTGAACTCGCGCCGCGCACGTGGCCGCAAGTCGCTGAGCGCATAAACCGCTCACCGATCAGGTTATGAACATGACGCCGCCGGAGGCCCCTGAGGATGGTAAGAACCAACCTGGGGATACGCCCCCGGCGGCGTCCGTTTGCGCATCCGAAACTTTGACCATTCTCAGGAAACGATCCGAATTCCTGAACGCTGCGCGTGCGCGTCGGCAGGGCACATCATCAATGATGGTGCAGGCGCGTAAACGCGCCGAGGGCGAGGCGGACGGGATTCGCGTCGGCTTCACCTGTTCCAAAAAGGTCGGCAATGCCGTGGCTCGCAACCGGGCCAAGCGACGCCTGCGCGAAGCTGCGCGCGCGGTACTGCCTGAGAAGGGGCAGGACGGCTGGGATTACGTGCTGATCGGTCGCGCCGATGTCACAGCCGGACGCCCCTATGCGGCGCTGCTGGATGATTTGCGCTATGCTCTGCGAAAAGTCCATGCTGCGCGGAAATGACATTGCTCTCGCATATCCTTGCCTTACCCATTCGGGCGTACCGGTTGCTGTTCAGCCCTTGGGTCGGGTTCAACTGCCGCTATCAGCCTACATGCTCGGCCTATGCGTTGGAGGCACTGGAAAAACACGGTGCCATCAAGGGCACATGGCTGGCCGCGCGACGGATTGGGCGTTGCCACCCTTTGGGTGGTGACGGGTATGATCCGGTTCCGGACCGTGAAGATCCCTCCTGACCCGTCGTCGGACTTGACCGGAGCGCACCTTCGCTGAACAGTTGTGCTGTTCAATTCGAGGGCCAGATGACATCTGACGCGCGCCATTCCCTACCCACGCATGACGTTCTGAATCAGCCGCCTGTGCGAGCAGATTTAGACCTTTGGGCCTCTGACCCAGTACTGCAAAATGTGGCAGGCGCGCGAAGCTCTATTCTTCGCAACTATGGTGCAGACCTTGGGCGTGCTGCAGTCAGAGACATGGCGCGCGAGGCCAATTTCCACTCCCCAGAACTTGTGCTGTTTGACCAAGGTGGACGCCGCCTGGATGAAGTGCGTTTCACTCATTCATACCATCACCTGATGCAACTCAGTCAATCATCCGGATACGCAGCCGTTGCCTGGTCTGACCTCCCGAATGGTCACGCCACCCACGCCGCCATGGTCTACCTTGCCAGTCAGGTCGAACCCGGACATTGCTGCCCGCTGACGATGACTTACGCAGCCGTTCCAGCACTTGCGGCGAATGAAGAGATTGCCTCGATCTGGGTTCCCAGATTGACGGAATGGAACCACGATTCCTCTATCGCTCCTATCGCCTCCAAAAAAAGCGCCACGCTGGGTATGGCGATGACTGAGAAACAGGGCGGCTCGGACATTCGCGCCAATACCACGACGGCCACACGCGACGGAGATCACTGGCGGTTGCGCGGGCATAAATGGTTCTGCTCGGCCCCGATGTCCGACGGTTTCCTGACACTTGCCCAGACCCCCGGCGGTCTGACCTGTTTCCTTGTGCCCCGCTGGCTGGACGGCGAACGCAATGCAATCCACCTGATGCGGCTGAAGAACAAGCTGGGCAATCGGTCCAACGCCTCGGCCGAGATTGAATACCATGATGCGCTGGCCTATCAGCTTGGAGATGAGGGCGCGGGTGTGCGCACAATCCTGGAGATGGTGCATCACACACGGCTCGACACTGCAATGGCCCCGGCAGGTCTGATGCGGGCGGCCCTCAGCGAAGCGCATTACTGGGTCAGCCATCGCAGCGCCTTTCAGCGCCGGTTGATTGACCAACCCCTGATGCGCATCGTTCTGGCCGATCTCGTGCTGGACTGGGAGGGGGCGCTGACACTGGGAATGCGTGTGGCGCAGGCTTTTGACGGTCATACACCCGAGGATAAAGCCCTTTCCCGCATCGCTGTTGCACTCGCCAAATTCCTCAACAACAAACGCTGTCCAGCCGTCGTGGTCGAAGCCATGGAGGTGTTGGGCGGCATGGGCTATGTCGAGGACACCCCCCTGCCCCTGCTCTACCGTGAAGCCCCTTTGAACGGCATCTGGGAAGGTTCGGGCAATGTGATCTGTCTGGATATCCTGCGCACCCTGGCGCGCGACCCCTTGGCCGCCCAGGTCCTGCAGGCCGAGCTTGAGGCGGCAACCGGAGTGAACCGCCACTATGATGCGGCGCTGAGGGACCACCGCGCCCGCTGGACCAATATCCCACCCGAAGCCGAGGCGCGCTGGTTTGCGGAGCGCACTGCCTTGCTGCTGACGGCCTCTCAACTGATACGCCAAGCGCCCGAGCCGGTCGCTGATGGATTTGTGGCGTCTCGGCTGACAGGTAACAATGGCCGCATCCCCGGTTCGGTGTCCGGGCTGGACACTGGTGCCCTGCTTGCGCGGTTGGGCTGACCCGCACACTTGCCCGGATACGCCATCTGCTGTAGGGCCAGCGCATGTTTGACGAAGCTGACGATATCCATCCGCTGTTTGCCGGCGCGCCTTCGACCACCGAGTTCAAGAAGCTGCGCAAACGCATCGTGCGCCACACCCGCGAAGCCATCGAACACTATGGCATGGTGGACCCGTCCGCGCATGAGAAAGACGGCAAACCACCCCGTTGGTTGGTCTGCCTGTCAGGCGGTAAGGACAGCTATACCTTGCTAGCGGTTCTGTACGAGCTGAAATGGCGCGGCCTACTACCGGTCGATCTGCTGGCTTGCAATCTGGATCAGGGCCAACCGGGTTTTCCCGCTACCGTCCTACCCGAGTTTCTGGAACGCATGGGTGTACCGCACCGCATCGAATATCAGGACACTTACTCGGTCGTCATGGACAAGGTTCCCCAAGGCCGCACCTTTTGCGCGCTATGTTCGCGCCTGCGCCGGGGCAACCTGTACCGCATCGCGCGGGAAGAGGGCTGCTCGGCCGTGGTGCTGGGTCATCACCGTGACGACATCCTTGAGACGTTTTTCATGAACCTGTTCCACGGCGGCCGTCTAGCAACGATGCCGCCAAAGCTGGTGAACGAAGAAGGCGACCTGTTCGTCTTTCGCCCCCTTGCCCATGTCGCCGAGGCGGATTGCGAGAAATTTGCCAATGCGATGAACTACCCGATCATTCCTTGTGACCTGTGCGGCAGCCAGGACGGGTTACAACGCCAACAGGTCAAACAGATTCTCGATCAGTGGGAAAAAAACAGCCCCGGACGGCGGCAAGTGATGTTCCGCGCCTTAACCAATGCGCGCCCTTCGCACCTTTTGGACCCGAAATTGTTTGATTTTGTTAATCTTTCCATCAATTCGAACGAAAAAACTGAAAAAACGGATGATATTCCACAGCTGCGTTAACGAGTGACTCAGACTGATTTTCTACGGTTTGACCTGAGCGCAAGATGCTCAAGGTAAAGGCGAAGACGAACCGATGAGGAAATCTGTTTCCGTTGATCAATTTCTCGATACTCTCACCACATATCTGAGTGGCCCGCCGGTGCTGGCCTTTGCTCCCGCCATTTCGCTTGCGGCTTTCTGGATCGGTGGAGAACGTGCGCTTGTCGTTGTGGCACTAAGCCTTCCGTTGCTGATCGTCGCCTTCGCCTCAGTCAGACGCACGCAAACTGCACGCATCTCTCCACTGCACCATCACGGAAGACTCGCGCCAACGGATAAGTTTGCCGCCGAACTTGAAAATTTCTTTGACCGTACCGATCACGATAACATGGGATCGGCTTGTATGATTATGGCCTTAGACGGGTTCACAGAATTTGTTGACCTGCACGGAAATGCGGCCGCGACCCATCTGTCCAGCCAATTTTGTGACCGCATCTTCTCGGTCATTCGAACCGGCGATATTGCGACACGATTAGACGAGTGCAGAATCGCCATCGGCCTGCGCCCGTCACAGCATCTCGATCTCGAAGCCTGTATTCAGATGTCGGGCCGCATCCAATCCGCCGTTGAAGAGCCGATCACCCTAAACGGCACCACTGCCTATGTCTCGTGTTCAATCGGTTTTTGCCTGCAATCCGCAATTCGCGGATCCGGGTTTGAAAATTGGATTGATGCCGCATCTGCTGCGCTATGCGAAGCTCAGCGTAATGGGCCCTCAACGATCCGCGCCTTTTCAAACGAAACCCGCCGTAGATCCAATATCAGGGCCAACCTTCGCAAAGAGTTCGAGGCTGCGCTGGACAACGGACAAATCCGCCCCTGGTTTCAGCCTCAGGTTTCCACAGATACAGGGCGGGTTACGGGGTTTGAAGCCCTGGCCCGCTGGGAGCACCCGCAAAAAGGCATCTTGAACCCACAGATATTTCTGCCTTTTGCCGAACAGGCCGAGCTGATGGAGAGGCTTGGCCAGACGATGCGGCATCATGCATTCTCCGCGATGTGCGACTGGGGCCGGAACGGGATTCACGTCCCACGAATCGGAATCAACTTTTCTTCGGACGAGCTACGAGACCCCGCTCTGCTGGACCGATTGAAATGGGAAATGGACCAAAACGACCTGACGCCCGACCGACTGGCTGTCGAAATTCTGGAAACCGTGTTTTCGCGACGTCCGGACGATGTGATTACCCGCAACGTGACCAGCCTTGCAGCACTTGGCTGTTGTATCGATCTGGATGATTTCGGCACTGGACATGCCTCGATCGCCTCGATCAAACGGTTTGATGTGACGCGGATCAAGATAGACCGAACTTTTGTGGCCAAGGCGGACAGTGATGCATCGCAACAACAATTGGTCAGTGCAATTCTGACTATGGCCGAAAGGTTGAATGTGGAAACACTCGCCGAGGGTGTTGAAACCACCGGTGAGCACGCGTTGATGGCACAGCTAGGTTGTGACCACGTTCAAGGCTTTGGCATTGGCAAGCCCATGCCGTTCGAAAAGACCATGGATTGGATCTCGGCCCACCAGAACAAAGTCAAAGGCATTCCCAAGATTGGACGGCAAGCGGGTTCCTGATCGCAGGTTTTCACCACAAAAGCCCAATCTGGAACCATAAGGCGGGCGAATCCGCTTGACCTTTGGGGCTGCACTCTGTTGAACCCACCGGGTGTGTTTCACTGCTTAAGGTGGCTGTCCCAGATGGACGATCAGAACAAGAATCTCATCCTCGCAACCGCGCTCAGCTTTGTCGTGATCCTGGTTTGGTTCGTGCTGTTTCCACCGCCCGAGCAAACCACCATTACTGATCAGGCTGAAATCAGCGCCATCGAAAGCGATGAGGTTCAGACCCCCAGCGCCTCGAGCGCGGGTACCGTAGGCGAAGCCACGGCGAGCGCAGAAGAAACGCTGCCCGGGTCCGAGGCCGCGCGGATCAAGATCGACACGCCCCGCCTTGAGGGCAGCCTGTCGTTGTCCGGTGGCCGCATCGATGAATTGTACCTGAAGGATTATAAAGTCTCGATCCAGGACGACGCACCGATTGTCGAACTGTTCTCTCCGGTCGGATCTGAATCTGCATATTATGCGCTCTACGGATGGGCGCCTGGCGCTGGTGTCACCGGCACGGACGTACCCGGGCCGAACACGGTCTGGATGGTCGAAAATGGTGAAACACTTGGGGTGAACGCTCCAGTTACGTTGAAGTGGGAGAATGGCAATGGCCTGACCTTCCGCCGTACCATCTCGGTAGACGAGAACTATATGTTCGAAGTCACACAAGCGGTGGAAAACAACACACAAGCCGAGGTCGGCATGGCGCCATATGGCATCCTCGCCCGCCATGGCATCGGCGAAGATGGCGACCTGCCCGGACTGAAGAATTTCTTCATCCTGCATGAAGGCGTGATGGTCATGGCCGACGGTGTTCTGGATGAAATCGACTATGGCGATGTGCGCGACTTTGATATTGATCCGAACGAACGGGCGCAAGCCGAGGTCTTTCAGGTCAAAGACGGTGGCTGGGTCGGCTTTACTGATCACTATTGGATGACCACCCTGATCCCGGCTGAGAGCGCGACCTTCAAGGCAGCAGCCAAATACGATGCCCGTCGCAAGATCTATCAGACGGAAACTGTACTGCCGACATTGCTTGTCGCACCTGGGGCTACTGAAGAGGTCACAACCCAGCTGTTTGCCGGTGCCAAAGAATGGGAAACCATTCGTGAATATCAGGCCGAAGGCGTTCAAAAGTTCATCGACAGCATCGACTGGGGCTGGTTCTATTTCCTGACCAAGCCGATCTTCTGGCTGCTGCACAACATTAACGCCCAGATCGGCAACATGGGCTGGTCGATCATCGGCCTGACCCTGATCATCAAGGCGATCTTGTTCCCGCTGGCGTTCAAGTCCTATGTCTCGATGGCGAAGATGAAGGAACTGCAGCCGCAGATGGAGGCCCTGAAAGAGGCCGCTGGTGACGATCGTCAGAAAATGCAGCAAGGTATGATGGAACTGTACAAGAAGGAAAAGGTTAACCCCGCCGCGGGCTGTTTGCCGATCCTGATGCAGATCCCTATCTTCTTCTCGCTGTATAAGGTGATCTTTGTCACCATCGAACTGCGTCAAGCACCGTGGTTTGGCCCGTTTCAGGATCTCAGCGCACCGGATCCAACGTCAATCATGAACTTCTTCGGCTGGCTGCCTTGGGCCGGGCCGCAACCTGACACCCTTATGGCGCTGATCTTCATCGGCATCCTGCCACTGTTGCTGGGGATTTCGATGTGGCTGCAGCAAAAGCTGAACCCGGCACCAACAGACGCGACACAGGCAATGATCTTTGCCTGGATGCCCTGGGTCTTCATGTTCATGCTCGGTGGGTTTGCCAGCGGCCTTGTGGTGTACTGGATCGCGAACAACACGATCACCTTTACCCAACAGTATCTGATCATGCGCAGCCAAGGTTATAAACCGGATGTATTTGGCAACATCAAATCCGGTTTCAAGCGCGCCGCTAAGACGGATGACAAATGACGGCTGAAGTCACCCATATTTGGCGGCATCCTATGAAAAGCCACGGCCACGAAGCCGTGCAGACCGTGACAGTGACCCCCGGGCAGACAATGCCCGGGGATCGCGTTTGGGCAGTTGCGCACGAAGCGTCAAAGGCCGATGGCACGAAATGGGTACCTTGCGTCAATTTCAGCCGAGGGTCAAAAGCCCCAGTTCTGATGGCCATTTCCGCCAAGCTGGATGCGGATCTGCTGACCCTGACCCACCCCGATCGCCCCGATCTAACCTTTGACCCGGATCGGGAACAGGACGTTTTTCTGGATTGGGTGCGCCCGCTGATGCCCGCGGACAGGGCGGCATCTGCCCGGATCGTTCGAATACCAGGGCGTGGGATGACAGACAGCGATTTCCCGTCAATCAGCCTATGCAACATGGCCTCTCACCGGGCGGTTGAACAAAAACTGGGGCAAGACCTGTCAATCAAACGCTGGCGCGGTAACATCTGGTTCGATGGCCTGCCCCTATGGGAAGAATTCGACTGGCTCGACCGCGAGTTGCAAATCGGTGAGGCCGTGTTCCGCGTCCGCGAGCGGATTGTGCGCTGTTTGGCGACCACTGCGAACCCCGATACCGGCGACCGCGATGCCGACACTTTGGGCGCGCTGAACAGCTGGGGCCATCAGGATTTCGGCATCTATACCGAAGTGGTCCGCGGCGGGCTAATCTCGGTCGGTGACAAGGTGATACCGTTATGAGCACCCTACCCTTCCCTCTGGCCCAAGATCCCGATGAATTCTCGTTGGAGCGCGGGCGCAAGCTGTTTGCAGGCCCGTCCGAGTTCGTCAAAGGCGTTGTCGCCATGAGTGGGCTGCCCGACCCTGACCGGCTTGAGGTCTGTTTCGCAGGCCGTTCAAATGTTGGCAAGTCCAGTTTGATCAATGCGCTGACCGGAACCAAGGGGTTGGCGCGCGCGTCGAACACGCCGGGTCGGACGCAGGAAATCAACTTTTTCACCCAGGGCCCAGAGCTATATCTGGTCGACCTTCCCGGCTATGGCTATGCCAATGCGCCGGTTAAGGTGGTGGAAAAGTGGCAGCGGTTGCTGAAACAATATCTCAGTGGCCGACAGACCCTGCGCCGGGCCTTTGTCCTGGTTGACGCGCGCCATGGGGTAAAGCCTGTTGATGCCGAGATCATGAAGCTGCTGGACACCAGTGCCGTAACCTTTCAATGCGTGCTGACCAAGGCAGACAAGGTCAAGGCCAATGAACGCGAAAAGGTTCTGAACCAGGTCCGCTCGGCCCTGTCAAAACACCCCGCCGCTTTCCCCGAAATCGTGCTGACGTCGTCCGAAAAAGGGGATGGTATCCCAACGTTGCGCTCGATCATCACGCATCTGGAATAGCTTGGCCCTTGGCAGCACCTTTCAAAGGCCCTAACACGGTGGGCCAGAGGGACCTTAGCCATGAAGACAAGAGATATGAACCGGGATTGGATCGCCACCGCCGCCACATTGAACAGCGCACTGCCCTATCTGCAGCGCTATGACGGGGCCATTGTCGTCATCAAGCTGGGCGGACACGCCATGGGCAGCGATGAAGCGATGGAAAGCTTTGCCCGTGACGTGGTTCTGATGCGCCAAGTGGGCATCAACCCGGTTGTGGTACATGGCGGCGGTCCCATGATCAACGCGATGCTGGACAAGCTCGATATCCAATCCGATTTCGTGAACGGTAAGCGTGTGACGGACAAGGCGACTGTCGAAGTGGTCGAGATGGTCCTGTCCGGCCTCGTGAACAAACGCATTGTTCAGGCCATCAACGGACAGGGAGGGACTGCGGTTGGCCTGTCGGGCAAGGACGCCAACCTGATGATCTGTGATCAAACCGATGCTTCGCTGGGGTTTGTTGGCTCTCCTTCCGAGATGAAACCCGAAATCCTGCACGATCTGTTTACGCATGACGTGATCCCGGTAATTGCGCCTCTGGGCGCTGGGCGCGAAGGTGAGACGTTCAACGTCAACGGTGACACCGCCGCCGGTGCCATCGCCTCGGCCTTGAAGGCAGACCGTCTGCTGTTGCTGACCGACGTATCAGGCGTCAAGAACGCTGCCGGAGAGGTCGTGACCGAGCTAAAAGCCGGTCAGATCCGCGAGATGACCCTGGACGGGACCATCGCAGGCGGAATGATCCCCAAGACCGAAACGGCGCTGGACGCACTACATAGTGGGGTACGGGCCGTAGTCATACTGGATGGGCGCGCGCCCAATGCGGTGCTACTGGAACTGTTCACCGAACACGGAGCTGGGTCGCTGATCCGACCCGATTGATCGACTGCGACGGAGGTGACATGACAGAACAAACCGCACCTTCTCCGAACATTTATCAACGTGTCGACAGCGCGGCAGCTGAGGTTGGGCTTATCGTGATGGGTGCATTGCATCCTGGGCGCGCTAATGCCAAGCAATTGGACAGCGGCACCCTGATCCTGCTAGGTGCAGGGCCCACGTTCTGGCCTGTTTTGAAATCAGCCCCTGAATGGCAAGGTCCCGACCCTGTTGACCGGTGGTCGTACCGCGTCGTCAATCAGATGGCGCAGGATTTGGGGGCGCAAGCCTATTTCCCATTCGGTGGCCCACCCTATGTGCCGTTTATCGACTGGGCGCTGAAATCGGGGCGTACATTCAGCAGCCCTGTTGGCGCCTTGGTGCATGACACGGTCGGTATGATGATCTCGTATCGCGGCGCGCTGCATTTTGATGAGGAATTCGAGATTCCCGGTGCCCATAACTCATCGCCCTGTGTTACATGCGATGCCCCTTGCGCTCAGACCTGCCCAGTCGGGGCCCTGAACACCCACAGCTTCTATGACGTTGAGGCCTGCCACGGGCATCTGAACACAGAGCAGGGCCAAACCTGCATGACCGGTGGCTGCCTTGCGCGCCTGGCCTGCCCTCTCAGCCCCGGGGCCGGGCGGGACCCAGAACAATCCGCCCACCACATGAGGTCTTTTCACCCGTCATGACTCGCACCCTGATCCTGACCCGCCATGCCAAATCCAGTTGGGATGAGCCGACGCTCAGCGATCATGATCGGCCATTGAACAAGCGTGGGCGCAAATCAGCACCCGCCGTGGCCGACTGGCTGCGCAGCAACGGCTGGCTGCCGGATGAGGTTCTCAGCTCTACCGCTGTCAGAACCCGCGAGACATGGGACAGGATGGGGTTGCACGCCGATCCGATCCGGTTCGAGCGCGCGCTGTATCTGGCCGGTCCTGATCTCATGATGCGGGTCCTGTCGCAGGCTACGGGTCAAACCGTGCTGATGCTGGGCCACAACCCCGGGATCGCTGAATTCGCCAGACAGCTTGTGCGGCAGGCGCCAGATCACGGCCGTTTCGATGACTACCCGACCTGCGCAACAACAGTCATACAGTTCGAGATCAACTCCTGGGCCGCGCTTCGGTGGCACAGTGGGGATGTCTTGGGGTTCGTCATTCCACGCGAGTTGCCGGAATAAAAAAGGCGGGGCAAAAACCCCGCCTTTCATGGTTCTTCCGATCGGGATCAGTGACCCAAAATCTGGCTCAGGAACAGCTTGGTCCGCTCGCTTTGTGGGTTGTTGAAGAACTCTTCTGGTTCGTTCTGTTCCACAATCTGACCGGCATCCATAAAGATCACGCGGTTGGCGACCTGACGGGCAAAACCCATCTCGTGGGTCACACAAAGCATGGTCATGCCTTCTTCGGCCAGCTCGATCATAGTGTCGAGCACCTCTTTGATCATCTCAGGGTCCAGCGCCGATGTAGGTTCGTCGAACAACATGATCCGCGGCATCATGCAGAGCGAACGGGCAATCGCAACACGCTGCTGCTGACCACCCGAAAGCTGGCCAGGATACTTGTCGGCCTGTTCTGGGATTTTCACCTTCTCTAGGAAGTGCATCGCACGCTCTTCAGCCTCTTTCCTGGGCGTCTTGCGCACCCAGATCGGGGCCAGCGTACAGTTTTCCAGAATGGTTAGATGCGGGAAGAGGTTGAAGTGCTGGAACACCATCCCGACCTCGGACCGGATCTTGTCGATGTTTTTCAGGTCATTCGACAGTTCCGTCCCATCCACCATGATCGTGCCTTGCTGGTGTTCCTCCAGCGCGTTCAGACAGCGGATCAGGGTGGACTTACCCGACCCTGACGGCCCCGCGATAACAATCCTCTCGCCCTGATTGACGGTCAAATTGATGTCGCGCAGCACATGGAAAGACCCATACCACTTGTTCATGTTGTTGATTTCGATGGCGACCTCGTCGCTCACCTGCATCTTGGATCGGTCGATTTCGCGGTCTATTGCAAGTTCAGACATGTGTTGAACTCCTTAACGATGGCCAGTCTGAAGCTTGCGCTCCAGATACATGGAATAACGGGACATGGAGAAGCAGACGACGAAGAACAGCGCGCCGATAAAAGCGAACAGTTCCCAGTAGATGCCGTTCCAAGCGGTATCAGCGCGGATCGCGTTGGCAAGGCCAAGCACGTCGAACAGTCCGATGATCGACACCAGAACCGTATCCTTGAAGATCCCGATGAATGTGCTCACGATGCCCGGAATTGAGATTTTCAGGGCTTGCGGCATGATGATCAAACGCTGTGCCTGCCAGTAGTTCAGGCCCAAACTGTCGGCGCCCTCGTACTGACCTCGTGGCAATGCAGCCAGGCCACCCCGGATCACTTCGGCCATATAGGCGGCTGAGAACAGGGTCATCATGATCATCACCCGCAGGATGATGTCAAAATTGGTGCCTGGTGGCAGGAACAGGTTCAACAGCAGCGAGGCCACGAACAGTAGCGTGATCAGCGGCACGCCGCGAATGAACTCGATAAAGCCCACACACATGTATTTGACGATAAGAAGGTCCGACTGACGGCCCAGCGCCAACACGATACCGATCGGCAGCGAGACACCGATGGCCACAACACCCAGCAGGATCGCCAGCATGAAACCACCGAACTGACGACTTTGCACGGCTTCGATACCGATCGGCAGGATCGAATCCATGGCACCAACGAAATAGCTCGATAGAAACAGCCACCAGATCAACGCAGCCACTGCACCACCGATCATCCCGAGCAATTCGCTTTGTTGCTTGCTGACGACGGTGTAGACGGCCCAGCCGGCAACAAATCCAAGTGCCGCCGACAATGGCCCCCAGATGGTACCACCCCACATCAACCAAGGCATCAGGAAGGGGTAGATCGCGCTAAAGATCAGCAACTTGCTCGGAACACGGTCCGAATACAGCACTGGTGCCAGAGCAACCAGCAACAGAACAAGCGCCAGAATCGGCCGCCAGTACAGATGGCTCGGGTAGAATCCGAACAACAGCTGCAGCCAGCGATCATTGATGACAGCCCAGCAAGCATGACCATGGGTGTCTCCCCAGGTTGCCATCATGATCTCACGGCACTCAGTCAGTGAATTGGCATTCCAGACGGATTGGAACGTCCATGGCAGAACGCCCGACAACACATAGTAGATCGCATAGAGCGAAACCAAAGTCAGGATCGAATTGAACCAACCAGAAAACAGATTGTGCTTAACCCAACCTACTATTCCCACTTCGGACGCTGGTGGCGCTTTCTCCGGCAACATTTCCGCGCGGACAAATGAAACATCACTCATATTACCGCTCCACCAATTTGACACTATTGTTGTACCAGTTCATCACTGCCGAGATGCTCAGCGAGATGCACAGATAGACCAGCATCAGCAGTAGAACGCATTCCAGCTCGCGGCCGGTTTGGTTCATGGTGATGCCACCCAAGGTACCTGTGATATCCATATATCCCACCGCAATCGCCAGAGACGAGTTCTTGGTCAGGTTCAGGTAGTTCGAGATCATTGGCGGGATGATCACGCGCAACGCTTGCGGCAGGATCACCAGACGCATAATCCGGCTCGGGCGTATACCCAGCGCGGCGGCGGCCTCGGTCTGCCCCTTGGAAATGGCGAGAATTCCGGCCCGCACGATCTCAGCGATGAAAGCTGCAGTGTAAAGGGACAGGGCCAACCACAATGCGATAAGCGAGTTCCGCAAATGGGTGCCGCCTTTGAAGTTGAACCCTTTCAGTTCCGGGTATCCCAAATGGAATCCCAACGCAGTCAGCAGGATCAACATCGGCACAAACAGTATACCCAACTGAATATGCCAGATGGTTGGGCGATCACCAGTTGCTTCCTGTTTTGCAGCGGCATTAGCGGATACTTTGCGCATTACAAAAATGCTGCCCGCCAAAACGACCAGAAAGGCAACCAGATCCAATGAAATGTCGAAGCGTAAGCTGGACGCACCAAACAAGTGGATATCGCCAAGACTGCGTGAAAACAGGAGCTCTGGGATATAGACACCGCGATTGGTGACGGCGACAGAGTTGAAAAAATCCATCGTGGCCGTCGGGGTTTCGCCTCGGAATGCATTGGGTGCCGGCAAACCTTCGATCAGAATGGCCATAGCCAGAACGATCCAAAGCAGCACAGGCACGTTACGGAACATCTCGACATAAACAGTCATGATCCGCGCGATCAACCAGTTGTTTGAAAGCCGCAATACACCAACGAAAACACCGATAATCGTCGCCGTGATACAGCCGAGAACTGCAACAACAAGTGTGTTTAGCAATCCGATAAGCCCAGCACGCAAGTGGCTGTCTCGAGAATCGTATTCCAGCAGGCGTTGGTTGATATCGTAACTTGCAGGTTCGCCGAAGAACCCGAATTCTACGGGTTTACCAAGTGCTTCGAGGTTCTGAATGGTGTTGGAAATGATCCAGGCTGCCAAAAGCATGAAACCGATCATTGCAATGACCTGGATGGTCGCAGATCGGTACCGCGTATCGTAAAGGAGCATGGACAGCCGGAACTGCTCCTTTGGCGGGTCAGTGAGAGTCGACATGACCTATGTATATCCCCGTGTCATCCCGTTATTCGCAGACAGAGTTGATCTCTGTTCAATCTAACCGGGACTGTTTCTTAT
Source organism: Ruegeria sp. CDSA236 (assembly GCF_059611285.1). Taxonomy (NCBI): domain Bacteria; kingdom Pseudomonadati; phylum Pseudomonadota; class Alphaproteobacteria; order Rhodobacterales; family Roseobacteraceae; genus Ruegeria; species Ruegeria sp. CDSA236. The sequence goes on from NZ_JBXWPG010000003.1 coordinate 354,461, forward strand.
GGATTGAAAAAGGGCGCAGGATGAACTGCGCCCTCTTCAATGGATATTAGCGGAACGGCGGCGAGTACAGCAGGCCGCCATCGGTCCACTGACCGTTCAGGCCGCGTGCCAGACCGATTGGGGTTTCTTCACCGATGTTCTTGGCAAAGACCTCACCATAGTTACCACCCGCCTTGATGGCGCGCATTGCCCACTGTGCGTCCAGACCCAGCATCTCACCCAGAGTGCCTTCGCTGCCCAGCAGACGGTTCACTTCGGGGTTGTCGGTGCCAGCAGACATCTCGTCGATGTTCGCCGAGGTCACACCCAGCTCTTCAGCCGAAACCAGTGCGTTCAGTGTCCAGCGAACAACGTCGCCCCACTCGTGGTCGCCATGACGGACCAGAGGGCCCAGCGGCTCTTTCGAGATGATTTCGGGCAGCAGGATGTGATCACCGGGGTTTTCGAACGTGGCGCGTGTTGCGGCCAGGCCCGATGCGTCGGTGGTGTAGACGTCACATGCGCCAGCCAGATACTGCTGCTGCGCTTCTGCGTTGGTTTCGATCGGAACCGGCTCGTAGCTGATGTTGTTCGAGCGGAAGAAATCCGCCAGGTTCAGCTCGGTGGTGGTGCCGGTCTGGATGCAGACAGTCGCGCCGTCCAGTTCCTTGGCCGAGCTTACGCCCAGCGCTTTGGGAACCATAAAGCCCTGACCGTCGTAATAGTTTACACCGACGAATTCGAACTTCAGGTCTACGTCGCGGCTGAAGGTCCATGTGGTGTTCCGGGCCAGCATGTCGATTTCGCCCGAAGCCAGCGCGGTAAAGCGTGTCTTACCTGTGGTCGGAACGAATTCAACGGCGCTTGCGTCACCCAGAACCGCAGCGGCAACGGCGCGGCACAACGAAACGTCAAAGCCCTGCCATTCACCATTTGCGTCGGGCGCGGCAAAGCCGACCAGACCGGTGGTCACACCGCAGTTCAGCTTACCGCGCGCCTTGACGTCGTCCACGGTTCCCGCCATGGCTGCGCCTGCGGCCAGACCGGCAACTGTGGCCGCGCCCAAGATTACGGATTTTTTCATTTTTACCTCTTCCTGATTGTCCATCCCGTTCAGGGACGGTTCTATCCGGCACCTCAGGTACCAGAAAGGTTTCCCCAAAGGTGTCTCCCCTTTAGTGCGCACGAGTTTGGTCGCATTCATAAACAAACGTCAAGGGTCGGATCAGGGAAAACGATGGATCAACTCACAGATGTCCATCAGAGCGGTAAAAATTCAGAAATCTAAGATCAATCAGAGACGTCGTAGAAGCGTTTAGCGTGTAAAAAGGCAGAACGTTTGACTTCGGCTGCTTCATGCGCCTCGTCGTCATGGCCCCATTGTTCGATTTGCCACAGCTCGTCCAACCGCGAAATCCGCCAGATCTCTTGCGCATCACACCAATCGGAAGTGGCCGCAAACCCAAGGATCAACGAGCCCGAAAGGCTGACCAGGTCGTGGAAGGCAGCCAGTTGGAAGTTGTTGAAATCATGCACTCGCCGGCGCAACTGATCCAGCGCCGCCACGTCTTGCGGCTGATGCAGGATACCTGTGACGGGCCGCAGGCGAACCGACATGGCTTCCGCGGCCCAGTCCAACACCGGGTCCCACTGTTCAGCTTGCCGCTGCTGCAACTCTTGCGGGTGAGCGGCGCGATAGCACAGCAAATCCGAATCGCCATAATCGGCCAGCATGTCTGCAACTTCGGCGTGCTGAATCTGTACCTTGTCGATGGCTGCATTGGCCGAACGCGTGTAGGGCATCGTCCCTGGGTCAACCTGTTCTTCCTGCGCGTCCCATTCGGCCGCAATGGCCTGAGCCATCGGCAAGGTCGGCAGGATAAGTCCGGCCCGCGCAGGTGTTTTGACCCTACGACCGTCCAATTCGACCGTAAATCCGCCATCGGCCTCTACCACCTGACATGCAGTCCAAAATCGTTTCGGTTTCCAGTCACTCATGTCTTCAGGTCCAGATATCGTCCAGTGCGCCCGGCAACTGGTCAAACGTTTCGATAGTACGAGAGGCGGCGGCCAGAGAGGGTCGTTCGTGATACCCCCAGGTTACGCCAATTCCGGTGACACCGGCGGCGGCGGCCATATCCATGTCGAATCGGGTATCCCCGATCATGACCGTATCAACCGCATCGACGCCGGTTTCGGCCCTTGCCGTGTCGATCATCGAAGGATGCGGTTTTGACGGGTGGTGATCTGCGACCTGCCGGGTCACGAAATAGCCTTGCAGACCGTGACCTTCGATCAAAGCATCCAGACCACGTTGCGATTTGCCTGTCGCCACGCCCAGCAGAACCTCGGGGATCGCATGTAGCGCCTCGACGACCTCGCGCGCGCCGGGATAAAGCGGCGAGCTGGCCATTCCCTGTTCCAGTCGATGCGCGTGATAGGCCTGTTTATAGCCCTCTACCAACCGTGCCTGATCCGCAGCAGAACACTCGGGCACCAACTGCGCCATGGCTTGTGGCAGAGATAATCCGACTATGGACAAGATCCCCGCCCTATCCGGAACAGGCAGAGACAAGGCATCAAAGCTGGCGGTCATGGCCGCAACAATGCTGCTTTGGCTATCGACCAGGGTACCGTCCACATCAAATAGTACCAGACGCAAGGGTCTGCTCATTGCAGAGACTCGAACGGATCATCCGCAGCCAGGTCTTCGGCCCATCCGAATGTGTCCCAGCTGTGTTTCATATGATCGGGCAAGGGTGCGGTGACCGTGATCTTCTTACGCGTCACCGGGTGCTGAAACGAAGCCTGCCGCGCATGCAGGTGCAGCTTTTTGCTGATCACACCTCCCAACTGCGCACCCCAGCCATCGCCAAGGTTCTCTTGACCCGAACCGCCGTATTTTCCATCCCCGATGATTGGATGCCCAATCGCTGCCATATGCGCACGCAACTGATGAGTGCGGCCGGTGATCGGCTCCATCGCGACCCAGGCGGCGCGTCCGGCCACGCGGTATAGCGTAGCGTAAAGTGTATGGGCCCGCTTCGCGCCTGGCGTATCGTTGATTTCGTTAAGATGAACGGGGATCATCTTTTCGCCCTCGCCCTGGCTGCCATGGCCCGGGGCCTTGACCAAACCGGTCTTGATCTCGCCCAGATAAGGGGTCGGCACCCCAGCGACTAGAGCCCAATATATCTTGCGCGTGTCCCGGTGACGGAAAGCGGCGGTCAGTGCTTTGGCGGCCTCGCGTGTGCGGGCCAGCAACAGCACGCCCGAGGTATCCTTGTCCAGTCGGTGCACCAATCGGGGGTTTTCGTCATATCCAAAGCGCAGCGCCTCGGACAGCCCGTCCACATGCCGGGTCTGGCCGCTGCCGCCTTGCACCGGCAATCCTTGCGGTTTGTTCAGCGCGATCACGAGGTCATCGCGATAGATCACGCAAGCCTGCATCATCTTCACATCCGCATCGGTGATCCGCGGCTTGACCTCGACCGGCTTGTGATCCGCATCGGGCAGGGGCGGCACGCGCACGACCTGACCGACCTCAAGCCGGGTCGAGGCCTTGGCCCGTCCGCCATCCACACGCAGTTCGCCCTTGCGGCACATTTTTTCGATGCGCCCTTGGCTGACATGCGGAAACAGGCGCCGCAGCCAGCGGTCCACCCGCTGGTCGCCATCCCCAACCGCAACTGTAATCATCTGCACGCCACTCATGCCATTGCCCCTTGCGCCGCGCGGCAGACCCGCCCGGACGACGCTGTAAACATTGTCCCAGAAAACATGCGCGTCTGTCGCGCGCATCGGCCAAAGAGTCAAGCCGGGCTAGTCTGGTTTCCGTTGCGAACGCAGCTTGGCAAAGTAGTCCAGCCGTTTCTTCAGCTCTCGCTCGAACCCGCGTTCGACCGGTTGATACAGAACCGGGCGCGGTATGGTTTCGGGAAAGTAGTTCTGGCCGGAGAACCCATCCTCGGCATCGTGATCATAGGCATAGCCCGCGCCATAGCCCTGATCCTTCATCAAAGAGGTCGGCGCGTTCAGGATATGCTTGGGCGGCGGCTCGCTGCCCGATTGCTTGGCCAGACGCATCGCCGCCTTATAGCCCACATAGGCCCCGTTCGATTTCGGCGCCAGCGCCAGATAGACCAGCGCCTGCGCCAACGCCAGCTCGCCCTCGGGGCTGCCCAAGCGTTCGTAGGTTTCCCAGGACTGCAGACAGATCGCCTGAGCCTGCGGATCAGCCAGACCAATGTCCTCGACCGCCATTCGCGTGATCCGGCGCGCCAAATACCTTGGGTCCTCGCCTCCCGTCAGCATTCGCGCGAACCAGTACAGGGCGGCATCGGGGTCGGACCCCCGCACCGATTTATGCAGAGCCGAGATCAGGTTGTAATGCTCATCTCCAGATTTGTCGTATTTCGCGGCACGGCGCATGAGCCGGGTCGACAGGGCTTCAAGGTCCAGCGTGCCCTCAACTTTCCACGCGGCCACCTGTTCGATCAGGTTCAACAGCGCGCGCCCGTCGCCATCGGCCATTTCTTGCAGCGCACCACGGGCCGCAGAGTCCAGTGGCAACCCACGGTCCAGTTCCTGCTCAGCGCGTTGCGTCAGGCGTTCTAGATCGGCAGGGCTGAGCCCTTCCAACACCAACACCTGTGCTCGGCTGAGCACAGCGGCGTTCAGCTCGAACGATGGATTTTCCGTGGTCGCCCCGACCAGGAGGATCGTACCATCCTCCATATGCGGCAGAAACCCGTCCTGCTGCGCCTTGTTGAAGCGATGGATTTCGTCAACGAACAGCAACGTCCCCTGCCCGTTCTGACGCCGGATCTTCGCAGCTTCGAACACTTTCTTCAGGTCGGGAACACCAGTAAAGATGGCACTGATCTGCACAAAATTCAGGTCCGTCTCTTGCGCCAAAAGCCGCGCGATCGTGGTCTTGCCGACACCGGGCGGCCCCCAGAATATCAGGCTCGACAGACTGCCCGAGGCCAGCATCACGCCCAAAGGCGCATCCGGGCCCAACACCTGTTCCTGCCCGATCACCTCGGCCAGCGTTTGCGGGCGCAATCTGTCGGCCAGCGGGCGATGTACAGGTGGCGCAGGGTCAGGTGACCCGGTATCGAAAAGGTCACTCATCCGGTCACAGCCTGAACCGCAAGGAAACCGGCCGCCCGCCCCTGAGGATATCCAGATTGATCCGACGCCCCGGATCGGTCAGCGCCTTCACGACATCAGCAGGTCGCTCGACCCGCGCGCCGTTTATCCCATCGACCACATCGCCCGGACGCAGCCCGGACCGACCGCCATAGCGGCCCGCGTCGACCACAACCACCCCCGTCTGCGACAGCAAAAGCCCCAGCCGCGCGATAACAGCAGGGTTGATCCGCGACACGGTCAGGCCTGGCATCACGGTTTCATCGTTCAGCGTCGTCACTTCCGCTGCCGGAACCTCGGGCGCTTTGACCAAAGCGACCTCAAGTTCAGCTCGGTCCTCGCCGCGCAGTCGCGTCACCACCGACGTGCCGCCCACACCGGCCACTGACATGCGGAATTTCATCTCTGCCGGCGAGTTCACCTCATCCCCGTCGACATGGGTCACGACGTCCCCAACCTGCAACCCTGCCTCGGCCAACGGGCTGAGCGCATGGAGATCCGAAATCACCACACCCTGTGGGATGACCAAGCCCAGAGACTCAGCGATATCCGCACTCATGTGCTGCCCTGCCATTCCGGCCCAGGGGCTGACAAAACTGTCATTGCCGGCCTGCGCTTGCCGCAGGAATTCGGCAACCAGATTGGCAGGGATGGCAAAGCCGATCCCGTTCGATCCGCCAGAACGTGTCAGGATCGAGGTGTTGATGCCAATCAGATCACCGTTTACATCGATCAGCGCCCCGCCCGAATTGCCGGGATTGATCGCCGCGTCCGTCTGAATGAAATAGCCCCGCGCATTGCCCGTCGCCGTACCGGTCCGCGCCAGCCCCGAGATAATGCCCGATGATACCGTCTGCCCGACGCCGAACGGGTTGCCGATGGCCAGAGCCAATTCACCCACCTCAACCAAATCGGAATCCCGCATGTCGATCGAAGGCAACGCCTCGGCATCTTTCAGACGCAGAATGGCGATGTCGCTTTCCTGATCGCCCAGAACCACCTCGGCCGAAAACTCGCGCCGGTCCGTCGTGACGACCCGTATTTCTGTCGCTGAACCAACAACATGATAGTTAGAGACCACATAACCGTCATCCGTCAGGATCACACCCGACCCCAGCGAATTCTGAACGCGCGGTCGCGGTTCGCCAAAGCCGCCGCCAAAGAAATCCTGAAAGAACGGGTCAGAGAACAGTGAATTCGAGCGCCCTTCGCGCACGATCTTGGCGTAGATATTCACCACAGCCGGCGCGGCCTGTTTCACCACCGGCGCAAACCCTAGGCTTATTTCGGCCTGAGAACGTGGCACCCTGGTTTCCGCCGCGGCAGAGGCAGACAAAAGCGATAAAGCGAAGGCCGTGGCGCGAAGCATCATAGTTCCCGAAAATTTTTGGACTGTTTTGGATATGCGGCGCGATGTCTGGGTTTGCAAGCGCGGTATTGGAGTTTCTGCCAGACTTCAGTCATCACCACCCTGACAAGATAAAGCCAGTCCAGCCACATTTGACATGTCCGACCGCCTGACTACGACGTTCATAGTCAGACGGTTAGGTATTAGCTGAGCTGTCTCGGTTTCAAGCGAACCGATCTGTATGCCAAAACGACAAGCGTAAGTATGGCACCCTGCCCTACGAGTACTGCGGGCCAGATCAGGGGAAACTGCTCGTCTGCGTACTTTTGCGGTCCGAAGGAAACCGAAGCAAGAAGTGCTGCTAAAAGTGTCAGGCATATACCGGCCTTTGTTTCCGTGGCGCCAAGGAGGATCGCAGCGCAGGCTGCGCTGAGTGCGGCTCCAATAAAAGGCGCGATCCCAAACAGTGGTGTAGCTGTGGGCGGATGTGGCGGTACTCCGGCATAGAGAGCGCTCAGCATAACGATCTGCAAAACGATAAGTGTCAACAAAGCAGCATTGGCCGCCCGATCTTTCTCATAAATCAAATTCGCCTCCTTTTTCCGTAACAAAGTGTACGGTTGCGTTAAGCCGTAACCCAATGTACGGCTTAGTGTCAACACCATTCAGGAGGCCAGATTGAAAGATCACCTACGCACTGCCCGGCAGGAACAGATCGAAACAGCGGCTTATGAACTGCTCGCAGAAAAAGGTTTCGCGGGAACTTCGATGCTGAGCATCGCCAAACGTGCCCGCTGCTCAAACGAAACGCTCTACAACTGGTATGGCGATAAGCTTGGCTTGTTCCGCACCATGGTGTCACGAAACGCTGCGGAAGCAAAAACGTTGCTTGAAAACGCGCTTGCACAGCGTGAAGCCTCGATCGAAACACTCGACGCCTTTGGGCCGGTATTGCTGGATATCATATTGGGCGAGAAGGCAGTTTCTCTGAATCGCGCGGCCGCAGCTGACGCAACCGGCCAACTAGGTAAAGCCTTGTCAGAGGCGGGTCGGGAAACAATTTCCCCTCTCCTGGCACAGCTGTTTGAAGCTGCCAGAACCAATGGAGAGCTAATCAGCGACGATATTTCGGACGTGGTTGATTTGTATTTGGGATTGTTGATTGGTGATCTTCAGATCCAGCGCGCGATCGGGCGCACAGAAAAACCCGATCCAGGAACATTGGCAAGGCGCGCAGAAGCAGCAACCAGACATTTGCAAACGCTTCTCGGGCCCTGACTAAAGCTGAAACATACCAAGAGCAGAGCGGACTTGCGACTGGCTCCATAAGAAAAACCCCCGCGTCCGAGACACGGGGGTTTTCACATGAAAGCCGGGCTTTCTTATTCTTCGTCTGCGGCCTCTTCGGCGGCGGTACGCGCTTTGTCTGCAGCGCCTTTGGCGTCCAGATCGCGGTCAACGAATTCGATGATCGCCATCGGGGCCATGTCACCATAGCGGAAGCCTGCTTTCAGGATGCGGACATAACCTCCCTGACGCTCGGCGTAACGGGGGCCCAGGATTTCGAACAGCTTTGCGACGTCTTTGTCTTCTTTCAGCTGCGATGCGGCCTGACGACGGGCGTGCAGGTCGCCGCGCTTGCCCAGAGTGATCAGTTTTTCAACGATCGGGCGCAGTTCTTTTGCCTTGGGCAAAGTTGTTTTGATCTGCTCATGTTCGATGAGCGAGCCAGCCATATTCGCAAACAGAGCCTTACGGTGCTCATGAGTACGATTCAGGCGGCGGTAACCACGTGCGTGACGCATTTTCTAGTTCCTTCTTCAGCGTTTTGCTTTGTCTGGCCGGCGATGCGTGTCACCGGCTCTCCTTGGGGCATGATTGCCCGTGCATTCCCCGCAAGCGCGGGCATTGGGAAGACGCGCTTAAAACGCGTCTTCGAATTTCTTCGCCAGATCTTCGATGTTGTCAGGCGGCCAATCCTCGACATCCATGCCGAGGTGCAGACCCATGCCGGACAGCACTTCTTTGATCTCGTTCAGCGACTTGCGGCCGAAGTTAGGGGTGCGCAGCATCTCGGCTTCGGTCTTCTGGATCAGATCGCCAATGTAGACGATATTGTCGTTCTTCAGGCAGTTTGCCGAACGGACCGACAGTTCCAACTCATCTACTTTCTTCAGCAGCAGCGGGTTGAACTCCAGACCATCATCCTCGTCCTGACGACCAGCCGCTTCCGGCTCATCGAAGTTGACGAAGATCGACAGCTGATCCTGCAGGATGCGCGCAGCATAGGCCAACGCGTCCTCGGGGGTGATCGAACCGTCAGTCTCAATCTTCAGGGTCAGCTTGTCATAGTCTAGAACCTGACCTTCACGCGTCGGCTGAACATCATAGGCGACCTTTTTAACCGGCGAATAGATCGCGTCGATCGGGATCAGGCCGATAGGTGCATCTTCTGGCTTGTTCTTTTCAGCCGAAACATAGCCCTTACCGGTGTTGACGGTCAGTTCCATGAACAGGTCGGCACCATCATCCAGGTGACAGATGACGTGATCGCGGTTCAGAACCTCGATGCCAGCGCTTTCGCTGATGTCGCCTGCGGTGACGATTGCCGGGCCTTTAGCATTGATCGACAGACGCTTGGGGCCTTCGACCTCCATGCGCAGGGCAACCTGCTTAAGGTTCAAAATGATGTCGGTGACGTCTTCACGCACGCCTGCAACCGAACTGAATTCGTGCAGGACGTTGTCGATCTGAACGCTGGTGATGGCCGCACCTTGCAGCGAGCTCATCAGAACGCGGCGCAGCGCGTTACCCAAAGTCAGACCAAAGCCACGTTCCAGCGGTTCCGCAACCAGCGTTGCCTGGCGCGCAGGGTCGTTGCCCGGCTTGCTTTCCAGCTGGGTCGGCTTGATCAATTCTGCCCAATTCTTGTGGATCATGTAATCCCTCCATTCCTGTCCGCGCCCCATGACCAACAAGGTGCAGACGCCCGAGGTTCAAAATGACGTGCTGGGGCCGTGCGAAAACGCGGGCCCCAGCTCAATTCTAATTCGCTTAGACGCGGCGGCGCTTCGGCGGGCGGCAACCATTATGAGCGATCGGCGTCACGTCGCGGATCGACGTGATGTTGAAGCCCACTGCAGCCAGCGCGCGCAGAGCCGATTCACGACCCGAACCGGGACCCTGAACTTCGACTTCCAGCGTCTTGACGCCGTGATCCTGCGCCTTTTTACCTGCGTCTTCCGCAGCCATCTGAGCAGCATACGGTGTAGATTTACGCGACCCTTTGAACCCCATGGTCCCGGCCGACGACCATGCAATGGCGTTGCCTTGCACGTCTGAGATCAGGATCTTGGTGTTGTTGAAGGTCGAATTCACATGGGCCACGCCCGATGCGATATTCTTGCGCTCTTTTTTCTTGGTACGAGTCTTTTCGCGTGCCATCGGTCAGACCCTCCTTATTTCTTCTTGCCAGCAATGGCCTTTGCGGGGCCTTTGCGGGTACGAGCGTTGGTATGGGTACGCTGACCGCGAACGGGCAGGTTACGACGATGACGCAGACCGCGGTAGCAACCCAAATCCATCAGGCGCTTGACGTTCATCTGAACTTCGCGACGCAGGTCACCTTCGACGGTGAAGTTTGCGTCGATATGTTCGCGGATGGCCAGAACTTCGGAATCCGACAGCTCATTGACGCGACGGTGCGCTTCAATGCCTACGGCTTCGCAGATGGCCTGCGCCGAGGTGTTGCCGATACCGGTGATATATGTGAGGGCGATAGGTACCCGCTTTGCAGTCGGGATGTTTACGCCGGCAATACGTGCCACGTGTCACTTTCCTTTTTGTTGCGGTTCCGTAGCTCCGGAACCTTTTTTCACAACACTTGACCGTGGCAGTGACGCCAGAGGGCCCAGTATTATTCGAGGTGGTCGGGGCAGTTAGGACGAATCCCGCCTGCGATCTTGATTCCCTTTAGGGATGGGGGTCGATATGGGCTTTTGCGCTTGGCGTCAAGGCCATATTGGAGCTAGCCGAGTACGGCCTCGATCGACGCAGTCACTTCCTTGATATCGGCCAACCCATTGACCGGGCGAAGATCGCCTTTGGCGTAGTAATAACCAATCAGCGGCGACGTCTTTTTGTAGTACTCCATCAACCGCGTGCGCAGGCTGTCTTCGTTGTCGTCAGCGCGACGCGTGAACTCTTTTTGCTCACCACAGTTGGTGCAGCGACCATCTGCCGGAATCGGCTTGGTCTTGTCATTGTAGACCTCGCCACAGCCCGAACAGGTCGAACGTGCGGTGATCCGATCCACTAGGGCATCGTCATCCACCCGCATCTCGATCACAGTGTGCAGTGACTGGCCCAGCTTGGTCAGCAAAGCCGCCAATGCGTCGGCTTGTGCCAATGTGCGCGGAAAACCGTCAAAGATGAAACCGGCACCGGTTTCGGTGGTCAGCTTCTCTTCGATCAGGCCGATGACAATCTCATCGGTGACCAGCTTGCCGGCATCCATGATGGCTGCAACCTTCAGGCCCATCTCGGTGCCCGAGGTTTTGGCTTCGCGCAGCATGTCTCCCGTGCTCAGCTGCACCATGCCGCGTGTTTCAACAAGATGACGCGCTTGCGTTCCTTTACCCGCCCCCGGGGGGCCCAGAAGAATGATATTCATCGACGAGCGGGTCCCTTCCTGCCGCGTTTCTTACCCTTCCCGCGCAGTTGGGACTTTTCGATAAGCCCTTCGTATTGATGCGCCAGCAGGTGGCTCTGAACCTGTTGGATCGTATCCATGGTCACAGAGACGATAATCAGAACCGAAGTACCACCGAAATAGAACGGAATGGCAAACTGGCCCCGCAGGATTTCAGGCAGCAAACAAACCGCCGCCAGATAAGCCGAACCCAGAACCAGAACGCGGTTGACCACGTATTCCAGATACTCGGCGGTTTTCTTACCCGGACGGATACCCGGCACAAAACCGTTCTGCTTTTTCAGGTTATCCGCCACGTCATCCGGTTTGAACGACACGTTGAACGTGTAGAAATAGGCAAAGAACACGATCATCGACGCAAAGAACAGCAGGTACAGAGGCTGACCAGGTCCAAAATTGGCCAGCAGCCAGGACATGATCGGCCCGTTGGTCGCACCCGATGAGAAGGTTGAGATCGTCACCGGCAGCAGCAGCAAAGAGCTGGCGAAGATCGCCGGGATAACGCCGGCCGGGTTCACTTTGACCGGCAGGTGGCTCGAGCCGCCCTCATAGATCTTCATACCGGCCTGACGGCGCGGGTATTGAATGTGGATCTTGCGCAGGGCGCGTTCCATGAACACCACAAAGGTGATCACCGCGATCACCATGACGATCACACCGATGATCACTGCGGGGCTGATTGCGCCGCTGCGGCCACTGGCAAAGAACTGCGCCAGCGCTGCCGGAACCTCGGCGATGATGCCAACGAAAATAATCAGAGAGATACCGTTGCCGATGCCGCGCGCGGTGATCTGCTCACCCAGCCACATCAGGAACATGGTGCCGCCAACCAGTGTAATCATAGTCGACAGGCGGAAATAGAGGCCCGGATCGGTCGCCAAATCGCCCGACTCCAGCGAAACGGCCAAGCCATAGGCCTGAACAGTGGCCAGCGCCACGGTGCCGAAACGGGTATATTGGTTGATCTTCTTACGACCCTGCTCGCCCTCTTTCTTGAGCTGTTCGAGCGCGGGAACCATCGAGGTCAGCAGCTGAATGATGATCGAGGCCGAGATGTAAGGCATGATGCCGAGGGCAAAGATACCCATCCGCCCAAGCGCCCCGCCGGTGAACATCGAAACCATACCGCCGATGCCCTGCCCCGCTTGCTCCATGAACTCACGCAGGGCCTGTCCGTCGATCCCCGGCACCGGTATAAAAGTGCCCAGGCGATAGACGATCAACAAACCCAGTGTGAACAGGATGCGGTTGCGCAGATCGGTGGCTTTGCCCAAAGCAGCCCAGCTAGTGTTGGCTGCCATTTGTTCTGCTGCTGATACCATAAATCGGTCTCTCTTATGAAAACACCGCCCGGAACCGTTTTCCGGCTCGGGCGGCGTCTTGGAAAACTCTGAGGTCTATGTAAGCGGGTCTTGGCCCGCTCACAAGCGCTTACTCTGCCGCAGCGGCTTTTGTGACCGTCAGTGAACCGCCTGCTTTTTCGACTGCCTCAACGGCAGCTTTCGAAGCACCAGTTACTTCCAGGGTCACCTTGGCGCTGATTTCGCCTTTGGCCAGAACGCGGATACCGTCCAGTTTACGGCGAACCAGACCGGATGCAACCAGTGCGTCCTCGGTGATCGCAGCTTTGGCGTCCAGCTTACCGGCGTCGACGAATTTCTGGATCAGGCCCAGGTTGATAACGGCAAACGCTTTGCGGTTTGGCTTGTTAAAGCCGCGCTTGGGCAGGCGTTGGTACAGCGGCATCTGACCGCCTTCGTAGCCATTGATGGCTACACCCGAACGGGATTTCTGACCTTTTATACCACGGCCACCCATTTTACCTTTGCCGGAACCGGGACCACGGCCGACGCGGGTCCGTTTCGGTGTGGCGCCTGGGTTGTCGCGCAATTCATTCAGTTTCATTTCGCTTCTCCTTCGCCGGAAATGACCCCGAAGCGTGATGGGTCAAACACGGCATTTCTTGGTTTTGATTCTTGCGGCGCAGTACGCCACCGGAGCCCGATACAGCTTTGTGGCTGAGGATGCAAGTTTTGAAGTGAACAACGCCCAAACTGTCTAGCCTTCAGCATTTTGGATTGGCGCGTCCAGTGGATTAATCCGGTGTTTGGCCAGAAGCTTACCCACCAGGCTATCTGGATCTGGCAGGCCATTATACCTGTTCCTAAGGATCGAACGCATCCGGCGACCATAAAAGTGAATGGAAACTGTGTCCTCGTGGAAGAACCTGGATAAATCGGCGTTTGGGCGTGCCAAAGCGCGCCGTCTGGTAAAGTTCACCGGATAGAACACATGCTCAGGCAGAACAAATTGGTGTTCGCCGGTTTGCCGTAAAGCCCAGGCAAAGGCTGACGGACCCCATGCGCCCCAATATTGCGAGGGCACATTGATCGGATCACCTGCATCCTGTGCCGCACGAAGGGGTTCCTGATATCGTTTGGGCAGCCATGGCGGAATCCGATACGGGTCCGTTGTATATTCGATGAGCAGATCCAGCGCCGGGCTGTCTGACGGAATGCCCAATACGCCGATCGCAATCTCTCCTTCGAGCATTCCGTAAAAATGCCCGGTCTCCGTTGTGAAAGGACGCATGCAATAGGCGTCCGTATCCGCCCATATCAAATCGGGCTCCTGCGCCAACATGCGGTATCGGAACTTGTCCGAATGCGGCGCCGGGCTACCAGTACGGCTATGCGCAATGAATTCTGTGCCAGGCATCACATCGCGCGCATCGCGGGTATCCACACCTTCAGGTATCCCGGAGACATTCCCATAGGTGTAGAGGCGAACGGATTGACCGGTATCCAGATAGGATTTGATGCAGAGCTGCTCGAGAAAGCTCAGCGGGCCATCCACCCACAACATGCCGATCTGGTAGTCTCGCACTGTGTCAGCCTCGTCATCGCGTTATTGGGACATAGCCCCCTCTAATAATTCTCATGGAAAATTTCCAAACGATCCACAATGCAGAGCGACCAATTTCACCGTGCCTGTGCCTTTCAAGCACGCAGAATCAAAAGAGGCGCCAAATGGCGCCTCGGTGTTGTTCAGCTTGCCAGGTTCTCAGCAGTAGACGTGCTTATGCGCAATATCACTTATATCGCACCGGCGGATACCAATGTCGTTCAGTTCACGATCAGTCAGGTTCTGAAGCTCTGAATAGGTGCGGCCGAATTCGGCGCGCAGGGCATAGGCCTCTTTCACGCGTGCGATCAGAGTTGCGATGCGGGCGGTCAGACCAAAGCCTTCGCGGGAAAAAGTTGCTGTGTTTGCCATTTCTATATTCCTTTCTAAACCGGAGCGTATTCTCCAGATTTCGTTTGCGTTCCTATTTGGGACAAAGCTCAAATAAGAACGCCAGATAACGCTAACAACAGAAGATTCGGTCTGGCCGGTATGCATTGGGGGAATGGCAGTGAAAACACTGTTTAGACATCCCACTACAGGCTTTCGTTGAAATAGACCTGTGGATTTCTCGGCTAAAGATATGATCTATCAAATTTATATATTTTAATATCTTTTTTCTTTTACGGACCCATATTTTCACTATTCTATCACATATCCGTGAACTATCGGGCTATTTCGGCCTGTTTTACCATTTTCGCCTCGCACGTTTAGGGCGTCCTCGACTTCATGAATGAGGATACTCCATGCCTTTGGTTTCAAGCGTTATTAGAAGGTTGCGCTGGATTCAGCGCCGTCCTTCCTTGAAGCAATCGGCAAACCTGTTGCGCAACGTTCGGGGCTATCTTCTTCACTCTCAACAAGCCGCCCCGCTGCCGTCTCTGGTGAAAATTGATATTTCGCCGCTGTGCTCACTAGCCTGTCCACATTGCGTCCATGCGAACCCGTCCCGACGCAACCGGCCATTACTCAGCGATCAGAATTTCGGAAAGCAGGACAAACTCAGCCTTCAGCAGTACCGGCATATCATTGGCCAGATCAAAGATCGCGCGCTTGGTGTAAGCCTGTTCTACTATGGCGATCCTCTGGCACACCCGGACCTCAACGACATGATCCGGGCCACGACCGCAGCCGGTTTGGAAAGCCATATCACCACCCATTTCAGCTATCGGCTAAAAGCCGAGAGGGTTCATGACCTGGTCGATGCCGGGCTTAGCCATATCACAATCTCAGTTGATGGCGCGACGCAGGAAAGCTTTCAGGTTACCCGTGTTCGCGGACGCCTGGATTTCGTTCTGAACAACCTGCGACTACTGGCTGGCTATAAAAAGAGGAAGGGTCTGAAATCTCCGTTCATAGAAATACAGCATATCTCTTTCCCCCATCACGCCGAGGATGAACTGGATCAGGTGAAGGCCATTGTAGACGAGATTGGTATCGACGCCTTTACCACGTTTGAAGGGCTACGGTTCGATGCAAATGGAGATCTGTACAACGTCGTAGACGACGATCCCGATCGGATTGAAAATGGCCCGCCCCTGTCATCATCCCTCACCCCAAGGTGCCATTGGCCCCACAGCAGCACTGTCATTCGCTTTGATGGCGATGTGATTCCCTGCTGTCTCTGGCGATCCGGCCGCCAATATGTTTCCGACAAGAACCGTGATCCGCATGTGTTGGGAAATGTTTTCGACCAACCACTTGAAACCATCTGGAACAACGAAAAATACAAAGCTCTGCGCCGGCAGGTCTGGAACCCGCGTGCTCATTCCAAACGCGAAGCAGCAGCCAGTTTTTGCGATGGATGCCCCAGGCTGTACGAAAAACCAGGCAGAGAACCCCCGTTGCGCCATGAAGTCGACATTGAGTTTGCAGAAAAAAAGACGCTCGGGTCATAGCCGAATTTGCGCCGAGGCACTGAACAGCACCATATGACGAGCCGGAAAAAAGACGACCGGCCAAACAAGAAAACGCCCCCGATCAGATCGGAGGCGTTTTTAAGTCTTCAAAGAACTCGCGATTAGCCGCGTTCTTCGATGATCTCTACCAGATGCGGGATCTTGTTGACCATGCCGCGGACCGAAGGAGTATCCTCCAGCTCACGGGTTTTGTGCATCTTGTTCAAGCCCAGACCGATCAGGGTCGCGCGCTGTTCGGCGGGGCGGCGGATCGGGGAACCGATCTGCTTGACGACGATGGTTTTTGCCATGGGTCGCTCTCCTTATGCTTCTGCTTCAGCAGCAACAGGCGCTTCGTCCCGCTTGGGCAGGATGTCAGCAACTTTCTTGCCGCGACGCTGTGCAACCGAACGCGGGCTCTGCTCTTTTTGCAGGCCGTTGATGGTGGCGCGGATCATGTTGTACGGGTTCTGCGAGCCCAACGACTTGGACACAACGTCCTTGACGCCCAGCATTTCGAACACAGCACGCATCGGACCACCGGCGATGATACCAGTACCTTCAGGTGCCGAGCGCATAACCACTTTACCGGCGCCGTGACGGCCTTCGATATCGTGGTGCAGGGTCCGACCTTCGCG
Organism: Ruegeria sp. CDSA236; assembly: GCF_059611285.1. Classification (NCBI taxonomy): domain Bacteria; kingdom Pseudomonadati; phylum Pseudomonadota; class Alphaproteobacteria; order Rhodobacterales; family Roseobacteraceae; genus Ruegeria; species Ruegeria sp. CDSA236. Next base: position 371,093 of record NZ_JBXWPG010000003.1, read on the forward strand.
CAGCTGCACGCGGATCATCTGACGCTTGGCTTGTTCAGTTGCCTTACGGATGGCCTCGGGTACTTCTTTTGCTTTACCCTTGCCAAAGCCGACGCGGCCCTTCTGATCGCCGACAACCACCAGAGCGGCGAAGCCAAAGCGCTTACCACCTTTTACGGTTTTCGACACGCGGTTGATCGCGACCAGACGGTCTGCGAATTCCGGAGTTTCGTCGCGGTCGCGGCCACGGCCCCGACGGTTTTCACGTTCTGCCATTTGGCATCCCTTTTCTCATGTGGCGCATTACGGCGCCGTTGTTTCAATCCAAGTGAGCCTCGACTATTGCCGAGGCCCCCGGATCATCGGGGCAGCTGAGGCGCTGCCCGCAAGTCTTAGATCTTCAGACCACCTTCACGCGCAGCGTCGGCGACAGCCTTCACTTTGCCGTGGAACAGGAAGCCGCCACGATCGAAATAAGCCTCTTCGACGCCTGCCTTCTTGGCACGCTCGGCGATGGCTGCGCCCACTTTCGTAGCCGCTTCGACGTTGTTTGTGCCAACTACACCCAGATCTTTTTCCAGGGTCGAGGCCGAGGCCAGGGTCACACCACGAACGTCGTCGATCAGCTGAGCGCTGATGTTCTTGTTCGAACGGTGAACCGACAGGCGTACACGACCTGCATTGACCTTGCGAAGTTTGTTCCGAACGCGCAGGCGGCGCTTCAGAAACAGGGTTCTTTTGCTGTTTGCCATTGTTTGCGTCCTTACTTCTTCTTGCCTTCTTTGCGGAAGATGAATTCGCCCTTATAGCGGATACCCTTGCCTTTATACGGCTCGGGACGGCGCCATTCGCGGATTTTCGCCGCGACTTCGCCCACCTGCTGCTGGTCGTTACCTTCCACAATGATCACGGTCTGCTTCGGTGCGGTGATGGTGACACCTTCCGGAGCAACGAAATCAACGTCGTGGCTGTAGCCCAGGTTCAGCTTCAGGGTGTTCCCCTGCATCTGAGCCCGGTAACCAACACCCTGGATCTCCAGCTCTTTTTTGAAGCCTTCGGTCACACCGGTTACCAGATTGGCAACCATGGTGCGGCTCATGCCCCATTGCTGGCGGGCACGTTTGGACATGCCACGCGGGTTGATTTGAACCACATTGTCTTCGACCGACAGCGTAACGTCATCAGTCGCAGTGAAGCTACGGGCACCTTTCGGGCCTTTGACTTCGATGGTCTGGCCGGAAACCGAGGCGGTTACACCGCTGGGCAGTTCGACCGGACGTTTACCAATACGAGACATTGACAGACCTCCTTAGAAGACGGTGCAGAGCACTTCGCCGCCAACATTGTTGGAGCGTGCATTCTGGTCCGACATCACACCTTTCGGAGTGCTGACAATCGACACACCCAGACCCTGACGGACCTGCGGGATGTCATTGACGCCCATGTATACGCGACGACCGGGCTTGGAGACCCGCTTCAACTCGCGAATGACAGGGGTGCCTTCGTAGTATTTCAGGCTGATTTCGATGGCCGGATGACCGTTTTCACCGGTCATCTTTTCGTAGCCACGGATGTAACCTTCGTCCGCCAGCACGTCCAGAACCCAGGCGCGCAGTTTCGACGCCGGAGTGTTTACAGTGGACTTGCCGCGCATTTGCGCGTTGCGGATACGGGTGAGCATATCGCCGATAGGATCGTTCATATCTATGTCTCCCTTACCAGCTCGATTTCACCATGCCGGGGATCTGACCTGCAGAACCCAGCTCGCGCAGCATGATACGGCTGACCTTCAGCTTACGATAGTAAGCATGAGGACGACCTGTCAGCTGACAGCGGTTGTGAAGACGAGTTGCCGAGCTGTTGCGCGGCAGTTTCGCCAGTTTCAGACGCGCTTTGAAACGCTCTTCCATCGGCTTGCTCTCGTCATTCGCGATTTCTTTCAGCTCGGCACGCTTTGCGGCATATTTGGCCACCAGGCGTTCGCGCTTCTTCTCGCGTTCGATCATTGCTTTTTTAGCCATGTCTCAATCCTCCCGGCGCTTAAGCGTTGAACGGCATGTTGAACGCTTTCAACAGGCTTTTCGCTTCAGCGTCGGTTTTCGCTGTGGTGGCAATTACGATATCCAGGCCCCAGACCTCGTCGACCTTGTCGAAGTCGATTTCCGGGAACACGATGTGCTCTTTCATGCCCATGGCAAAGTTGCCACGACCATCGAAAGAAGGCTTAACACCGCGGAAGTCACGAACGCGCGGCAGCGCGATGGTGATCAGACGATCCAGGAATTCATACATCCGGTCACCGCGCAGGGTAACTTTCGCACCCAGCGGCATGTCTTCACGGACGCGGAAACCCGCGATCGACTTCTTCGCCAGTGTTGCAACAGCCTTTTGGCCTGCAATCGCGGTCAGATCTTCAACAGCGGCTTTCGCCTTCTTCGAGTCTCTGACGGCCTCTGCACCACAACCGATGTTCAGAACGATCTTTTCCAGCTTGGGCAGCTGCATATCGCTCTTGTAACCGAACTCTTCTTTCAGAGCGGCACGGATGGTTTCAGCGTACTGAGCTTTCAGACGCGGGGTGTAGGTTGCGGTATCAAGCATCGATCACGTCCCCCGTGGTCTTGGCAAAACGAACCTTCTTGTCACCTTCCATGCGGAAGCCAACGCGGGTTGCTTTACCGTTTTTGTCCAGCAGAGCCAGGTTCGACAGCTCAATCGGGTTTGCCTGAGGCAGGCGACCACCTTGCGAGGTCTGTGACTGGCGGGTGTGGCGAATGGCGATGTTCACGCCATCAACAACGGCTTTACCGGCTTTCGGGTCGACCGAGGTGATAGTTCCCTCTTTGCCCTTGTCCTTGCCAGCCAGCACGACGACCTTGTCGCCTTTGCGGAGTTTAGCAGCCATGATTACAGCACCTCCGGAGCAAGCGAGATGATTTTCATGAAGTTTTTCGCGCGCAGTTCACGAACAACAGGGCCAAAGATACGGGTACCTACGGGCTCGTTGTTGTTGTTCAGAATGACGGCGGCGTTGCGATCGAAACGGATCGCGGTGCCGTCTTCGCGACGGACTTCTTTGGCGGTGCGTACGACGACGGCCTTACGGACGTCACCTTTCTTTACGCGGCCGCGTGGGATGGCTTCCTTCACCGAGACGACAATGATGTCGCCTACAGAGGCGTATTTACGCTTGGAACCACCCAGGACCTTGATGCACTGAACTCGGCGTGCGCCGGAGTTGTCAGCGACATCCAGATTGGTCTGCATCTGGATCATGTGGTTTCTCCCGACCTGTGGGGGCTGGTCTTGTTAGATCCCCCAGGGTTTCGACAAATGGGAAAATCCCGGAGGCTTACGCTTCCAGAACTTCCCAACGTTTCGTCTTCGATTTCGGCGCGCATTCGATGATGCGAACTGTATCGCCGACCTTGAAGGCGTTCTTTTCATCGTGAGCCCGGTATTTCTTGGACTTACGGATGGTTTTCTTCAGAACCGGATGCGTAAAGCGGCGCTCGACGGATACGGTTACAGTCTGTGCGTTGGCATCGCTCGTTACGGTGCCGGAAAGGATACGCTTAGGCATAGGATTACTCCTCCGATGCCGCAGCAGCGGCCTTTTCGTTCAGGATGGTTTTAACGCGGGCGGCGTTGCGGCGGGCCGCTTTGATGCCAGCGGTGCTTTCCATCTGACCGGTTGCCTGTTGAAAGCGCAGGTTAAAGCTTTCTTTCTTCAGGTTGGCCAGTTCCTCGCGGAGCTGGTCAGGGGTCTTGTCACGCAGTTCTTGGGCGTTCATCGCCTTTTCCTTTGCTCAAAACACCAGAAGGCCCCTATGCAGGGTCACCTTTGACCTGGTGGATGAATGATAGACATACGAATCCCCCGACTCGGCCGGGGGAACGCAAGATGCCGCTCTATAGGGGGTTCTGGGGTGGGTGGCAAGGGAAAGTATGGAGGATTGATCGAGAGGCCGTTTTTAGCGCTCTGCTCACTTGAGCAACCAGCGACGGGCACGAGATGTTTGAACCGAATTTGGAAGCCTATTCGCTCTTGGAGCGAATTCCATCGAAACCTCTTCCCCAAACCAATCCAGAGTTCGGCAGCATATGCGCCTGCTTCAAAACTATCTTTAGCTCTGGAGAATACAACACCTTTACCGTTCGTTCGTCATCCCCTGATACATGCTCACGCACCAGAACTTCCCAAACTTTGTATTTACACGTTCCAACCCGTTCAATTCGATTTTTCTGGAACTCAACCGTTACAGTGCCGAGTAAGGCTTCTTTATCGCCATCTTGTATCGTGAAGCCTGACTGCCACTCTTTTTGCTGCTCTAGGTCATCTAAGGAACTAACTGATTGCTCGTATGAACGCTTTGAGGCGGTGAACTTCATAAAGGTCTCGCCGAACAGCAAAGGATGCGCGTAGTGGCTAGCGAAACCTATGCGCCTAGAGTCTTCGGTTCTTAACTCAACGACAAACCCCGTCTCAACAACGGTTTGAACTCGTAAAAGCCATGTTCCGCCATAGTCCAACCAGACGCCTTTACCGACATCTACACGGGTTGGGCACGTCGCAAGTGCAGGTGCGACGGCCAACGCCAAAAAAAGTGAAACCGCTAGTACAACCTTTGCTGGTTTTGGCGCGCCCATGGTTTACCCCCACAAAATAGAAAAGCTGGCATTAATCCCGCCACCCTAGGCCTCGTTGACAGGTGCGTTGAATGCACCAGCCATTACAGCATGTAGACATCCCACTCACAAACGCAAAACGCGGCCTCGTTTGCACGAGACCGCGTCTTCAACTGTCTAAGTCTGAGTGACTTACGCCAGAGCGATGTTCACAGCCGACTCACGACCGTCACGGCCGGGTTCGATGTCGAACGTTACTTTCTGGTCGTCGGCCAGGCCGGTCAGACCCGAGCGCTCGACAGCAGAGATGTGTACAAACACGTCTTTGCCACCGGTCTCCGGTGCGATGAAGCCAAAACCTTTAGTTGTGTTGAACCATTTTACGGTGCCGTTGGCCATATCCGTAGTCTCCTAGTAAATTGCTGTCCGCGGAATTGCGACAGCGCGGCGTTGTCGGTCTGGATCGAAAGACTGAACGCCGATATTCGGGAGACAGTGGTCGAAAAAGAAAAACGTAAGCGCCCCCCACATCGTTTATCTGACGACACAATGCAAGAACTTTTCACACATTCCTTTGAATCAGAGTCCCTTAAACGACCGTGCTAGTCCCATTTATAGTTAAAGCTGACGGAAATCCGCTCATCCTCGGCCATGTTCATCGGCACCTCGTGGCGCAACCAGCTCTCCCATAGAAAGACATCGCCAACCTGAGGCTTCACATAGATGAATGGCTGCAGGTCCCGACGCCCCCCTTTCATACGCGTGGGCGCTGCCATCATGCGGCCCGAGCGCGGGTCTTCAAGCTTCAGCGCGCTAGCGCCTTCGGGCATCGAAACATAAGTCGTGCCCGAGATCACGCTGTGTGGGTGCAGGTGGCTGGAGTGCATTCCGCCCTCGGGCAAAATGTTGATCCAAAGGTCTTCAAGCTTTAGTTCACCCTCACCCAGATCAAACTCCAGATCCTTAGCAAAAGCTGCAACGTGCTGGTCCAGCACCTTAACCAGATCGGCAAAGATCGGAAACCGCCAGGGCAGATCCGTCAGCGAGGCATAGCTGGTATAACCGGGATAGCCGTTTTCTTCGCACCATTCCTGCCCGGCCTCATCATCCTCGGCGATGACAAGACAGGAGCTTTCCAGCTCCTCCGGGTCGATCTTGGGATCAAACTCGGACAAAGCTGCGCGATAGAGACGGGTGACAAAAAGTGATTCAATCTGTGCCATGGGCCTGTCTTAAACCAGCCTCTCGATGAAGGCGATGGGTGTTTTGCGAGGCTGTCGCGGGGGCAGCGCCATCAAACCAAAAACCCCCGCCGGATTCCCGACGGGGGTCAATCTTGTCGCGAGCGGGGTCGCCCCCGGGTCGCTTACCAGTCTTCGCGAACCACGACGCGAGTCTTGATCGGCAGCTTCATCGCAGCCAGGCGCAGGGCCTCGCGGGCGATGTCGTCATTGACGCCGTCGATTTCGAACATCACGCGGCCAGGCTTGACTTTGCATGCCCAGCGGTCGACCGAACCTTTACCTTTACCCATACGAACTTCGATCGGCTTAGCCGTAACCGGAGTGTCGGGGAAGATGCGGATCCAGACACGGCCCTGACGCTTCATGTGACGCGTCATGGCACGACGTGCAGCTTCGATCTGGCGTGCAGTTACACGCTCAGGCTCAAGAGCTTTCAGTCCATAGGTGCCAAAGTTCAGATCAGAGCCGCCCTTGGCTTCACCCTTGATCCGGCCTTTGTGCATCTTGCGGAATTTAGTACGCTTTGGTTGAAGCATATCTTTCCCTCCTTAGCGACGACCGCCACCAGCACCACGAGGTGCAGGGCCGTCCTGGAGTTCCTGTGCTTTACGGTCACGTGCCTGCGGATCGTGCTCCATGATCTCACCTTTGAAGATCCAGACCTTGATCCCGATGATCCCATAAGGAGTCATCGCTTCGGCTTGTGCGTAATCGATGTCGGCGCGCAGCGTGTGCAGAGGCACACGGCCTTCGCGGTACCACTCGGTCCGTGCGATTTCTGCGCCACCCAGACGGCCAGCGACGTTCACCCGGATACCCAGAGAGCCCATACGCATGGCGTTCTGAACAGACCGCTTCATCGCGCGACGGAACGAAACCCGGCGCTCCAGCTGCTGAGCGATAGACTCGGCAACCAGCTGCGCGTCAAGCTCGGGCTTGCGCACTTCGACGATGTTCAGGTGCAATTCGCTGTCTGTCATCAGGGCGATTTTCTTGCGCAGAACTTCAATGTCCGCGCCTTTCTTGCCGATGATGACACCCGGACGTGCAGTGTGGATCGTAACGCGGCACTTCTTGTGCGGACGTTCGATGATCACACGAGCGATGCCGGCTTGCTTGCACTCTTTGTTGATGAACTCACGGATCTTCAGATCTTCCAGCAGAAGATCACCGTAGTCCTTGGTGTCGGCGTACCAGCGGCTGTCCCAGGTGCGGTTCACCTGAAGGCGCATGCCGATCGGATTTACTTTATGACCCATTAGGCTTGCTCCTCAACTTGACGCACCTTGATGGTGATCTCCGAGAACGGCTTCATGATCTTGCCGAAACGGCCACGGGCCCGGGGGCGACCGCGTTTCATGACCAGGTTCTTACCAACCCATGCTTCGGCAACGATCAGCTCGTCGACGTCCAGGTTGTGGTTGTTCTCAGCGTTGGCGATTGCGGACTGCAGGCACTTTTTGACGTCCTGCGCGACACGCTTGTTCGAGAAAGTCAGGTCGGTCAGAGCCTTCTCAACTTTCTTGCCGCGGATCATCTGCGCAACCAGGTTCAGTTTCTGCGGGCTGGTACGGAGCATGCGCGTTTTTGCCATTGCTTCGTTTTCAGCCACGCGGCGGGGGTTCTTTTCCTTGCCCATGACTTACTTCCGTTTCGCTTTTTTGTCAGCGGCGTGACCGTAATAGGTACGAGTTGGCGAATACTCACCGAACTTCTGACCGATCATGTCTTCCGAGACGTTGACGGGGATATGCTTCTGGCCGTTGTACACACCAAAGGTCAGACCCACGAACTGGGGCAGAATGGTGGAACGACGCGACCAGATTTTGATAACTTCGTTGCGGCCCGACTCGCGCGCTGCTTCGGCTTTTTTCAGCACGTAAGCATCGACGAAAGGACCCTTCCAAACAGAGCGAGACATGGATTAACGTCCCTTCTTCTTGGCGTGCCGCGAGCGGATGATCAGCTTCTGGGACGCTTTGTTTTTGTTGCGAGTACGCTTACCCTTGGTGTCCTTACCCCAAGGCGTAACCGGTGTACGGCCACCCGAGGTACGACCTTCACCACCACCGTGCGGGTGATCGATCGGGTTCATTGCGACACCACGAACCGACGGACGCACGCCTTTGTGGCGCATACGACCGGCTTTACCGAGGTTCTGGTTGCTGTTGTCGGGGTTGGACACGGCACCAACGGTGGCCATGCATTCCTGACGGACCATGCGCAGCTCGCCCGAGCTCAGACGGATCTGAGCATAACCGCCATCGCGGCCTACGAATTGCGCGTAAGTACCGGCCGCACGTGCGATCTGACCGCCTTTACCAGGCTTCATCTCGATGTTGTGGACGATGGTACCAATAGGCATACCCGAGAACGGCATTGCGTTGCCCGGCTTGATGTCGGCCTTGGCCGAAGCCACAACCTTGTCACCAACAGCCAGACGCTGCGGAGCCAGGATATATGCCTGCTCGCCGTCTTCGTATTTTACCAGTGCGATAAACGCGGTCCGGTTCGGGTCATATTCGATCCGCTCGACGGTTGCCGCGACATCAAATTTATTCCGTTTGAAGTCAACGATCCGGTAGAGACGCTTTGCGCCACCGCCGCGGCGGCGTGAAGTGATCCGTCCGGTGTTGTTCCGGCCGCCCGATTTGGTCAAACCCTCAGTGAGAGACTTGACCGGACGTCCTTTCCAAAGCTCCGAACGGTCGATCAGCACCAGCCCGCGCTGGCCCGGCGTCGTCGGCTTGTACGACTTGAGTGCCATGCTTTCTGTCTTCCGTTTAGCAAGTGCAGGGATTTCCCCGCTATGTGATAGGCCCCCGTAGGTGCCAAGGGTATAGGGCCCCGAAGGTCCCCGGTTACAAATATCAGAAGCCCCGGAACGAATCCGAGGCCGCAAGATTGGGTGCATATAGCCGTGTTGGGGGTGGGTGTCTAGTGGGGGGCGCTGGATTTTCGCGTCCCACCAAGGTTCGCTTGTTGGGGTGTGCGAAGCATTAAAACACTCCACTACAAGTTTTGGGTGGGATACTTTCGGATAATGCCAAAATAACTGCTTTACCCAACTCCAACTCAATTCTCCTGGTGACCCTGCGCTTTCAACTCTCGCACAATGCGGAATCCGACCCACGGTCCCCAATAGTCTTCTGGTTGGCCTACACGCCGAGCTGGGCGAGCCAATTCTACAGATCCTCCGTACGAGCCCCCCTTACCAACGCGCTTACAGCCAAGCGGTCGAATCGAAGCAGCGAGGTATCGACCCGAAGTGGCAAAAACGAGATGCCCTTCGCTCCAACACGATCTTGTCGTTTCAGATACGTTTCCAGACATATGACGCAGCCCCCAAGAATTTGCAGCATCCAACTCATCCACTGCAACAGGCCGTTTTTCGTTCCCGGGGTCTCTTCTCCACACCTTCCTGCCATCTTCGATTTCTCGCCAATAGACAGAAAAGTTGGCTTGTTCCCGTGTCAGTGAATCACCTTGTGCAAAGATTGTTTTTGCTCCTGCCCGGGCAGCGTATTCCCATTCTACTTCGGTAGGGAGTCGGTAGACCTTGGCACCTACCTTGTCATTTAGCCATGCTAAGTAGTCTTGCATTTCGGTGTAGGTGACAGCGGTGATCGGGCTGCGTGGATGGTCTTGGTAGGGGCCGTTTCTAAGTCGAAAGCGTATACGTGCGTCGGCCTCATCTACGCACCTTCTCTCGGCGACGCAAGCGGACCACTCCTCTCGAGTAACTTCGGTAAGACCCATTGCAATCGGAACATCAATTGTAACGTCGTGTTTTGGGGTCTCGCTGACGAATGTGTCATAGGGGTCTGGGACTTCATCGGGATCAATGTTTAGACCAATCTTGAAACGACGATGCGCTTCCCTCGCCTCTTTTTCAGTTGATCCGAACGAAAAATACCCCTTAGGCAAAACAACCATTGATGGACATGCTTCGCACTCCTGAAACGCATCAAAATCTGAAACCACTTGGCTTTTGGAGATGAAATAGCTCTCATCCGCGAAAGTCGGCGAAACATGAAAGAGCGCGATGAAACCCACCTGCAAAAGGAAAAGTCTGAAGAGGCACATACTGCCCAACCCCTATCAATTCTTCTAAGGACGCTCAGCTCGAGAGTTTAAGCGGCCTTATGGTTTGATCGAATAGCCGTTGCACCCGAATAAGCCGAGATTGGACCGTATCCCCTCCCCAATAATCCGCTTTCACTGGAGCCTTTTTCTCTTTTCAATGACGGTTCGATACGAGACCACTGGACACGTCGATGGCGTTACCCTCTTCTAGGGTCACTTATGCTTTCTTAACGTCTTTCCGCCCACACAACCGGCCTCGCAAGATCACTTCTTGTCGCGCGCGGCCTTCTCTTCTTTGGTCAGCTTGGCGTTCCAGACATTCTTGCTCAAACCCAGCTCAGCGGGCGCGGGTTTGGTTTTGCCGATGCTGACTTTGCCTCCTTTATCCAGGAACTCCTGAATAAGGGCCTCATCTGTTGTTTCTTTGGGGACATGTTTCATAAGAGCGACCGTATCCGCATCACACGCCGGGGGCAACGACCGGATTTCCGGCTATCGTTCACACCCTCTGAACAAGCCCGTCACCCATACAGCGCGCGCGCTTCGGCAAAGGACAACAGGCGGCGGTTTTTCTCATCCCACAGGTGCAGCCGCGCGTTGGCAAGACTCTCGCGAATGGTCATCCGGTTGCTGTTGGCCAACTCGTCATGATCCCGCAGCACCTCGGTCAGGCGATAGAACGGGATGCGGCTGTACAGATGGTGTACGTGGTGGATGCCGATATTGGCCGTGAACCACTGCAATACGGATGGCAGGATGTAATGCGAACTTCCGTGCAGGGCGGCCTCGTGCAGTTGCCAGTCCTGATCCGGGTCCCATTGCGTCTCTTCGAATTGGTGTTGGACATAGAACAACCAGACGCCAGCGGTCGCGGCGATAAGGGTCGAGGGCAGGAAAATCAGCAGCACCGGCATCAGGCCACCAAAATAGTAGATGGCCCCCAGTGCGGCCAGAATGGCCAGGTTCGTCGCCATCGCGCTGACCCAGAATTTCGGAATACCAGTCAAACCAAGCGGGAGGCGGTTTTGAAACAGGAACAGATAGCCGGGCCCAAAGCCAAACAGGGTGATCGGGTGGCGATAGAGCCGGTAAAATAACCGGTTCAAGGGCGTCAGCGCCCGGTATTCGGCCACCGTCAGCGTATGGATGTCCCCCATCCCGCGCTTATCCAGATTGCCAGATGAGTTGTGATGCGAGGAATGTGTGCGCCGCCAAACATCGTAAGGCGTCAACGTCAGCACCCCGAGCCCCCGACCGACCCAGTCACTGACCGTCCGGTTCGTAAAAAATGCCCCGTGACCGCAATCGTGCTGAATGGCAAACAGGCGCAGCAGAAAGGCCGCGTTCAGAACCGAGATCGCAAGCGCCAGCCAATAGCTCACCGACAAAGACATCCAGGCCAAGGCCCAAAGCGCTATGAAGGGAACACAGGTAACCCCCAGCTCGAACCAGCTACGCGGTTGGCTTGGCTCACGATATTTGGCCAGCGTCGACACCCAGTCCCGCGCGACAGTCACATCCGGGTTGTCCCGGGTCGAGAGAGTGGATTGGGTCATGCGCCTGCCATATCGTTTGTTTGTTCCATACCGGATAGACGACCCCACCGGCATAGCAATCATTTTCTGTTCGAGACGCTGGGAATGGCGCTCAACTTTTGGTGTCACTACCTAAAGAAAAACCCCCGCTTTCGCGGGGGTCTTAATGGTTTGTCCAAAGACAGGCCCGATCAAAGACCGGTGGAAATGTCGATGGTGTTACCCTCTTCAAGGGTCACATATGCTTTTTTGACGTCTTTCCGCTTGCCCAACTGGCCGCGGAACCGCTTGACCTTGCCTTTGGTCACAGAGGTGTTCACCGCTTTGACCTTCACACCAAACAGTGCCTCAACGGCCTCTTTGATCTGTGGCTTGTTGCTGTCAATCGCAACCTCAAAGACAACCGCGCCGTTTTCGGACGCCATGGTCGACTTTTCGGTGATGATCGGCTTGCGGATCACGTCGTAGTGTTCTGCCTTCGCGCTCATTTCAGTCGAGCCTCCAGTGCTTCGACAGCCGCTTTGGTGAGCACCAGAGTGTCACGCTTGAGGATGTCATAAACGTTTGCACCCATCGACGGCAGGATATCCAGACCTTCGATGTTGCGCGACGCCTTCAGGAACCCTTCGTTCACGGTCGCCCCGTCGATGACCAGAGCGCGTTTCCAACCCAGGTTTGCAACCTGCTTGGCCAGAGCGGCGGTCTTGCCTTCGGCTTCAGCGTTCTCGATCACAACCAGCTCACCAGCTGCCATTTTGGCAGACAGCGCGTGGCGCAGACCAAGTTTACGGAACTTTTTCGGCAGGTCATGACCATGCGAACGTACGACCGGACCTTTGTAAACGCCACCACCCCGGAAGATCGGTGCCGAACGGGCGCCGTGGCGTGCGCCACCGGTGCCTTTTTGGCGATAGATCTTCTTGGTTGAGTAGGACACTTCCGAGCGGGTCTTGACCTTGTGGGTGCCAGCCTGCGCGTTGTTACGCTGCCAACGGACCACACGGTGCAGGATGTCCGCGCGCGGCTCCAGGCCGAACAGGTCTGCATCCAGCTCGATGTTGCCGGCTTTGCCGCCGTCCAGTTTGATTACATCAAGTTTCATGCTTCACCACCTTCCGCGGGAGCTTCTTCCGCAGGTGCTTCGGTTGCAGCCGATTTCACAGCAGCCGGGAAAGGCAGGCCTTCCGGTGCTTTCTTCTTGACGGCGTCCTTGACGGTAACCCAACCGGATTTCGGTCCGGGAACGGCGCCTTTGATGAAGACCAGACCACGGTCGGCGTCGGTTTTGACGACTTCCAGGTTCTGGGTGGTTACACGGGCAGCACCCATGTGACCGGCCATCTTTTTGCCTTTGAAAACTTTGCCCGGATCCTGACACTGGCCAGTTGAACCGTGCGAACGGTGGCTGATCGAAACACCGTGCGAGGCGCGAAGACCACCGAAGTTCCAGCGCTTCATTGCACCGGCAAAGCCTTTACCGATCGAAGTACCCGAAACGTCAACTTTCTGACCTTCCAGGAAATGTTCTGCCGAAATCTCGGCGCCAACTTCAATCAAGCCATCTTCAGAGACGCGGAACTCGACCAGCTTACGCTTGGGTTCAACCTTGGCAGCGGCATAGTGACCGCGCATGGCTTTCGAGGTGCGTTTTGCCTTGGCAGCACCGGCACCCAGCTGAACAGCAGTATAGCCGTCCTTCTCGTCCGTGCGCTGTGCAACAACCTGCAGGTTGTCCAGGTGAAGAACGGTCACAGGGATCTGCTTGCCGTCTTCCATGAACAGGCGGGTCATGCCGACTTTTTTTGCGATAATACCAGAGCGCATAATCTATACCCTCCGATCTTACGACTGCAGCTTGATCTCGACGTCCACACCAGCAGCGAGGTCGAGCTTCATCAGCGCGTCAACGGTCTGGGGGGTCGGATCAACGATGTCGAGCAGACGCTTGTGCGTACGGATCTCGAACTGGTCGCGGGATTTCTTGTCGACGTGAGGACCACGGAGAACCGTGAACTTCTCGATCTTGTTCGGCAGCGGGATCGGGCCGCGCACATTCGCGCCGGTCCGCTTAGCAGTGTTGACGATCTCTTGCGTGCTGGCATCCAGAACGCGATAGTCAAATGCCTTCAGCCGAATACGGATATTTTGGCTTTGCATAATAACAGCCTTTTATCAGGCGTTGAGGTTGAGAGGAGGACAAGCGCGCATCGCCAACCCTCATCGAACCCAAAAGGCGGGAATCACCCCGCCTTGATGTTCTTATAGAGAACTCGCGCGATCTACAGGGGTGTGAGGGGTTTGGCAAGGGGGGAAGTTCAAACAAGTCGAATGCGCTCACCTGGCTCATACCCTATGCGTAGATTTTCTGAATTTGGGTGTCGTGACAAGATCAACTCAATCTAAAATGGTCCACCAGATTCCTGTACTGAATGCTTAGGGATTTTCTTGGACAGACACAAAAAGCCAAAGCAAGATAATTGCCCCAAACGGGTTGATAAACAGTGCTGCCACTTGCCAAAGTAATCGATTTTGTCCGCGCCGCTCTGCCATATCCCCCACTAGCGCAAACAGTTGCCAGATCGCCCAGAGCAAAAAGGCCAAAAACAAGAGGATGAATATTGCTTCCATCGTGTGTCTTCACTCTGCCCTTGTTCGTAACGTTCGATATGTCATCAGTGCAACTGAGGCGATACATGTTTCTAACTTCAAATTGTTTGAGGCTTGCACGACCTCTTTCAGATTTGTGGGCGCAGAGTAACCTCATCTCGATCCGAACCTCTGTAAAGGCCGTCCTTTGAGGAGCGGCCACTTTCACGGATAGCGAAAAGCGGGGCGTCTCCCAGCGCGATTGGCTCAACGCCTTCGCGGGCAACACAACTCGCGTTGCATGCGGAAAGATGCCCTTAGACTATGTCTTGGCTACCCGTGCCGCCATACGAGACAGTCTGGTATCCTGATAGTCGAACACTGAGCTTTCGAATGGGGCAAAAATGGCATCGCAATCGGTCGCTTCTGCAGACGGTGGCCTGACGAATTCGTGTAGCTCAAACCCGTGATCTGCCATCGCGGCGACAAAATCGCTGAACCTATAACCGCCGTGATACCGGCGCCGTACAGAGACTTCAGCCAATACAAAGGTGCATTTTTTCAGCATCTCCGATGCACCTTTAATAACCTCGATTTCAAAACCTTCCGTGTCGATTTTCAATCCGAAAGGTTCCTTGTAGGAAGACGCAATCTCATCCAGTGTTTTTACCGGGACTTGTCGCTCTTCAACTTGCGAGGTGTGCTGGATTGCCGCTTCGTCAAACTCCTGCATCGTTGCCCGTGTGCCGAGCCAACGATCGCCAACTGTTGGAATTCGAAGAGTCGTCTGTCCGCTTTCGGCACCAACTCCGCAAGCATGGAAATCAAAATCGATCTTGTCGCCCCAGTTTTTCCGTACCTTGGTTTCGTAATCCGAAATGGGCTCAACCAACACAAACTTGGCTGCAGGGAAAGCTTCGTACAAATGCTCGGTTCCCGAGGCCACCCCGACATCGAATACTGTCTCGACCTCAAAACCCAGATTACCGATATAGGCACCCGTCTCCTTCATTGGCGAAACCTGATATCCTCGCCGCTTCAGGCGTTTGGACAGTCGTTCTACGGTTTCGTCCATGTCGAAGTATCCTTCTTGCGGTTTCGCCCGATGCAATCCACTGAAACCAACTAGAGAGCACTTCAACGGCAAAAGCGCAATCTGGTATACTGTGTCGCTGGCAAGCTAGCCTAGGCGTGGCGAAATGCTATCGACCCGGGCCGTCCCCGACCAGTTCAACTTTTCTGAAAGTTACTCAAGCGGTTTCCGTTTGCCATGCGGGGCATCTTATGACCATGAACGCGTGCATCAAACAGGAAACAGCGAGATCACTCCAATGATAGAACGCATCGAAACCGGCGAGAGATCGTCCAAAATCGTTAAACATAATGGTGTGGCCTATTTGACCGGGCAAGTCGCCGAAGGTGATACCATTCAGGAACAGGTGCGTATTTGCCTTGGGAAAATTGACGACCTGCTAGAGCGCGCAGGTTCATCACGGGAAAAGATGCTGCGTGTGACCATCTGGCTGGCCGATATGAAGGACTTTGCTGGTTTGAACGAGGTCTGGAATGCTTGGGTTCCTGCAGGATACGCACCTGCGAGGGCGTGTGGCGAAGCAAAACTAGCGCGGCCCGAACTGAAGGTGGAATTCATAGTGGACGCCGCATACGACTGAAGCATGCTGCTTCTTTAGGAATTCCCCCGTCTTGAACTACCAAATTCAAACAGAAAAAGCCCGCCCCGTTTGGGGCGGGCTTTTTTTGTTTCGACGGTTAGGTCTGAGAATATTCGACGAACGATCTCATCACCGCCTCCGATCACTCAACACTCATTGGTGTACGACATGGGTGCGTCGCGGGCTTGTCGAGATCAAACGAGAAAGGGCGCCGGATGGGCGCCCTTTCCATTTGATCATTCGCTTGCGCGAATTACTCGACGATTTTCGACACAACGCCGGCGCCGACGGTGCGGCCGCCTTCGCGGATGGCG
>NZ_JBXWPG010000004.1:0-321454 GCF_059611285.1 Ruegeria sp. CDSA236
GTTGCCGCAACTCTGGTGATCATCACGGGCGGAATCGACCTGTCGGTTGGCACTTTGATGACCTTCTGCGCCGTGATTGCGGGCGTAGCCCTGACTTATCTCGGCATGCCCCTTCTTTTGGGTGTTGCTGCAGCCATTGCAGCGGGTGCGTTTTGTGGTCTGTGTTCGGGCACATTTGTGGCCAAAATGAAAATCCCGCCCTTCATCGCGACGCTGGGCATGATGCTGATCCTCAAGGGTCTATCGCTGGTTATCTCGGGCACACGACCGATCTATTTCAATGACACGCCTGGTTTCGATCAGATCTCGCGCGGGTCTCTGATTGGAGAAATCGTCCCCTCGGTACCTATCCCGAACGGCGTGCTGATCTTGTTTTTGGTCGCGATTGCAGCATCCTATATCCTCAGCCGCACTGTTTTGGGCCGCTATACGTTCGCTTTGGGATCAAACGAAGAGGCGGTCCGCTTGTCGGGTGTCAACACCGACGCCTGGAAGATGCGAATCTACGCGCTGGCCGGGGGAATTTGCGGCATCGGCGGCATCCTGATCGCCTCGCGCCTGAACTCGGCACAACCCGCTTTGGGGCTGGGATACGAACTTGAGGCCATCGCGGCTGTGGTCATTGGCGGAACCTCTCTGTCCGGCGGGCGCGGCACGATCCTGGGAACGCTCATCGGCGCGCTTATCATGGCTGTCCTGACCAATGGGCTGCGCGTTCTGTCTGTCGCGCAGGAATGGCAGACCGTTGTCACCGGCGCGATCATCATTCTGGCCGTCTATGCCGACATGGCGCGGCGCAAAAAGACCGGGTGAACAATTTTTAGGACCAAAGAAGATAACGACCAACTGGAGGAGAATATCATGTTAACACGTCGTTTCGTTCTGGGGGTGCTCAGCGCAGCCACCCTCGCAGCTCCGGCCTCGATGGCCATGGCGGAAGAAATCTATATTCCGCTGGTATCCAAAGGGTTCCAGCACCAATTCTGGCAGGCGGTAAAGCAGGGCGCCGAACAGGCAGCCGAAGAGTTTGACGTCACAATCACATTCGAAGGACCGGACAACGAAACGATGGTCGACCGTCAGATCGACATGCTGGCCGCAGCACTGGCAAACAATCCAAAAGCCATCGGCTTTGCCGCACTCGACAGTCAGGCCGCCATTCCGTTGCTGAAGCAGGCAAATGACAAGGGTATCCCGATCATCGCTTTTGACAGCGGTGTCGACAGTGATATTCCTGTTTCTACTGCCACAACCGACAACCTAGCTGCAGCGGGGCTTGCCGCTGACAAAATGGCCGAAAAGATTGGTGGAAAAGGCAAAGTTGCAGTGGTAGCCCACGACCAGACCAGCCGCACTGGCATTGACCGCCGCGATGGATTTGTGAACCGCATTGCGGAAAAATACCCTGATATCGAGGTGGTCACCGTTCAGTACGGGCAGGGAGACCATCTGAAATCAACCGAGGTGACAAAAGCGATCCTCACTGCAAACCCCGATCTGGATGGTATTTTCGGCACCAATGAAGGCTCTGCCATTGGTGTCGTGAACGGGGTTCAGGAATTGGGCACCGAGGGCCTTGTCATCATTGGCTATGACAGCGGCAAAGCCCAAAAAGACGCGATCAAAAGTGGTCTGATGACCGGGGCAATCACCCAGAACCCGGTTGGTATCGGCTATGAAACGGTCAAGGCGGCCGTCGCGGCGATGAAAGGCGAAGAAGTCCCGGCCTTAATCGACACAGGCTTTTACTATTACGATGCTTCCAATATTGACGATCCGAAGATCGCGGCAGTTCTTTACGACTAAGAGCCTGACAGCTTAATACGGACCGGTTCGCCCGATCGGCGGGCCGGTATTTTTGTTTTACTGGGTTGCAACAATCATCTTTTCTGTTTGTGGCGTTTTCATGCTATCCTCTACGGGTTATTTTTTTGATGTTTATTGAAGGTTGAAATTCCGGTGAAAAAAAAGCCCAGCAACAAGACCTATGTCCTGCGTCCTCTGGAAAAATCCGATCTTGAGACAATTCTGCCCTGGTTTCAAAATGTAGAGGATTTAGCCAAATTCGAACGCGTGTCCCGCATCCCTCTTAATCTTGCACAGACAGAGGAAAGCTGGAGCGACATGTTCACCGGCTCAGCCATCGGCCGCAGGTGTTGGTTCGTTGTTGAGAATTCGGCGGGAAAACTGGTCGGCATGAGCGGCCTCGAGGGGATATCGCCGATCAATCGCGATGCTGTCGTTGCGATGTTCGTCGATCATTCGGTGCGCCGCCATGGGGTTGGTATCAGAGCGACGGCTTTGGTCGCCGATTTCGCCTTTCGACAACTGGGGCTGAACCGGCTGACGTCGTATTATAGGGCGGATAATGTCAGCAGCAGAGACTTGGTTGCCAGACTGGGGTGCCAGATCGAGGGGTCGATGCGTCAGGCCTGGTTTGCAGATGGTCAATTTCACGATATGGTTGTGGTCGGGTTGCTGAGCAGCGATTGGTTCGAAAACCGAAATTCACTGGCGAAAGAATTGGGCGGTGAAACCATCGTTAAGCTTGGCAATAATGCCTCGGATTGCTGGTGTTGGCCCCCGCAAGAGACTGGGTCGGACTAAGAGACGTTATTACCAATCATTTCAAATCTTTTTTTGTTATACAAAAGTTAGGGTTCGTTCAGAACTCAGGAATCGAGTACCGCCAGTGAATACAGTTAACCCGAATTCATCAATCACTCAGAAGCTGGGTGCAGTCTTATTTGCAGATGTCGTCGGCTATTCTCGCCTGATGAGTGAGAACGAACTCGACACCTACAACGCTTTGAAGACACTTCTATCGCAGATCGAAGCCGCATGTGCCCGTTATCAGGGGCGTGTTGTCGAAGTGCGCGGTGACGGCATCCTGGCCCTGTTTGAAACAGCGACCAGCGCGGTCGAATTTGGTGTTGAGCTGCACCAAATTTCTGCCCAGCACAACGATTCAGGATCAGATCAACAGCAAATCAAGTTTCGCGTTGGCATCCATCTTGGAGAGATCCTGATAGATGAGCGTGGAATTCATGGCGACAACGTCAACATTGCAGCGCGATTGCAAGAAATTGCGGAACCCGAGAGGGTCTATGTCAGCTCTGCGGTGTATGATCAGGTTTGTAACCGGTTGCGGTATGGGTACGAATTTCTCGGTCCGCAGCATCTGAAGAACATTCTTTCGCCGGTTTCTACCTACTGTGTCCGCAGCGAAGTTGCCGGTGCTACTTTGGCGGGCACCATGCGTCCCGACGCTATTGTCGATCTGTTGGAACGCCCGGACACTCCGTCGGTCGCTGTGCTACCGTTCAGCATCAGCGGCGGGGATGAGTCTGACGGCTGGATTGCCGATGGTCTGACCGACGACATCATTCTGAACCTTTCCAAATTCAGAAACCTTTTCGTCATCGCCCGAAACTCATCATTCTTCTTCAGGGCGCAGTCCATGCCACCGAAGGAAGCCGCAAGAAAGCTGAATGTCCGGTATATCGCCCGTGGCAGTGTGCGTCGCTCTTCCAGTCGAATCCGCATTACTGCGGAACTGGTCGATGCAAACACTGAACGCACGATTTGGGGTGAGCGATTTGATCGAAACATTGACGATATATTTGATATTCTGGACGAGGTGACTGAATGTATCGTCGCGGCCACGGCCGTAATGATCGAATCCCATGAGCGCCAAGTTATGGTTCAGGCCGTTCCTTCAGATCTGGAGGCATATGGCTCTGTCCTGCAGGGGCAGCAGCACATCTTCAAATACACGCGCAACGACAACCGCAAAGCACAGAATTTCTATCAATCTGCGCTGGAACGGGACGGCAACTATGCCCGTGCCGCCGCCGCCTTGTCCCGAACGTTGAATCTGGATTGGCGATACTCGTGGACCGAAGATCCAGGCAGTGCTTTCGAGCAGGCGCTGTCTTTGGCACAGCGGTCGATCGAATTGGACCCAACAGACGCACGGGGATTTGGCGAGCTGGGATTTGTCCATCTGTATCGCAAGGAACATAGTGCGGCGCTACAGTCTTACCAACGTGCTTTGGCTCTCAACCCCAATGATGCGGATATGCATTCGGATTTCGCCGATGCGCTTGCACATTCAGGGGAAAATGAGACTGCCATCACGCATCTGCAACAGGCCATGCGTCTGAACCCGTACTTTCCGGATCAGTATCTCTGGCACCTCGGCGGCGCCTATTACAATCTCAGGCGCTATGAAGATGTTATCGAAACCGTCAACAAGATGAACAATCCGACCGAGGGTCAACGGATGCTGGCCGCCAGCCATGCGCAGCTGGGCAACATGGATATGGCACGTATGATTGCTGAAAAGCACCGCGCCGCACACCCGAACTTTTCTTTGTCACGCTGGGCCAAGGTGCTGCCCGACCGTCTGGAAGACGACACGCAGCACTTTGTCGAAGGGCTGAAAAAAGCGGGATTTTAGAACGGAAAAAGGCGCGAGAACCCGCGCCTTCTTTGCTGACTTTGTCCGAAGATCAGTCGCCGCCGCGTACTTTGGCTCCGCTAACCTTGGCGCCACTGACCTTGGCTCCGCTGACTTTCGCGCCACTGACCTTGGCGCCACTTACCTTGGCACCGCTGACCTTTGCACCGCTGATAGCAGGGCTGTCAAAGCCAAAATAGAGGTCTAGAAGAACCTGTTCGAACTGGCCTGTCGTGACATCCATTCGCATGGTCTGATCGGACTTATCATAACTCCAGAACTTGATACCGTCAGCGACCTGATAGTCCGCCGCCGCAACACCGCCGATCGAAGGATCCGTGGGCGCGCGCGAGGCCTGGTTTGGTGGCTCGCCCTTCTTGGCGACGTCTTGACCATTGCCGTGAACCAGGAAAATCACCGGCTCGGGCAGGTCGTAGTAGGTGCCTTCATAGGCAAACCCGTAAATCTTGGCAAATTTTGCTTCGTCATTTCCTGAACTCGCGAGTTGCTCATCAAGATGTTTGTTGTTGCCTTTGCCTCTGCTTTTCTTTTTCGCAGGGTCGTAATCCAAATCGTCGATAACTCTGCCGTAAATCAACACTTCCGAAAAACTGAGCAAGGATTCCGCCATAAACTCATCTCCCAAATATGGGTTCATCACCCGAACCCCCTTCGATTAAATCCCGAGGATGACCGCATCGGTGTCTCCTCAAAAATCACCCCGCCTCTAAATGCCATAAATCTGCCGAAAAAAAAAGAATTTTGCTGTCATCAGTCTGGAACCTGCGTGCGGACGGAGTGTGCGTGACTGTCTTCATCGGGGTCCGGCAGCCGCGGACCGGCAGTTGCCACCCCGATATCACGCATCCGAAAGTTACCTTCGATGATCCGACGGAAGGCACCCCCGGTAATTTCCTGATCCACCGCCAGCATGGCCTTTTCGACACCGAAATAGCTGAGCATATCGGCGTCCAACATGCTCCAGGCGTCGGCCAGATAGGTGCCCAGGAAATCGCGCGCCTCCAGAAGTGCTACGCGGAATCCATCAGGGTTTTCGGCATATCGCTTGTCAAAAATACCCTGCATGACCGCGCTGTAATCGGGTGAATCCTCTAGCTGATCGGACAGATCTTCCTCGGCCTGTGTGATAAGGTCATGAACCAACAGGCGCTCATGATAGATGTCCACCAAAATGTCGAACATTGCACCTGTCAGTGGCTCGGAAAGTGCATGTTCACTGGACCATCCGGCAGCGAATTCCGATAGTGACCGGTTGTTTGCGGCCGTTCTAATCTGTGCATTTTCCGAAAGCTCGGCAAAGCGATTCAGCCGGTTGAAGCTGTAGAGATTGCCTTTGGTGTTTTCCAACAGCGCCTCTACCACCGAGCCAAAATGCAAAGAGGCCAGAAGCGCCACCATATCGGCGGCTGATTCATGGAACCCGTAATATTCACCCGAGACATCTCCGTCGGTGGGCATGCCCACGACGCTGTAAATGATTGAGTGGCCGATTTCATGTGCGACCACGTCGAAATTCAGGCTGTAGGGGCGATATTCGTCCCCGTGTTCGTGGGTGCCCCCGGTTTCAAGGAAACCCCAACCGATATGCGCATTGTCCAGGCTTGGCAGCAGCGACAGTTCCAGTCGGTCAAAATCGCGGGAGAAATGCCATGGGATTGGTCGGTCAAAATAGCCCTGCCAGACATCCATCGTGAAATGCGCCGAGCCAAACAGATGCGCTGCCTCAAAAGCCGGGTCCGACGGGCCAATATGGATAAAGTTACCGAACTCATCAGGCATTGCCGGGGGATGGATATATCCGTTCCAGGGCGGCAGATACATTCCCGGACCATCCGGTCCGGGCACGATGGCCCCATAGGGTGTAGTCTTTCCGACAGGGTTAACCGTGTACATGCGCGGACCCGATGGACCAGGGCCGATACTGCCCTGCGGGGCCGATATTTCGACTAGCTCAAGCTGGGGGTCCTCTTCCAGAAAAGGGGATTGCGGATACAGCAGAAATCGCGTTCCAGGCTCTTCTTCATCAAGGTGATCTGGTAAGTTCACAATACCCCCCTTTCAGGCCACGCCTCGGATCCGCCTTGGGCGGCTAGTCAACGGTACTATTTAATCCGGCATCCGCGTGACAAAACAAATACTCTGCTTCTATCAAATCAAAAAATGCTTCCCGCCCGGCCAATCCAAGTGAAACTGCATATGATTCAAGATCATCCGGCACTGGTTGGTCAAGCTGTGTTTCAAAATACCACATAACCATAGGTAGGCGCCCGCTTGCGGGACCGCCTCGGGCAGTCAATGATTCAGCTCCCCTTTGTGCCTTGCGATGGGCACGATCCCGCAATTCGGCATAGCTCCCGTCACGGCGCAACTCGCGCAAAAGCGATGACTCAAGGACCGAAGCCCGAGAGGTAATGTGGCCGTGCACCCGAGCAGCATCGGCCAGAATCGCCTCGTATTCCTCGACACTCAGATCATTCTCGTCCAGCCATGCCATCAAAGCGGCGCGGCGCGACAGGCCGGCTTTTTGCCGGTGCGCATCCATTTGTGCCATCAGGGCAGGGCGGTCGGGCTCTTCATCCCGCCGATCAGCCTCTTCCCGCGCCAGCAGAGTCAGCGCGGCCCGTTCACGCAGCCGCGTATACATGTCCGGGTTCAGCCTGACTTCGTCGATAACCGCCTGATCGGCCTTCTGATCGGCATCCACTCGGGCACGCAGCCCTTTCCACATCAGCGTTTCTTCGGTCGGTTGCTGCGTCGCCGGGAAGGGAAGTTCGTTTGCCAGATCTTCGGCCATACGCCCAAGCATCTCAATGGCATCACGTGCTTTTGCATCAACCTTGCCGTTTGGCAGCCAGTCCACAAAGCCCTGGATATCAGAAAGCCCGTTCAACGCGTCAATTATGTTGGGCCAACTGCGCTGACGATAGTTCATACCCTTGGCAATCTGCAGAACTTCAGCGGCACGTTCAGCGACCAACATGCCTAGATTTTGCGCCTCCTCAACCGTTGCTCGAACCGAGACCATGGGTTCGCTCAATGGCAAATAGCCCAATTCTGCCGGGCTGTGCAGGACCGCAACTTCGTCGTCATCCTGCAGGGTTCGGCTGTAGAAATCCTCAAAGATTCGACCCACGCCGATCATACCGAAATCAGCCAACTCTGCCGCGCGCAAAGCACCCATGCTGGCACTGCCATAAACGGGGATTCCCTGATCCATCGCCCAAAGAATCTCTTTATGCCAGACCGCCGGGACGCCCTCAAAAAAGCCGTCTATTATCCCGATCGCACGCGGACGATCACGTGCCACGCGATATACGTCCCCCTGCCGGACCGGGGGCAAGATCACAGGGTCCAAGCATTGGGCCACAGCATCGGCTGTCAACGTCGGGCCCACAAAAATAACGACACTCATCCGTATGTTTCCATTACACGCTGCGCGCGTTCCCCGGCGATGTAATCGGGGTCGTCATGAGGCGCTTCAAGCCCCGGTATGACAGCTCGGACAACGGCGATCTCATATTCCGGGCGCGATAGATCGACCGTGATCACCTGCGAAATACCTACAGTTTCGAGGCGGGTAGTCAGCAAGTTCAAATCCTCTTGGAATGATCCGGTGGCATATGTCGGAGCATTCGAAAAATCCTGCGTCGCGTCCGAGCTATCAATCTGATTGCGAATATAGGCACATCTTTCGGTCTGCGCCTGGTCAGTAAACTCTTCTGGGTCCAGATCATCACGCGCGCCAGAGATATAGGTGAGGCGGGTTTGTGCCGCTTCGGTCAGGGCCCGCAACAAAGCAATGGCGCGATCTGGATGGCAGCCATCACCGATACCGATGTGGCCGTTCTGCCCGTCCGGCTCGCAGATCGTACAGCGGAAACAGGCGATTCCGATGTCCGAGGTGGTGTCCCAGATGCCCAGGGTCAGGCCCGCCGCTTCAATCATGCTTATTGCGTCCTTGCACCTGTCATCATCTATAGTGTCTGGGTGGATCCGTGCTGGCGCGGACTGAAATTGCCACAGTGTGGTGGCATCGCGTTCGATGAGTTCAAAGATCGCATGGCAACTGGCTTCAAACAGGTTGTTGCCGGATGCCAAACCGTTTGTCGTTCTAGGAAAAGCAACCTGCCCACCCATCGGCAAAGACGTATAATCGGTATCGACCATCTCCATTGGAACCCAACGGGCGCAAGCGGAATTCAAATCCCGACCCTCTACCCACAATCTGTTCGCATCAGGATCAAATCGGCCACCAGTCACCCGAGGTAGCTTATCAACATCCACCACCGGCGCATCGCGCGCTATATCGGTAAATCGTGCCAGACGTTGAGGCGCCGTTACCCGTTCCGCGTGCCAGCTTTCGATCGCTTCCATAACCCCCGACGCTTGCGCGGCCGGGACTGACAATCCTTTGCCGAGCGACACCGAAACCGATCGTGAATTCGGGCGCGCAACCATGACCGTGGGCAATCCGATACGATCCAGGCCGGTTAAGTTCGCTATTCGAGTAATTCCCATTTCACGCAAATAGGGCGTTACGATTTCCAATGTTTGGCTGGGGCTTCGCAGGCGATGAGTATCAAGCACATATTGCTTTTCCGATACGTCAGACATGATGCAACCTTGCCAAAAACAAAAGAAATTGGCCACCAGGCGAAAATACATGCCGGTGACCGGATCAGCTCAGGATGGGGGATGATTTCATATGGGTCAACTCTGCCGCCCATAATTGTCTCAACACGACAATCTACTTGCTGGACAATGATAAGCGCGGGCTGAACCAACTGTGTCCAGCAGCCAGCACCTAGAATCGAATTGCAGCAACGATATTCAAAGGATGTCGCATTATTTTAACATAATCTTCATTCTGCGTCATTTATAGCGAGACCGGAAACCCAAAATGTTTCGAAAAGCTGTCAGAAGCGCGCCTTCTTTCGTGCGAAGGTCCCAGGGCAATCGGGAAAGTTGCTCTATTGGGTCTAATTTATAAAATATAATCAATGCAATACACTGAACTATGGTGCGGGTGGAGGGACTTGAACCCCCACGCCTTGCGGCGCCAGAACCTAAATCTGGTGCGTCTACCAATTTCGCCACACCCGCACGACCAGCAGCAGCTGCCGGAATGCCGCTCAATAGCAAAGCTTTTGAACGAGTGCGAGAGGGAAATTGTAGTTTACACGAAGAATATTGATGCCCGTTTCAGAACAAACCCAACCTCTGCTTAGAGGCACCACACGCCCCGAAAACATATGAAAGACCGCACGACCACACCGACCGGAAAGGCCAATGGACTTTCAGCTGACCAAGCTTTGCCTGACGCCGCCCAAAACAGAAATCTCGCAGACCAGGTAGCCCCCAAAAAAGACTATGTGAAACATAGCGTCCTGTTAAAATTCACCATTGATGAACCTGCCAAATTTAAACACCCTCACGTTGTGCCGTGTTGTTGTTGCCTTTCCCGAAAGCGCACTTTGTTTGGGCGATGGATTCTGTCTCATGACAAGATTTTGCCAAATATGGAGCTGACCACATGTATGTAAAACTATAATTTAATAAATAGTTACACCCCATTTGGAGACCAGCTATCAAATTTGGCAGGCTGTGAACTTCAGCCGATATGCTCATATTTTTATACGCTTTTTAGTTTAGTAGTGGGCCCGGGCAACTCCGCAGCCATACTTGCGCCACAATTCAAACGCCAAAAAATCTTATTCGCGTCAAAATAAGACCGCCTTGCCAGTAGTTGATGGGTGGAAAGGAGTTAATGAGTCTTTTGCCTTCGGGCGTCTTACCAGTTCGTTCGCTCAACTCCAGTACAAGGGTCTTTACCATGACCAACATGATGAACTCTGCATCTGCCGAGCAAGACGCGATTGGTCTTGCACGCGAAAGTTTTCTTGGTGAACTCAAAACCCTGAATCGCGAACACCCGAATACCGGGTTTGGCATCTCGCTGCGTACGCATTCTGGCGGGCATTATTTGCTTGCCAATTCCCGAATGCCCCTGCCCGAGGTCAAATCCCAGGGTTTCCCAACAGGGCGCAGTGTTGCGTGCCTGGAAAATAGCGACTGCTTCAGCTCGATCGAAGTGCTGGCCGATGCCCGCGCATATGAATCGATCACACCAAGCGCCGAAGCCGCAATTTTGGGCAACGCCCTGAACCTGATCGCCCGGATTGATACGCTGACTAGCGCACCTCACGGGCAGATCGAACCTCATATCGCCGCTACAGGAACCGGAGGCTAACCATGGCGCGTAACGATCATCTTTTGTCTGTTGGAAACGAAGCGCTGACCCCAATGACTTCGGCCATGTCGGCATTGACGACACAGATTGACCAACTGACAGAGGTGGCGGACGCGCGCTCTTCGGCACGTCTTGCGACGCTCAAGACACGCATGGAGAATTTCACTGCCAGCGTCACGCTGGTCGGTCAGGTCAAGGCGGGAAAATCTTCGCTTGTGAACATTCTGTCCGCACGCCCTGCCTTGCTGCCTTCGGATGTGAACCCCTGGACCTCTGTGGTTACCACGCTGAACATCAACACCAGAACCCAGGGTGATACAAAATCCCGGTTCACTTTCTTCGAACAAGAGGAATGGGACAATCTGATGGTTGGAGGCGGCCGGCTGGGAGAGCTGGCCAATCGGGCCGGCGCCGACGATGAAATGGACGATATCCGCCGTCAGATCGGCGAAATGAAAGCTAAGTCCGAGGAACGACTAGGTAAGCATTTCGACCTGATTCTGGGGCAAAGCCATCAATACGACTATTTCGATGAGGAACTGATCCAAAGGTATGTGTGCCTGGGTGATGAAGACGACCCGGACATCAACCCCAAGACCGGTCGTTTTGCGGATGTGACAAAGTCGGCTGAGCTGTACATGGACATCCCCCAGTACCCGATTTCCCTCAAGCTGTGCGACACACCGGGTGTAAACGATACGTTTATGGTGCGTGAACAGATCACCCTGCGCAGCCTGCGCGGGTCCGAAGTCTGCATTGTGGTTCTGGCAGCCAGTCAGGCTCTGACCACAATGGACATGGCGCTGATGCGGATCATCGCTCAGTTCGAAAATCGTCAGATTATCCTGTTCGTTAACCGAATTGACGAACTTGCAGATCCGGTCACCCAGGTTCCTGAGATTCGGGATCGGATTCTGGACACGCTGAAACAGAACAATATCGACACCAAGGCAAGTGTCGTGTTCGGCAGCGCCCTGTGGGCCGAGGCCGCGATAACTGGCAATCCCGATATTCTGTCTGAGGAATCCCGGAAAGCCCTGAACACGTTCTATCTGGCGGCCGGGTTTGGCGATCAGGCCCCGTCACTGGACAAGATTTGGGCGTTGTCCGGTTTGCCCGACCTATTGCTGGCGATGAATGAACGCATTGCCGAAGGCGCAGGAACTCGACTTCTGGACCGTGTACGCCACCGGGCGCGCAACATCGCCAGTCAGATCCGGGCGACCGCCGTGGCCAAAAAACTATCCGACAGCGAAGGGATCGTGCGAGAGCTGAACGGGGTAGCACCCGAAGACGCCGTGGCCGAGGTCAACGCAGAATATGAAAAGAAGGCCGCTGAGCTTACTGCTTCCTTGCGCGCGAAAGTGCTTGAGCGTCTGAGCTCGGCCGAAGCCAACTTTGTCAAACGTGCCACCGATTCTCTGATCGCGCATCTTGAGCAAAATGGCGAGCAAGGAACGTGGCAGTACGATCCTGCCGGGCTGCGGACCTTGCAAAAAGCGGCCTATTTTAGCTTTGCCCGGTCGATGCGCAAAGAAGTTGGTGCGTTGTATTCAGCGGCAGCCGCTGACATCGAAGCGTTGTATCAAAGCTTGCTGGGCAACCATCTGGGAGAGTTCAGCATCGAGGCACCAATCGTCCCGCGGGTACCACCTCCACTGGGTATCGGACGCACGATTGCCCTGGACTTGCAAAGCACATGGTGGCGCCGCTGGTGGCAACGCCGCAATGGTTTCGAGGCCTATGCGGCGGATTATACGCGCCTGATCACATCAGAGGCGAATTCGATCACCAAGGATATCGAAGAAAACCAGATTGCAGCAGTTCTTGAAAATGTCCGCGCCGCCCTTTCCGACTTTATGCGCGAGCAAAAGGAGACTCTGTTGAACATTTCGGCCTCAGCCGAAAAGGACCCCGGTCGCAGTGCAGCGCTGATGGAGGGGCTGGCCCCTCAGAAATCCCGCGACGATATCCTCGGCGATATCCTGAAAGATCTTAGTAACGAGGCAGCATAAGTAGCGATATGGCAAAAGATTCACAAACCCGCTTCGTCTCTTCAAAAGCATGGGACCGCATTGAGAAATGGTCCCGCAGGAAACCTGTTTTTGCACTTATGGGGGAATTCAGCGCCGGCAAATCAACCTTGATGAACTT
This sequence comes from Ruegeria sp. CDSA236, assembly GCF_059611285.1. Lineage (NCBI taxonomy): Bacteria > Pseudomonadati > Pseudomonadota > Alphaproteobacteria > Rhodobacterales > Roseobacteraceae > Ruegeria > Ruegeria sp. CDSA236. The sequence goes on from NZ_JBXWPG010000004.1 coordinate 12,888, forward strand.
TCTGCTGCGCTCGGAGGCACTGCCTACACAGGTTACAGCCACACAGCTGCCACCAGTTTGGTTCAGTTGGGGTAGAAGGTCGGCCTATGTACAACGCCCTGACGGAACTCGCGAAAACATTGACCTGGACCAGCTGGAACAAGTCGGGGTGAATGATGCCCAGTTTATTCGCATATTTCTGGAATCCGACATTCTTGAAGCCGTCGACCTGATTGACACTCCGGGTATTTCCGACCCCAAGATTTCTACTGATGTCTGGCGACGGGCTGTCGGTCAGGCAAATGGCGTTATTTGGTGTACGCACGCCACGCAGGCATGGCGCGAAACGGAACGGGCAACCTGGGTTTCCCTGCCCGAACGGTTGCAACATAATTCATTGCTGCTGGTCACACGTGCAGACGTTTTGGATGTCAAGGATCGCCAAAAGGTCCTTCGTCGTGTGAACCGCGAAGCAGGTCACCTGTTCAACCGTTCGATCCTGTTTTCAGCCCGTGATGCCATCATGGCCCGCGACAAAAGCGGGGACGCCGAATTGTGGACCCGCAGTGGCGGTGGCAAGATGGTCGACAGCTTCCTTGAAATCACAGAACTGATCATGGACAGCCGCGCTCATCAGCTGGCGCGTTATCAAATTGACACCAGCTTGTCCGATGCTCCTCAGGTACACCCGCTGCGCCCGCGGCGCAATTTCTCGAATGTACAGGGAACCGCTCCGCTGAAGCTAGTAAATCCGCTGCATGAGGGAACAGAGCCCGAGGTGGTGACACAATTCCCCGTGCGCCCTGCCCGGGTCGAACTGCGCCCTGATGAGGTTGAACGTGCCCCGCGCATTGACCCACAAGAGGCCGAACGTCTGCGCGCCGACATGACCTCGGGCGCCGAGATCGTAAAAGAAGAAAAAGAAGACGAATTGCGGGCGTTCTTCCGGGAGACCACTCCCGAGGACTCGGACGTTGCCGATCTGTCCGTTGCTCCTGCCGAGGATGATGAAACAGACCCACAGGCCGTATCCGTCATTGATGAAACTGATATTGTTGAAGTTCAGTCACTTTCTGCGGAAGTCGAAGTTGCTGAAGAAGAAAACCTGTTCAGTGACGAAGACGAAGCTGACACATTCATGGCCTCTTTGGAGGACCAGCTTACAGATGTTCCGGAGCCCGAAGAGACCACTCAGGCAGAGCCGGAAGAAACCCCGGTTGAACTTTCCGTGTCCTCGATCACAGCGTTGATGGCTGAACAATCGGATGATGCCGAGGATGAGTTCGAACCAGAGCCGGAAACCAATGGCCTGGTGAACACTCAGGTTGTCGCCCTGCCAGAGAGCAGACCGGAAATCGCGGGCTCGTTTGAAGACATTGTGAACGTGTCCGTCGACACCCCGCTTAGCGCGGCGGCGATGTGGCGCGAGGTCACGGATGGCGAAGACATGCCCACCAACCCAGAAGCGTTGAAGAAGGTATTTCAAGCATTTCTTGAGGAGTTTGACCAAATCACGGCCGAACACAATGCGCGAAAATCAGATAACGCGGTAAGGCCCATGGCCAATACCTCTGAAGACACGGGTGTTGAACGACATGTACTTTAGCGGTGAGAAACCTAGGAGACAGGGCAACTGATGTCTATCGAAACAGCATTAAACGATGCGATGGCGACCATACCCGACTGCATAGCAGCCGGGTATGTCGACATGAAGACAGGTATGTTGCTAGGCACCCATGTCACAGACTCGGAAAGTGCCGAAGCCTTGGATACTCTGGCCATTGCGGTGGCCAACCTTTTTCAGGGGCACGGTGTGATCGCGTTTGAGAATCTGCTGCGTTCGACCGACGCCGACGATACGGAAAATCCTGGGTTTGGCGAAATCGCAGTGTTTTCAAAGGATCGGCTGAATATTTTCCTGCGGACCCCGGACTACCCGGACCATGTGGTCTGCTACATCTGTCGCGACAGTGCCAATGTGGGGCTGGCGCTTACTAAATCGCACATAAGCCTGGGGCCGGTTACGGCCGCTGTATAACGGGACCAGAGGGGGTCACGGCATGATGGATACTGACATACTGGACATGCTCGAAGACATCGGGCGGTTGTCGGTCGCCCGTTTGAATCCGACGGTTACATTAGCTGCTGAGACGACTGAGATTCGTCGTGAAAAGATCCTGCGTACAATTCGCGGAACCATTTTGCCGCGTCGGCTGGAATTTACCGCGGCCAATGGTGATTGTCTGGCAATGGAGGTCAACAGCTCGCGGGTAACTGATGTTTTCCGGGTCCGCTCGGGCATGATACCGGATTTTGAAACTACTCCGCGTGAAGAGCTTGCGACCCGCTTAGCCGAATTGGTGTCCGATATTGCAGCAGCCCCTGCCCCGTTGGAGCTGCTTTCTCTGCAACCGGACACGGCGCTTGAGGTCGATGATGTCGGTGTGACTTTCAGCGAGATTGCAAAGGCTTGCGGCACTATCGAACTGCCGCCCGAGACGGTCGTTTCTTTGGTTCCCGACACGCCTGCTCCGCAAGAAACAGATATTCCAGCGCCCGCCGCCGGGGCGACGGCCGGAACCATTGCCAGCGCGTTTTTTGACGGCGCTGAACGGTTCGCATTGGGACGCGCCGAAGTCACCTTAGACGGTGCAGCCATATTGCGGCTCGAAGGAGTATGCGACGTCGGGCAACCCATGCACGCCGATCAGGATCTGCTTCGTCAGTTTACACAGGATCTTGTTGGGTGGGACGGTGACGCCGCCACCGCGCTGTATCATCCTCAGCTGATTGTAATGCGGCCTTCAGGGGGCAAAGGGGATGCGCTTGCCGTTCTGCATGACGGGTCACATTTTGCGCTGGCCATTCATGAAGCGCGCAAACTGGGAGCCGTCGTAAACCTTTGGAAATCAGTTACGGGATCGGAAAAATGATCCGGTGCCAACAGTTCAATTTTTCAACGAATTCGATCCGTGAAATTAAGTAGTCAGGGTATGTGTTATGAGTGAGAATAATCGTCGCGAGTTACTTCGAATAGCCAACGAGATGAAAGGCGTCAGCAATGACGAAACCGGGCAGTTTATCTCTCGGATCATTGGTGATCTTTCGAACCTGAAGCCCTCGATTGCTTTTGTTGGTCAGATCAAGGCCGGCAAATCCCGACTGATCAATGGTTTTACCGGACAGGCCGAATATCTGCCGTCGGATGTGAACCCTTGGACAACCGTAATCACTGATATGCATTTCGGCCACCCGTCGGGCCGGACGCAAGGTGCCGAGTTCCATTTCTTCGACAACCGTCAGTGGCAGTCCCTGATTGCCGAAGGCGAAGAGCTGCGCAACATGTTCCCCGATGACGAGGACAGTTATAAGCGCGAGATGATCGAAGAACAGGTCGACGCAATGAAGACCCGCGCCAAGCTTCGGCTGGGCGATAGCTATGAACAGCTGCTGGGCCAACATCATGATCTGGAAGACCTGAATTCGGATGATTTGGCACGTTATGTTTGCGCAGGCGATGACCCGACCGAGGGTGGGACACATGATCCGGCATCGGACCGGGGCCTTTACAGCGACATCACCCGAAAGGCCGAGGTCTATTTTGACATCGGACATTTCCCATTTCCGCTTACGGTCACCGATACGCCCGGCGTAAATGACCCCCTGTTGATCCGCGAAGAGATCTCTCGCCAATACCTCAAAGAGTCCGACTTCTTTGTGGTTGTCCTGTCGGCGCATCAGGCGCTTTCTCGGGCGGACTTGAAACTGTTCCGCCTAATGCAAGCGCTGGAGTTGGGCCAGATCGTGGTTTTTATCAACCGCGTGGACGAATTGGGAAATGGTGCCGAAGATGCCTTCAAGGTGCGGGCCGATGTTCTGGACGGGCTTGAGAAGGCGCTTGGAAACTCGAACATTGACGTGCTGACCGGCAGTGCCCAATGGGCGCATTACGCCCTGACCGGTGACGAAGCCGGTATCAATCACGACGATGTCCTGGCCTGGCTGCGCGCGCATCCCGATCAGATGAAGCAATATCTGGACGGTGTCGAAGAGATCAAACAAGGCCCCGGCCCGATCAGCCGCGAAGGTGTTTTGCGCTTTGCCGCTATGATCGCCTCCGGGTTGCCCGATCTGCGCCGGCATGTGACCCGAGCGCTGACAGAAGGCCCGCGCGATGAACAACTGCGTATGGCCTGGCAGCATCTCAACAGCTTTGCCCAAGGTGAATTGGACCGGTCCAAAGCGCATCTGCGCGCGATCGAGAACGACACCACAACCTCGGCAGAAGACGCTGGTGAAAACAACAGGATATTGGCCGATCTGCGGAACTCGGTCAGCGACAAGACCACCAAGATCATTGACGATATGGATGACGTCCTGGCCAACCTGAGAGGCGTAATGGATGACACCGTGGCCGAGGCGGTGTCGGGCGTTGTTCGCGGCCCGAACGGAGATTCTCCGCTGTTGTCGAAAACCGGAGAAACCGAGCTGAATTTCACTCCGCTGCGTGACCGCATGCGCGAACTTGTTCAGGGGGCCACCCAAGTTGTCCGCCAAAGAATGCTGAGCGAGCTCTACGCAATCGACATGCAAAGCAATGCCACGCTGCGGGCTCTGCCCGGCTGGCAGGACGCAACCGACAACCGGATGAACACCAGCGCAGTTCGCTGGTTCCGTCCGGACACGTCCGCTTTGACCCGTGGCATCACTGTCGAACTTCGGGTAAACTGGTTGTCCCGGCTGATTTCGCGTAAAAGTGTCGTGTCCCGTGCCGAACGCATGATCGTTCAGGAGTTTGAGATGATCGGAGATGATCTGGTGGATACCGCCCGCGGTGATTTGACCGAGCGGCTTAATACCGTGCTGGACCATTATCTGGCCCTGCTCGCCACACATCTTGAACATCGTGCCGGAACCGGCGAAACAAATGCCCGGGCCGAGGCGCAAGCCGCCTTCAACCACGCACAACATATTTCTGACGAGCTGGGCACCCTATTCAGCCAGCATCAAACAGATGAAATACTAGCAGAGGCAGCGGAATGATCGAATTTCCCGGAACCGACAAGGAAGTGAGGCAGCTCGAGCGCTTTCTGACCGCGACCGAAAGCCTGCCGAGCGACGTGGCGCTCGAAGATATGCGCGCCCGCGCCTTGGCGCATGCCGAACGCTTGTCAAACGCGGTCAATATTGGATTCGCCGGAGAATTTGGGGCGGGAAAATCCAGCCTGGCCAACATGTTGGCCGGGGCAGATATTCTGCCTACCGGGCCGCAGCATCTGAAACTGCCGCTCGTTATTGTGGCATATTCCGAAACCCCCGAAACAACTGTCGGGTGGTGGGACCGGGAACCTAAGGTCTATTCTGGAATTGCACTTGAAAAAGCCGCCAAAGACGAACCCGACTTTATCTCTGTTGGATTGAACACCCCTGCCCTGCAAGAGATATCGCTCTACGATCTGCCTGGGTCAGGCGCTTTGGATGATACCTATAAACCGACGCTCGATCTGCTTAAATTTGTTGATTGCGCGATCTGGTGCACCAACGGCACAAATGCATGGCGGGAAACGGAACGCCATCTTTGGGCTAAGGTTCCGGAAGAGTTGCGAGCAAACAGCATATTGGCTGTGACACATACAGATTTGCCTCCGGTACGCGACGCGCTTGACCGGGTATTGGCTCGCTTGAACAAAGAAAAGCGCAATATGTTCCGCTCGGTTGTGCCGATCGGCACCCCAGTGGCTGTCCGTGCCATGGCGCAAGAGCCAGAACCGGATTTCGCCCTTTGGGAAACCTGCGGTGGACAGGGGCTGGCCGAACAGGTGCTTGATATTGCTTCGAACCGGCGACAGGCAGACCTGAGTTCGGCGCGCGAAGATCTGGAACGGCACTTTCTGCCCTATCTGAAATCGATTGACGTTCAGGTGCCGGACATAGCCGCCCTCGACGCGCCCTCTATGCAGGCTACGCTGGAAAACGTGCTACCCCCTATCGACAATCCGATCCTGGAAGACTGGCTTGCCGCGATTGCCAGTATCTATGAAGACCTGCGGGAAACCTCAAATATGGAGCCTGCGGCTTTCCTGCAAAGCTGTCAGGAAATCGTTGAGGACTTTGCCGAGCGCCTGGAAAACGATGGCGAGATTGACCCGACGGCGGATTGGATTCCGGGTGAGTTCGAAAAGGCCACGGACTTGTTGCTTTTGCTTCAGTTCGAAAGCGGCGTTGCGCCACTGAAGGATGCGATTAGCATTCTGGCACAGCTGAGTGACAACCTTGCTTGGGCCGGCAGCCGGGTTGAATCGGCACAACCAAAGACCGGAACCTGAAATTTTCGCTCAAGGCTGAGCGGCAATTCCGCGAATCGTGAAAGCGATTCCTACGAATCTATTGTTTCGAATTTGTAGACCAATCCTTAAGAATTTGTTTTTAGCTTTCGATTTTTTCACAATATATTTCTATATGTAGTATAAACTGTCAAATAAACACTACATATAGATCAATCGCAAAAACGATCCTTAGTGAAGCCATCAGGCGGCCCCAATAAAGTCAAATTTGAATCGTCTAACCGACTTGAGTGTCCTGCGGTTGTTTTTGGTTGTGTGTTTGCGGGCTATTTGCCCAGGTTTTTTGCCGCAAAACGATTAGAACGGGCGGAATGAAATGAGCCATAACCAGGCTGTCGGTGCAACGCACGACGAACCTAAGATTGAGGGACTTGAACCTGGCGCAAAGCTGTTGCGCGGGCAGTATGAGATCCTTCGTTTCCTCAGCAATGGCGGGTTTGGGATTACCTACCTGGCCCGCGACAGCCTAGAACGCGATGTCGTGATCAAAGAGTGCTATCCAGGCGCTCTGTGCCGTCGGAATGGTGACGCGGTTGAACCCATCAATCCCGACCACAAAGAAGATCTGCGCGCGATCATCGATCTGTTCATTCAGGAAGCGCGCAATCACGCCCGACTGGTTCATCCCAATATCGTTGACGTACATCAGGTCTTTGAAGACAACGATACGGCGTATATCGCAATGGACCTGATCCGGGGTTGCGATCTTCTGGATTATTCCGAGAACCCCGAAAACGACGCGGGCCCGGATTTCATTGTCCAAGTCACCGAGAAAATGCTGTCGGCCGTTTCGTTCATCCACCAAAGCGGAATGCTGCATCGCGATATCTCACCGGACAATATTCTGATTGACCAAAACGGAGACCCGGTCCTCATCGACTTTGGTGCCGCGCGCGAACAGGCAGCCAATCAATCTGCTGCCCTGTTGACTTTGCGCGTTATCAAAGACGGCTATTCCCCGCACGAATTCTATGTACGCGGCGCAGATCAGGGACCCAGCAGCGACCTCTATGTTCTCGCGGCGACGCTTTATCACGCCATCAGTGGCGAACGTCCGATCGACGGGCAAACCCGACTGAATGCCTTCAACAATGGCCAGGATGATCCCTATACGCCCCTCGCAGGTCAGTACAGCGGCTATCCCGATGGGTTCCTTGAAGCGGTCGACAAAGCGATGGAAGTTCACGCAACAGATCGTCTGCAAACGGCCCTGGATTGGCTGCGGATGTTCCGTGGTCCCGGCGTCATGTTTGACTCCTTCGCCTATCGTCCGGTCTCGGTCATCGTGGCGATGGACCGTAAGGACGAAGTCGAAGAGCAAGCCCGGATCAAAGCCGAAAGTGAAAATGCCGAGGCGGTGGTGACTGCCTTGTTGGCTGGGAACCCTGACATTGCCCTGGGTAATGAGGATAAGTCTGAGGGCGATCTGGCCAAGTTTGCACAAAAAGAAGAGGCCGCGGTTGCGGTCGATACGATCGTCAAGAACGGATCAGGCGGCAGCGGTAAAGTCATCGCAGGCGCTGCTGCGGTGGTGGTTGCCTTGGCTGCAGGCGGATTCGTTTTGTTCAGTGGCAGCGAAGAAACCCCCGAACCGACAGCAGCGCCGGTCCAAGTGACCGAGACAGAGGCACCAGCCTCGGAACAGCCGGAAGAAGTCGTGGAAACGGCGGCACCGGCCGCTGCGGAAGAGGTCGTGGAAACGGCAGAACCGGCCGCTGCGGAAGCTGAAGCACCAGAACAAGAAGTCGCAAGCGCAGAACCTGTTGAGCAGACGGATACCCTCACGGCGAAAAACGCCGAAGCGCAACCTGTCGAGGCAGCCCCGGTTGCTGCCGACCCGGTAGAAATCAGCGCTGCTGCTGGCCAGCCGGCAGAAACGCAGATTGCGTATTCTCATTGGGATGTGGAAATACCGTTCCAGACCTCGAAACGCCGCGCCTCGACTGGCAGCGTCGTTGTCGTGACCGGCATTGACCCCACGCTGGATACTTCCGTGATCGGAGAATGGGTGCAACATGGGGCGTCAATTTATACTGTGAATGGAGTGCCGGTCCAGGCTGATGCAAGTTTTGCCGCCCAGATTTTGGATGACCTGAAGGTCGATCCGGATGGGTATATCCGCATCACTGCCCGTTATCGGGAACTCGGAAAAACCCGTGCGCAGAACGGATTGCTGGCCCTGCCCGCCATTCGCATGTTGGGTCTCGAGAATGGTTATGTGTTCACTATCAGGAACAGCAATGGAAACGGCTGGGCAACTGTTGTTGACACTGCACCAGACGCACCCGCAGCAGGCAGCCTGCGCAAAGGCGATGTACTGATCTCGGAAAATCATACCGGTCAGAACATTACCAACCCTGAAGGGCTGGACGCGCTTTTGCAGCTCCTTGTTTCTGAAAACCAGTCCGAAGCCCGCTTTACAGTTCTGCGCAACGGTACTGAAACGGGTGCGGTTATGCCCCTGGTACAGGAGTAATGATCCGGTCTGATTGTGATCTGCCTGTGTGTGTTTGCTGAGAGTGAAGCGAAAGCCATCACTCTGACGGGGACCGGCCCGTCGCAGAAGGTAAATGAGTTTTTTGTTCCCAATCATCAGTGCCTGTGTGCCGAACGTGCAGAGGTGAGTAGCAGCCCCATGGGACGTAGTTCCTGTGCCAAGAAACAAAGGTGTCGACACCATGTTTAAATATAAAAGCCCCCTTAGCCGGCTTCTCGAAGGTGCCGGCAAACCTCAAGAGACCGAAACCGAGGAGGTCGCGTCACCTGAGTCTGATAACGCTGAACCGATTGCGGATTTCAACGCACTTCGTAACGCACTGGCAGGCGGCAACATTGCTGCTGATAGCTACGATGAAAGCGAAGAACTATTACCCGAAGGCAAGATGCCGGTGTTCTCCGAAGCTGAACAAGCCACTGCCGATGAGATTATCGTCGAGGAAGTGGTCGCCGAAGTGCAAAGCGCCACCGAGGTTACAGTTGATGCCGACCCAAAGGACGACGAACCGGTTGTGACACTGCATGTGTCAACCGAAGAACTGACAGCCACGATTGAAGATCCCGCGCCTGAAATGGCGATGGAAGAACCGGTCGTAGACGTAGTCGTCGAGACAGTTGATCCGGAACCAGAAGCGCCTTCTGCCCCAGAGGTCGAGGCACAACCTCAGTCTGCTCCTGCGGCAAAAGAAGACAGACGCAGCCGTGTGAAAACCACCTTCCTGGGCTTCGAGCGCGCGGATACGCATGTTCAGGACCTGATGGAAAAAGCCGAGCCGGTGGCTATGGCCAAGACCGAGGCCGTGCAGGCGACATTCCCGGTAGGATGGCTTGTTGTAACTTCCGGCCCCGGCCGCGGTTCCAGCGTTACGCTGACAGAAGGCCTGATGCAGATTGGGCGTAATGATGACCAGGCGATCCAGCTGGACTTTGGCGACACTGGGATTTCCCGCAGCAACCATGCGGTAATTGCCTATGACCCGGAAGACCGCAAATGCTATCTGGGCCATGGCGGCAAGGCCAATCTGGTGCGCCTGAACGGCAAACCCGTTCTCAGCACGGTTCCACTCTCCACAGGCGATCTTATCCGGATCAGTGAAACCTCAATCCGGTTTGCAGCCTTCTGCGATGACGGCTTTGATTGGCGGGATGTTTAATTGATGCTGGCGACCCCGGCATATGATCTTGCGCTGATCCTGGATCAGGGTCAGCGCGACACGCAGGAAGACGCGGTCGCGTCGCGTATGTTCGACGCAGCAGATGCGGGCTATGTCATCGTCGCGGACGGAATGGGTGGGCATGCGGCAGGAGAAGTGGCATCTGAGCTGGTGGTCAAAGCCTGGCGTGATGCACTGGATACCGAACTTGAAGCAGACGCTCCGGCTGAGACTGCGCTGATCGACGCCTTACCCTTGGCAGCCATGCAGGCAAATGCCGCGATTTCGACTTACTGCGAGGAGCAGGGTGAAGATTTCAACATGGGATCAACCATGTTGGGAGTTTTGCTGCTGGAAAAGCGCGTCTTCTGGATTTCGATTGGCGACAGCCCCCTATATCTCTATCGCGACCGTACCCTCAGCCAAATCAACGAAGACCATTCGATGGCTCCGATGATTGATGCTCAGGTTGCTGCAGGTACCCTTACGCCAGACCAGGCGTCGTCTCACCCCGACCGAAACCAACTGACTTCGGTGATAATGGGCGCCGCAATTCCCAAGGTCGATTGCCCGGAAGAACCATTGGGTCTTAGCACCGCGGATGTGCTGATCGTGGGAAGTGATGGGCTGCAATATCTGAGCAACACAGAAATTCAGGCAATTCTTGAGGAAAACGAAGATGCGCTGGCTCAAGATATTGCGGATGCGCTGTTGCGGGCACTGAGAACCAGGAACGACCCGGATCAAGACAATACGTCGATTGGCGTCATCAAACTCAGAAGAAACGACTAGAGGCAAAGCAACCGGACCAATGAAACTCCATCTGATCATATCCAGCCTGGCACTAGCTGCCGCGACGGGCGCTGCTTCGGCACAAGAAGCATGCTCAACCTATGAAATCCAGCGAGGCGACAGCCTGCGGGAACTGACCATCGCAGTCTATTCGACCGAAGATTTTCGGATCATCTTCGAGGCAAACCGCGATGTAATCGGAAATAATCCCAATGTCATCCGCGTCGGCGACGTTTTGACCCTTCCGTGTTTGGAAGATATCGGGCGCGCAGCTGCCGTGCCGCAGACAGAGGCCGAAGCAATGGCCGCCGAAATGGCCGCCGAACTTGTCAAGGCTGCGGAAGATCGCGCTGCCAAAGCTATCGCCGAAGCCGAGTCCCGCGTGGCCGAAGCCAAAGCAGAGGCGGTCATCGCCGCCAAGGCTGCGGCCAAGGATGAGATCGAGGCCGCGCGTGCTGAAGGTGCTGCCCTAATCCGCAATGCAGGTACCGGTGAACGTCCTGAAATCCGGGACCGTCAGTTGATTTTGATCACTGGCGGCAACTATTCCCCGTTCACGGATGAAGCTCTGCCGCATCGTGGTCTATATACAAATCTTGTTGAAACCGCGATGTTGCGCGCAGCGCCGGAACAGTCCTACAAGATTCAGTTCGTCAATGACTGGTCTTCACATCTGGATCTGTTGATGCCGACGCTGGCATTTGACGCGACCTTCCCGTGGTCGCGTCCAGATTGTGACGACGCAGATGCACTGTCTGAAAATGACCGTTCACGTTGTGAAACCTACAATTTCTCGAACCCGTTCTATGAAGTTGTGGACACGTTCTTTGCTCGCGAAGGTTCGGGCTATGAAGAGACCCTGACATATGCGGACTTTGCCGGTGCAACCATCTGCCGACCCGAGGGCTGGTCCCTGTCGCATATGGACGCGGTGGGGCTGTACGAGCCCGCGATCACGATGCTGCGCCCGGTTTCGCCGGATGAATGTTTCCATGCATTGATGGATGGAACCGCCGACATTGCCGCAATTGAGGCCCATCTGGCCGTCGAGGCAATCGGTCGGCTGGGTTACGAGCATCGCATTGTAGAAAACCCCAACCTGGCAGCGATCAAGTCTCTTAACATCATGACTCATAAGGATAATCCTGATGGAGAAGCGATCCTTGAAACGCTTAATCAGGGTCTGGCGATCATGCAGCAATCAGGCGAGTGGCGCGACATCGTCTCAACCGCTCTGCGTTATCAAATGGAAAATGGCTAAGGCCCTTATTGGCCTAAACTCAAAAAAGTCTGGAGGAAGTGGACATGTATAAATTTAACCTGAAGAAAGTCGTGATTTCGGCCACCGCCGTCACCGCCCTGAGCGCCGGAGCTGCCGCAGCACAGGAGGCCTGTAGCAACTATACCGTCGCGGATGGTGACACGATGGCGACCATCGCCATCGCGGCTTATGGCACCTCGAACTATCAGCCGATCTTCAACGCCAACCGCAACATCATCACCAACCCAAACGCGCTGGCGCCTGGATTGGTTCTGTCCTTGCCCTGTGAAGACGGCAGTCTGCCGAATGGCCAGTCAGCACAGGAACTGATCGCAGCAGAAGAAAAGCGTGCGGCCAGTGTGAAACGTTCGAACGTCTACGCCCCGCCAATCAAGCTGGTAGCGGGTAACGGATGGGAGCCATTCACGACCGAAAGTCTGAGTGGTGGTGGGATCATGACCCGCCTGGCGACCACAAGTCTTCAGCGTGCCGGCAACAGCCGTGATTTCTCGGTCAGCTTTGTCGACGACTGGACTTCGCATTTGGAAACTCTCTTGCCGCTCGGCGCATTCGACATCTCGATCGCCTGGACAGTTCCAGATTGTACAAATCACACCTATGAGTGGTCTGCAGCGACTGAATCCCGGTGCAACGAGTTTGTTGCTTCGGTTCCGGTCTATGACATCGTCGGCGGTTTCTTCACTCTGCCGGAAAGCGAATACTCACAAGCGACGGCCTTCGAAGACCTCAAAGGTGCAACCCTGTGTCGTATGGACGGCTGGAGCATGGTTGTACTTGAAGAAGTTGGCTTGAATTCCGATAACCTGACGTTGGTTCACCCCAGCTCGGCCCGCGAGTGTCTGGATGCCGTTTTGACCGGCTCAGCCGATGTGGCCGCGTTCGAGGTCGATCTTTTCGCCGCAACCATGAAGGACATGGGCCTGACCTCGGAAGATATCGTAGAAAACCCCTATGTTTCCACGCTGTCCTCGATGAGCTTCCTTGCTCACCGCACCAACCCGTTTGCACGTGAATACATCGCTATGGTCAACAAGGGCCTGAACGAAATGCGTGAATCCGGCGAATGGTACGCGATCATCTCGGACACGCTGCGTGAACAGAACGAAAAGCTGAACGCCGCGTCGAACTAATACCGATACATATGAACAGTCGCAGGGCCGGTCTTTGGACCGGCCCTGTCTTTTTTCAAGATCCAAAGATTTTTGCGACAAGAATGAGAGTCCGAATAATGGCTGCCGCGGTTTGATGCCTAAAAGGGCCGACCTTCCCTTCGAAGCCGAAACAACTTGGTCCCGGTGGCACTATCTGCTGGCGTTTGATCCAAAAGACTCGACTCTGTAAAAGCGGAAGCATAAAAAGAACAAATCAAGAACATATTGGTATCTGGCATGTTCGATGGAATGCAGCGTCGCGTCGTTTCATTGTGGTTTCCTCGGTTGGCAAGCGACCGGGTTCTGCGTCGACGCCTGGTGAATGGGCCCTTTGTCCTGACGCTCAAACAACAGAATGCCAATCGTATTTATTGCCTGAACGCTCAGGCTGCGGAACAGGGGCTGCATCAGGGCATGTCCTATGCGGATGCGCGCGCCTTTTGCCCCGCTTTGCAAAGCTGCACAGCCGATCCTCAGGCCGATATGCGTTTCCTGCACATCCTGCGTCGCTGGGCAACGCGCTATTGCCCCTGGGTGGGGATGGAAGGCGAGGATGGGCTGGTGCTTGACGTCACCGGGTCAGCCCATCTCTTTGGCGGCGAAGAGGCGATGTTGGCTGATATGCGCGGACGGTTTGCGCGCGCAGGGCTCTGGGTGCAGATCGGGTTGGGGGATACGCGCGGTGCGGCTTGGGCGCTTGCCCGTTATAACGAGGGGGTCGCAGCCTCTGGCAATATGCTGACGGCCCTAAAGTTGCTGCCGGTGGCGGCCTTGCGTCTGGATGAGAAGACCTCGGTCGCCTTACAGCGCATGGGCCTGCGCAAAATTGGTACATTGGCGGCAGCACCGCGCGCACCGCTGACACGGCGTTTTGGTCCCGGTCTGCTGCTCAGGCTGGATCAGGCTCTGGGCGCGCAACCCGAAGCAATCACGCCGCTGTCCGATCCCCCCCATTACGCGGTGCGCATGACCCTGCCGGACCCCATCGGATTACTGTCGGACGTGATGGCTGGTACCGAACGGCTGTTGGCCCAGCTCTGCGCCAAGCTGAAGGCGCAAGAGATGGGCGCCCGGAAACTTTGCATGACATTGCGTCGGGTGGACCAGGACTGCCAGCTGGTTGAACTGCGTCTGGCCCGACCTCTGCGCGATCCTCAGCGTATCCTGTCTTTGTTCGAACGCGGTTTGGGGGAAATAGATGCTGGCTTTGGCATTGATCAAATGCGGTTGGAGGCTACCGGGGTTGAAGCGCTGCCAGTACAACAAATCAGCCATGTGTCGGACCACAGCAAGAGCCGGCTGGATGACCTGATCACCCGGCTGGGCACCCGGGTCGGGCTTGAAAACATACAGCGTTTCCTACCTGCGGACAGCCATATTCCCGAACACAGTTTCATCATCGCGGCCGCCGCCTATTCCAACCCCTCCAGCGGCTGGAGCATCCTGAACCCACGCCCGCTCTACCTGTTTCCACCCGAACCGATTGCGGCAACCGGCCCACATCCGCCCGCGCGGTTCCGCTGGAGACGCATGCCCCTGACAACCGGCCATGCCACGGGCCCCGAACGCATCGCGCCCGAGTGGTGGCATCAGGATGAAAGCTGGCGGTCCGGTCTGCGGGATTACTGGCGGGTGGAAACCACGCAGGGGCGCAGGCTCTGGCTGTTTTACACGCCTCAGAATCCGGGCTGGTTTGTACAGGGAGAGTTCGCATGATCACAGCAAACCGCCCGACAGACGCCCTGCACCGTCATATGCCAAAGCCCCATGCACAGGGGCTGGGTTATGCCGAACTCTGTGTCACCACGAATTTCACCTTTCTGACCGGGGCCTCCCACCCCGAAGAGCTTGTCCTGCGCGCCGCCGAGCTGGGATTGTCGGCAATAGCTATCACGGATCACAATTCGTTGGCAGGGGTTGTGCGCGCATGGTCGGCACTGCGAGAGCTTAAACGACAGACCAAACAGCCCCTTCAAATCAGATCTGAATATCGGGTTGATTCCTCCTCCCGGCAAGAGGTTGGCCACAGGCAGGCGCTTGCGAAACCGGACTGCACTGTTCTGCCTAAACTGATTACCGGCTGCCGGCTGCTGCTGCGCGACAGTGCGGTAGATTGGGTGGCGTTGCCCTGTGATCTGGCAGCCTACAAACGCTTGGCCCGCCTGCTGACTCTGGGCAAACGGCGTGCAGATAAGGGCGATTGCGAGCTCTATACGCAAGACATGCTGACGGCCTGCAAGGGCATGATCCTGATCGCCCTGCCCCAGACCACCCTGTCAGAGGCCGCATCAGATATTCAGTCCGTGCGACGGCGCTTTCCCAATCATGTTTTTCTGGGCGCTGTTCCGCGCTATGACGGCAGCGATCAGGCCTATCTGGCCGAATGCGCCCAACTGGCCCAGAAAAGCTGCGCCCCCATGGTCGCGGTCGGGGATGTTCTGATGCACCGCGCCCACCGCAAGCAACTGGCCGATACCCTGACCTGCATGCGCGAAAATATTACGATTGATCAGATCGGTACACGCGCATTGGCCAATGCCGAACGCCGCCTCAAATCCGGCCATGATCTGGTCCGGCTGTTCCGCCATCACCCCAGCGCCTTGCGGCGCACGATGGAGATTGCCGACAGGTGCAGCTTTGATCTGGCGGAGCTTTCGTATGAATACCCCGATGAGATTGCAAGCGGGGAACATCCGCAAACGCGTCTGGAACGTCTGGCACACGAAGGGTTGCAGCGCCGGTACCCCGAAGGGCCGCCCGACACGGTGGTCGGGCTGATGCGCAAGGAACTGGCGGTGGTCGCGGATCTGCAGTTTCCCGCTTATTTCCTGACTGTACATGACATCGTACAATATGCCCGGTCGCAGGGCATTCTGTGTCAGGGGCGCGGGTCCGCGGCCAATTCGGTGCTCTGTTACCTCTTGGGCATCACGGATGTCAGCCCCGACCAGATCGCCATGGTCTTTGAGCGATTCGTGTCCAGATACCGGGGCGAGCCGCCGGATATTGATGTCGATTTCGAGCATGAGCGGCGTGAGGAGGTGATCCAGTGGATTTACGAGAAATATGGCCGCGAACGTGCTGGTCTTTGCGCAACTGTCATCCATTTCCGCACCCGTGCAGCCATTCGCGAGGTGGGCAAGGTCATGGGGCTGTCGCAGGATGTGACCGCTGGGCTGTCGAGCCAGATCTGGGGCATGAGCAATGGCGGCGTTGATTTGGACCGTATTCGCGAGCTGGGGCTGGACCTCAGCGACCGGCGCCTCATGCAAACCATTCATCTGATTGGCGAAATCATCGGCTTTCCCCGCCATCTGTCCCAGCATGTTGGTGGTTTTGTGATCACCAAAGGACGCCTGGACGAGCTTTGCCCGATTGAAAATGCCGCAATGGAAAACCGCACCGTCATCTGCTGGGACAAAGATGATATTGATGCTCTGAACATCCTGAAAGTCGATGTGCTGGGGCTTGGTATGCTCAGTTGTCTGCGCAAATCCTTTGGCCTGCTGCAACAGCATGAAGGCCAGACCCTGAGCATCGCCAAGGTGCCTCAGGACGACACCGCCACATATGACATGCTCTGCCGGGCGGATGCGATCGGCGTCTTTCAGGTCGAAAGTCGGGCGCAGATGAATTTCCTGCCCCGGATGCGCCCCCGCGAGCTTTATGACCTGATAATCGAAGTTGCCATTGTGCGCCCTGGCCCCATTCAAGGGGATATGGTGAAGCCCTATATCCGGCGACGCAATGGGCTGGAAAACCCCGAACCCTTTGGCCCGAAACTGGAACAGGTGACAGCGCGCACATTGGGCGTCCCCCTGTTTCAGGAACAGGCCATGCAGATTGCCGTGGTCGGGGCCGGATTCACGGCGGAAGAGGCCGACCATCTGCGCCGCTCATTGGCCACGTTCCGGCGAATGGGCACAATCGGCACATTCCGGGATAAATTCATCAATGGGATGCTGGGTAACGGCTATGACATCAAAGTAGCTGAGCAGTGTTTTTCCCAGATCGAAGGCTTTGCCGATTACGGGTTCCCGGAAAGCCATGCGGCGGCCTTTGCCATGCTTGCCTATGTCTCGGCCTGGCTGAAACGCCATCACCCGGCGATCTTTGCCTGCGCGCTTTTGAACTCTCAACCCATGGGGTTTTACGCGCCCGCTCAGATCGTGCGCGACGCCCGCGAGCATGGGGTCGAAATCCGCCCTATCTGCGTCAATCATTCCGAGTGGGACAATATACTGGAACGCCGCCCCGATGGCGCGCTGGCGCTGCGGCTGGGATTCCGCCAGATCAAGGGGTTCAGGGAAGAAGACGCCGGCTGGATTGAGGCCGCCCGCGGCAATGGCTATCAGGATCCAGAGGCGCTGTGGCTGCGTGCGGGGCTGCGGCCTGATGTACTGACGCGCTTGGCCGAGGCAGACGCTTTTTCCGATATGGGGCTGACCCGGCGCGATGCACTCTGGCAGGTCAAAGCCATTCAAAGCCCCAAACCTCTGCCCTTGTTCAATGATCCGATTGACGGGGAAACGGTTCACGAACCCCCGGTCAACCTGCCCGCCATGCAGCTGGGCGAAGAGGTGGTCGAGGATTATGTTGCCACCCGCCTGACCCTGCGGGCCCACCCGATGGAACTGCTGCGCCCCTCTCTGCCAGGGCTGACCACACATGTCGCCTTGCTAGAGGTGCCCCTGGGGCGGCACAGCGTTTGTGGTCTGGTTATCACCCGTCAGCGGCCGGGCACGGCGTCGGGTATAATTTTCCTGACGCTAGAGGATGAAACCGGGGTCAGCAATGTGGTGGTCTGGCCCAAGGTTTATGAGCGTTTCCGCCGGGCCGTGATGGGCGGGCGCCTGCTGCGGATCACAGGGTATCTGCAGCGTGAAGGGATTATCGTGCACCTGATCGCCCAGGACGTTCAGGACATGTCACATAAGCTTTCCGAATTGGGGCACCCGCAACCAGAGGTCCTAAGCACCGAAGGGTCCCGCACTGATGATACACCGAAGAAATCCCGCTATCCTGCCAGGGCAATGCACCCACGGGATCAGGCAAAGCGGCTGTTTCCAAGCCGGGATTTTCATTGAACCGCACTGCTGCATATCTCTGGCAGGGTCCGCACTGTCGGATTGCCGCAACTCAAAACAATATTGAGGCAAACTCACCCCTACCCCGTTCACAGGGCAAGACACCCTGTGCTAGGTTAAGCACGTATAATTGTTTATGAATTGGTGAGTTTCCGATGGCGCGAAAATGTCTGACAATCCTGATTACGTCGGCGGGTCGCCGTGTTGGCCTACTGCAATGCTTCAGGGCGGCTGCGGACCGTCTGGATATAGATCTGACCATCATCGCCTGCGACCTGAACCCAGATGAAAGCGCGGCTTGCGCGCTTGCCGATCACGCCGCCGCCGTGCCGCGATGTGACAGCCCCGACTATGCAACCTCGATCCTCGAGATTGTGCGTCAACACAGGGTCAGCCTGGTGATCCCCACAATCGACCCGGAACTGATGCCCCTGGCACAGGCCGCGCCCGCCTTTGCCAATCTGGGCGCGCGAGTCCATGTCTCGCCAGTGAACGTGATTGAGGTTGTCCGGGACAAGCGCCTGACAATCCAGAAACTGTCCGAAGCCGGGGTTCCAGTTCCGCGCACATTGGATCATCAGGAATTGCTAGAGCGGCCACAAGACATCAGTTGGCCCATCTTTGCAAAGCCAAGTGGCGGCAGTGCAAGCCGGGGGCTGGATGTATTCGAAACCCTCGCTGATGTCCCCTCTGAATTCCCCGAACCGATGATCTTTCAGGACAAGCTGAACGGACCGGAATACACAATCAACATGTTTGTAGATGCCTCGGGTCAGCTCTGCACGGTGATCCCGCATCTGCGCATTCAAATTCGCGCCGGTGAGGTTGAAAAGGGTGAAACCAGGCGACGCAATGATCTGCAAACCATCGCCGAAGGCATTGCACAGGCCCTGCCCGATCTGCGCGGTGTCGCCTGTTTTCAGATCATCGATGACCCAGAACATGGCCCCGCAGTGCTTGAGATCAATGC
The DNA here is from genome assembly GCF_059611285.1 of Ruegeria sp. CDSA236. Lineage (NCBI taxonomy): Bacteria > Pseudomonadati > Pseudomonadota > Alphaproteobacteria > Rhodobacterales > Roseobacteraceae > Ruegeria > Ruegeria sp. CDSA236. Next base: position 32,143 of record NZ_JBXWPG010000004.1, read on the forward strand.
GCGTTTCGGGGGTGGCTACCCTCTGGCCGATCATGCGGGCGCACAGTTCGCACAGTGGCTTTTGGAAGAGGTCGCCGAATTACCGTCAACCGCTCATAACAACTGGCGCGATGGTGTGAAAATGATACGATATGACAGTGCGGTGTATCAGGGCTGATGCTGGTATTTGATCTGGACGACACCCTGTATCTGGAGCGAGATTTTGCCTTTAGCGGCTATAACTGGCTGAACGGTTGGGTCCACGAAAAAACCGGCGCTGAAGGGTTCGGACAACGGTGTCAGGCCGCGTACAATGCGGGGGAAAGACGACGCATATTCAATGTGGCTTGCGCGCAGACCGGCCTTGATGCGACCGATTCTTTCATACAGGACCTGATCACCAAATACCGATCACACCCGCCCCTCATTTCGCTGTGCGAAGACGCCGAGCGGTTTTTGACAAACGCAGATCAGCCTATGGGGTTGATCACCGACGGGCCCGAAAAGATGCAGCGCAACAAGATCGCCGCGCTGGATCTGGACCGCTTTATTGCGCATATCCGCCCGACCGGCGCCTGGCCGGATGGCTACGGGAAACCGCATCCCCGCGCCTATGAAGAGATGGAATTGGCCGCGCAAAACCCGCGCAGAATGGTCTATGTAGCGGACAATCCGGCCAAGGACTTTATCACCCCGAATGCCCGAGGCTGGCGGACGGTTCAAATCCTCCGACCCGGGGCTGTGCATGATCCGATTCCACCCAGTTCTAAGCATGCCGCATATGCCACGGTCACCAGCTTAGGCCAGCTTACAGAAGTTCTGTCAGACCTTTAGCCGTGCCGGCTTTGGCAGCAACTCCGATTTGCACATTGGCAATCAAAGAATCCCAGTCCGACAGGACGTGCTGCGGTTCCAGCCATTCCCTGTTATGGCGCGCATTCTGACGCATTTTATTCAGTAAGGCATCATCCTTTGACAGGCTGAAAATCGCCTTGGTCAGACCGGCAACATCCTCGGCCGGAACAAGCAATCCGTTTTCCCTGTCGCGGATCAATTCCCGTGGCCCATAGGCGCAATCGAACGATATGACCGGCAGACCTGTGACCGTGGCCTCGGCAACTACATTCGGGAACCCTTCAAAGCGAGACGGGAATACAAGAATATCCGCGTCTTGCATCCAGTCTCCGGGTTTTGGGCTGGCGCCGGGCAATGATACGACATCCGATAAATTCGCAGCAGAGATCTGCTGTTCCAACGCGTCGCGCTCTGGGCCCTCGCCAAAGATCGTCAACCGGATGTCTGGGTTGTCGCGCAGCACTTCGGGCATTGCCCGCAGCAGCATATCGAACCCCTTTTGACGATCCAAACGCCCGACAGCCACAAGCCGGGTCTGTCCGGACCCGATGTGGATCCCCCCCAGCGGAGCACATGGATTGGGGATTACACTGGCCTTTGGGATCAGGTCCGCAGGCAAATCCAAACGCGCACGTTCGGTCTGCATGACAATTCCGGATGCCCCCCGCGCAAGCCTGTTCACCGCTTTCAGCCACATGGGATTTCCGCTTTGAACCAGCGGATTGTTCCGCTCAGAGATCACGACAGGCACCCCGGTTCCACGCGCGGCCAACATGGTCAGCACATTCACCTTGGTTAGAAACGAGATGATCAGATCGGGACGCACAGCCCGGATGACCTTGCGAATATGCAAGTAGCGCCGTGCCTGCGTCAGTCGCCGCGAGATCTTTAGCGGCTGAATCATGTGTAAATGCGCGCACTCAGGATAGGCGAAGTAGGAACCAGAATCCTCTGTCGCCATCCCGGCAACGTGAACCTCATCCCCGGCCGAGATTCGATGCGCGGCGATCATTGCGGCGATCTTTTCCGCACCGCCCGCTCCGAACCCAGCTTGCACCAATAACAGTTTCATTTTTCACTCAGCGGCGCTTTTTACACGATCAGCTTGCTGTACCAGATCCAGAGTTTCCGGACGGTTCAACTCTTGTTCGACAATGGGTCGATTCAAGTCTTTGGACTGCAGGAAAATCCGCCCAATATATTCGCCCATTATTCCCAGGAACATCGCATTCAAGGTCATCGACAGCAGCAACAGGATGGTGGTCGTGGCAAAACCGCCCGGCCAGTTCTGGCCAAAGAACAGCTTGCCGATCACATATCCGATCATCAGCAAAAAAGTCCCTGTGCCAACCGTCAGACTGATCATCGAGGCAAGGCGCAAGGGCAGAAGCGAGTGGTTGATCAACCCGTCGACAGCAAGCGACAGCATGGCCCGAAACGGAAATTTCGACTCGCCAGCGGTGCGCGCATTGCGATCATATTCAAAGCCGATCTGGCGGAAACCCATCCCACTGATTAACCCGCGAACATAAGGAGAGCGATCATCGACCCGGCGCAGCTCGTCCAGAATACGCCGGTCAGTCAGCCGAAACTCGCCCGCATTTCTCGGCAAATCATCATTGCTGATCATATCGATCAACGCATAAAAGCCGCGCCGCGCGGCAGCGACGATGGGTCCGTCCGGCAGGCTACGGCGAATGCCGTATACCACGTGATATCCCTGCCGCCAGGTATCCAGCATCTGCGGGATCAGTTCGGGCGGGTCCTGCATGTCGCAATCCAGTTGGATCGAACAGGCCCCGTTTGCGGATCGATAGGCCGTCAGAACTGATGACTGATATCCCATATTGCGGGCAAATCGGATAACCCGGACACGGGGATCAGCAGCAGCAATATCCGACAGGATTTCAAATGTACGATCCGTGGAATGGTTGTCAGTGAAAATGATCTCGGGCTCATAAGAGGGCAGATCGTCAAACACCTTGGTCACACGTTCATAGGCCGTGCGAACGTTATCTTCTTCGTTCAAAGCGGGGATCAGGATTGAAACCAAAGTCACGCGTTCATCTCCGCTTGTTGTGACTGTTTTGTCCATTGAACCGTCCTTTCAAGGCCTTCACGCAAAGCGATTTTTGCCGACCAGCCATAACGTTCCGCCATCTGTGAAGGATCCGAAACCAACAATACCGGGTCATCCTTCGGCGGCGCAGAGTAAACCAAATCCAGAGCTGCTCCGGTCAACACCTGCAACTCTCCTGCGACTGCTGCCATATCCGGAGCATCGCCAGTGACAACATTGATGACCGACCCCGCCTTGTCCGGCGCGTCAGCAATCAAAAGCAGCGCTTCGACTATGTCGTCAATATGTATCAGATCACGCCGATCATGTGGACGATGAAGGAAAACCGGGGCTTTCCGCAACAGGCGGCCAATGGCATGGGGTATGAAGAAATCTTCTGACTGTCCGGGACCATAGGTCAGCGCCAACCGAGCCGTAACAGCCTTGAACGGCAGCCGGGGCTGAGCCATTTCAATATATTGCGTTCCGGCCACCAGAGACGCGCCATAGGAATTTCGCGGGTTCTCTCGCGAAGTTTCGACATAGGGCAGCTCGATATCACCATATTCCGCAATGGATCCGGTGCGCACAAACGCATTGGGCGGCTGATCACAGATGGCCAAAGCCGACAGGATCGCAACCAGCGTCGAGAGATTTTGCAAAATACTGGCATTCAGATCTGCCAGGTCATCAGTCTCGGCAAATTTTGTCTGCGCGGCGGTGTGCAAAACTACCTGGGGTCGGAACGCATTCGCGACGCGTTTGATCGCGGCAACATCCGAATACCCATCGGTGAAAAAGCGGATTCCCGAAGCACCTTGCAAACGGCCCCGAGAGGAACCCGGCCGCGTAAGCACAGCGACCTCATCGCCCCGGGCCAAGCAGGCCCGAACCAGATGAGAGCCAATGAATCCGCTGGCTCCGGTGATCAATACGCGCGTCATTGTTTCCCCTTCAGGGAATAACTACTGGCATTGGCAAAGGCACGATGAACTTGCCGCCAGCGGCTTCGAAATCAGCCATCTGCTCGCGGATTTCGTCAAAGAAGTTCCAGGCCAAAACCAACAGGTAATCAGGTTTGCGTTCCATGACCGCTTCGGGGGCCAATACAGGAATAAGCTTGCCCGGCGAATACAGGCCCTGTTTCAACGTGTTCCGGTCAACCAGAAAATCCAGAGTTTCCGTGCCGATATCAAAGTAGTTCAACAGCGTGTTACCCTTAGCGGGCGCGCCGTAGCCAGCGATCGTTTTACCCGATGCCTTGAGGTCGGCCAGCATGGAAACAAGGCTGTCCTGCATCACGTGAACACGCTCGGCAAATGCTTCGTATGCCTCTTTGTTGGTCATGCCCGCGGCATCTTCGTCAGCAAGCATATCAGCAACAATCGGCGCCGGGGTTTTGTTCAGCGCGGCGGGTTGCATGAACACGCGCATCGAACCGCCATGAACCGGCAGTTTTGTGACATCCACTACATCGAGCCCAACGGACTGGCCCAGTTTGACGACGGACAGAAGGCTCAGTTCAGAGACATGTTCGTGATAAACATTGTCGAACTCGTTGGTCTCGAGGATCATCTTGCCCCAAGGCACTTCGATGATGAAGACGCCGTCATCTGTCAACAGGTCCAGAACACCTTCGGTAAAGCCGTGCAGATCGTCTATATGGTTGAAGGTATTGGTCGTCGTGATGACGCTGGCCGGCCCTTCGGTTTCACGAATCTGCTGCGCGGTGGCGCGGTTGAAAAAGTCCACATGGACCCGAACGCCCCGTTCGCCGGCAATCTTGGCAAGGTTGGCCGCCGGGTCGATGCCCAATGTGCGCCCGCCCTGATCGTTGGCATGGGACAGCATCAGCCCGTCATTACAACCGATATCAATGATCAGCCCACCTTGCGCACGCTCTACCGCGACCGAGGCGAGTTCGGCGAAATGTGTATGCATTGTTGCCGCACCGGACGGGACATAAAGATAGTCCGTAAAGAAATCAGCAGGCACCTGATCTGCAACCTGGATCAAGCCACAATCCAGACAGGCCTGAGTATTCAGCGGGAAAGCCGGTTGCGGAACATCCTTTTGCTCGGGCCGTGCGAACATATTGGCGGGCGGGTGATCGCCCATCGGCAGCACAAGCATAAGGTTGGTAGACCGGCAGGTACGGCAGGTCGTGCGAACAGACGTATTGATGCTTTGATCGTTCATCAGACCAGTGCTCCTTGGAATTTCAATGCAAATTCTTCAAATTTTGCATGCATATAATCGATTTGCGCTTGTATCAGACCATGGTGACAAGCCAGCAGGATACCCCCGCGCATAACCGCATCGGAATTGGGATAGCCCGCGGGATCTGCTCGGTATTCTACTTGCTTCATGGCAGGCTGACGCAGAATGTTTCCGGTAAAGACAGGCCGAGTTTGAATGTCCGAAGTCTCAAGGAATATCTGCATCTCGCGCCGCGTGAATGGGGCGCCTTCGCGCAATGTCAGCGGGAAGGCCAGCCACCCGGTGCGCGAGTTCGGCAGTTGTTCAGGCAGGATGAACCAGTCTTCATAGTGGGCAAAAAAGGCGCGATGAGCAGCGAAGGCCTCTTCGCGCACGCGGATGTTGTTGTCCAGTTTGCTCAGCTGCACCAACCCGAATGCCGCGCTGATTTCCGAAGGTTCAACGTTATAGCCAAGATCCTCGAACAGAAATTTGGCATCATATTCGATCCCGTCCAGTTTGACGTTGAACCGGTTCTCGATGGCCTCGGATTCCACAAACAGCGAGGACGACCGCCCCCAGGACCTCAGCAAAAGCGCCTTGCGGCCAAGCTCTTCGTCATTCACGCACAACATGCCGCCATTCCCGGCGCCATTGATGACGTGGCTGCCGTAAAAGCTGGTGGTAGAGACGTCGGAATAGACGCCCGTGCTTGTACCGTCGATGGTTGCGCCCAGCGTGTCAGCGCTGTCTTCAATTACCTTCAGACCATGCGCATCGGCCAGCTCGCGGATACGGCGCCAATCTGGCAGGTTTCCGATCAGTGACGGGATCATGACGGCAGATGTATTTGGCGTAATCATGCGTTCGATCGCGTCTACGTCGATATTATAGGTCCCGACCGCGGCATCCACAAAGGTCGGGATCAGGCCCTGACGGACAAGCGGAGCAACCGTCGTGGCAAAAGTCAGGGCCGGAGTGATAACTTCGCTGCCCTTTGGCAAGTCCAGAATCTCGACCGCGAGATAGTTCGCCGATGACCCCGAGTTCACCATGATGCCGTGGCGTTTGGAAAACAAAGCAGCCACTTTTTCCTGCATCTCGCGCACTTTGGGGCCCATCTGGGTGGACGTTTTCAGAACTTCGACAACCGCGTCGATCTCTTCCTGGCCATGCACGGTTTGACCGTAATTCACTCGCATTATTCTTTTCTCCTCAATAACCCGCTATTGCGCGGCGACCGGAGCCCGGTCGAAATCCCGTGAAGACATCAGGTCACTGTAGAACCCGATCTGATTGTTTGTGATCCCACCCATCTCCGAACCGGCGGCATGGGCCTTGTACCAGTCTACTGTCAGGCGAACGGCTTCGGGCAATGTCAGTTGCGGACGCCAACCCAATCCCGTTTGCGCCTTAGTACTGTCCAGTCGAAGAATACCTGCCTCATGCGGCGCGGCAGATGTCTGTTCAGCAGACGCCATCGAAAACTGTGGAGCTCCGTCGCCCCAGGCATCCTGCATCAAGGTTGCCAACTGCCGGACATCCACCGTCCCCGACACATCAGGGCCAAAATTCCAGGCGCCAGCAAAGCTTTGCCCATCCCGATACATTCGCGCGGCCAAGGCCAGATAGCCCGACAGCGGTTCAAGAACATGCTGCCAGGGGCGCACGCTGAGCGGGTTGCGGATAACCACCGGTTCGCCCGCCTCGGATGCGCGGATCACGTCGGGGATAAGCCGATCTTCGCCCCAGTCGCCCCCTCCGAACACATTCCCGGCCCGGACTGTTGCCAGTTGCGGCCCATCCGCTGATGAAAAGAAGGAATGACCATAAGATTGCGCCACAAGCTCGGTACAGCCTTTCGAGGCGCTATACGGGTCCCTGCCGCCCATCGGATCGTTTTCGCGATAACCCCAGGTCCATTCCTTGTTGTCGTAACATTTGTCACTGGTGACAACGACCACCGCCTTCAACGAGCGCATCCCCAAAGCGGCATCCAGAACATGGGCGGTTCCAGATACATTGGTCGCAAAGGTTTCGGCAGGATCCCTATAGGACCGGCGCACCAAAGGCTGTGCAGCCATGTGGAACACGATTTCAGCGTCCACCCCTGACAGTGTATCCAGCACCGCCTGACGATTGCGGATATCCGCAATCCGGCTGTCGGTCAGCCCGTCAACAGAACAGGCATCAAAGAATGAATGCCCCTGTTCGGGAGGCAATGACAAGCCTGTCACCTCTGCCCCCAGACGCCTCAGCCATGCACAAATCCACCCGCCCTTGAATCCGGTATGCCCGGTCACAAGAACACGGCTGCCGGCAAAAACGCCATCAAACTGAGAATTGACCTGCCCGCTCACGGTTCACCTCATATCGCCAGAGCTGGGTAGCTCTTGCCCGAACCTTCGTTGAAATTAAGCCAGGGCGGCGTTTCACCTTCGCACAGACCGTCCAGCGTATTCCTGTCGCGCAGAGTGTCCATCGGATGCCAAAACCCATCGTGGCGATAGGCCATCAGCTCTCCGTCGCGGGCCATCTGGGTCAGCGGGGTCTGCTCCAGCGGCTCATTGTCATCAACCATATAGTCCAAGACGCCCGGCTCGAAGACGAAGAAGCCGCCATTGATCCAGGTTTCGCGATTGCGGACCTTTTCTGTGAAGGCGTCAACCCTGTCGCCCTTGAGCTCGATGTTACCAAACCGCGCCGGGGGCTGAACCGCAGTTACGGTCGCCAGCTTGCCGTGTGATTTGTGGAAATCAATCAGTGCATTGATGTCGATATTTCCCACGCCGTCCGAATAGGTGCACATGAACGGCTCATCAGGAGTCAGCCAATCCTTGAGCCGACGGATACGACCACTGGTCATGGTATGCGCACCGGTGTCGACCACTGACACATTCCACCCGCCCGGAGCAGAAGGGACCAGTTGCAATTCCCCAGTGTCCAACGATACCGATATATTGTTGGCGATCAGGTGATAATTGGCAAAGAACTGCTTCAGCAGCAATGCTTTGTACCCGGCAGCCACAACAAAATCACGATGTCCGAAATGGCTGTAGATATCCATCACGCGTGCGATGATCGGACGCCCGCCCACTTCAACCATGGGCTTGGGAATGGAAACCGTTTCTTCGGCCAGACGCGAGCCTAGTCCACCAGCCAGAAGTACCGTTTTCATTGTCTATCCTTCCTTTATTCGATCAATAGAATTGATGGTCATGTGAATGGGCCCGCCCAGGAAAAATATAGGCAGGTTGAGTCGCGCAGGCACTGGTCATTGTTCAGCCCCTGCAGCTTTCAAGTATACCACACCTTGGCCGTAGCGGTTGTTCAGACCTGATAATTCGACTGGGCGGTAGTTGTTTGCCCGCGCATAGCTCAACAATGGGGCTTCCAGAACGGAATCGTATCCAAGCAGGAAAGCCGAAGGCGGGTTATCTGCAAACAGAGCCGGTAAGTCTTCGGCGCCTGCCATCACGTATTTGCCGGCAAGTTCCGGATCCGTGAAGGGTGCAATTCGGTAAGCGAATGGCCCGGTTGCAAATTCTGGATAAACGCTCAGGCCCGCCTCAAGCGGATAGATCGGCAGCAAAGTCGCGACCGGACCATCAGGCAGTGCACTGCCTGCCACCGCATCCCGCAGGACAGCGCCGGAACCGGCAAAACGGGCCGAGGTGAACTTCGAAGGCTCTGTCAGCGAGACCAGGCCCATCCCGATACGCGGGAGTCCCAGGATGACCATCAAGACAATACCTGCCGCAAGCACAGGCACTGCCTCGTGCCGCCGTGGCGGGTCAAGCCGACGGAACAGAACCGCGAGCAGCAGAGGCAGACAGACCAGAGGCTGGATATAATATTGCGGAAAACCGGGCGTTGGAACAAAAGCCATTGAGGCAGTCAGGATAATGATCGCCAGAACAACACCACCATGCCGCAGTTGCGAGGGCTGCATTTCGTCGACACGCGCACCACCACGCAGGATAATCCAAAGCACGGACAGAATGGCCATAACCATCACCAGGCCCACTCCGGCCACCCATGCCGAATGGGCCAGCATCAACTTGCCCGACAATCCCAGGGCCAGCCCCGGTTCTGTTGCGGCGTTGGCCTCCCAATAGGCGACATGTGGTCCGGTGTGAAACCCCAAGACATGCGCCAGAAAGACGCCCGGATCAGCGAGCAGGAAGGCAAACAGGGGCAAGGCCCCGATCAACCCTCCGATCAGCAGCGGCAGAACCACGGCTTTCAGTCGTCGTGCCATCGAAACATCCGCTGGCAACAAGAATGCGGCAAGAGCAATCGGCGGAATAAACAGTACCGCACTGACCTTCATCCCCGCCGCAATAGACAATGCGACGCCCGATAGGACCAGCGTCAAAAATCGCGGCGCGGGCTTTGACGTCTCGATCAAAAACAGGCCAAGCCCGATGACCGCAAATGGCAGTGGCAACAGATTGTTGGTTGCGGCCATACCGGCGCCGGTCAGAAACAGCTCGCATGTCACGATGCCGATAACTGAAAAGACGGCGAGAACCGGCGATCCCGACAAGCGCAGCGTTACCCAACCAGTTGCAGCGATCAATCCAAGCCAGGCCAGAAACAGGCCGATCCGAGCGGACCCCAACAGGCCGAACTCATCGAACAGAATGCCGGACCCAAGGTAATACCACGCCGAATAAGGGACGTGATTGTAGAAGAAGTCCGAATAAAGCTCCCACTCTCCGAGTAAACGCGCCGGAGGGACGAACATCAGCTCATCCCGGCGCAGATCATAGGTCATCAGGCGGCCGAACAAACCGGCAATCAGCAACACAAGCCCCAGACCAGCGGTCACGATCCCAAGCATAGCACCCATGCGCGTACTTGACGGGGTGGTGCCCTTAAAGCTTGATATTCTCGCATCGCTCATCTCAGCCCCTCCGATCCAACGCCTGACCCCGGCCAAGCGCACGCGAAATCATGAGGTAAGACAATATGACAACCGGCCCCAATGCGACCGCCTGTGCCAGATAGGGATCAAGCCCAACCTGCATCAAACCGCGCAAAAGCAGCGCATTCACAAAATACAGCACGACATAAGACATCGCATATAGCGGGAAACGGCGGTATCCCTGCACGCCAAAGACAAACCGGGCGTGGATACAAAAATTCCAGATCACACCCAAAATAAATTGAAGCAGAAGCGCAAGCTGTGGATGCATGCCCGCAAAAATCAAAAGGGCAAACACGCTATAGCCAAACGCCGTGTTGATCAGGCCGGCCCAGATAAACCGTACCACCTGCGCACGTTCCTCTGACGGCGCAAAAGCCGAGCGTATATTAAGCCTCGCCATCAAATGTTGGCCCTTTCGGCGGAAATATTAAACACAGAAACCAAATTCGGCAAAATAACCGACACCAGAAAAAACAATGCTAAATCAGCTGCCAGCGGGCAGCAGTTCCGGGTTTTCTCCTTCAGACTGACTGACCGCATTTGCTGCGTTTGTGCCAGCGCTTTTGAAAATGGGCTTAGACGAGAATTCCGAAATCGGAACCGGACGCAGGCCATTTGCACCATACCCTGGCACGAGCTCTTTCAGCAGGCGCTTGGCTGCCAGTTCGTCACCTTCTGCCGCAGCCTGTTCCAGTTTCCGGATCATGGCGCGCAGGCGGGCGACGGGAATGCCCTCGGGCCGCGCGGATCCGACGCCCGGAATGCCACATTCGTGGCGCTTCTCAGACGCATCAAACAATTCCTCGAACAGCTTTTCGCCTGGACGAATTCCAATGAATTCGATGTCGATATCCTCATTAGGCTTTAGCCCGGCAAGGCGGATCATCCGTTCGGCCAAATCCACGATCTTGACCGGCCGACCCATATCCAGAACGAAAATCTCTCCGTGGCTGCTTTCCATTTTCAACCCGCTTGCGGCCGCAACCAGAGTCAGTTGCACGGCCTCACGGATGGTCATGAAGTACCGTTCCATCCGGGGATCAGTCACGGTCAGCGGACCACCGTTCGAGATTTGACGTTGAAACAGCGGGATCAGCGAGCCCGACGACCCCAGAACATTGCCAAACCGCACCGAGAAGAACCGGGTTTCTTCCTCGGTTCCGTTGGTTACACGGTCCTGCGCCTGAACGTAGAACTCAGCAACGCGCTTGGTTGCACCCATCACATTGGTGGTGTTTACAGCCTTGTCCGTGGAAACCTGTACCATCGCGATGGCACCATAGTTCCGGGCCGCATCCGCGACGTTACGGGTTCCGATCACATTGGTCAAAACGCCCTCGCAGGGGTTCATCTCAACCATCGGAACATGCTTCAGGGCGGCGGCATTGAACACCAGCTCGGGGCGATGACGTTCAAAGATGTCATTCACACGCGACGCATTGCGAATGCTTGCGATATACATCCGCCGGGGAACATCTGGAAAGTTCTGCGACAAATCCATGTCGATGGAATAGGCGTTGAACTCGCAATGGTCGATCATCACCAGTTCCGCCGGATCGAAAGAGGCTATCTGACGTGCCAGTTCGCTACCGATCGAACCACCGGCACCGGTCACCAATACGCGGCGCCCACGGAACATCTCGCGCAACATCGAGCGTTCGACAGCTTTTTGTGGCCGCTCGAGAATTTCTTCCGGGTTGATAATACAACCGTTGGCCGCATCCTGGCCTTCTTCCCCAAGACCCGGCACGCGTGAGACAGCGATACCGTTGGATTCACACCAGCTGGTCAGCTTGCGGATGCCGTCACTTTCAAAATGCGTGATCGGTTCGGTCAGGAACAAGCGTCTGGGCAAATGATCCCAGGCTTTAAGCCGCTCGACCACGCGATCGGCATCCAGAAGAGATCCGATAATCTGAACATCGTGGAAATACAGCCCCATGGTATTGCGCGCATCGTCAATAATGCCCACCGGCTGATACTTGGAATGCGTATTCCGCAAAGACCTGACAAACAGATCACAACTTGCACCCGTGCCAACCAAAAGCACCGGAACCTTGTCCTGATGTTCGGCCATCAACCGCGCATTCTGGCGATTCAGCTCACGGCTACGGGCAACTACACGCAGGGCACTGAGCAGAAGGATCATCAAGCCAAGCTGAATAATGAAGGCAGCGAAGGGTACAGCCTTGGTCACTTCGAAAACTGCACTGGCAGCCATGAGGCACAGGACCAACATTGTCGATCCCCGCAGGATCAGACGAATGTCTCGCAGTGATGTCGAGCGTGTGTGGCGCCGGTACATGCCCGCAAGCGGGAAAACCGCCAGTCCAATCAGGCTGGACAAGAGCATCAGCGGGAACATGGCTGGCGCCATCTGTTGCGCTACCGTTCCACCATTCGCAAGATTGATTGCCACTACGGCTGAGAAAGACGAAGCAACAATGTCTCCAAAGACTAATCGATGATTGGCACGCAACTCACTAACAATCTGCGTTTGCCAGCAATGAAAACCCGAAACCATTTACCTCACCCCTTTATCTCATCACCGGCTCAATTCCGGTCGAGAATTACTCGTACATCGTTACCCAACAGGGTCCTGCAGCATCAAAACATTGCCACAGCTCCCAACTGATCACTCACAGACCGCTTGCAGCTGTCCTATATAAACCAAAGGCTCGCGATCAGATGATCAACCGAAAGCCTTATACCCGTATCTTTGTTTTGCCCCCTTCACTTGAGCTTGTCTCAATCGCCCAAGTTGAACACACTCACTTCACTCGTTAATAATAATAATTCGCGCAAGTAACAAAATTGTTCCTCTGGTTCGCCGGTTAGCGCAATTTCTTCAATCTCCTTCAACGCTAACATACGTTTCCGCGCCCTCAAAAGTAATTTCTTCACACTTCATTAACGAATTGCAGCGTTTCCTGAAGTACTCTTTGACTGATATTTTGCTGAGGGTTGCCGAATTTCCTCCCTGTTTCGGCTGACTTGAGCGCCGATTGACCTAGCGTAAACAAGAGAAATGCTAATCTCACGGGGAAAATTACAGTCATTTTCTCAATCCGATGAAATCTTCGGGGGCCGCTGTCCGGGTCTCAATATTGGCCAATCGATCCACAATAAGCCCCTATCGGGGCATTGTGAACCAAGACGCAACAAAGATGACAACTCCTTTCGGCCAATCCTCTAATGAGTCGCAGGCCGGTTTTCCTGACAAAGGCTTTGTGAACTTGGCGCATGCTTGGAAAAATTTCCGCATAGTCAGGGTGCCGGTCAGCTCTGCCGCTTGAATCGAGAATCGATTTGGGATCAACTCAGCCCAGACTTCGTATCAGTGCGCCGGAACTTGGATCCGGCCAACAGGATGATCCGGAGAGATGTTGGTTCTTGGTTTGATATTCGTAGTTTTCAGCTACAGTTCTTGGGTTTGAATATGAACAGATTTCTCGAAATACTGTGTTGCCTGATCGCGGGCACGATCGCGCTGCCCTTTTTTCTGGCGGGTTGTGTGATTGTGCTGTTTTCGGTCGGGCGACCTTTGTTTTTTGGCCAACGGCGGGCAGGCTGCAACGGGCGCGTCTTTCGCATCTGGAAGCTGAGAACAATGTCCGACACACGCGATCAAAGCGGGGCTTTGCTGCCAGATTCGGAACGTCAGACAAAAACCACCAAGCTTCTGCGCCGCGTAAGGCTGGATGAGATGCCCCAGCTTGTGATCATCTTGCGCGGAGATATGGCCCTTGTTGGCCCCCGTCCCCTGCTTCCCGAAACCATCGAAGAGTTTGGAGACAATGGGCGGTTGCGCTGCACGGTTCGGCCCGGTCTGACAGGGTGGGCTCAGGTCAGCGGCAATACCGCGCTTTCAAATGACGAGAAGCTAAAGCTGGATCTATGGTATGTCGCGCACCGGTCACTGTCGCTTGATCTGAAGATATTGTTCGAAACCATTATGGTAGCCTTGGCCGGAGAGCATAGACGCCCTGACCGAATTCAGGCCGCAGACAACTGGCTGGACAGCCGAAAGGAGACACCTGCATGAAGACGGTATTTGTGGGGGCGGTCGAAGGATCGCATGTCGCCTTATCCGCCATATGTGCCCGAGGGTTTGTACCGGATTTGGTGGTGACACTACCGCCGGACTTGTCCCACCGGCACTCTGATTTTGCAGATCTCAAACCCACTGCAGATCGGTATGATATTCCTGTCCACTATACGGCCAAAAGTGACTCGGCCGGAACAATCAAAACCATTCAAGCCGTAAAACCTGATCTGATACTGGTCATCGGGTGGTCTCAGATATGCGGGCCGGAATTTCGAGCCCAGGCAAAGATCGGATGCGTCGGGTTTCACCCATCCGCCCTGCCCCGTCTGCGCGGACGCGGTGTGATCCCCTGGACTGTCATATTGGGCGAAACCGATGTAGGCGCGTCATTGTTCTGGCTGGGTGAAGGGGCCGATGACGGCCCGATTGCGGCGCAAGCTCGATATGCGGTCGATCCCAACACGGTAACAGCGCGCGAACTGTATGACCGGGCGCTTCAGGCCCTGACGCAGCTGCTGCCTCAGCTTCTGACGCAAATCTCTGAAGGCGATATCCCGGCGGCTCCGCAGCCAGAAACCGGGATCAGCCTTTGCGCGCGGCGGCGGCCCGAGGACGGGCTGATCGACTGGACCAGACCCGCGGCAGAGATTAACCGGTTGATACGCGCAGCCGGACCGCCCTATCCCGGCGCTTTCACCTACACTGCCTCCGGTGAGAAGCTGGTCCTGCTGGGTGTACAGAACACCGCCCTGCAGGGCTACTATATCGGCCTGCCTGGTCAGATACAGGCCATCGAAGGAAACCGGTTTACGGTCGCCTGTGGGGATGGGAAATGTCTGGACATCATAAACTGGACCGGCGCCGATGCGCCGCCCGAACTGCACTCAAAGCTCAGGAATTCCGAATGACAGCGCTGACACCTTTTGACGGACAGGACGGACCGGTACTTGTGGTTGCTCCGCACCCGGATGATGAAGTCCTTGGGGCTGGCGGCACCATCGCACGACTGGCAGATGCAGGTCGCGCAGTCCATATCGCGATTGTCACAACGGGTCGGTCGCCCCGGTTCAGCACGGAACAGATCGCCAATGTACAGGCCGAAGCCAGGGCCGCACATGAGCATCTTGGTGTGACGCATACGCATTGGTTGGATTTCCCTGCCGCTGAACTGGCTGAGCACCCCCATGGTGACCTGAACGCAGGTCTGGGAACACTGATCCGCGAACTCGACCCAAGTGTCATCTTGGCGCCGCATCCCGGCGACATCCATCTGGACCACCAGTTGAGTTTCCTTTCGACTTTGGTGGCAAGCCGACCTTATCAGGACAAATACCCGACGACGATCGCGGCCTATGAGACGCTGTCCGAGACAAATTGGAACGCGCCATATCTGACGCCGCCATTCGTGCCGAACATGTTTGTGGACATTTCGGATACATTGGAGCGTAAACTGGAAGCCTTCCAGTTATTTGCAAGCCAGGTCAAACAGCCCCCGCACGAGCGTTCGGTTCAGAGCTTGAAAGCGTTGGCAACTTTGCGTGGCGCGACGGTTCACCGGGCCGCGGCTGAGGGCTTTGTCTTGGTCAGGTCGGTTATCTGACTGACCTGATCGCAAAATCGCCAAGCTGCGATCAGCGCATCCACGCTTCGGACCATAGTTGGAACATAAAGACCGTCCACAGCTGAGCACCCCAGTTGCGTTTGCCTGATTGGTGCTCGGCCCAGCATTTTTCCAGCGCTGCCTTGTCCACGAAACCCTCAAGCCCGTTCCCATCCAGAAGAATGCTGGAAACACGGAACTTTAGGGGCCCGCGCAGCCAAGCGTTGAGTGGGATACCGAACCCGCGCTTTGGCCGGTCGTACAGCGATTGCGGAACCCGCTTATTCAAAAGCTCCCGCAACGCCACCTTGCCAACCTTCCCGTCGCACCGAAGCGATGCCGAAGAGCGCCAGGCGGCGGTGACAACGCGGTAGTCCAACAACGGCGCGCGCATCTCAAGGCCCACCGACATCGAAGTGCGGTCGGCCTTCACCAGAATATCATCCGGCAAATAAAAGAGCGAATCCAACAACATCATGCTGTCCAACTGGCTCAACCCTGCGGGCAAATCATGCGTTCCGATCTCATTGCCCAGCGGGATGCCGGACTTTCCAAGCATACCGGAGGACCAGATCGAAAACTGGGCCTGATAGCGGCACTGGAACTCTCGCCCCTGCAGAACCGGCGCAAGCTTGGCCAGACGATCCGCGCTCAGATCGTCGCGCATGCTGCTTGGGGCGAATGGTCTGAGGACAGGCACCAGAGCGTTAAGAACCGACTGCGGCGTCTGCGACAGGGCCTGAATCGCCAGGTCCGGCATCTTGCCCTTCAGGCGTTCAAAGGCCTGCATCCGAACATAGCGGGCATAGCCGCCAAACGACTCGTCACCGCCGTCGCCGGACATGACGACCTTAAGTTGCTGGCGCGCTAGTTGCGAAACCAGCAGGGTCGGTAGTTGCGACGGGTCGGCGAAAGGTTCGTCAAACACTTGCGGCAAGCCTTCGATGGCCTGAAACGCCATTTCCGGCGTTGCCGTCACCTCGTGATAATCCGTCCCAAGATACTCGGCGATGGCCTTTGCATGGTCGGCTTCGTTGGTATCCTCATCATCGAAACGCACGGTAAAGCTGGGCACTTTCCTGTTCGATTGCTCTTGCATCATCGCGGTGATTAGCGACGAGTCGATACCACCCGACAGGAAGGTCCCAACCGGCACATCCGCAACCATCCGCTCGCCCACGGCGCGCAGCAGTTCGGATTCGATCTCGGCTATGGCCGTCTCATCGTCAGGATAGGGGTTTGCGCGCGCCTGCGTGACTACGGCCTCGATATCCCAGAACCGCTCGATCCCTTGCAGAAGCGCATCCAGCGAGGCCGGTGCGGCATCAAGTTTGATCTCGACCATAGAGCCCGCAGGTAGTTTCAGGACATTTGGGTAAATCGTGCGCGGGGCAGGAATATATCCCAACCGAAGAAACGATCCTAAGGCTGCGCGGTCCACCTCTGCCGGTCCAAATTCCGGATGCGCGCGCAGTGACTTCAATTCAGACCCAAACAGAACGGTTTTCCCGGCCAGGCCCAGATAGAGAGGTTTTTTGCCAATCCGGTCGCGCGCCAGTGTCACGCTTTGGGTTTTCCGGTCAAACACGGCAATGGCAAACATCCCGTGGACGCGGTCCAGTGTCTTGCGGATACCCCAAAGCTGCATCGCCGCCAGCAAAACTTCGGTATCGGACGTGCCCCTGAAGCTTATGCCCAGATCCTGCAATTCCTGACGCAATTCCAGATAGCCATAGATCTCACCATTGAACACAATGGTGAACCGGCCATCGGCGGAATCCATCGGCTGTACCCCGGTTTCCGAAAGATCAATAATGGCCAGACGCAGATGCCCCAGGGCCACGCCCTGATCTGGGTCCACAAACAACCCGGTTCCATCCGGGCCACGGTGTTCAATCGATTGACACATCTTGCCAAGGACGGATGAGGCCTGAGACCGATCAACGGTGCCAAAGTTGATAAATCCGGTGATGCCACACATCGCTCAGATCCCCTTCTGTTCTGGCTGAGAGGCAATCTTATCGGGATCAAGACTGCCGCTCTCCAAAATGTCCCGATACTGTGCGGCAACGCGGTCAAGCTGGTAAGTGCTGGCCACAATCGCCCGGGCTTTTTCTCTTTTTTCCAGATACTCTGGGGCCGACCAATTTGCGGCATGGACCAAAGCGTCTGCCAGCAATTCCGCGTTGCGGGGCGGTACGATCAATCCGCAGTCGCGAATGATCACCGCCGCATCACCCACATCCGTCGACACAACGGGGTGGCCATAGCTCATCGCTTCGACAATGACATTCGGAAACCCTTCGGTTCGGGATGAAAGCACCAGCGCATCAATCCGTTTGTAGAATGCAGCCATATCATGCAGGTCGCCGCACAGCTCTACATTGTCCGCAGTCAGGTTATAGCGCGCCAGCAATGATTGTACTTCGGAGTTTTCAGGCGACATATTCTCTCCGGCCGCGATGATGCGCAGATCGGGGACTGACCGCAGCGCCAGGGACAGAGCCTGGAAAAGGGTTTCGTGATCCTTCTGTGGATGAAACCGCGCCGCGATCCCAAAAACCCTGGGCGGGTCGCTCCGCACCACAGAGGCTTGAGGCATGATCAGACCGTTCGGAATGACGCAAGACCGCGCAGCAGCAAACCCGTTCTTCGTGTGCTGATCCAATGCGCGTTGCGAGTTATAAATGATCCCTGCACACCTGCCCGACAAACGCCGACACAGATCAACGGCAATCCGCGTGCTGCGCGTGAATGAGCTGGTATCGTCCAAAGCCTGCCGCACCGTCCAGTAAATTGGCACCTTTCGACCTGATATCCAGCTGGCAATCAGCCCGATGACCATCGCATGGTACATCCAGCACAGAACTGCCTGCGGTTTATACTGACGGATAAGACGCGATATCTGCAATATCGCGCGGGGCATGGACGACAGTGATCTGGCATTCAATCCGATCAGAACGGCGTTTGGATTTGCACATTGGCTTTTGATCCTGTCCGAAACCTCCGTCAGCGACACCACCAATACCCGATCCCCGGATTTGGCAACCAGCCGCGCCAGCATCGCCTGGGCCCCGCCCTGACCGGAAAAATCGGTGATGACATGCATGATCATCGGTTCAACACCCGAAACTGACAAACCGGGCCGGAACCTTTAGACACACGACCTGGATGCGGCGGTGTGAACTGCCTATGCACGCGCCCGATCTCCGATTTCGCGCACAAGTTCGGCCAGGCCGGCGACGTCTTGATGCGACCAGGTCGGATCGACCAGAAATGCCAGGCTGGTTTCTCCAAGCTCTTTCGCCACCGGCAAGGGATCACCCGGGCCGATGCCAAGGCGGGCGAACATCTCTTCTCTGTATATCTCGGAACAACTGCCCGAGAACGCAGGGAAACCCGCCTCTGAAATCTCGGCGATGATGCGATCGCGGCTCCAATCCGAGGCCAGAGCCTCGGGCCTCACAAACGCATAGAACCGGTAATAGGCATGTGTCAGTTCGGCAGGCGGCACGGGAACCCGAAACGCAGCGCAACCGGAAAGAGCCTGCGCCAGAATCTCGGCGTTTTTGGCTCTATGGGCGCGCCAACCGTCCAGTTTCGCCAGCTGAATGCGCCCGATGGCGGCGGACAGCCCGGTCATCCGCAGATTGGTGCCCGGCTGACCACTATGCAGCCATCGAAACCCCGGAGGGTGGCTTTTGTTGAACACCTGATCATAGCTTTTGCCGTGATCCTTATAGCTCCAGACCCTGGACCACAGTTCATCATCATCGGTGATCAGCATGCCGCCTTCACCGCCGGTTGTGATGATTTTATCCTGACAGAAAGAATACGAGCCGCAGGTGCCAAAGGTTCCCACGTGCTGGTCACCGATCATGGCACCATGCGCCTGCGCACAGTCCTCGATCACCCAGAGGTCCCGACTGCGCGCCAGATCCATGAGACCCGCCATATCCGATGGCCACCCGGCCAGATGGACTGCGATAATCCCCACGGTTCTGTCGGTCAGAACCGGTGCAATCGTTTCTGCGGTGATATTCTGGCTCTCGCGATCAACATCTGCAAATACCGGCTTGCCACCGGCCAGAAGGATCGAACTGGCAGACGCGATAAAGCTACGCGGTGTGACGATAACCTCGTCTCCGGGTCGGATGTTCAACGCCAGCAGCGCGGCGTCCAGAGTGACCGTGCCATTTGCCATGGCGATCGCATGCTGCGCGCCGGTATAGGCGCTGTATTCACGTTCGAACTCTTTGACATCGGGGCCGGTCCAGGCATTCACGCAACCGGATCTTAGCACTGCGCTGACAGCATCAATTTCATCTTCTTCGAAGAATGGCCATTTGGGCATCAGCTGTTTCCCTTCAGATAAGCGGCCAGAGGATAGCCGAGGGAAGATGGGCCAAGCCTATTATTGCTCAAATTTAGACAGCAGGATTTCCGGATCATTTCTTTACCTCACGCCAAACCATCCGAGGAGGTCAGGCAAACTCAACAATTAACAAATTTTTGGCGGCCAGCGCCTGAATTGGAAACAAACTCCGCAGTTTCGGAAATATCTTTTTGTGCCGCGGCAGGCGAAACCTGACCTGAATCGATTGCTTATGCAAGGTTCCAGGTCACTTAACAGCGTGATTTTTCAACAATCAGGCCGCAGACAGTCAGAGGTGAAAAATAGGCAACAATCGGCTTTGGTGACAGCCCCGTTGACAGCTTCGGCGACATGGATCAGCATCGTCTCAACCTTGGTTTTTAAAGTTTGAAATGTTTCTTTGATGAGTGATTTTCCCAACACCGCTTCCGGTGCCCAGGCCGTACCTGCCGAACGTGGTTCGACAACTGGCGGACGCCCAAAAGTTCTGTTTGTCGGCAATCTTACGACCTCTTTGACCAATTTTCGTTATGACCTGCTGAAAGAGCTTGCGGAACGCGCAGACGTACTTGCTTGCGCACCGGAAAACGATGCGGCCACCGAAGCAGCCCTAGCCGAGATCGGCGTGACATTTCGGCAAATCCCTATGGCGCGCGCGGGGTTAAATCCATTTCAGGATCTGTCCACCCTGTTCACACTGATCGGGATCTGCCGGGAAATACGGCCCGATATCGTCTTTGCCTATACGATGAAGCCGATCATCTTCAGCGGCCTTGCGGCGCGGTTGACCGGCGTTCGGCGGCGGTTCGCGATGTGTACCGGGTTAGGTTATGTATTTGCGGATGCCGAACTGACCCTGCGCCGAAAAGTGCTGAGAGCGGTGGCGACAGGCCTTTACCGGTTCGGATTGAAAGGTGCCGACGAAGTTCTGGTTTACAACTCGGTCGACGCCGAGGAGTTTCGCAGCAGACGTTTGCTGGCACCTCAGGCCGCGCTGTCGATTGTGCCCGGTTCCGGTGTCAATCTCGCCAGATACGCAAAATCCCATCAGCCTACGGATCCACCCGTGTTTCTGATGATCGCACGTTTGCTGCGTGACAAGGGCGTGTTCGAATATGCCGAAGCCGCCCGGCAGCTTAGGGAACAATTCCCTGATGTGCGCTGTCAGCTTTTGGGTCCGCTGGATGACAACCCGGACTCGGTCAACGCACAGCAGCTCGAAGAATGGGGCCAGCAGGGGCATATCGAGTATCTAGGCGAAACCAAGGATGTTCGGCCATTTCTCAAGGAATGTTCGGTCTTCGTATTGCCCACCGTCTATCGTGAGGGCATCCCCCGCGCCATTCTTGAGGCGATGTCGACAGGGCGCGCCGTCATTACGACCGATGCCCCGGGATGCGCCGATGCGGTCAGCGACGGGGAAAACGGGTTTATCGTCCCCAAACGCAATCCAGAGGCGCTGGCGGAGGCGATGAGAAAATTCGTTGAAGACCGGAGCCTAATCGAATCCATGGGTCAGGCCGCGCGGGCGCGTGCCGAGCAAGAGTTCGACGTCGCGCGGATCAACACGATCCTGCTGCGGAAGATGGGCCTAATCGACAGCGATACCAAGCTGCCCTCCACCGCCACCGACTGATCCACACCCATTCTAAGCTCACGTCTAATCCGAGAAACTGCGCCACCCGCGGCTGAGACCCGGATCAATAGCATCAAGCTCGGCGACGTCAGGCCTATAGAAATCGGCCATTTTCTGCGCCAATACATCCGGCAATTCAGGATACTCCACCTGCCGCGCCACCGCTTTGCGAATCGCCTTTAACGGCCCCGTATGCCGGATCGGGTCAAGCAACGGTCGAAGCGGCGCCAGAACCCGCCTCAGAGGCAAGGGCACGATTGGCGTATTTTTGTTTTTGACCCGCTCTTCTAGTGGCGGCTCCACGACACCGGAAAAACCGATGTGTTCGGCGACACGGCGTAAGGTTTCTACCGGTTGTGAGATCGTGTTTTCGTAGGCCAGCAACAGAATTTGATCTGTCGGGAACAGATCGTAGAAACGGCGCAGGTGATAGGCATATCTACCATTGTGCAGGAACCTTTCATCACCGGCCTTGTCAGGGTCCAGATACCGATGAATGTCGTCCCCGACAGTGCCCCGGCGATACAACATGCAGTAGTCGGAATAGGCCCTTCGAACCGGATCGCGCATCTGCAGGATCAACCTGACATCGGGATAGTCACGGGCAATCCTTTTGGCCGCCTCTGGATGTGTCAGATAGGTATTGCATTTTTCGCCTACGATACTCTGGTCTGAATATCCCTCGTATTGATCGCGATACCAGACCGCCCCCCGGTCATAATGATCCGAGAAATAGTGCAGCTCGGGATCCGGCATGAAAATCTGCGGCGTCGCCGTCAAAGAATTCTGCAACCAGGTGGTCGCACATTTCGCAGCACCGAATATCAGGAAATCTATCTTTCGCTCGTTCGCCAGGCCCATATTATCCTCTAATCCCTACGATCCGCATCGGGATCACGATACCAATTCGCGGTACACGTCGGACACTTCGGCCACGTGTTTATCCAACCCAAAATTATCCTGCACATATTGGTAGGCCGCTTGTGTAACCTGCTGCCTCAGCTCCTGGTCCTCGATCAGAGAAACGATTGGCTCAACAAAGGCTTCGGGGTCTTCTGGATCCACCAGAAAACCGGTTTTGCCATGATCGATTGCCTCGACATTGCCGCCGTGCCGTGTGGCCACAACAGGCAGTCCAAGGTGCATTGCCTCGATCAAAGTACGTCCAAATGGCTCGTTCAAGGCCGGCACAAGGGTGGCATCCATGGCGACCATGCACTTTTCAACATCCTGCCGAAACCCCATCATATGAATCTGCGCGCCCATCCCCTGTTCTCGGGCCACGTCCATGGAGCCTGTGTCCAACCCGTCATCGGGATTGAGTACTTTGCCAAATAGCAGGCCATGTACCGGCCTGTCCCCAATCTGTTTCTGAATGGCCACAAGGCTTTGGACAAAATGAACCGGCCGTTTTCGCGGTTCCAGATGGCCAAAATATCCTAGAAGAACTGCATTTTCCGGCGCACCGATTTCGTTCAGGATCATCCGACGCGCCGCGTCTGGATCCGGGCGCTGAATGCTCAGGTCGAAGGGGCTGCGGATGACCTGAAACTTTTTGTCAACCGAGCGTATCGGGCGCGAGGGTTTCGAAAAATACGACACGCTTAGGATGCGGTTCGAAAACACCGGCGCGACATAGTTAACGCCTACCGCGCGCGGATCCTGCCTGTGGTGCCAGATATGCTTGATCCCCAACCGTCTGGCCGGAAACACCCAATTCACATGCAATCGGCCCTCATTTGTGTGGACGATATCTGGCTTTTTGTCCCGCAAAAACCGGACGAGCTGGCCGTAGGTCCGGGTCCAGTATTCCGGAAAGCCAACATCTGCATCCGTTTTGTTGTTTGGAGGGCCCATAAGCCTGGGGCCCTGCAAAACATCGACATTCAGACCCAGCGATTGAGCATACTGCCCAACCGACCCAGCTTCGTTGTGGCAAAGGACCAATGGTTCAAACTGATCCCGGTCCAGACAGGACGCAAGTTTGAGCGCGGAAACATGACTGCCGCCCAGATCTGCCCAACCTGCAAAGGGAAATAAAACGCGTATCTTTTTCATTCTGGCCTGCCGCCTTTTTGGCTCAGCGCCGGACATCAGAACCGCGCGCTGAACCATAAATCATTGAACTGAAATCTATTGTGTTTGCGTGACGAAGGTTCGAGAAACCGAAAGCGTATCCCCAGGGGACAAGACAGTGTCACCCGAAATCGCCGTTGCGGCTCCTCCGGCCGCGCGGGTGACCGAGTATTCGATCACGATCTCTTCGACCGCATCAACCTCTTCAACAACGCCAAGCGCTGCCAGCTCGGCCTGCAGGATTTTCGCGGTGCCCAGCCGGGTCTGCAAATCCTCGAGTTCGATCTGCACCAGATTCAGCCGCACCAGCGCATTCGAGCGCGCGGTATCAAGCAACTCCAGCTCATCGCGTTGCGCGCGGTTCAGCTGTTGCCGGGCCAAGCCCAAAGCGATCTCGATATCCACACTTTTGCTTTCCAGATCGTTCAGCGAGTTGGACAGAGATGACACGCGCGAACTGACCGTAAGACCCTTTTTCTGTAGTGCCAGAGCATCATCCAGATCTTTGCGCGTGATCCCGATCTGATTTGCGCGCAATTCCAGCTGCCGTTCGAGGCTATCGATCTGATCTTTGAGGGTTTCCTGTAATTGGATGATGCGTTCACCCTGCCCTTCCCGGGCCTGTTGATCCGCTTGCAGAATCTCCCCCTGCAGACCTTGCGGGGGTTCAATTTTGGCATCACCACCGTCCGGGGTTAGTGTTGACAGATCAGCCAGCAGTCGGCGTTGTTCGGCTTGCAGAGCTTCGATCTGTTCATTGTACAACTGAACTTCACCCTGAACCCGCAATCCGGTAAAGTTCGTTCCTACGTCATTTTGCAACGGCAACCGGTATTCCCCGCCCGCAAGCGCCATCGCCTGCTGCGCGGTCAGTTGTGGCCGATAGGGGTACGAGCCTGGAATCTGGACATCCCCCAATATGTATACAGGCAGATGGCCGATGACTTCGATCGCCAGATGAGGCGGTTCTGCCATCCCCACGCGAGTGCGCATCTGAGTTTCCAGCAGCAGTACCAGTTCTTCGGTCGTTCGCCCTTCAGCATGAACCTGGCCGGCCAGAGGCACCATCAGCATCCCTCCCGAAGAAAGCGCATATTCACCGGAAACGCCTTGCCAGTTCACAAAAGACGCAACCACCGGATCCCAACGCATCGCACGCAAATTTATCTTGTCCTGCGGTGCCAGAACATATTCCTCGGCCTGAAGCGCACCGATAAAACAAGCCGAAGCCGCGATCACAGAAAGCATCAGTTTTTGCAATAATTTCACGACATTCTCCTAAGTGTATTCGTTGGTCCTAACACCGGCAGGCGCGACACGCTAAGCGCAATGGCAAGGACAAAGGGTACGTTCCAGAACCGGGCATAAAAGGTCGTCGCTCCGGCAAGCAGCACGACATACATCAGCATGGCAACGATGGTCAGTGCCCCGACCGATGGCGAGCGGCCGACAGAAATGGCCATCCAGGCCAAGTATATGCTGGCCAAAATAAAGCCGACCATACCGAGCAGAGAAATCAAGCCACCTTCGGACAGAGTCAGCAAATAGGCCGAATGAACCACGATTCCCTGTTCGCTGGCCAGGCTGTACTGGTTTGCACCCAGCCCGATCAACAAAGTGCCACGGGATACCTCGAAAGCCTCTTGCAGCAGGAATAACCGGTCAGAGAACGTGCCCGCCTGGCTAATGTCACCTGCAAGAACGGCATTCAGAACTCGTTCGCGAAAGACCTCGGGCAAGAAAAGCTCACCAAAGTTCAGGACCACCAAAACCGCAATCAACGTGCCGACGATCAGGGTCACAACATGACGCGGGGACCCGCTGCTGAGGATAATGGCGACAGTCCCCACTATGGTCACGATCAGACCAGAATTCGAACCGGTCAGGATGACGCCGTAAAACAGGATTGGCAGCCCGATCAGCCCCCAGATGCGGCTGCTTTGCTTCTGCAGGATCAGGCTAAGCAGAAAAACGATGGCCATCGCCAGCATAAGCGCGCATTCATTTGCCCGCTCGACCAGCGAAAGCATCCGACCATTGGCGGATACAAACCGGTGTGTCGGGTCTTCCATGAAATTGATTGCATAGATGCCAAACAGCACAACAATGCCCATACCAATAATAAATGCCTTCATCAGCAGGACGATCTGATCAAAGCTTCGATTGCCGATCAGGATTGGCAGCACGATCAACGAAAAGAAGTACTGAACAAACACGGTCAGCAGCTCGGTCGGATCTCCGTTGATTAACGAACCTATGGTCAGGCCCCCTGTGAAAAACAGGAACGAACTGTACCAGAACCCGCTTGCGGGCCCGAATATCTTAACCGGCAGCTGGCCAGTTGCCAGCATGACAAACCCAGCCAGCACAAAGAAGAAATCCGAGAGGGTGAAATAGACGAAATCCACTCTGAGATAGTTCATCGGCGCCAGGGCTACAGCCGCCATCAGGAAATAGAGAGCTGCCATGTCTACGCTTGGCAAATAGCCGATTCCATTGGTCGGCTTGCCAAAGGAAACTGATTGGGCCGATGCAGGTCTCATGGGCGCACCTGCTCCTTTCCGTGTAATGCAGGGTTCAGCAATGTACGCCGCAAGTGTAACACACACAGCCCTAGCCAGACGGAATTACACAGCACATGCGCCACAGCGGCACCGACCACGCCCAAAACAGAAACCAACGGTGCAATGAGGATCAGAAACAAAATAGTGTTCAACAAACCGATCCGAACCAAAGCCCGGTCTTGCCCCAGGCTCAGCAGTGCAGGGTTCAGCAGTATCCCACCAAGATAAATACCTACCGCGATTGCCTGCACGCGCACGACCGGTACTGCGGGGGCATAATCCACGCCAAAAATCGCAGTAACGATCGGTTCCAGCATCAAGATCACTGGAATCAAGACAAGGGCAATTACCCCCCAGAACCCGGCGCTGAGACCCGTTAGCATTTTTTGCAAACGGTCAAATTCATTTCGGGCGGCAAACCGGGTGAACTCGGGATAGATCGCCTGGCTTAGCGGCCGTCCAAGACGCAGTGCAGCTTCGCCGCACCGTTTCGCGATATGGTAATATCCCACCATCGTCGGTGAAATCAGAACACCCAATATGATCACGTCCAGGCGCTGCGTGGTCTGACGCAAGATGACCGAGAGATTGCTGTTCCAAACAAAGCGCAGAAACCCGGAATTTTCACCCAGAGTTTGCTTTATTCCAAGCATCGGACGTCCATAGCCATTCCGCGACATTTCTCGCAGCCCCGCGGCAAAGGCCAGAACGCCGTCTAAAAGGCTGACAGCAACAAATATCGCGACAAAGCCAGGCAGCCCAAACCCCAGTTGCCAGGCAATCACCCCCAGCACCATCCGCACAGACGCTGCGAAAATATCCAGTTTGGCCAACAGATCGAACCGGTCGAAGGACCGCAACAAAGCCAGCCCGGTTGGCCTCAGCGAAACCAGAATTCCCAGCGATGCGACCGGCAGCACCCATGCAAGATCCTGATCCAGCCCCAGCCATCCGGCGATGATCGGTGCGAATGCGATCGCAGCGCCGGCGGCCAATACGCCCCCAACCACGTCAATCAGGACCGACAGCCCGACAAGTCGGCGAAATCGTTCGCGGTCTTCTTCCTCCAGCGCAGTGCTTCCATATCTAATCACCGCCTGCCAGGGCTCAAGATGAAGGAACCGGGAAACGATCCGCGCATAGGCCTCGGCGATGGCCATCACACCCAGACCTGCCGCCCCAAGCGCGCGGGCTGCCACGGGCAGGAACACAAGGCCCAGCAAAGCGACTGCGATCTGAGAGGAAAAGATCCATTTCAGATTGCGCAGTAAACGCCGAAGCACAGCAGTCGGGATTGAGGTTGCGCCGGGCTGAGAGGTCATGTCTGATCCACCCGCCCGCCGCACAAACGACCGGCCAATTCCACCCCTTGGCGGCTGCCGGTCATTGGACCACGCCGCAAAAGCGTCGCGGGCGCTGTGCCCTCATATTCGCAAATAAAAACCAATACCCAATCACCAATCTAACAAATCCTACAAGGGTCTGCGAACCGTAATCAGCTGCTTTTCCCAGGCTCATCCGAGTAATGATATGTATAGGCACCATACCCATATTGCTTTTGCTTCCGCATGTTCACACCATTCATGATCGTACCGGAAATCTTGATATTGCTCATCCGCAGCTTTTCGATTGCATCCTTGAGAATTTTTTCGGTGGTCTGCCCCCAGCGCACCACCAGGAACGTACCATCGACAAGCGGCCCAAGTCGGATCGTGTCATCAATGACCAATGTCGGCGGTGTATCGACCAACACAAGATCGTACTGATTGCGCAACATGCGCCCGTATTCGCCAAGCTGCTGCATCAACTGTTTGCGGGATATTTTCGGACGCAGGTTCAGACTGATCGACGAAACCCCCGGTACCCTTTCACCATCGACATAAATCTGGCTGGGTTGCACGGCACCGCTCAGCGCGTCCTCGATCTCGACCGGGGCCGCCCCGGTAAGACCCAGTGTTTTTGAGGCACGGCAACGGTGGTTATCCATATCCAACAATAGAACGCGCATCCCATCTGTACCCGCCACTAGGGCCAGCGAAACCGCAACCACGGTCTTGCCTTCTCCAGGAACACCAGAGGTAACCATGACGATGCTGCCGTCATCATTTGTGTTAAACCACATCGTCAAAACACTGCGCAGCGCCTCGACATAGGGCGAGCGGCCCTGATCACGGATAAAGCGCAACAACTCCTGCTGACCATCCGTGTCCGAATCCATCACTGTATCCGGCAGGAAACCCAAATTGGTCAGATCGGTTTGCTGTTCGATCTGGTTTTCGTTGACGATCCTCGTGTTGCTGCCCTCCATCAACAGGGCGATCACAAATGCCAGAGAGAACCCGACAATCGCGCTGACTGCGACGGCGACTTTGGTATTCGGCCAGAATGCCGAAGTCGGCGCATGAGCAACCGAAACCTGCTGAACCGCCTGGCCAAGAAACTGTTGCTGGGTTTCAAAATCATTCAGTTTTTCAATCGTCGTCTGATACCGGATCCGAAGAAGCTCTAGCGCGCGTTCCATCCGCAGCAATGCTATTTCCGAACCGGTCCGGCTGCGTAATGCCTGTTCAACAACGGCAATCTGGTCAGCAATTTTGTTGACCTCTTCGCTGCTGGCTCCGTTGATCTCATGCACATCTTTTTGCGAGTTCAGCCGCGCAAGTTCCGACCGAAGCCTACCCGGCACGGATTCATCCGCCAGATTTTCTTCAAGAATAAAGGCCGCCATCTGAAGTTCGTCACGGGTCAGTTCGTCACCCAGTTCATTTACGCGGTCCTTAAGAAAAGAAATGGAAGATGAAAGACCTTGCTGCCGCCGCTGCTGCAGGCGAAGGATAAAGGTTTCTGCAACTGTATTGGCAATATCGGCTGCCAACTGCGGGTCTTCTGCTGTTGAGATGATCTCAATCGCAAGGCTCTCTCCTTGCCGAAGTACGTTATATGTCGACAGTGTATTGTCGATTACACGATTGCGGATAACGGATGTGGATTGCGGATTTGCGGGGTTTTGCGCCCCGGCAAAAGCCTCATTCTCGAACAGGTCCAGCGCCAGGGCGACCTCTGCCGCAAACTCTCGTGACCGCAGGATGTCGATTTCGGTTTCAATCAAAGTGCGGGTCAGCTCGTAGGATTCAAGTTCGACACTGTCGGCGCGGACGCGCATATCCAGAGATGTGAGAACGATTTCGGCGCGGGATTTGTATCTTGGGTCCAGTTGATTGACGACCATAAACGTGCCGACGATCACAGCTGCGGTCACTCCGAGGATCAACTTCAGATGACGGTAAATCATCCGCCATATGCCATCCAGACGCTGCTGGCCAAATTGGTTTGCGATATGGTTTTGATCCATTCTCTATCGTCCCTTGTAGCGACCAAGATCACCGTCGCCTGAAATACAAATCTTTGATGCTGCGCCCATGTTCGAACGAATTCTTATCCTAATGATTGGACAGCTTGGCCATTTTTCCGAGTTTTCTTGTCGTTATTTGCTCAATGTTTCCACACAAGAGACAATAGGCCGGAATCCTTGCTGTTGCAGAAGCTAAGAGGCGGCGTCTTTCAAAGTTTTGCAGACCTGATTCATACGACAAAGTACTTAACCTCCAAAAGTGCGGCGACACCGCAAGCGCGCCAATATTACTAGTTAAACCTGTAAAACGTGTTTCCTGCGACAAAGCCGTCCAGCTTTGCCGATCTTGCATAGTGATGCAGATCACTGGTTTTGTTTATGAACCCCGCTCCGCGAAAGTTCAGTGACGTATTGCACAATACACCCGTGCCCGAAGCCGACTTGAATGCGTTCAGCAGGTCGTAAAAGAAAGCATTCTGATCCCGGCGGACTGTTTGGACCCTTGCTGTTCCGTCTACATGCGTGATCGCGGCCAGGTTCTGATTGGTCACCTTCTGCAGATGCAACATATAAGGCGCGGAGTTTTCCCACTCAAAATGCTGGCTGACATCTTCCTCAAGGCAGGATGGGGCCACGGGGCTTGTATCCGGCCGGTTTTTAGCCCTGTTCAGGCGCACGCGGGATTCGGCCCAGAACGGGGCCGCCAGAATCGAGCGGTTGCCCAATGCGCGCGGACCGATTTCACAGTTCCCTCTGGCCCAACCGATGAGCTCACCGGACATCAACGCGTCCGCGACATCGTTCAGACGCAGCTCGCTGACCCGCATGCCGCTACTGTCGATTTTATCATCCACAAAGGACTGTCCGGAATAAACCGTCCAATCCAGCTTTGCCTGGCCCGTATAGTGGCGCATGGCATCAACCGCAGTTCCTATGGCGCAGCCGGAATCACTGCTGCAAGGTGGTACAAATACATCTCGGAACAAGCCGCAATTCTGCCACTTAGTGTTCCAATCGCAGTTCAATCCACATCCGCCGGCAATCACCAGCGGATAGCCCTCTGTCAGGTTCTGTTCGGCAAAGGCAAGGAACCGTGAAAAAATCGCATCCGAGAGTTTCTGTGCAAGATTGCTGAACTGCTGACTGTGCATTCCGACGTTGAAAAACGGGGAATCGGTCAGACGGTCCTTGCGTAGAATCTCGGCCAATGGCTGATCTGACAAAAGATAATCTATCAGCGCATGTTCATCCGCGTCATGTGAACCGGGCTCTGCATAGGCACATGCCGCCATCATCCTCCCGGGGTCTTCACGCCGTTGTTCACGCGAAAGCACGGGATAATCGGGATCAACCAGTGCGCTCAGGAACGAATATCGGGCACCGGGCCCGGTCATCACCCGACCGACATGAGACAGCTTTAGATCTTCATCAATCTTGTAGAAATCGCCAAGCGTGTCTTCCCAAACCAACACATAACAAGGTTCACCTTGACGAAACGGAGACATCCCATAAGCGCCCCAGATATGTGCCCTTTCATGGGTCGATGAGAAATAGTCGATCTCTTTGCCAAAAAACGTCCGTTTCCCCACGGTCTGAGCATCTTCGCCAATGCCGAAATACCCTGCCCCCGAGGTCGTCACATGTTGTGTTCCGGTCGTTGACCAGCCGCTAAGGGCCAGGATATCAGGCAAGTCCCGGAACCACAGGCCAGAGTCGATAAATGTATCCGGTGTGACTGACGTGTTGCGGGGAAAACTGTCTTTCTCGGATTCATAGGAAAACAGCAGGTTACCGTTTTGGGCATCAATACCCGCAACCGTACCGTCATGCCCCGACTTGAATGACAAAATCTTCATTTCACACCTCTTTACCGCGCTTGTTGCGCGGTCCTGGCAAAACACACCAATTCGTTACTGTTCTATCAAATTGCGTTGACGCAGCCCCTCTGTAATTGCCCGAGCGGCCAGTTCTGCGCCTGCTTCGTTGAAATGAGAATCCGGCGCATAATACGATGCCGGATCCTCTTGCATTTCGATAACATCCGTTAAGTCTATCACGTCCAGCCCGGCCTGCGCAGCCGCATCTTTCACCAATACTCGCAGCGGGTCGTGGATAAAGGGCTGGGCGACCAGACCCATATAGCGGCTGACCGTCGGCACATACACGATGACGATCTCACCATCCCATTGTGATGTTATCTGCTTTGCCCGGATCAGAACATCCGCAAATACCGGGTTCTCATCGGTCGCTTTGGGATAGTGAATCCCAAGAATCTCGGCCGTTTTCTGCAATGCCAGAAAGTTCCTGAACACCCGTTGCGCCCGCAGGTAGTCGATCCAGGACAACGTCGTCTCAGACCACCATCCAGAAATAATTGGAGCGGATATTTCCGACTGATCCGGATGCTCGATCGGGCCAAAATCTGCAGCCGGGTCGAGTGCTTCGCGCAGCCAGGGCTTCTCAAGCTCTCGTTCCAGATTGCGCCAGTCATTGCCCGCAAAGAAAGAAAAGATCGTAAGATCAGGCTGGAACTCTGGCCCGTATCGGCCCAAAACCGCCAGTTGATACAGCGGGCCAATGCCTCTGTGACCGGTGTTAAGCAAGCTCGGCATATCCTGACGCAGCTTATCCGCCAGATGCTCACCCTCTCTCAGGCAGAACCCTTCGGAAAACGAGTCGCCCAGCAGCATCACACTCACATCGTTTTCATAGACCGATGGTGGATTGCGAAACCCCAGACGATCCGGCGTGTAGGTCACCGGCTCGCCCAACACCGAGCACAATAGCATCTTGTCACCCGGCATGGGGGCCAGATACGCAGTTTCGAGCAGTTGTGTATCCAGCGCATCGTTTACATGTTTCATTGTCCTGCCCGGAGGCAAGTTTTCCTTGTATTCTTCGACGCTTACCTCATCGCCGACAAATCCGACTAGCCCTAGGCGTCCGGGGATTATTTTGATGGTCAGATAGGCCTCAAATGCAAACAGAGCCGCCAAAAGCGATACCGCGCTCAAACCAACAGTCAGCCTGGCTTCGTTCGACAAGAAGGCCGCGCACAAGGCCAGGGCCAGCCCAATCGCGCCCGGAGCCAGTATGTATCGGATCAACCGCGCTGTTCCATTGGCAAATTCCGCTGAATTTACCAGTGCATATGCGACGACCCCAAAGAAATAGAGAGCGGCGACCAGACATAGGATTGACCCGAAACGCGAACTGCGGGTTTTTTCAGTCATTCCATCTGGTCCCTTTCGACCGATATCGACATTTGCCGTCATTAACGGCGAAACCGGGCGAATTCAGTTGAACCGATTTGCGTATCATCGGCAAGCTTTTCTGCGGCGGCCTGAAAAGCGCAGGAAGCAGACGCATCGCCCGACCCTCTAGAATATGAAAAACGCTCAAAAACAACAGGATAAATACACACAGCACACAACACTCGAATACAAAACAAAACCAGATTTTTTTACCACCGTTATGCCGAAAAGCAAATCACCCGCTCTTTCAACGCCTAGTGGGCGCACGGCGCTATCACATTGCACGCATAATCCGTCCTTGTACGGCCTATTGTTCCCGAATTCAGTACGGCGACATAGTCCTTTCCGTCGCCGGAGGACAATGATTTTGGCGGGTGTATCGTCAGCGGCACAGCAGACGGATGAATATACGGGAAACCCCTAATATCCAGCCAGCAGGGTTTTGTTACAGTTAACGCAACTACACCGGAGAGGCTTCGGCCTCCCCACTCGCTCAAAAAGGGACTGACTTTGGGGGTCGGTCCCTTTTTTTAGTTTTTACGTCAGGTTCAGAACCCTGCCCAAATCAGGACAGGGCACCTGGATTACCCGTCAATGATACCATTGAGTGTCGCGCTCGGGCGCATGACTGCTGCAGTCTTGGTCGGGTTGGTGTGATAGTAACCACCCAGATCTGCCGCTGCCCCTTGTGCGTTGGCCAGTTCGGATAGGATCTGCTGTTCTTTCGCGGCCAACTCTGCAGCAATCGGCGCGAACTCGGCGGCCAGATCAGCATCATCGGATTGCGCGGCCAGCGCCTCGGCCCAATAGCGCGCGAACCAGTAGTGGCTGTCACGGTTATCCGGCTGCCCGACTTTGCGGCTGGGCGACTTGTTGTTGTCCAGAATGCCCTGTGTTGCGGCCTCGGCAGCGGCTCCAAGAACTCCGGCTTTGGCGTTGCCTTTGCTGTCGGCTAGGAAATTCAAAGACTCGCCAAGCGCGCAGAACTCACCCATCGAGTCCCAGCGCAGGTGGTTTTCCTCAACCAACTGCTGCACGTGTTTCGGGGCAGAGCCACCCGCGCCGGTTTCGAACAATCCGCCGCCCTGCATCAGCTTGACGATCGACAGCATCTTGGCCGAGGTGCCCAACTCAAGGATCGGGAACAGGTCGGTCAGATAGTCACGCAGCACGTTGCCGGTGATGGCGATGCTGTCGTTACCGGCGGTGATGGTCTCCAACGACTGGCGGGTCGCCTCACGCGGTGCCAGGATTTGGAACTTGTCCGCCACGCCAGCAGCTTCCAGTGCGGGTTGGACGGATTTGATCAGTTCGGCATCATGGGCACGGTTTGCATCCAGCCAGAAGATCGCCTCGGATCCGGTCAGACGCTGACGGTCCATCGCCAGTTGAATCCAGTTCTCAATCGGAGCCCTCTTCACGGTGCAGGCACGCCAGATGTCGCCCTTTTCAACCGCATGCTCGTGCAGTGTCTCGCCATTTGCCAGAACGATACGAATGGTTCCATTCGCAGGCGCCTGGAATGTTGTCGGGTGGCTGCCGTATTCTTCGGCTTTCTGTGCCATCAGACCCACATTGGCCACAGCTCCGACGGTGGCTGGGTTCAGCGCGCCATTGGCTTTGAAGAATTTGACGGATTCATCATAAATAGACGCATAGCAGCGGTCGGGGATCACACAGTTGGTGTCACCCTTGGACCCGGTTTCGTCCCAACCCTTGCCACCAGCACGGATCACGGCAGGCATCGAGGCGTCGATGATCACATCAGACGGCACGTGCAGGTTGGTGATACCCTTGTCGCTGTCAACCATATACATGGACGGGCGGTCGCCCTTGATCGCGTCAATGGCGGCCATGATATCGGCGTTGCCTGCAACCCGCTCCAGCAGATCGCCCAGACCCGAGTTCGGGTTCACACCCAGCGCATCCAGTTCAGCGCCATAGGCCTCGAATACCGGGGCAAGCCACGCCTTAACCGCATAGCCGAAGATGATCGGGTCGCTGACCTTCATCATTGTGGCCTTCAGGTGAAGCGAGAACATGGTGCCGTCTTTTTTGGTGTCTTCGATGGCCTCGGCCAGGAAAGACGACAGCGCATTGACGGACATGAAGGTCGCATCGGCAACGGTGCCCTCGGCCAGCGGCCAGCCGTCTTTCAGAACCGTAGTACTGCCGTCTTGTCCGACAAATTCGATTTTGGCGTCACCGGCTTGCGCCGCAGTGATGGTGGCCGATTTCTCGTTCGCGTAGAAATCATTGCCGGACATGGACGAGA
This sequence comes from Ruegeria sp. CDSA236, assembly GCF_059611285.1. Lineage (NCBI taxonomy): Bacteria > Pseudomonadati > Pseudomonadota > Alphaproteobacteria > Rhodobacterales > Roseobacteraceae > Ruegeria > Ruegeria sp. CDSA236. The sequence continues at coordinate 67,348 of NZ_JBXWPG010000004.1, forward strand.
CTTTAGTCTTGCTGTCAGCGGCCCATGTACCCATCGAATGCGGGTTCTTCTGGGCATAATTCTTGACGGCGCGCGCGGCGCGACGGTCGCTGTTACCTTCGCGCAGAACCGGGTTCACAGCCGAACCCTTGATAGCATCATACCGCGTGCGGATCGCTTTTTCTTCGTCAGTCGCAGGTTCTTCGGGATAGCTCGGGATGTCATAACCCTGTGCTTGCAACTCTTCGACGGCGGCCACCAGCTGCGGCACCGAGGCCGAGATGTTGGGCAGCTTGATCACATTGGCATCGGGTGTCTTCACCAACTCACCCAATGCGGCCAGATCATCGGTGATGCGCTGCGCATCTGTCAGCTTTTCGGGGAAGGTCGAAATAATCCGCCCAGCAAGTGAAATATCCTTGGTTCCGACGCTGACACCGGCGGCGGATGCAAACTTTCGAATGATGGGTAGGAATGAGGCGCTGGCCAGCTCGGGCGCTTCGTCTACAATGGTATACAATATGTCGAAGTTCGATTTATCTGCCATATTCTTTTACCTTTTTAAGCCTTTCGGGGCGTGCGATCCAAGAGTTGGGGCCACGTCGATGTGGCGCGTAAGGGACGTAACAAGACTGCCGTCCCGGGATGACTCTGTATTGACAGGGCCTCCCTTAAATGACGTTTGGCTTGGGATCAATCGCCAGAGACCGCGCATTTTGACACGGTTTGCGGAAAATCATCAAAACTGCTTGCCAATGGGCAAAATTCAGACGCCCCAAGTATCGCTGAGCTTATATCCGCCCGGCCAGGGATCGTCCGGGTCAAGCATGTGTTGATGTGTACCGGTAATCCATCCGCGGCCACTGATCTCGGGAATGATCGCGGCACGCCCCCCGATCGTTGTGGCCTCGACGATCTGTCCGGTGAAAGACGAGCCGATGATCGAAACCGCCTGGAAAGTTTGCCCGACTGCCATTTCTCCCTTGGCGGCCATCAAGGCCATGCGGGCAGAAACTGCGGTACCGGTAGGGGACCGATCAACTTTGCCCGGCTGGATCGCCACAGCGGATTTTCCGCGCAGGCCATTTGCGACCCGCTCGGTCGGGCCACAAAAAGCGCAGAATGAAATGTGATTCCAGTCCGGGTTTTCGGGATGCGTAAAACCAATTTGTTCGTTGGCCGCATTGGTGATCGCTACACCCAGCCGCGCAATGTCACGCGCTTCGTCTTGTACAATGTCGAACCCAAGCGCCGCTGCATCGACGACCACGAAACTGTCGCCCCCATAGGCCGTGTCCACGGTCAGGGTACCAAGGCCCGGCACCTCTAGCGGAACGGAGATCCGGTCTGCAAAGCTGGGCAGGTTCTGCACAAATATGCGCTCAGCCTTTCCATTCCGGCATTCGGCGCGCACCGAGACCAGCCCGCCCGGTGCCTCAAGCGTCAGATGTGTAACCGGTTCCTGCATCGGAATGATCCCGCTATCCAGCAGCACGGTGGCCACACAGATCGAGTTTGAACCAGACATGGGCGGTGTGTCTTCGGGCTCCATGATAATGAAGCCTGCATCTGCTTGCGGATGTTTTGGTGGTACCAACAGGTTTACATGATGAAATACACCCCCGCGCGGTTCATTCAGGACAAAGTTGCGCAAGGACTGGTCACGCGCGATGAACGACCGCTGCTCCCATAAGGTATCACCGGGTGGCGGAAGAACACCGCCAACGATGACATCTCCGACCTCGCCTTCGGCATGGGCGGAGATCACGTGGAGAGTTTTGATACTGCGCACGACCCCCTCCCTCAGAACCGGCCAGCAGCAAAAGGGGCTGGCGGAATCGGGGGGGCCTGACGGTCAACCATGGCCCCAACAAGTTCGGCCGTGCCTGCGGATTGGGTCAGCCCAAGATGCCCATGGCCGAACGCATAGAACACGCCAGACGCATTTGGAGAAACACCGATGACCGGGATGCTGTCAGGCATCGACGGTCGGAACCCCATCCATTGCGTGCCTCCTTCGGTCTTGAGGCCGGGTAGAAACTCTTCGGCTTTGTGCAATAACGTGTCGGCTCGTTTGAAATTGGGGGCGAGGTTCAGACCGCCCAACTCGACCGCGCCGCCGATCCTGACGCCATTGTTGATCCGGCTGGCAACGAACCCATGCCGCGAAAAGGACAGGTGCATCCGCAGATCAAATGCACCTTCGGGCAGGGTCGTGTTGTATCCTCGCTCGGTTTCAAGCGGGAACCGGTCACCAAGAGTTCTAGCGATGTGATGAGACCATGCGCCAGCAGCCACGACCACTTTCGCCGCGTCCACGGGCCCTTCCGCCGTTTCAAGGCGCATGCCACTTTGCTGTGGCACCAACGCCTGAATATCGCGCCGCTCGATCCGACCTTGCCGGCTTTGAAAGGTCTGGGCAAGGCGCTCGACCCATTTCTTGGGATCAACGGTATTCAACCAGTTGGGCGTAAATCCCGCATGAGTGAACCGAGGGCTGAGGCCCGGCTGTTTTTCGGCGATCGCCTGAGGGCTTTCCAGCAATTCAAAGTCGATACCATGCTGGCGGCGCACCTCCCAGGCGGGCAGGCTTGCGCGGTATTCGGCCTCGGATTCATAGAGCTGCATCTGACCGTCGCGCTGCATCATCGCCTCGCCGTCAACCGCTGGGATCAACCGTTCAAGCGCGGCGCTGGACACTTTCATGAGGCTGGCCTGAGCGGCCAACAGCTCGGCATAGCGACCGGGCTGGCTCGCGCGCCAGAAACGGTACATCCAGGGCGCAATCTGCAATGCATATGCAGGCGGGATCGACAACGGCCCCAACGGGTCCAGCAGCCACTTCGGTGCCTTTTTCATGATGCCGGGCGTTGCCAGAGGCTCAACCTCGGAAAAAGCAAAGGCCCCGGCATTTCCGGCCGAGGTCTGCGCGGCGACGCCTTCCTTGTCCAGGACCAACACGGCATGACCCCGGCGCTGTAGTTCCAGCGCAATGGTCATGCCAATCACACCAGCTCCGATGACGACGATCTGCTGGGTCATACCTCAATCCCCGAACGGAATGGATCAGCCGCTTCAAAAATCAACCGCGACTCCGCCATGACATAGGCCTGCCCGGTGATCGAGGGGATAACACCGCCATTGGACCCAGCCTGATAGGACAAGCGATAGGTGCTGCCGATCACACTTTGCTGGACGATTTCCTGCCCCGGGGCCAATAGACCCTCAGCGGCCAGACAGGCCAGCCGAGCAGAGCTGCCGGTGCCACAGGGCGACCGGTCGTAATTGTCATCCGGGCACAGAACAAAGTTGCGGCTGTGAATCGCTTGCTCGGGCGATGCGTCCTGAAAGATTACATGATCAATCGGTTCACCCTGCTCGCCCCCAACCCCCTGCGCGATCGAGGCTTTGCGGATAGCAACGGCCCTATCGGTCAGTTCCCGAATATTGGCCGGAATAACGGAAAGCGGGCTTGGATCGACGATAAAGAACCAGTTTCCACCATAGGCCACATCCCCTGCAACCTCACCGAAACCGGGCACATGAAGTGAAATGTCGCTGTGAACACGGCGGCTTTCGATATTCGTGACCGTGACAGTATTGGCATCGTGCAGTTCGACCGTGACAACTCCGGCTGGCGTTTCGATCCGATGTATTCCAACATCGATCCGACCAAGATGCGCCAGCGTCACGGTCAGGCCAATGGTTCCGTGGCCGCACATTCCCAAAACAGCATCGACATCAAAATAGATCACGCCGGTGACACAGGTTGGATCAACCGGTTCCACCAACAAGGCCGCGACCATGGCCGGTTGTCCGCGCGGTTCAAGCATGACCGAACGATAGAAATCCCTGTATTCGGTGTCCAGCCGCCGGGCGCGTTCAGCCAGAGGGCCAGAGCCCAGATCTGGTGCACCATCGAGGATGACCCGGGTCGGTTCTCCTCCGGTGTGGCTGTCGATCACATGCATTCTGCGATCACCCCACCTTGTTTCAACCAATCGGCGAACCAAGCCCCAAACAACGCGTATTGCTGTTCGCAATAATTCCGCTGTGCATCTGTCAGGGCGTCAGTTTCATTGAAATGCAGGCGGTATTCCTCTTCCCCGTTCAACACCAGAAGATGCTTGTAATACAGCACAAGATCCGGGCCCTCATCAAAACTGGACAGCACCTGAATGGCCTCGGTCAGTTCTTGCGCCCGTGATCGGGCTTCGGCATCGCCCCGCGCGGCCTTTTGAGAAAGCGCAGCCAACAGCAACGCCTCACGTGGGAGGGCCGTTCCGATCCCGGTGATCGACCCGGTTGCCCCACAGTTGACGAAACCGTGGTAAACCTCGGTGTCCACACCCACCATCAACGTCACATCATCATCCTGACTGGTGATGTTTTCCGCTGCATAGCGCAGATCGTCCTTGCCTCCGAATTCCTTGAACCCAATGAGGTTAGGGTGTTCGGCACGCAGGGCAAAGAACAGATCAGCCTTTGTTGCGAAACCATAGTATGGGCTGTTGTAGATAATTGCCGGCACGTCCGGCGCAGCAGACAGGATTGCCTTGAAATGGTTCTTTTGCGCAGTTGATGAGCTCCCTCGGGACAGAACCCGGGGAATGACCATCAACCCGACAGCGCCGACCTTTTGCGCATGTGCTGCGTGGGCCTCGGCGGATTTGGTGTTGATTGCCCCGGTTCCGACCACAACCGGCAACCCGGCATCCACCAGACGTTCCACCCCTTCCATGCGCTGTGCATCCGTCAAAAGCGGCCAGTCGCCCATGGATCCGCAATAGACGACCGCAGACATGCCTGCGTCGATCATTTGCTTGCCCTTGCGAACAAGTGCGTCGAAATCCGGCTGCCGATCCGCCGAGCAAGGGGTCATGAGCGCGGGCATCGTACCGCTAAATACATTGGTCGACATACGGTGCTATCCTCTAGTTACAGGAGTCCAGATAGGCGTCATGCGCCCGTTTGCACGCGATAACGGATATTGGATACAAAATCCATATATAATTCGACGCAAAAAACCCGCGTTGGACCTTTCGTCTGACGCGGGTGTTTTTGACTGTCTAAACGGCGATTATCTCAACCGCAGACCGGTTTCAGGATCAAACAGCATGGTGCGTTCCGGGCGGATCGAAATACCGATGCGTGTACCCTGCTTACTGCGCTCGTCTTCGCGCTCTTCAACGATAAGCTTGTCGCCATTCGATGTCAGCAAATAGGAATAGCTGACGCCGCCAAGCGCCTCGGTCAGATCAACGGTGCAGGTATCGCCCGACCGATCAACCTGAATATGTTCCGGGCGGATACCCAGCGTGACCCGAGACAGACCCAAAGGAACCGATGCTGGGACAGGCAGAGGCTGAGTGATCGCCGGATGAGTCACCTGACCATCAACGATGTCGCAATCCAGAAAATTCATGGCAGGCGAGCCAATGAACCCTGCTACAAACTTGTTATTTGGATCCCGATACAGATCCATCGGCGCACCAACCTGTTCGATCCGACCATCGCGCAGCACCACGATCTTATCGGCCATGGTCATCGCCTCGACCTGATCGTGAGTCACATAGATCATGGTCGCGCCAATTTCATTGTGAAGCCGGGCAATTTCCACACGCATCTCAACGCGCAATTCGGCGTCCAGGTTGGACAGAGGTTCATCGAACAGAAACACCTCGGGGCCGCGCACAATCGCACGCCCGATGGCAACGCGTTGGCGCTGACCACCCGACAGGGCCTTGGGTTTGCGCTTCAGGTACTGGTCCAGCTTCAGGATACCCGAGGCTTCCTGAACCTTCCTGTCGATCTCGGCTTTGGCCACGCCGTTCATCCGCAGGCCAAACCCCATATTCTCGGCCACAGTCATATGCGGGTACAGGGCATAGGTCTGGAACACCATCGCCACGCCCCGTTTCGCAGGGTCCTGATGTGTCACCTCGCGCGCGCCGATATGAATTTGGCCTTCGGTCGTTTCCTCAAGCCCTGCGATCATCCGCAACAAAGTGGATTTTCCACATCCCGATGGGCCGACAAAGACACAGAATTCACCATCCTCAATTTCGAGGTCGATACCGTGTATCACCTGCGTCTGGCCGTAACGTTTGATCGTTTGGTTCAGAGTTACTCCGGTCATGTCGCTTGTATCCTGTCCTTCTGGCCATCGGGGCGTGTTTCAGGGAACCGCCAGGCCTGAGCTTCGGCCGCGATTTGTTCGGCCACCCGGCGCACGCGGGGAATCCAAGCCTCGAGCTGGTCGAAATTCATCCGCTCGGTCGAGCCGGTCACCGATATTGCACCCAGCATCCGCCCGCCCGGCGTTCGGATCGGGCAGGCAACACAAATGATCCCCGTCTCGTGTTCTTCATCGTCCAGGGCGTAGCCCCGGCTGTGGATCAGCTCTAGATCGGACCGCAGCGCAGCTTCCGAGGCCAAGGTCTTATCCGTAAACCGGTGAAAGCTTTGCTGTGAGATCACCTTGTTCAGCTCAGCCTCGTCCAGAAAGGCCATCATCGCCTTGCCCACACCTGTACAATAGGCCGGTCCGACCTTGCCCGCCTGTGAATACATCTCAACCGGCTGGGCAGCATTGCGCTTATCGACATACAGAACCTGACCAGAATCAAGCTGCGCCAGATGCACAGTCTCGCCCGTTTCACCGCTGAGCGTATCAAGAAACGGCCTTGCGATCGGCGCCAGTGAGCTTTGCGTCCACGCCGCATGGGCCAGCCGAACCAGCCTCAAACCCGGCGCATAGGTCTGCCTATCCGGGTCATAGGACAACATCCCCTGATTGGTAAGGGATTGCAGAAACCGATACAGCGTTGCTTTGGGAAAGCGGCTGCTTTCCAGCAGTTCCGCAAAGCGAATTGGCCGCTGAAACGCGGCCACCTGATCCAGCACGTCACATGCTTTCCCTATCGTTCCATCACCTGCCACGGGCGCTCTGTCTCCTCCGATTAACCTGCGGCCGCAGCCACGAGGGTCTTGACAAGACTAACCGAGTCGATGTGTAGTTTTCAACATATAAAACTAAGTTCCAATATATGGAACCAAAATGGAAGCTAAGGGAGGAAACCATGCATTCCATCTACAAGCGCACCACGGCCGCGCTGGCCATGAGCGTTGCACTTGCTGTTCCCGCCTCTGCCGAGCTTACCGGCGAATTGCGGATATTCCTGGACACATCGAACCCGGCACCCCGGGCCACGATGGAAGCAATGATCGACAGATTTCAGCAACAGCATCCGGATTTGGCCATCGAGACAACGGTGATCGACCGCGAGGCCTACAAAACCCAGATCCGCAACTTCTTGACTGCGGATACGCCGGATGTCGCCACGTGGTACGCGGCGAATCGGATGAAACCCTATGTCGAGGCTGGCCTGTTCGAAGACGTCTCGGACCTGTGGGCGGAACCTGCGATTGCGGACAATCTTGCCTCAACCAAAGGTGCGATGACGATCGACGGCAAACAATGGGGCGTGCCCTACACCTACTATCAGTGGGGCGTTTATTATCGCAAAGACATCTTTGACGAGCTGGGCCTGACCGAGCCCGCAACCTGGGAAGAAGAGCTGGCGAATTGCCAGAAGATCGTCGATTCCGGTCGCGCCTGCTATACGATCGGCACCAAGTTCCTGTGGACTGCCGGTGGCTGGTTCGACTACCTGAACATGCGCACCAACGGCTATGACTTCCACAACCAGCTGGCCAATGGTGAAATCAGCTGGGAGGATGACCGGGTCAAGCAGACCTTCGCCAACTGGAAACAGCTGATCGATATGGGTGCCTTCATCGACAACCACCAGACCTATAGCTGGCAAGAAGCTCTGCCCTTCATGGTCAACGGTGATGCGGCGGCTTATCTGATGGGCAACTTCGCCGTGGCGCCACTGCGTGAGGCGGGCCTGAGTGATGACCAGCTGGACTTCTACCAGTTTGTTGCCATCAACCCCGATGTCGAACTGGCCGAAGATGCACCGACCGACACGTTCCACATCCCGTCAAACGCGGCAAACAAAGAAGCCGCCCGTGAATTCCTGCGCTTCGTTGTGTCTGCGGATGAACAGACCGAGATCAACAATGGCTCGAATCTCGGCCAGTTGCCGGTCAATGCTCAGTCCTCGGTAGATGCCGACAAGTTCCTGCAGCAGGGCTTTACCATGCTGTCGTCAAACAGCCCGGGCGGAGTCGCCCAGTTCTGGGACCGCGACGCACCGGCAGAAATGGCCAAGGCGTCGATGGAAGGCTTCCAGGAATTCATGGTCAAGCCAGACAATGCGGACAAAATCCTGGCCAAACTCGAACGGGCGCGTCAGCGCATCTACGACAACTGAACCGGTCAGGATTGGCAAAGCCCATCCTGAGCCATGACCTGCGTAAGGCGGGTATCAACCCGCCTTACTCCGCCTACCAGAACCGGGGACGCCCATGACCGCCGTCGATACCCACGAACAGGAAAGCTGGTTCCACCGAAACCAACAGCGCATCGCGCCCTGGTTATTTTTGGCCCCGGGCCTGTTGTTCTTTATGGTCTATGTGATCATTCCGGTCTTTCAGTCCTTCAACCTGTCGCTTTACGAATGGGACGGCCTGGGGGCTGCAGAATATGTCGGATTTCGCAATTATGAAGACCTGTACTGGGAATGGTCGGATCGGGACGCCTTTTACATCTCGCTCAAAAACAACCTGATCTGGTTGCTGCTCTATCTGGCGGCGATTCCGGCGGGTCTGTTCATTGCGCTGTTCCTGAACCAGACGGTCTGGGGCATCCGCCTGTATAAATCCCTGTTTTTCTTCCCCTTCGTGATTTCTCAGGTAGTTGTTGGCCTAGTGTTCACATGGTTCTATGACCCCACATTCGGCCTGTTGAACGAATTCCTCGGATTCTTTGGCATGGGCCCGGTGAACGTGCTGGGCGACGAGCGTTTCGTCACCTATGGCATCATCTTTGCTGGCCTCTGGCCACAAACCGCCTATTGCATGATCCTGTACCTGACCGGCCTCAACGCTGTGGACCCCGAACAGATCGAAGCCGGGCGGCTGGACGGTGCCAAGAGCTGGCGGATGTTGTGGCATATCATCCTGCCGCAACTCCGCCCTGCCACCTTCATTGCCTTTGTCGTCACCATCATTGGTGCGCTTCGCAGCTTTGACCTGATCTCAATCATGACACAGGGCGGTCCGTTCGGATCATCGCGCGTGCTGGCCTATTACATGTTCGAGGTCGCCTTGTCCGAATACGGATTCCGCATGGGATATGGCGCAGCTATCGCGGTGATCCTGTTCCTGATCATGCTGTGTTTCATCGGTTATTTCCTGTGGTCAATGTACCGCGAAGAAAGGGGGCACTGAGATGTTTCCCAAGCCAATCGAAAAACAACCTCGTGCAGCGCAGATCACCTATCAGGCGTTGCTGCCGCTGGCCTTGCTTCTGTGGCTCGGGCCGTTGCTGGCCGTCGCCCTGTTCTCGGTCAAACCCGCCGCGGATTTCACAAATGCCAACTACTGGGGGATGCCGTCCAGCTTTGAGGGCGCATTCAACTATGGGCAGGTGTTTTTCAATTCGGATATGCCGCGCTATCTGATGAATTCCTTCCTGATCACCGTTCCCACGGTCATCGGGTGCGTCGCGCTCAGCAGCATGACGGGGTTTGCACTCGGCATCTACAAATTCAAATCGAACCTTTGGATCTTCTTCCTGTTCGTAGCGGGCAATTTCGTGCCTTTCCAAATCCTCATGGTGCCCGTGCGCGACCTGACGCTAGACTTGGGCCTGTACAACACCAAGACCGGGCTGGTCTTGTTTCACATCGCGTTCCAGACCGGGTTTTGCACCCTGTTCATGCGGAATTTCATCCGCGCCCTGCCCTTTGAACTGATCGAGGCGGCGCGGGTCGAAGGGATCAGTGAATGGCGTATCTTCTGGTACGTGGTGCTGCCGCTGATGAAGCCCGCCATTGCGGCGCTCAGTGTGCTGATCTTTACCTTCATCTGGAACGACTATTTCTGGGCAGTAGTGCTGACGCAAGGTGCTGAGAGCCAGCCTGTAACCGCAGGGATCACCAGCTTTAACGCGCAGTTCCGCGCCGCCTATCAGCTGATGAGTGCCGGTTCCATTGTCGCGGCGCTGCCGCCGGTTGCCATGTTCTTCCTGATGCAGAAACATTTTATCGCGGGCCTGACACTCGGTGCCGTAAAATAACATCAAGCTAAAGGTTTGCCTGATGACCAAAATCACTTTTATCGGGGCCGGTTCCACGATCTTCATGCGCAATATCGTGGGCGATGCCCTTTTGACCCCCGCCCTGGCCGACAGCCATTTCGCCTTGATGGATATCGACACACAGCGCCTGGCTGAGAGCGAATCCGTGGCCCGCGCCATGGTGCGCTCGGTCGGCACGGGGGCTACCATAACCACCCATACCGATCGGCGCGCCGCATTGGAGGGGGCGGATTTCGTGATTACCGCCTTTCAGATCGGCGGGTATGACCCCTGTACAGTGACTGATTTCGAGATCCCCAAGCAATATGGCCTGCGTCAAACCATCGCCGATACGCTGGGCGTGGGCGGAATCATGCGCGGGTTACGCACCGTTCCGGTTCTGTGGGACGTGGCGCAGGACATGATGCAGCTCTGCCCCAACGCGACGCTGTTGCAATATGTGAACCCGATGGCGATCAACACGTGGGCTTTGGCCGAACGGTTTCCGACATTGAAACATGTCGGCCTGTGCCATTCGGTGCAAAATACGGTCGAGGAACTGGCCCATGATCTGGACCTGCCCAAGCACGAGTTTCGCTATAAGGTCGCAGGCGTCAACCATGTGGCTTTCTTCCTCAAGCTCGAGCATCGGGGCCGCGATCTCTATCCTGCGCTCCGACAGGGCTATGCCGGTGGACAACTGCCGAAACCGCCCCTTTTGATGCCACGCTGCCCCAACAAGGTCCGGTACGAAGTGATGGAGCATCTGGGCTATTTCTGCACCGAAAGCTCGGAACATCTGGCCGAATATGTGCCCTGGTTCATCAAGGACGGGCGCGACGATCTGATCGAGCAGTTCTCGATCCCGCTGGATGAATATCCCACCCGCTGCGTCGAGCAGGTCGAGGACTGGAAAGAACAGGCCAAGACCCTGACCGACGGGCGTGCGGTTGAGGTGTGCCGCAGCCACGAATTCGCGGCGGATCTGATGAACGCCATCGTGACCAATATGCCCTACACCGCCTATGGCAACCTGCCCAATACCGGCCAGATCCCGCAACTGCCCTTGGGGGCTGCTGTGGAAACGCCGTGCCTGGTGGACAGCAACGGGGTGCAACCCTCGGTCGTGACCGACATCCCACCGCAGCTGATTGCGCTGATGCGCACCCAGATCAACGTGCAGGAACTGACTGTGCGGGCGCTGACCGACCAGAACCCCGAATACATATACCACGCCGCCATGATGGACCCACACACAGCCGCCGAGCTCGACCTGCAACAGATCCGCAATCTGGTCAGCGATCTTTTGATCGCGCATGCGGATTGGTTGCCAGGCTGGTGCAAACCGGCCAAAGCGGCATGACCAAATATTAAAGGGCTGACAATAATGACAAAAAAACGCCGCTCGCAGCATTGGTATGGCAAGCTGGACAAGGATGGTTTCATCCACCGGTCCTGGATGAAGAACCAGGGCTTTCCCGACCATGCCTTTGACGGGCGTCCCATTATCGGCATCTGCAATACATGGTCCGAACTGACGCCGTGCAATTCCGGCCTGCGCGATCTGGCCGAAGGCGTCAAACGCGGCGTGTGGGAGGCTGGCGGCTTCCCGGTCGAATTCCCGGTCATGTCGCTGGGTGAAACCCAGATGAAGCCCACCGCCATGCTGTTTCGCAACCTACTGGCCATGGATGTCGAAGAATCCATCCGCGCCTATGGGATTGACGGCGTGGTTCTGCTGGGTGGCTGTGACAAAACTACGCCGGGGCAACTTATGGGTGCCGCCTCGGTCGATCTGCCCGCCATCGTTGTCAGTTCCGGCCCGATGCTGAACGGCAAGTATCGCGGGCAGGATATCGGCTCGGGCACGGATGTTTGGAAGTTTTCCGAAGCCGTGCGCGCCGGGGAAATGACCCTGCAGGATTTTATGAATGCTGAATCCGGCATGTCGCGCAGCGCCGGTGTCTGCATGACCATGGGCACCGCGTCGACCATGGCATCCCTGGTCGAAGCGATGGGCATGAGCCTGCCAACCAACGCCGCGCTGCCCGCCGTAGATGCTCGCCGAATGGCGCTGGCGCATCTGACTGGCAAACGGATCGTCGAGATGGTGGATGAAGACCTCAAACCCTCGGACATTCTGACCAAAGAAGCCTTTGAAAACGCCATTCTGGCCAATGCGGCCGTGGGCGGATCAACCAACGCCGTCGTACATTTGCTGGCCCTGGCAGGCCGTGTTGGCGTCGACCTGACGCTCAAGGATTTTGAGATCGGGTCGGACATACCGCTGCTGGTGAACTGCATGCCCTCGGGCCAATATCTGATGGAGGATTTCTGTTACGCAGGCGGTGTACCGGTTGTTCTGAACGAGCTCAAACCGTTCCTGCGCCCGACCAAGACGGTTTTGAACAAGGACATCGCAGCCCATTACGAGGGCGCGGAATGCTTCAACCGTGATGTAATCCGCCCCTTTGACGACCCGGTGAAACCTGCTGCGGGTCTGCGTGTGCTGCGCGGCAATCTGGCACCGAATGGGGCCATTGTGAAACCCTCGGCAGCCACCGACGCGCTTTTGGAGACCGAGGCTGAGGCCTATGTCTTTGAAAACATCGAAGACATGAAGGCCAATATCGACAGAGATGACCTGCCGGTGACGCCCGAGACCATATTGGTGCTGAAAGGCTGTGGACCCAAGGGTTATCCCGGCATGCCCGAGGTTGGCAATATGCCGATCCCGGCCAAGCTGGTGAAGGACGGTGTGCGCGACATGATCCGTATCTCGGACGCACGGATGTCCGGCACGGCATTTGGCACTGTCATCCTGCATGTCAGCCCCGAAGCCCAGGCGGGCGGCACGCTGGCGCTGGTCAAGACCGGTGACCGTATCCGTGTATCCGCTAGCAAGGGCGCGCTCGAGTTGCTGGTTGACCAAGTTGAACTGGACGCCCGACGCGCCGCATGGCAACCGGACGCTCCGCATTACACCCGCGGCTATGCCAAGCTTTACATAGACCACGTCCTGCAGGCCGATCAGGGTGCGGACCTGGATTTTCTTGTCGGCAAAGACACCCGCCTTGTGACCAGAGAGAGCCACTGATGGACCAACCCGCCACTTTCCACGACCTGAACGGTGCATCCGTCTTTATCACCGGAGGTGGTTCTGGTGTCGGGGCCGCTTTAACGGACGGATTTCTGGCGCAGGGTGCGCAGGTCGCCTTTATCGGGCGCTCCGACGCCAGTGCCTTTGTTGATGAGATGCGCGCCAAGCACGGGCGCGGGCCGCTGTTTCTGCAAGGCGACATGACAGATACCGACCTGCTGCGCGCCACAATGGCCAAAGCCGCCGAGGCCCATGGCCCCCTTGATGTGCTGATCAACAATGCCGCCAACGACAAACGCCATTCGCTTGACGAAACCACGCCCAAATTCTGGGACTGGATGATCGAGGTGAATCTGAAGGCGTATTTCTTTGCCTGCCAAGAAGCCGCACGTCAAATGCAGGACAAGGGCGGATCAATCATCAATTTCAGCTCGATCAGCTATATGATGGGTAATTCCGGTTATCCGATCTATACGACATCAAATGCCGGGATCACCGGGATGACCCGGTCGTTGGCGCGCGAGCTTGGCCCGCAGAAAATCCGCGTTAATGCGCTGGCCCCCGGATGGGTTCTGACACAGAAACAGCTGGACATGTGGGCCACGCCAGAAGATCTGGCCGCACATCTGGAACGCCAATGCCTAAAAGACCACCTGACGCCCGAGGATATGATCGCACCGACCCTGTTTCTTGCGTCGGAAGCCAGTCGCGCCATGACCGGGCAATGCATGGCCGTTGATGGCGGTGTTGTAGTAACAGGATGAGAACATGACAATCGAATGGATCGCTGTTGATTGGGGAACAACTCATCTGCGGGCATGGGCAATGCAAGGTGACACCATTCTGGACCAGGCTCAGTCCGCAAGCGGCATGGACCAAATTCCCCGGGATGGGTTTCAAAAAGCATTGCTGGACCTGATCGAGGGCTGGCTTGGCGATGCCGCCATGGATGTGGTCGCCTGCGGTATGGTGGGTGCGCGTCAGGGCTGGGTTGAGGCACCATATTCCGCTGTACCTTCGGTTCCTGTTTCCGATGCACCTGTCCGCGTTCCGGCAACAGATCCCCGTATCCGCGCCTTTGTCGTACCCGGGCTAAAGCAAACCAGCCCCCCCGATGTCATGCGCGGAGAAGAGACACAGATCGCCGGTTTTCTGGCCCACCGGCCAAACTGGGACGGCATCATTTGCCTGCCCGGAACGCATACCAAATGGGTACAGGTCAGCGCGGATGAAGTCGTCAGCTTCCGCACATTCATGACAGGCGAAATCTTCGGATTGCTCAGCAATCAATCCGTCCTAAAACATACGGTCAGCGAAGGCTGGGACGACGCGGCTTTTGCCGAGGCTGTGGCGGATGCCCTGTCCCGACCGGAACAACTTGCCGCGCGCCTTTTCGGCCTGCGGGCCACTGATCTGCTGCAGGGTCAGGACTCCGGTGTCGCACGTGCGCGTCTGTCGGGATACCTGATCGGAGCGGAACTGGCCGCGTCCCGTCCCTATTGGTTGGGCCAGCAGATTGCCATTATCGGGGACCAAAGCCTCTCGGAAATCTATGCCATCGCGCTGAAACAGCAGGGTACATTTGTTGAAATAGCCGACAGCACGCAATCTACATTGGCAGGTCTTTTGCAGGCCCAAAATCTGACGAGGCAAACCGCATGAGCCGTCCTATCATTGCAATTCTGCGCGGTCTGCAACCCACCGAGGCTGCCGAAGTCGGGCAGGCCCTGATCGACGCGGGCATAGACCGGATCGAGGTGCCCCTGAATTCACCCGATCCGTTGACCAGCATCGGCATTCTGGCGGAACGTTTCGGCGATCGCGCATTGATCGGCGCCGGGACCGTCCTGACCATCGAACAGGTTGATGCGGTGGCCGGGGTCGGCGGCAAGCTGATCGTCTCGCCAAATTTCGACGCTGAGGTGATACAGCAGACGATCAAACTGGGCATACAAAGCTGGCCAGGCGTCTATACCCCGACCGAGGCCTTTGGCGCGCTCAGCGCAGGGGCAACCGGGCTCAAACTGTTTCCGGGCGTGATGGCGGGGCCTTCGGGCCTGGCCGCAATACGCCCGATCCTGCCCAAGGACGCGCTTGTCTTTGCTGTGGGTGGGGCGGGCCCTGAAAACTTTGCCGATTGGCTCAAGGCCGGGGCGGACGGGTTCGGGATCGGCTCAGCCCTGTATAAACCGGGAATGGCCGTTGCCGACATTGCAGAGCGCGCGCGAAAGATCGTCTTGGCCTATGACAAGGCCACCCAATGAGTGTCGTGTTTGACGACCGTCCCTGCGATCTGGGCGAAGGGCCATTGTGGCACCCGGAGCGCGCACAGCTGTTCTGGTTCGACATCACAGGCAACCGCCTGATGACCCAGAAGGACGGGCAACAGCAAAGCTGGCAGTTCCCCGAAAATGTCTCGGCCGCGGGCTGGGTGGACCAAGACACGCTGTTGATGGCATCTGAAACCGGGCTATGGCGGTTTGACCTGAAAACCGGCGAACGTGCCTTGGTTACCCATCTTGAAGCGGACAATACCGTCACCCGTTCCAACGATGGCCGCGCTGACCCCTGGGGCGGTTTCTGGATTGGTACCATGGGCAAGAACGCCGAACCCGGCGCAGGGTCCATCTATCGGTTCTGGCGCGGAGAGCTGCGGCGGCTGGTGCCGGATGTCACGATCTCGAACGCCATCTGTTTTGCGCCGGATCGCTCTTGCGCCTATTTCACCGACACGGTCACCAGACAGGTCATGCGCTGGAGTTTGGACCCGGAAACCGGGTGGCCAGAAGGCCAAAGCACCGTGTTCCTCGACCTTACCAAAGACCAGCTGAACCCTGATGGCGCGGTGGTCGATACGAGCGGAAATATCTGGATCGCCCAATGGGGCGCCAACCGCGTGGCTGCTTACTCGCCTGAGGGTCGGTTCCTGAAGGCAGTCGGTTTTGACGCGGCCCATGCCTCGTGCCCGGCTTTTGGCGGGCCAGACCTGACAACGCTGTTCTGCACCACCGCTCGCCAAGGGCTGGATGCGGCACAGATTGAAACCCAACCTACCAACGGAATGACCTTTGCCGCGCCCGACGCAGGCAAAGGTCAGGCAGAACACAGAGTCATCCTATGAACCCCAAACTTGGCGTTTGCTATTACCCCGAACATTGGCCAGAGGTGATGTGGGCGGACGATGCAGCACGTATGGTCGAAACCGGCCTGACATGGGTACGGATAGGCGAGTTCGGCTGGAGCCAGATGGAGCCCACGTCTGACGATCTGCACTTCGACTGGCTGGATCGCGCGATCGAAACCTTAGGTGCTGCCGGGTTGAAAGTGGTGCTGGGCACGCCAACAGCGACGCCGCCACGCTGGATGCTGGACAAATACCCGGACATGCTTGCCGTGGATGCGCAGGGTCAGCCGCGCAAGTTCGGCTCTCGCAGACATTATTGCTTTAGCCATACCGGGTATATCGAAGAATGCGTTCGGATCGCACGTGTCATGGGCGAACGCTATGGGCGCAACCCGCATGTCGCTGCATGGCAGATCGACAATGAATATGGCTGCCACGACACCACTGTCAGCTATAGCCAACCCGCCCTACACGCCTTTCAAAACTGGCTGGAAGGTCAATACAGCACGATTGGAACCCTGAATGCAGCGTGGGGAAATGTGTTCTGGTCAATGGAATATGACAGGTTTGATCAGATCGACCTGCCGAACCTGACAGTAACAGAACCCAACCCGGCCCATGTTCTGGCCTTCCGGCGGTTCAGTTCAGATCAGGTGGTGGCCTTCAACAGAGCACAGGTCGAAGTGCTGCGGCCCCTGACCGATGCGCCTTTGCTGCACAATTACATGGGGCGTGTGCTGGATTTCGACCACTTCGCAGTGGGTGCCGATTTGGATATCGCCACATGGGACAGCTATCCGATCGGGTTTCTATCTGACCGGCTTGAGGCGGATAAGGCACATAAGTCGGCCTTTCTGCAGCAAGGCGATCCCGACATGCAGGCCTTTCATCACGATCTGTATCGCGCTGTGGGGCGCGGGCGTTGGTGGGTGATGGAACAGCAACCCGGCCCGGTGAACTGGGCCCCTTACAACCCTGCGCCTCTGCCCGGTATGGTGCGCCTGTGGTCGCTTGAGGCCGTGGCGCATGGGGCCGAGGTGGTCAGCTATTTCCGCTGGCGGCAGGCGCCCTTTGCGCAAGAACAGATGCATGCAGGGCTGCTGACGCCGGACAACCGCTCTGCCCCGGCTTTGGCCGAGGCACGCCAAACCGCCGATGATCTGGCCGGGCTGGGAGCAATCACACAGGCCAGAGCGGATGTCGCGATCCTGTTCGACTATGCCTCGGATTGGGCCTGGGCGACGCAACCTCAAGGGGCTGGGTTCGACTATTTCAAACTGGTCTTTTCAACCTACCAAGCCCTGCGCCGGGCTGGATTGTCAGTGGATTTCCTGCCTGCGGATAACATCCCAAAGGCGGGATATAAGGTGATCCTTGCACCGGGTCTGGCGACCATCGGACCCGATCTGGAACAACGCCTGACCAATGGTTGTGATCTGGCTGTTCTGGGCCCGCGCTCTGGCGCCATCACGCAGGACTTTCAGATACCCGCAACTGGTCGCCCCGGGCTGACTGCACTGGATTGCACTGTCGATCTTGTGGAAACCCTGCCCCCTCAGGTGACCCGGGAAGTTGATGGTGGCGGCGCAGCCCGTCACTGGGTCGACCGCCTGTCAGGAAAGGCCCCGGGCCTTTTGACATTTCAAGACGGAACACCTGCCCTGAAAGGGACCAACCACATGTGGTATCTGGCCGGGTTCCCGGATAACACGTTATGGGATCGCGTGATCAGCATGGCCGCTGCTCTGACAGGCATTGCCTTGCATCCGATGCCTCAGGGTTTGCGGCGGCGCCAGACCGCCGGGCATACATTCCTGATCAACTACAATTCGGCGCCGGTTGAATGGAACGGCCGGATGATCGAAGCCTGTGATGTGTTCATTCAGGAAAATGACACGCCCGCCGAGGGGTAACCCCGGCGGGCGCAAACTGCGAGGCGCTTAGTTCGCCTGCAAACTGTTGGGATCAAAGGCACCGCCATTGCCCGAAGGCGTTTCAGTACCAGAATCCTCTTCTTCGTCACCCAGAGTATTCGGCGCAAACACATTGCCGAAACCGCTGTTATTTGAGGGTTTCGGGGCCGATTCCTGCGCACCCTCTCCCTCTTGCTCAGCCGCTTCCGCCTCGCGCTTTTTGCGCTGTTCTTCGCGCTGCTTGCGCAGCTCTTGAATACGCAGATCAGCTTCAAGGCGCTTTTGCTCTTTGACATCTGCGACACACTGAGCCGGATTGTAGGCGGTTGCGGTTCCGACCACAGTGATCGTGGCAACCGCAAAGACAACCAGCAGAACCGCAGCAAGGTTCCCGGCAAAGAAGCTGGGAAGCTTGATCTTGCCCGCCAGTTCCTCGACCGTGGCGTTCTTGCGTGCAGCAGCCACCAGTTCCTGTCGCTTCAGCTTGGCCTCGTTCAGCAGGGCAAAGAACACCGTCAGCGCCACGATGATGAAGGCCAGCGCCGAGATCGAGGGCGTGATGCCATAGCGCACCTTCTGCGCCAGTTCGATGGTCAGCGTCGGGTATTCACCAAAGGTGAAGGTGGTGGTGTTGTAGTTCTCAAACGAGGCCAAGAACGCCAGCACTGCCGCGCTGGCAATCGCCGGACGCATGAACGGAAGCATGATCTTGCGGAACGCCTGAGCATGGGTTGCACCCAGATCCAGCGCGGCCTCGGTCAGCGCCATATCATAGCGCTGCAACCGTGCCACCAGCACCAGCATGCAATAGCTGGCGATAAAGGTGGATTGGCCGATCACCGTCAGGAATATCCCGTTTGACAGGAAACTGTCGGCACCCAAGCCCAACATCCGGTTGATCCGGTCCCAGAACACCAGTGTCGAGATACCCAGAACAACGCCCGGGATCAGGATCGGCGCGATGATGACCGTATAGTAGGTCGCGCGCAGTTTTGGCCAGATCTGCGTCAGCATCAGCGCGCCCGCAAGACCCATCGCCACCGATAGAACCACCGTTCCGGCGCCGATGATCAGTGAGTTCTTGATGCCGTTCAGGATACGTTGGTCCTGAAACAATTCGCCAAACCACTGGAAGGTTAGACACTCCCACGGTGTCATCCTTGGGAATTCGGACGAGTTGAAGGCCGTGACTGACATGATCACCAGCGGACCCAGAAGGTACAGGAAGAACAGCACAAGGTAGACCCAGATGCTTACACGGAGGAAGGACAAATTCATTTCCCGATATCCCCCATATTCACCTTGAACAGGCGCATGACGGCCAGCACGAACAAGATACAGGTCACCAGCAGAACGATGGCGTAGGCGGCACCCTGCGGCCAGTCATTGTTGTCGTTGAACTGCTGATAGATCAGCTGCGTGAACCACAGGGAGGACGGCCCGCCCAGAATTTGCGGCGCGGCCAGCGCACCCGCGGACAGCATGAACACCATAGTACAGCCCGAACTGATCCCTGGCTTGGCATAGGGAATGACCACGCGCCAATGGATACGCCACCAGGGGGCTCCCAAATCTCGCGCCGCCTCGATCTGGTTTTTATCCAGACTTTCTATGACGTTATACATCGGGAAGATCATCAGCAAGATATAGGCATAGCCCAGCCCGGCATAGAGCGCGATGTCATTGCGGATGAAATCAAACGGCATATCCCAGACCCCCAGCCCAGTGAACAGCGTGTTCAGTACACCGGTTTCGCCAAAGATGATCCGCAGGGCAAAGGCGCGCAGGATCTCATTGATCCAGTAGGGGATGATCAGCATGATCGCAAAGATGCGGATGTGACTGCCCTTGGACTGACCCAGATAATAGGCGATCGGATAGCACAGGATCAGGTTGAAAATCGTAACGCATACCGCGGCCAGAAGGGTGCGGAAAAACACCCTCAGATCGACGGCGTTATAGTCCTGGCTGCCGCCTTCCGGGCCATAGATCAGGTATTTGTAGTTCTCCAGCGTATAGACATCCTTTGGCCCCCCGATCTCGGGCGGGGGCAGGTTTGGCCGGAATGAGAAATCCAGCATCGACAGCTGCGGCAGGATGATCAGGCCGATGGTCCAGAACAGGACCAAACCCAGTATCATCAATCCCATGCCGGTGCCGTTGCGGTTGAAGAATTCTTTCAGAAAATGGGGCATATTTTTATCCCCTTATTCCGCGGCCAGCTCACCCGCTGGAACCAGAACCGCATTATGGGTCTGATATTCCAACGTGATGGTCTGCCCGGTATGGTCATCGAAAGATTGGCCTAGATTGGGCAGCGATACCTTAATTTCCTTGCCGCCATCGCCTTCGGTGAAAATATTGAAGGCGTTACCTTCGAATTCTTCATGGTTCACGCGGGCGGTTACAAAATGGTCGCCCACTGCACCGTCCGGTGCAATCGCCAGCGCCTCGGGGCGAATGAACATCATCGCGTCATCGCCTTCTTTCAGCTTACCCTGATTTACAGTGGAAATCCGTGCAACCAGATCGCCGGATCGGTTGGTTGCAATCAGCGCCTCATCTCCCATGACTTGCTTGATCTTGCCGCGGAAAACGTTGTTTTCGCCAACGAACGACGCCGCAAAAGCCGTGTTGGGGTCATTGTAAATTGTCTTGCCATCGGCAATCTGGTCGATCACTCCTGCACGCATTACGGCGATATTGT
Source organism: Ruegeria sp. CDSA236 (assembly GCF_059611285.1). Lineage (NCBI taxonomy): Bacteria > Pseudomonadati > Pseudomonadota > Alphaproteobacteria > Rhodobacterales > Roseobacteraceae > Ruegeria > Ruegeria sp. CDSA236. The sequence continues at coordinate 88,381 of NZ_JBXWPG010000004.1, forward strand.
CCGACATGGTCAGCGCTTCGCCCTGGTCGTGGGTGATGTAGATGAAGGTGATACCGACACGCTTCTGAATCTCGCGCAGCTCGGTGCGCATATGCTGGCGCAACTTCAGGTCCAGCGCCGAAAGCGGTTCGTCCAGCAGCAGTACATCGGGTTCGGCACATAGGGCGCGGGCAATCGCCACGCGCTGACGCTGACCACCCGAAAGTTCGCTGGGCAGCTTGTCACCCTGTCCCGGCAGCGCGATCATGTCCAACAGCTCATCGGCCCGCTTGCGGCGCTCGGCCGCGCTGGCGCCTTTGATCTCCATCGAGAAAGTGATGTTTTCCCAGACTTTCATCAGGGGGAACAGCGCGAGGTTCTGAAAGATCAGGGCAGTCGGGCGCTTGTTGGGCCCGATGCCGCGCATGTCATTACCACCGATCAGAACCTTACCCTCGCTGGGGTCCAGAAACCCCGAAACAGCGCGCAAAATCGTTGTCTTGCCGCAACCGGATGGTCCCAGGAACGAAAAGAAATCGCCCCCGTTTATGTTCACATTTGCGTCCCGCACCGCGACAAAATCGCCGAAACGGATCCACAGGTTTTCAAGATCTACACCGACCCCTGCACTCATTTTTGGTATCTCCGATTGATGCGCTTGGTGGTGCGCACCCAAATGGGTTCCGTCACGCAGTGGCGTGCGGGTTGGGAGCCCCCCGCGTTTGGCGGAGGGCACTTTTTTGAAAAGCTATCAGGCGCTTTTGAACTTGTTGACGAACTCGGTCCGGGTTTCCGCATACCAGGGCGCTTCGGCCGGCCACGGATTGAGGTTGGCCAGCGAGTCGCCCGGATAGGCTTCGGCGAAGTTCTTCTTGTAGGTGTCGCCCGAATATTGGTCGGCACCCAGAACGGGCGAGTTGTACCCGTGGCTGTCGATCGCAACACCGGCCGGTTTGGCCTGGTAGGCAAAGTCGATGAAGGCATAGATCTGGTCGATATTGGCAGCACCTGTTGGAATTGCCATACCATCAACCCAGGCCATCGCCCCCTCAACCGGAGCCTGATAATGCACAGGCTCACCTGCAGATTTAAGTGCCAGCGGCGGGCCATCCCATGTCTGGCCAACAATCACACCTTCGTTCAACAGACCGTTCTTCTGTGTGTCCGCGTCGTTCCAGATCAGCTTGATGCGGTTTTTACGTTCGATGCACCAATCTGCGATCTGACCCCAAACTTTGCGCATGGTATCTTCGTCGCCATAAGCGGCCCAGACGGAACCGGGCTCCATCTCGCCTGCGCGCTCCATGTACAGGCCTGCGCCCAGCATCATCGAGTGCGCGCGGCCCATGGTTTTACCTGCGTTTGCCTCGGACCAGACATCGCCATAGGACGGTGCATCACCTTCAGGCAGCCACAGGTCAGTCCGATATGCGATGCCTTCGGTGCCCCAGATATGTGGCAACCAATGCACACCGGAATCGCCAAAGTTCCAGGCATCTGTACCAATCGCTGCCATCGCCGGGTTCACCAGATCAATCGGAACCTTGTTCATGTCGAATGGCTGCAACAGCTCAAGCGGTTCCCACTGCAAAGACCGGTTATTGGTCGGCGACACGATGTCGAAACCCTGCCCCTTGGTGGCCTTCATCTTGTTGATGATTTCTTCGTTCGACCCGATACCGGTATAGTTCACCTTGATTCCGGTCAGTGTCTCGAATTCCTGCAAGAATGCTGGCGGCAGGTAATCGGACCACATCAGAATGTTGATCTCACCCGAGGACGCCAGCGCGCTTTTGCTGTACAGCGGTGCAGCAAGTGCTGCCGCCCCTGCGCTCTTCAAGATAGTACGTCTGGAAAGGTTTTTCCGTTCGGCCATATTCGATTCTCCCATAGTTGGACTTTCAGTCCTATTGTTATGCAATCACAGGCTAGAGGGTTGCTGCAAAGCTGTCAGTCCAAAAGGGACAGTTTGCAGAATTCATAGGTCCAGTTTGCAATCATGTCCGCAAGCTCTGGTTTACTTCCACTTCCAGACTGAGACACCATAGGATGGGATTTCTGAAGTACCAACAATATATTGCCGATTTTCGTCATCCGGCAGAACCTGTGCGGCAGCCCCGAAGTTGAACGCAAAGCCGAGGTCACCCCGCTGTGTAACACGAAGGTCCGGGTCACATTCCCGTATCGGAAGGCCCGCCCATGTCAGCGCTTTAATAAGGATCGACCGTAGCAACGGTCCGTTTGGGATCATCGCCAGATACATAGCCCGGTCCGATTGCACAATCGCCGGACTGCCAGCCTTGTAAGCACTTACGAAATGCGCGATTACCTGATTTTCGGTCTCGATGACTTCCCGCCAGCCCTTAAAATCAAAGGTTCCGGTGCTCTCGAGGCTTACGGATTCACCCGCCAGATCCGGCAGGGATTCGACGCGTACGACTTTTATCCCTGCAAGATCGGCCAACTCACCGGGAGCGAGATTTTCAGGGGTCCACATGTCCACAGTCTTGCTGCCCGCACGGGCACCGATCAGCAATTTGGCCTGGCTGTGGTGCAATCTCTTTGCCAGATCGGGCGAGATGATCATGTTTTGCGGCAATACGATCAATGAATACCCTGTCAGATCATCATCGGGACCAACGAAATCCAGATCGACCCCCAATGCACGCAGGCCAGCATACCAAACCCGGAAAATCCCGGCATTCGGGAATGCGTCATCTTGCGGCAGGATATCTGCAGCCCAAATGGATTCGTAATCCAACAGAATTGCCACAGCTGCCTTCTGCCGGGTGACTTCCGGCAGGGCAGCACGCTCTTGTGCAACCTGCGCCAGTTCCAGCGCGGCCTGATCCGGGCTGCCATCCGACCGCAGAAGCGCCGTGTGGAATTGTTCCTGCGCGAACTTCGCCTGACGCCATCGGAAGAACATCACTGCCTGTGCACCGTGGGCAAAAGCGGCCCACGTCCAAAGCCTGACCATCCCATCCGCTGGTGAGGGGTTCTTTTCGGCCCAGTCCACCGGGCCGGGCTGTTGTTCCAGAACCCACATTCGGCCCCTGCCCTGGCTGCGATACAAATCGCAGTGAAACCCCTGATAATCCGGCGCGCCTGTTCGCAGGTATCGACGTTTGTCTTCATCAGACAGTGACGATCCCAACAGGTTGCCCAGCGGATAGCTGTCAAAACCGACCACATCCAGATCCGCCGCAACAGCGTGATGGTCGAACTCAAAGCTGCCTGCCATGAAATTATGGGTAATATCGCGGCCCGGCGCAAACCTGCGCAGAATATCCGCCTGAGCGCGATTGAAATCCCGCACCCGGTCCGAAGAATAGCGGGCAAAATCCAGAGCATGGGTCGGGTTCGGGCTGGCCACCAAACTTATGGGCAGTTCGATCTGATCAAAATCGGAATAGAGCGACCCCCAAAACACTGTCCCCCATGTTCGGTTAAGCGCCTCAATCGTGCCATAGCGGTCTTGCAACCATCTGCGAAAACCGGTGCGAGCGGCATTGGAATAGCTCAGAACCGTATCGTGATCGTTATATTCATTGTCGATCTGCCAGGCACAAACAAATGGATTTTCGCCATATCGACAGGCATATTCCGTGGTGATCCGACGGGCCTCGGTCAGGTAGATATCGCTGGAAAAACAATAGTGTCGGCGCGACCCGAACCCACGCACCCGGCCATCCGGCCCCACTGGCAGGATCTCAGGGCAGTCATCCACTAGCCATTTCGGAGGTGCAGCCGTAGGCGTCGACATCATCACGCGCAAACCGGCATCGCCCAGAATTCCAATCACCTCGTCCAGCCAGCCCCATTCGAACCGGCCTCTTTCCGGCTCGATCAGGCCCCAGGTAAACTCAGCAATCCGAACCCAATCCAATCCCATATCGACCATGCGCTTAGCATCGTCGCGCCACAGCGATTTGTCCCATTGCTCGGGGTAATAGCAAACGCCCAGCTCAAGCCTGCTCATCGGTTTACCCGTGCGCTGCGGCGTTCGATCCATTTGAGGAAACTAGCGCAACCAAGCGTCACCACGACATAGAGGATCGCCGCTGTGTTGAATGGCGCGAAGGGCAGAAAACTTGAGGCCTGAAACTCGCGCATGCGTTGGGTCATGTCGCGAACCGACAGGATAGACAGCAATGAGGTATCTTTGATCATCGCGATAAACTCATTGCCCAAAGGCGGCGTCACGATGCGCAACGCCTGCGGCAGGATGATCAGCCGGGCAGTTTGCCAGCGGGACAGCCCAAGCGAGCCGCCTGCTTCGATCTGACCTCGTGGGATGGCCTCAATCCCTGATCGGAAAATCTCGGCCATATAGGCCGAATACCCTATGGAAATGGCGATGATGCCGCGAGTCATGTTGGTCATGTCGATGCCGCCACCTGTCGCATCCTTGACCGCACCGGCAAGCGGCAAGCCGATATAAAGGATGATGACCAGCATTGGAATGCCGCGAATGGTATCGACAAAAAACTCGGCCCCTACAGCCAGCGGATGCAGCTTGTGCTGTGCGCCTCCGACCGTCAGTGTCAGAAGCAAAAACCCAAAAACCGCAAAAGTCAGCGCCAGGTTACGAAACTTGTCTGGCAGAAAACTGGATTGCCAGATCACCGGATAGCCCTGCGTATGAATGCCAGCCGGAACAAAAGCACCAGATACGCTGTCGACGGTTGTGATCTGATCCAGTGCAGAGACGGCATCGGGGGCGCTGCGAATGCGATACTGTTGGCCTTCACCTCCGTCGAACTCTCCGAAGCGGATCAAATCCGCCTGGGCCTGCGGCGTACCCCGAACAATGGCAATTCTTGCTTCAGTACTGCCAACCAGAACAAAGCTCACCTTTGGTTGCATAAAAAAGAACGCCGACACGGCCAATAGTGTCAGGCTGATGGACCCATAGACAACGGTTGTCCGAGCTTTGGGCTTGAAGGACTGCAAACCGACCCAGACCAGACCCATAATGGCCGCAAAGATATAGGCAAAGATCGCTGCACGGAACGTTATCGCGACCCCGGTCGCAAATTGCCAATGCGCCAGAAACATCAGGTAAAACAAAACCAGCCCGGTCAGCAGTTCGAGTCCAATCTGAACATAGACTTTCATGGATTGTGGGAAACGGGCCGTAAGAGGGATCACCGCAACCACCATCGCAAACCCTACCAGCAGGGCCTGTAATCTCATTTGCACCTTTGCGACGATCTCGGGGAACAAGACCCAAGGTTGCGAAGATCGGTCAATGAACTCAGACGTGTTTTCGCTGAGCGCATTAAAGAAGACGGATTCCGCAAAGGGCATCAGCACCTGAGGCTGGACAAGTCCAAGGATCGCCAACCCGACCGAGGCCGGGATTGCCAAAACCGCCGCAACCCTCAACCAGTTCGGCGCTATCGTTTGAAACCGGATGTGGCGCGCCGAGAGATAGGCCAATATGGCCACAGCCAGTATCAGAAGAAACCCAACAAAAATGGGCCCCGCATTTTCACCAATCCCCAAAATGGCAACCAATGACCTCAGATATTTCGAGGATGAGGCAAACAGGTAGATGATGAACGGGGCAGCGGCGAGCAAAACAAGATTACTCGGCCGGATCGAGCTTAGGCGGATCATGGCGTCCCTCGGGTTATGCGTGACCCGGCAGGTTTTCCCGCCGGGTCAGAAAGGGTTTCAACGGCTCAATCAGTGCCCCAGTATTTGGCAACCAATGCGTCCATCGTACCGTCAGCCTGAATGGCGGCCAGCCCTTCGTTTATGGCGTCAACGGTTGCGTCGCCTTCCTGAAACACAATACCCAGTGGATCAGACTGAAGGCCTGTGATGCCTACAGCCAATTCCCCGGCAAATTCCTGTTCATATGCCGATGCCGAGGTTCCATCAATGATTACCCCCTGTACGTCAGCATTCTGAAGCGCCAGGATCGCAGCAGAGAAATTGTCATACAGGCTGACATTCTCGCGTCCCACCAGTTCTTCGGCCAGCTGGGCATTGGTGGTGCCGGTCTGCGCGGCCAGTTTCTGACCGCCTGCTTTGAAGTCATCCAACGTCATGTCGGCATTATCGACCTGCAGCAGGATGGCCTGGCTAACAATGATATAAGGCTCGGAAAAATCCATGTTCTCTTCGCGTTCCGGAGTGATTGAGACACCCGAGATCACGAGGTCGAACTCCCCTTGCTGAAGCGCGGCAAAGATCCCATCCCAGGCTGTATTTACGAAATTCGGGACGCAGTTCACCTTTTCACAGATCGCATTCATGACATCGACATCAAATCCCACAATCTGACCCGTGGACTCATCGACCGTCTCCATGGGCGGATAGGTGGCATCTGTTCCGATCTTAAGTACGCGCCCTTCAAGATCCGCTGCAAACACAGCAGGCGCGGCAAGCGCGGTCAGGGCGGCGGCGGCAAATAGGTTTCTTAACATCTCCGGTTACTCCTTTGTTGGTTCAGGTGTTTAGCGCCGCTTCTGGCGCGACTGTGTCAGGTTGCCGCTCGATCAAAATGGCCCTGATCTTTTTTTGTGTTTCGGACGGGTCAACCCCGTCCAAAGCCTTGAGCATATACTCACCCAGCAATCGACTGGTTTCCTCAATAGGGACGTAATAGGTGCTGGGCGGAGGGACAAAATAACGGCTAAGTTGCAGATCATCGGTCGAGATCACGGTCAGTTCGCGACCGACCTCAACACCCGCCGCATGGGCAGCAGAAAGCACACCCAGGGTCATGGCTTCGTTCGCGCAGATGATCGCGGTTGGCCTATCGGATAGCCGCATCAAAGCTTCAAAGGCATTATACCCCGTTCGCGCGGTCGTAGGCCCGCTGAAGATCAGGGCCGGGTCAACGGCCAGACCGGACGCTCTGAACGCCTGGGCATAGCCCGTTCGACGTTGCGTCGCATAAACCAGGTCATCCGGCGGGTTCACCAGGGCAATCCGGCGATGCCCCAAGGCTAGCAGTCGTTGCGTTGCATCGTGACCTGCTGCCTGACTGTCGATATCGACATAGGCATGTGATCTGCCGCTGTCGCTCATACCCATGGTGACAAAGGGGAAACCATTCTGTTGCAGATAGGCAATGCGCGGATCGGCGTGGCGCGTACCCGAGAATATCACCCCGTCTGCCAATCCGTTCTGAACGATTTCCTTCAGCGTCGCCATCGTTCCCTGCAGGCCCGCCACGCTGTGAACGCCAAGTTCATAACGCGACCCTTTCAAAGCCCGCGAAATACCCGCGACAATGCGAGTGAATTCGACACCTTCCCATTCTTCATCTGAATCAGGCGACACGCTGACCAGAACGCCGATGCGATAGGACTTTTTTGTCCGCAGCTTCAGCCCGTCCAGATTGACCCGGTATCCAAGCTGTTCGGCGGCAGACTGAATCTGCTGCCGCGTTTCTTTCTTGACGGTTTCGGCACCACGCAGCGCGTTCGAGACGGTTCCGACAGAAAACCCCGTCTGCTTTGCAATCGACTTGATCGTCGCGCGCGCCACTATGTCACCTCAACGCTGCGCATTCGCATCAACAGGTCATGTCCCGTCTGCAATGTTTGCGCGTGATCGGCAGTTTCATCATGTTCCACAAAAAGGTCAGCGCAGGGACTGTCAGCCAGAACACGCAGGACCAGAGGCCAGTCCACAACCCCCTGCCCCAGATTTCGCCAGCACTCGTCGCCTTGTCCGGCCAATGGATCGACGTCTTTAGCATGGACGGAAACGATCCGGTCGGAATAATGGCTCAGCAGTGCAGCGGGGTCAGAAAGCGCCGAATATAGCCAACCGATATCCGGCTGCCATCCAATGGCCTCATGCGACAGGACCATATCCAATGGCGAACCCTGCCCAAGATCGACAAGGTCAAAATCGTGGTTATGATAGGCAAGGCGCACACCGTCGGCAGACAGGGCATCAGCCCATTTCGCCAACCGGCCCGACACTGCCTTCCACCCCTCGGCGGTGCCGGGCCGAGCCTTGGGCGACAGCCAAGGCATGACCGCCACAGGGCATTCCAAAGCTTCAAGCATTCTAAGAATGTCATCAAACCGTGTTTCAAATTCTTCCCAGTCAAAATGGGCCGATCGAACAGTGAAACCAGCCTGTCTAACCACATTGGTAACCTGCTTGGGGGTAAGATCGTGGAACCCGACCGTTTCAATATCGGTGAACCCGCAGGCACGCACCAAGTCAAGCTGGGCCGCCAAATCCCCAACCTGCCGGACTGTGTATAACTGCGCTGAAACTCGCATTTCCACGGTTCTACCACAAAATGAAACGTTTCAATCAAGTTGAAACAGCATCAGGGGTCTTGTCAAGAACCGTGTTGGAAAGGGTTATTTCCGCATGGAAACACCCTGATGGAACAAATGAACCTTGTCAGGATTCGCAGAGACCATCACGGTCTTGCCCCGCATATTCTTCTGAACGCCCGGAAGCTTGGCAATAAGGGCATCCGTCCCATCCTCGACCGCGAAATATAACAACGTCACCTCACCCAGGGCTTCGGTAAAGTCCACGACTCCTTCGAGAATTGGATCGCCGTCAACAGACACAAAATCTTCGGGGCGCACGCCAACCTTCACCTGCTTGCCTTCGTCATCGGCCTCGGTTGCAATCGCCGAAACGGCCTTTCCGCCACCGTCCAGTTTTACGACAGTCTGCGCACCAGTTTGAGTGATCACTCCGGGCAGCAGGTTCATTGCTGGTGAACCGATGAATTGCGCGACAAACTCATTGTCGGGCGTCTCATACAGCTCCAGCGGCGTGCCAACCTGAGCGATCCCTTTGTTGGCCAGCACGACGATCCGACTGGCCAATGTCATCGCTTCGACCTGATCATGGGTGACATAGATCATCGTGCTGTCCGGCATCGCCTCTTTCAGGCGGGCGATTTCGATCCGGGTGGCGACACGCAGCGCCGCGTCCAGGTTCGAAAGCGGTTCGTCGAACAGGTAAACCTTGGGGTCACGCACAATGGCGCGCCCGATTGCGACACGCTGACGCTGACCGCCGGATAGCGCTTTGGGCAACCGGTCCAGATAAGGTTCAAGCTGTAGGATGCGGGCCGCCCGATCGACCGCGGCGCCGACTTCAGCCACCGGCATTTTGGCTATCTTCAGCGCAAAGGCCATGTTTTCGCGAACGGTCATATGTGGGTACAGCGCATAGCTTTGGAACACCATCGCGATGCCTCGCTGTGCTGGCGGCACATCGTTCATCACCTGCCCTTCAATCTCGAGCGTTCCGCCCGAGATCTTTTCCAACCCGGCGACCATGCGCAGCAAGGTGGATTTGCCACAGCCCGAAGGCCCGACAAAAACGATCAACTCGCCCCGCTCAATCTCAAGATTGATGTTCTTCAGAACATCCACATTGCCATAGGTTTTGGCGACATCTGTGAGGTTTAGCTCTGACATGGTTTATTCCTTCTCCCTCAACAGCAGGCAGAATTGTGCAGCACCCAGAGACACTGTCCCCGTTCCTGCGACGCCGCCCAACTCTTCCCCGATCACGCGCCAGTTCCCGTCTGGCAAAATTACTTCGGAACGTTCGGTACCGAGGTTAAATGCGCAGAACACCTCTTCTGCATGATCTTCACGCGTGAAGGTCAAAACGGTCCCGATCTGCGTCATGTTCTTTTGCGCCCCCAACATCAAAGCCGGATGGGCATGGCGGAATGCAATCGCACGACGATAGTGGTGAAGCATGGACTTGGGCTCAGCCTCTGATCGGTCCACGGCACGCTCGGCCTGAGGGTCACTGACAGGCAACCAAGGCTTGCCGGTGCTAAAGCCCGATTGTTCATCCTGCGCAGCCCAAACCATCGGCGTCCGGCATCCGTCGCGGCCCTTGAACTCGGGCCAGAATTCGACGCCATACGGGTCTTGCAGATCGTCAAAGGCCACGTCCGCCTCGGGCAGGCCCAACTCTTCGCCTTGATACAAGCAGGCCGAGCCGCGCATGCACATCATCAAAACTGCATGCTGTCTGGCGGCTGCATCGTCCAGACGCCAGCGCGACGCGTGACGTTCCACGTCATGGTTCGAAAATGCCCAGCAAGGCCAGGCATCACCTGCTTTGTCCTCGAGCTGATCAAATACCTGCTGTGCATAGCTGGCAGTCAAAGCGCGCTTTTCAAGGAACTCGAACGCATAGCACATGTGCATGCGCTTATTACCGCTGGTGTATTCGCCCATAATCTCAAGCCCACGCTGTGCGTCGCCCACCTCGCCCAGACAGGCGCGACCATCATATTGATCGGTCAGGGCCCGCAGGCGTTCCAGAAAGGCAATGTTCTCGGGCTGGCTTTTGGAGAACAGGTGGTCCTGATGGTTATACGGGTTTACCATCGGCGCGATTGAGGCATTGCGCTGCTCCACGGGCAGGGCAGGATTATCTCGCAACTTTTTGTCGTGGAAATAGAAGTTGATTGTATCCAGACGAAACCCATCGACACCCAGATCAAGCCAGAAACTGGCGACATCCAGCAAGGCGTCCTGCACATCCGCGCAGTGAAAATTCAGATCCGGCTGTGAGGTCAGGAAATTATGCAGGTAATACTGCAACCGCCGAGCGTCCCACTGCCAAGCCGAGCCCCCGAAAATCGACAACCAGTTGTTCGGCGGCGTACCGTCCGGTTTTGGATCGGCCCAGACATACCAATCGGATTTGGCGTTTTCACGGCTGGCGCGGCTTTCGCTGAACCAGGGGTGCTGATCTGACGTGTGCGACAGAACCAGATCGATCATCACCTTCAACCCCTGGGCATGGGCGTGATCCAGCAGGTCCCGAAAATCCTCCATCGTGCCGAACATCGGATCAACATCGCGATAGTCGCTGACGTCATATCCGAAATCCTTCATCGGAGATTTGAAGAAGGGCGAAATCCAGATCGCATCAACGCCCAGAGAGGCAATGTACCCCAATCGCTGGGTGATGCCTTTCAGGTCTCCGATCCCGTCACCATTGCTGTCCTGAAAGCTGCGCGGATAGATCTGATAGATGACGCCACCACGCCACCAGTCAGCGGCCACCTTGGTTGCATTGGAAAGTTCTGTTGTGTTCTGCACGTTCATCAGACGCCTCTATTTGACGGACCCGGCCAGCAGGCCTCGGACCAGGTATTTTTGCATTGCGAAAAAGACAGCCAGCGGCACAGCGATCGAGACGAAGGCCGCCGTGGCAAGGATTTCCCAGTTCCCACCGCGCGTGCCCAACAGCTCGACAATCCGGTTTGTCATCACCGTGGTCTGGCCGGAGGCGTCGATCAGGAACACCTTGGCGACCAGCAGATCGTTCCATGTCCAGAGAAACTGGAAGATCGCAAATGACGCCAGCGCCGGAAAGCTGAGCGGCAGGATCAGTTTGGTAAAGATCTGGAACTCGGTCGCGCCATCAACGCGTGCGTTTTCGATCAGATCGCGCGGCAGCCCAGCCATGTAGTTGCGCAACAGGTAGATGGCCAATGGCATCCCGAACCCGGTATGGGCCATCCAGACTCCCAGATAACCTTTGCCTATCCCGATACTCAGGTGAAATTTCAGCAAGGGGATCAGTGCCAGTTGCAGCGGCACCACCAACAGGCCAACAACCGCAGCGATCAACAGCGCCCGACCGGGGAAATCCATCCAAGCCAAGGCATAGGCGGCAAAGGCGGCCACTAGGATCGGAATGATCGTCGCAGGTATCGTGACCGTCAGCGTGTTGAAAAACGCCCGCCCCATACTGTCAGTGCTGTCTTCAGCAAGCAGGACCTTGTGGTAATTGGCCAGGGTGAACTCGGGAGGCAGTTCCGCCGTCACAAAGACGCGCACGCCGCGACTGCCGGTGAACTCTTCGGTGTTTTCCATCCGGTACTTGCCGTCGGCATCCACCGTAATAGTACCGCCCTTACGCAGTTCCGCGGTATCGCCCGGTACAAAATCATCGATCGCACGAGAACTGATGCCCCATTTCGAGATCGCCGCCTGCGCGCCGGTTTCAAACAGGTTGCCTTCGATCATGTAAACGCCATTCTCCAGCACCTGAGTTTCAGGTGCTGCAGCGCGCAGGGTCAGGTTCTGCTCGGATGGGAACAACGACCGCCACCAGCCGCTTGTGGCAATCTGGTCAGCCGTGCGGAAGGATGAGATCAACAGCCCCAGCGTCGGCACCACCCAGAGCACGACCAGAAAAAGAACCGAGGCATGGACAGCCCAGCGAAGGGCGGGTTTGGTTCCTGCTATATCGCTCATGGCCTACTCCATCTCTTTGCGCGCATTGCGCACATTCCAGACAAGGATCGGTGCCACCAGCAGCATGATCACCATGGCCGAGGCCGAGCCCACGCCCCAGTCATTGGCGCGAAACAGCTTGTCATACATGTAATTGGCCAGAACCTGCGTTTCCCACTGGCCGTTGGTCATGGCAAACACGATGTCAAAGACCTTGAGCACGGTGATGGTGATCGTGGTCCAGACCACTAGGATGGTGGTTTTGATTTGCGGCACTTTGATACGGAAGAAAATCTGGAACGGATTGGCCCCATCCAGAATGGCAGCTTCGATGGTTTCCTCGGGAATACCGCGCAGGGCGGCCGACAGGATAACCATGGCAAAACCGGTCTGAATCCAGACCAGCACCACCATTAGAAAAAAGCTGTTCCAGAAAGGGATGGTCAACCATGTCTGCGGCTCTACTCCTCCGAAAAAGATGTAGAGCGCGTTCAGCATCCCGATCTGGTCCTGCTCAACCGGACGGGTGTCATAGACCAGCTTCCAGATCACCGAGGCCCCCACGAACGAGATGGCCATCGGCATGAAAATCAGAGACTTGGCGATGTTGCCCCAGCGGATGCGGTCGGTCAGCTGAGCCACCAATAGGCCAAACGCTGTCGACATTGCAGGCACCACGATCAGCCATAACATGTTGTTGCGCATGGCTTCCCAGAATTTGGGCTCTTGCGCCATCTGGACATAGTTATCCAAGCCCGCCCACTCGTACCCGCCGCCAGGAATGCGCTGCGTCAACGACAGGCGCAGCGTTTCCACCACCGGGTAAGCCAGATACAGGCTTAATGCAGCCAATGCGGGAAACAGGAACAGCCATGGGCGGATCATGCTCGCTCGGTTGATGTTGCGGCCTGCATTGGGACCGCGCGCCGGGAACAGAATTTTGTCCAGAAACTGATTAGACAGGTAGAAATAGCCCACACAGGCTGACACGCCGATTGCGATGGTCAGCAGGCCCTGAAATGCCGGATGCATGACGCTTCTCCCTTGTGACGGTTAGCTTGGGCAACCCGATGGTGCGGGTTGCCCAACCCCGGACGCTTAGTCCAGCGCATCCCAGGATGACTGAATTTCATCCGCCACTTCTTGGGCAGAGGCACCGCCTGCATAATCAACCATTCCGGTCCAGAATGTTCCGGCGCCTACGCCGCCCGGCATCAGGTCAGAACCGTCAAACCGGAACGTCGTTGCACCAAGAAGAATGTCGTTCATCTTTTTCAGCGTCGGATCCGAGAAGACCGAAGTATCTACCCCCTTATGCGGGGTCAGAAATCCGGTCAGCGCCATCCAGGTCTCATGCGCTTCAGGTGTTTGCAGATACTCGATCAGCGCATGTGCACCGGGACTGTCATTGGTGATTGCCCATAAAGTGCCCGCACCCAGAACCGGGCTGCCAAGGTCTTTGCTTTCATAGGCAGGGAAGTAGAAGAAATCCGCATCTTCCCCGACGATGGTGCCCTCTGGAAAGAATGCCGGAATGAATGAGGCCTGACGGTGCATGTAACATTGCGGAGGAGAGCTGAACATGCCTTTCGGGCTGTCGCGGAAATCCGTCGTTGCAACAGCACCGGCGCCCCCTGCGACATAGTCTTCATTGCGGGCAAAGGCCCCGAATTCCTCAATGGCCGCGACGACTTTTGGATCGTTGAACTTCAATTCATTGGCAACCCAAGCGTCGTAATCCGCGGGGGATTGTGTACGCAGCATCATATCCTCGACCCAGTCGGTCGCAGGCCAGCCAGTGGCCCCACCCGAACCCAGGCCAATACACCATGGCGTGCCGCCATCTGCCACAATCTGATCGGACAGAGCCTTCAGCTCTTCCATCGTGGTCGGCACCTCATATCCCGCATCCTCAAAATTCTCGGGCACAAACCACACAAGGGATTTCACATCGACCTTGTAGAAGAACCCATAAAGATGATCCTGACCGTCCGGCCCCGGATAGGTGCCGAGATCGACCCAGGATTGCCCAGCGGCATAGTTGTCGCGAATCCAGTCCCCTGACCCTTCTCCCAGTGGCGTCAGAAATCCGGATTTGGCCATATCCGCCGCCAACCCAGGTTGCGGGAAAACGGCAATATTCGGGGCCGATCCGGCCTCAGCATCAATACGGATTTGCGATTCAAAACTGTCCGAACCGACATAAGCGTATTCATGCCCGGTCGCCGCCGCAAACCCATCCAGAACCTTTTCGACATTCTCTTGGTCCGGCCCCAGCCACGGGCCGAATACGGTAACCTTGTCGGCCTGTGCGACGCCCCCGACCAGGGTAAATGCGGCAACGCCAGCATAAAGCGAGTGTTTCATGAATTTCTCCTCCCAACGATATCTCGCGCCTTAGGTTTCAAATTTCCAAAGCGCTTTGGCTGGAGTGAGTTTATGCGCTAACAGCCTCCACCTGTCAACGATTGCTTTGCGAAGGCCCATAAATATAAATATCAAACGAGATGTTCGTAAAATCTGTTGACCACCAGAGAAAATGCCCGCAAAAACAGTAATACGCAGTAATTTGTAGGCGCTTTGAACAAATATGAACCTAAAGCAGCTCTCTGAAATCCTTGGTTTGTCCCAAACAACCGTCAGCCGTGCGCTGAACGGATACCCTGAGGTCAGCGAAGCCACGCGCACAAGGGTTCAGACCGCCGCAACAAAACACGGGTACCGCCCGAACAGCCGGGCCAAGGGTCTGGCGACAGGTCGATCACACGTGATCGGGCACGTGATTCCCAGCTCATCCCAGCATGAAATGGTGAACCCAATCTTTGGCGATTTTGTCGCCGGGGCTGCTCGTAGATATGCCGAACACGGCTATGACATGATGTTCACCAGCGCCGACGACACATCTATTGAACGCGCTTATCGCGACCTGTTTCAGCGTGGTGCCGTGGACGGTGTCGTTCTGCAGGGCCCCAAGGTGAACGAGCAGCGGATTGAAGTCCTCAATCGCATGGGCGCGCCCTTCATTGTGCACGGACGATCCACTGGAATTGACGCGCCCTATGACTGGGTTGATGTGAACAACAAAAGCTCGTTCATGCGCGCCACCCAGTTTCTGATTGACCTGGGGCATCGACGGATCGCCCTTATCAACGGACTTGAAGATATGGATTTCGCCCAACGCCGCCGGGCCGGTTACCTGCAGGCCCTGAATCAAGCCGGTCTGTCACCGGACCCTGAATTGATGCGCAGCGCCGAGATGACAGAGGTATATGGCCACCACGAAGCGCGCGATATGGCTCAACTTAAGAACCCTCCGACCGCCATCCTGGTTTCGTCGATGATTTCGGCCATCGGAGTTCGGCGGGCATTGAACGAAGCAGGGCTGCAGATGGGCCGCGATGTTTCGGTGATCGCCCATGATGACGACCTGTCCTATCTGAAAAACGGGCAGGATGTACCGATCTTCACCGCCACGCGATCCTCGGTTCGGTTGGCCGGTGAAATAGCTGCCGAAATGCTGATCGAACGAATAAATGCGCCCGAAGACCCGGCCAAAACTAGATTGCTGGAGGCTGAGCTGGTAGTTGGCGGCTCGACCGGCCCCGCCCCCAACAGGTTCTGAATATGATATACAACCGCACTGATTTCCCCAAAGATTTCCTCTTTGGCGTCGCAACTTCGGCCTATCAGATCGAAGGCCACGCACAGGGAGGGGCCGGGCAAACCCATTGGGATACCTTTGCCAGGACCCCCGGCAATGTTGTGCGAAATGAAAACGGGGATCTGGCCTGTGACCACCTGAACCGGTTCCCGCAGGATCTGGATCTGGTGCGCGATGGCGGCTTTGATTGCTACCGGTTTTCGACCAGCTGGGCGCGGGTGCTGCCCGAAGGCCGCGGTCAGGTGAATGAGGCCGGGCTGGATTACTATGATCGGCTGGCCGATGCGCTGCTGGAACGCGGTATCCGCCCCTGCGCCACGCTTTACCATTGGGAGCTGCCCTCGCCGCTGTCCGATCTGGGCGGCTGGCGCAATCGCGATATCGCCGGGTGGTTCGCCGATTTCACCGAGGTCATCATGGGCCGCATCGGCGATCGGATGTACAGCGTCGCCCCCATAAATGAGCCGTGGTGCGTCAGCTGGCTCAGCCATTTCGAAGGCCATCACGCCCCGGGTCTGCGCGACATCCGTGCAACCGCCCGCGCAATGCACCACGTCCTTCTGGCCCATGGCAGCGCCATCGACGCGATGCGGGGCCTTGGCATGTCCAACCTGGGCGCGGTTTTCAACCTGGAATGGGCCGAACCCGCAGATGACAGCCCCGAAGCGCGCCGCGCGGCTGATCTGTATGACGGCATCTACAACCGGTTCTTTCTGGGCGGCGTTTTCAACAAGGCCTATCCAGACAACGTTCTGGAGGGGTTAGAGCCCTACCTGCCCGCTGGCTGGCAGGATGATTTCGACATCATCGGTACGCCGGTCGATTGGTGTGGTCTGAACTACTATACCCGCAAGTTGATTGCGCCTTCGGAGACCACCTGGCCCAGTCTGCAGGAAATCGCCGGCCCGCTGCCCAAAACTCAGATGGGGTGGGAGATCGAACCCGCCGCCCTGACCCGGTTTCTGACCCGCACCAAGCAGGATTACACCGGGGACCTACCGATTCTGGTGACGGAAAATGGCATGGCCAGCCCCGAACGGCAGCAGGATAGCGACCGGATCGACTATCTGAACCAACATCTATCGGCGGTACAGGACGCCTTGGCACAGGGCGTGCCGATCAAGGGTTACTTCATCTGGTCCCTGCTGGACAACTACGAATGGGCGCTGGGATATGAGAAGCGGTTCGGCCTTGTGGACGTGGAATTTCAGACGATGGAACGGACACCCAAGGCATCCTACACCGCAGTACAAAAGGCCCTGACGGGAGGCACCGTGTCCTTGCCGCTGGCGCAACCGGCTGGGGCCATGCACGACCATTGGAACCTCGTGGCCGATATCGGCGGCACCAATACGCGGCTTGGCGTTATCACCAATGGTGAGCTGACAGATCTGCACAAATACCCCACCGGCAAGCTGCCCGAATTGCTCGAAGCCTTTCACAGCCTGCGCGACGAGATCGGAACCGACCCACGGGCCGTGGTTGCCGCCGGGGCAGGACCTGTCCGCAACGGTACAATCAGGCTGACCAACGCCCAACTTGATCTGTCAGAGGATGATATCGCTCAGGCAACGGGCGCCCGACATACCTTTGTGATCAACGACTTCACTGCCGCTGCGTGGTCTGTTGCCGAGATTACGGGTGACGATGTCGAAGTTCTGCAGGGGGCTAAGCACCCGCCGACAGGCACACGTCTGGTCGTCGGGCCTGGAACCGGGCTAGGTGTCGGATCGCTGCTATATTCGAATGGCCGCTATCACACGGTGTCCGGCGAAGGCGGCCATATCGGCCTCTCGCCTCGAAATCAGGACGAGGTCGAAATATTCAACGCCGCTCGGCAAGTGGCCCCCGAGTGTTTCTTTGACGACACTCTGACACTTGAGGCGGAAATGTTCCTCAGCGGCACGGGTTTGCCAATCCTCTATCAGGCCATCGAACTGGCAGGGGGTCGGGCAAAGGCCGAGCCCCGAACCGCGCGCGATATCCTTCAGGATGCACGCGACGGAACCGATGCCCATGCCGTCAAGGCCGCGCATATGTTCACCACACATCTAGGCGCGGTCATGGGCGATCTGGCGGTCGTCATGATGCCTTCCGGTGGCGTGTTCCTTGTGGGCGGCGTGGCCGAAAAAAACCGCTGGCTGTTCAAGGACGCCTTCCGAGACGCCTTTGATGCCGGAGGCCGGTTCAGCGAGTTGCGCCGATCCATGAACCTGTATGTCTCGGAACAGGATGAATTTGGCATTGTTGGCGCTAACAATTTCTGTAAAAATGCGCTAAGGCGGTAGTCTGACCGCACGTTTCAGAAACAGAAAGGTCCCGGCATGATCCTATGCTGTGGTGAAGCCCTGATCGATATGATCGAGACGCCCACGATCTCGGGCGAACTGGGGTTTGTGCCCCATTCTGGCGGTGCGATTTTCAACACGGCTATTGCCCTGGGTCGATTGGATACGCCGGTGGGTCTGCTGACCGGGCTTTCGTCTGACATGTTCGGGCAACAGCTTATGACCGCCCTCAAGGCCAGCCATGTTGACTCCGACCGGGTAATCCACTCGGACCGCCCGACAACATTGGCATTTGTACAGCTCAAGGATGGGCAGGCAGCCTACAGTTTCGTCGATGAAAACTCGGCCGGACGGATGTTGACGCCAGAGGATATGCCAACCCATCTGCCCTCGGTCTCGGCGCTGTATCTGGGCGGGATCAGTCTGGCATGCGAGCCTTGCGCAGATGCCTATGCGGCGGTGCTTGACCGCTTTGGATCAGAGCGCGCCGTCATGCTGGACCCAAACATTCGCCCGGATTTCATACGGGATCAGACCCGGTATCGCACCCGGCTGAACCGCATGATTGCGCAAGCGGATATCGTCAAGGTCTCGGACGAAGATCTGGACTGGATCATTCCGGGCCCAGAAAACCTTGCTGAGAAAGTTCCTCTGTTGCTGCAGGCAGGACCTTCGGTGGTGATCGTCACCCGGGGCAGCGAAGGCGCGATCGGGTATCTTGCGGACGGGTCCGACGTTTCTGTTCCCGTAAAAAAGGTCGAGGTCGTCGACACCGTTGGCGCCGGTGACACTTTCAACGCAGGCGTCTTGTCCGCCCTAGATCAATCAGGCCACTTAACAAAACCTGAATTGCGCACATTGCCAGTAAACGCCTTGCGCGCAGCCCTTTCGAAAGGGGCGGAAGTCGCCGCTGTAACCGTCGCGCGCGCCGGGGCAAACCCGCCCTGGGCACATGAACTCTGACCCAACGAAGAAGCCGATGAAACGATCAGACATCAACGAAATCAAATCCGAGGCCGAAGCTTTTATCCGATCCTTTGGGGCAGTGCTGCCGCCGTTTGCGGGCTGGTCGCCCGAGAAAATGCGCAGCGAACAGGCCGCCGGTATCCGTGAACGCGGGCTTGGGTGGGACATAACCGACTATGGCCAGGGTCGGTTTGACGAACTTGGCCTGTTCCTGTTCACCCTACGCAATGGCGATGTCAGCGATCTGAACAAGGGGCAAGGCATGCTCTATGCCGAGAAACTGCTGGTGTCGCGGGACAAGCAGCTTTCGCCGATGCACCGGCACATCGTCAAAGCCGAGGATATCATCAACCGGGGCGGTGGCGATCTGGTGATGGAAATCTACGCCTCAGACCCTCAGGGCGGCATTGACCGCGATACCCCTGTGACCGTGCCTAGCGACAACTGCCCTGTGACGCTTCAACCTGGCGAATTGCTGCGGCTAAAGCCCGGTCAAAGCGTGACCTTGATGCCGGGTATCTGGCACGCGTTCTGGGCGGAAAAAGGCGATTGTTTGATTGGCGAAGTGTCTACCGTCAATGACGACCGAACCGACAACGTCTTCGAACAGCCGATCCCTCGCTTTGCGACAATCGAGGAAGACGCCATCCCGGATTTCCTGCTGGTTGCGGATTATTGACATTGGCGCATAGGCGCGCTGGCACCGGCTTTGAACCCGATAAGCCCCTTTTACTAAATCGGAAAATCAGTCTACCATGGGCGATACTGGCACGCTGATAGTGGTCCGCCGGGAAGGAGCCTGAGCAATGGTGACAAAAGCCGAGCTTGAAGCAGAGATCGCAGAGTTGCGGCGGCAACTTGCCGAGCAGCCAACTGCAAAAAACGCTTCGCCAGATAAAGGGGCTGACGCCCCGCTGCACGAAACCATCGCCGACCGGCTTACAGATAACCTCGAATCCTGGTCCACACAGCTTGACGATATACTTGAGGAATTCGAAGATCTGCCGCACAGAAAATCAATTCTGTTTGCCGCTGGTATTTTTGCCCTAGGCTACATGCTTGGCCGGTCACGCTAGGAGACGCCCATGAGCCGCATATCCCGCAATGTCTCAGTCATTTTGCGCGCTGAACGCTTGATCGCACGCGCACAGCTTGCGATCACCGTGAAACGGGCCGGGTTTTACCTAGCCGCCGGAGTGGCGGTGGGCCTGGCGATCATCATGCTGAATCTCGCCGGATTTTTCTGGCTTTCCGCGACCCTGTCGAAACCCATTGCTGCAATACTTGTTGCGGGGACCAATCTGGTACTTGCTTTGGTTCTGGTTCTGCTCGCCAATTCGATAAACCAACACGGCGATGCCTCGGCCGCAGTCGAACTTCGGGATATGGCGCTGCAAGACATTGAATCCGAAATCAGGGATTCCCTGGCCGAGGTCCAAAACACCGTAGCCGGAATTCGCCGCGACCCGGTTGGCGTACTGGCGCCCGAAGCCATCACGGCCTTGCTGAGCATGCTGCTGAAATACGCCCGGCGCCGGAAAGAAACGCCAAACGAATAAGACCTATTCCAGAAAATTTACCGCAGCCCGCGCGATCACCATCTCCTCATTTGTGGGGATCGTCAGAATCCGGACACGGCTGAAATCCGTGGACAGAACTGTTCCACCATCGGCATTCCTGGCGTGATCCATTTCGATCCCGATCCATCGCATTCCATCACACACCATCTGCCGGATCTGGGCCGCGTTCTCACCAACGCCACCGGTGAAGACAAGCGCATCAATCCCCTCAAGTGCGGCGGACAGGGCGCCAAGCTCTCGCCGGATACGGAAGACGTAATAGTCGATTGCCTTTCGGGCTTCGGGCGTATCAGCGGCCAACAACGTGCGCATATCCGATGATATCCCCGACAGGCCCAGCAGGCCGGATTTTCTGTACAACATTTCGGCAATCTCTTCTGCGGTCATTCCGTCCTGCTGCAGCATATACAGCACGACACCTGGATCCAGCTGACCGCAGCGCGTGCCCATCGGCAACCCGTCAAGCGCCGAGAACCCCATGGTCGAAGCCACAGCGCGCCCACCTGAAACCGCACACATGGATGCCCCGTTTCCAAGATGGGCGATAACCACACGGCCATCATACAGACCCGGTGCCGTTTCTTTCAGCTTGTTCGAAATGTAGTCATAGCTCAGCCCATGGAACCCATAGCGGCGAACGCCTTTGTCATAGTAGCTTTTCGGCAAGGCAAAGGTGTCGTTTACCCACGGATGGGTGCGATGAAACGCCGTGTCAAAACAGGCAACCTGAGTTGTTCCGGGGAAGGCAGCGCTGGCTGCACGAATACCCGAAAGACTGTAGGGCTGATGCAAAGGAGCAAAGGGAATAAACCCTTCTAAAGTGTTGATGACGGTGTCATCCACGCGCACAGGCTCGGAATAGACCGTTCCCCCATGCACTACGCGATGACCTATTGCGCACACATGAATGTCAGGAAGATATTCCCGCGCCATTTCAAGAAATGCGTGGATCGCTTCATCATGGCTTTTGGTGCTCGACAGGGGACGATCTACTGATCTGCCGCCTGCCGACTGGGCCAATAGGCGTGGTGCATCACCTAAACGTTCTATTTGTCCGCGCCACCGCATGCTGGGACGGTTGTCATCAACCAGTTCGTACAGCGCGAATTTCAGTGATGAGGACCCGGCGTTCAGTGCCAGAACATGGTCAGCCATGGAGTTTGCCTTTACTTGCATATGCATGAAGCGCCGCCACCGCGCAGGACGCCAGACGCGAGTCGTCATCATCCGAACGCGAGGTCAGGATAATCGGAGCAGCAGCCCCGACCACGATCCCTGCCGCCTCGGCATGAGAGATGAATGTCAGCTGTTTCGCCACCATATTGCCTGCTTCTATGTTTGGGGCGACAAGAATGTCCGCAGCACCAGCCACCTCGGACGTAATCCCTTTGGTGCGTGCCGCATTCAGATCGACCGCGTTGTCCATAGCCAGGGGGCCGTCAACCAACCCTCCTGTGATCTGACCCCGTTCGGCCATCTTCGACAGCAAGGCGGCATCAACTGACGACGCCATGCGCGGGTTGATCGTCTCAATGGCTGAAAGCACGCCTACCTTTGGGGTCTCAATCCCGATGGAATGTGCCAGATGGATCGCATTCTGAACAATATCAGCCTTGGTTTCGAGGTCAGGGGCAATATTCACGGCCGCGTCAGTGACCATGATCGGACGCGACATCCCCGGAACATCCATAACAAATATATGTGACAGCCTTCGCCCGGTTCTCAACCCGTTTTCGCGGCGCAGAACCGCGCGCAACAAGTCATCGGTGTGCAAATGCCCCTTCATCAGTGTTTGCGCCCTGCCCTCAACCACCAGGTCAACCGCGCGATGGGCGGCGGCTTGGTGGCCATAGGCCTCGATAATTTCAAATCCGGACAGATCGGCACCCAGTGCCTCGGCTGCGGCAGCGATCTTGCCGGGATCACCCACAAGGATCGGCGTGATAATGCTGTTGCTATACCCCAGCAAAGCACCCCCCAATGAGTTTGGCTCTTCAGGTGCAACAACAGCAGTTGGCATCGGGTCAAGGGGTCTGGCTTTCGCCAGCAGCGCTTCGAAATGTCGGTGGCGTTGTACGATAAGTCCCGGCACCTCGATCGAATCGAATTCCATATGCTTTGCGGGCGGCGTGACTCGGACATCTCCGCTCAGGACCAGGGTGCTGTCGCCAACACGCCGAACCTCGGCGGTGCAGATAACATCACCATCGTCAGATTTTTCTGTAACCCGAACAACTGCGGTCAACTCATCTCCGGCCAGAACGACCGCGTGAAACCGCAGATTGGCCGCTCGGGTCTGGGTTCCCGCGCCCGGCAAAATATTCCCCAAGACGGCCGCCACCAGACCGGCGGGCCAAAGCGCAGGGGCCACCGCCTCGGGGTGTCCGTCGCCGTCACCGTCATAGGCCGCCAGATGCAGAGGATTGTGATCCCCCGATGCCGAGGCGAATGCGTAAAGATCGTCAACCGTGCACAATCGTGTCAGCTGGGCTTCGTCTCCGACCTCGAGCTGTGAAAAGGTTCGGTTTTCCTGGATCTTCATTTGGTCAGGCCTTTTTTCAGACGGTGCATCGGCATGCCTCGGAATTGGCGGCGGGTCGGAGCGGGGCATTCTCGGTCACTATTCGACCTGCGCCAAATCCTCCAGATCGGATGACGGATCCATACCTTCGCCAATAACACGTTAACCTACCTCTAGCCGATCCTCTGCTGACGGCAATAGGCCGGACAATGTTTCAACAGCCCAATTTAAAATGATGGTTTGTTCGACAACAGCACTGCCCGGACCCTCCGAAGGAGTACTGCGCCTGAGGTGGCTTGCCATCCACACCGTCAACCAAGAATAGTTTTCACAAATTGCGAGTTAAACTTTTGATTTAAGAACCACTTTTGACATATATACGATCCGGCCAAACACTTTGCCGCCCTTAGACCTGTTTCCACTAGCCAGTAATGCGGGGGCAAAAATGGGACGGGCATTCACGTCTGCACAGGCAAAAACCTGCGGAAGCTGGTATTCAATGCGGCAGACCGGGCATATTGGTCTGATGACCCTGTTTGGGCTACAGCGCCGCTGTCCAAACTCTGTAACGTCCCTGCCCTGTCACCTCGCGGATCAAGCCCCTCCGGCTGAAACGGTCAATGTTGCGCTGAACCGCAGCGCGTGAGGCTTTAGTCAGCTCTTCCGCCAATGGGGCCGAGACCATTGGCCAGGCCGTAAACACGTCGATCAGTCTTGGTGGTGTGCGCCCGCTCAACTCTGCAGTGGTCTCTCTGGCGCGTTGCTCCCAGGCGCTGACCCGGTCCAGGTGCAGCAAGGCGGACAATACCGCCTGCCCTGTTCCCCTGATCCAGGCAGCAAGCTTTTCTAATGGTTCACCAACACCTCTCAACGCACCCGGACCCGACAGAACCAAGGGCATGAACACAGCCCCGCCCCGCCCCATCTTGGCCGCATGACGGGCGGCAATGATTGCAGCCTCGGTATCCTGTCCGATGCCTTGAGACAGGGCCCGCCAGGCATGAAAACCGATGGCGGCCTGCGTCACCGGGTGCAGCCCCTCGGAATTGCGCATGACTTCGGCAAGATCGGCGATGGCTTCGGGGACTTCGTCAATCCCCTGCGCAATACGATCTAAAAAGGCTGTCAGGCCGGTCTCCCACCCGCCATCCGATGGCGCGGCGCCGGATGTTAGCCGCCGTACGGCCCAACCCGCGCGGTACAGGGCCTGCACATCATCCCCGGTTGCACCAATGCGAAGCCCGGTCCAAAGCGCCAGCCGATCAACGCTGATCCGGTCGCCGGTCCACCATCCCAAATCGGATACATCCATCAGCGCCAGCCGGTGTGTCCACCCATCCGGACCGGCGCGCAAACGTTCGTCCAAGGCGCCAAAACTAACTGCCAGATCGGCCAGTTCCAACGACAGATCTGCCTGCGCCGCACGCCAATCCCTGGGATCAAACAAAAGACTGCGGTCGACCCTTGGACCGGGCGGCAGGAAATCCTCGACAGCCTCTTCGTCAGGTGGCAGGAACCACAGATCATCCTCATCAGCGTCGTCATCATCATCATAGATGCTGCGCGGGCCGAGGGGGTCCTCGTCCTCATCCGGATCGGGAATGACGGGTGTGGTGGTCATGTCCGCTATATTTCTGGTATTTCCGCAGGTTCACAAGGCGTTTTTGACGCCACCTCAGCTTGCAAAGGTCGCGGTCAGAATATCCAGCTTACTTTCCAGGTCAGTCTGGTCGCTGTCACCAATCAGCATATAGCCATAACCGTCTTTGGACCAGGTGGCCGTCGCCAACCCGCTGAGCACTGCCTCTTTCAAATCCTTGCTTGGCGCGCCTTCACCCTGACGAATGACACAGAAGGCAAAAGGCTGGCCCTGTTCATTCGCAAAGACCACTTGAACCAACGGTTTGCCCCTGAAGGACAACACCTGCGCACGCTTCAATTCCATCCCCGGCAACGCCTCAAGAGTGTCACGTCTCAAGGATAGACCCAGCTGTGCCTCGGCCTGATCAAACTGAGTTGTCAACGCCTGTTCCGAGCTGTCCATCCCCGCGATCGTGTCCGCCGCATATAGTGATTGATAGATCGCCGCCTGCTCAGCCCACCCCATGGGCTGAGGCCTGGTTACCAAATATGTGGCCGACACAGAAATCACCGCGACAGATGCAGCTACGGCCAACAGGCGCAGAGGACCGCTACTGGTTTGTATCTCGGCATTTGGGTCAGGCAAAACCATCCGGGGCATCTCGGCCGGGACATGTTCAAACACCGCTTGTACCACCGGTGCGAATGGATCAAGCCCCATCAGGCGCGCCTCAAGCTCGGGTTCGGCCGCAACCGCAGCTTCTATCGCCTGGGCCTCGGCTTCATTCACTTTGCCTTCCAGATACGCTTTGAGAACTTCATCGGAAAACTTCATTTGCGACTCCGTCGAACGGCATCTGCCGCCTCATGCTGCATCACGACTTTCAGTTTTTGTCGCGCATTGGACAGCCTGCTCATGATCGTTCCTATTGGCACCTCCAGCAATGCTGCGGCCTCGCGGTAGCTATAGCCTTCGACATAGACCAGCATCACCGTTTCTCGCTGTGCTTCTGGCAACTGCATCACTTGGGTAAACACTTCGGCGGCGAATATATTCGTTTCCGAGTCCGGTCCGGATGCAATCAGCTCTGACTCTGGGGTCAACGACAGTGCCTGCGCTTTTCGGACCGAGCGGGCACGCAGCTCATTCAACCAGATTGAACGGCAGATCGTCATCAACCAACTGTCCAACCGCTCAAATGACGTGACCTGGTGGTGGCGTTCAAGCGCACGCAGGCAAGTGGCCTGCAACAGATCATCGGCCACATCGGAAGCACCCGACAGGGCAAGCCCAAACCGCCAGACGCGCCTCGAATGCGTCTGGATCGCGCCGCGCACGGCCTGCTCGGAACTCAATTCACCGACCATAGTTTGCTTCACGACCTCTATCATTTTCACGAACCAGGTTCGCTGGGTCAGGCCTGACATACCCTGCGCGGGAAAGAAATGGAACTTATGTTGAAAAGGAAAGTACCATGCGGTCTTTGAAATTGCCCGTGATCTGATCGGAAATCCGCAGGCTCTGATTGATACATCCTCACTAGGAACGGAGTCTACATCCAGACAGCCGGATCAAGGAGAGGAGTTTAGGTCGCGAAGATACACGTACATATCCTGCGCACTCTATTTTCTGGATCGTTGTTGTGAAGTCAGATTTCAGGCATGAAGCCGCTTCACGACTGCGCTTCATCTAGGCGTTTGATCTCTGTGCAGATATACTCGGCCAACTTTTGTTGAAATGCTGTGAGGTTCCGGTCTTTTCGTTGAACAAGATAGATCGGAAAGGCCAGCGACATCCCCGGTGTTTTTATCTCTCGTAAAGACCCGTTTTCCAATTCGTCTTTAACAGAAGACCAAAACAGGAATGAGATGCCCGCCCCTGCCCGGACGGCCTGTTTGATGGCTTCGCCATGTCCAAATTCCAGTGTGACATTGCTTCTGATTATTCCATGAGTCATCAGCGCATAGTCTTCGAGATCGCGCCGGGCAGTATTTGCCCTTGCGGTGACAAATGGAAGGTCCTTCAACTTCTCTGGTGTCACCTGATTGCCAACAAAGGTCGTCTTATCTGACCCCGCCAAGATCAATCTTTCATTGTACAACGGCGTTACATCAAGCCCGCGGATTCCGTGAATCTGGTCGACAATCGTCAGTCCAAAGTCACATTCGCCTCTCAATACCTGCTCGCTGGCCAGTTTTGGGCTCGCAACCTGCACTGAAATATCACTCTGTTCGTGGTCCGTTTTGAACTGAGAAACAATGGACGGCAGGATGTATGACCCCAAAGTCATTGACGCGGCGATTGAGGCGTGCCCAACCGCGCCGGATTTGCGGTCCTGAAGTTCCTGCTCAAGCTCTCGTGTCTGCGACACGATTTCCTTGGCCCAGACGTATATGCGTTTCCCATCTTCTGTCAGCGCTATCCGCCGCCCATTGCGCTGCGTAAGCTGCACCCCCAGTTTTTCAGAAAGCGCCTTGATATGCGTAGTTACAACGGGTTGTGCGATGCTGCATTCCTCAGCAGCCCGCGAAACGCTTTCTAACTCGGCGACGTGACAAAACACTTCAAGCTTGTGAAGTGTTAGCTGACTGATGAGTGACCGCATCTGTTGACCCTCGCCCTTGGACTTTTTTTGTTCTGATGAACTTCCACTGTCATATCTATTATATGATATGAATTACCTCTGTACTATATATTTTTCATCAGGCGTCAGCGTTTCTATTTTGCACCCCAACTTGGCTTGGAGATGTAGATGGCTCTTGATCACGACTCACAAAACGACGCTCGGCTAATTGATGCGGCTATTAACGAGTTGGTTTTGGCCAATAGAATTCTTGCGCGTGAAGACGTTATAGACAGTTTTGGGCACGTCAGCGTGCGCCACCCGCTGCGGAAAGATCGCTATTTTCTGTCCCGTTCGCGCAGCCCTATCAATGTGACTCGCGAAGACATCATGGAGTTCACTTTGGAAGGTGAACTTATCGGCGAAGATCATCGTCGGCCATATAACGAACGACACATTCATGGGGCGATCTACAAAGACCGACCCGATGTGAACTCGGTGGCGCATCATCATGCGCGCTCGATCATTCCGTTCACAATGAATGATGTGTCCTTGCGTCCGATCTTTCACATGTCGTCAGTCATTGGCAAAGAAGTTCCGACCTGGGACAGCCAGGACGAGTTTGGTGACACCAACATGTTGGTTGACCGGATGGATATGGGCCACTCTCTTTCGCGCGCGCTTGGGCAAAACAGTGTTGCCCTGCTGCGTGGCCACGGCTGTATCTGTGTGGCTGCAAACATCCGGGCAGTTTGCATGGTTGCGACCGGCCTTAAAGACAATGCCGCGCTGGTTCAGCAGTCGCTGGCGCTGGGTTCCCTCAAACATCTGACAGATGGTGAAATCGACAAAACCAGCGCGATGCTTTTGGGCGACATGCCCCTAGCCCGGGCCTGGGATTACTGGGTGTCGCGTGCGGGCTTCGCCGGCTTGTAACAAAGCCGAGCCGCGCATTTCCGGCAAATGGATATAGCTAAGAGCGTTGCCTGTGTGACCTCTTGCCAAAGTGACTAAGGAGGCAACAGTGCCAATAGAGCCTATTTTGATTGCAGGTGCCGGAATCGGCGGCTTGGCCGCCGCAGCTGGTCTTGCCCGCAAGGGTTTTCGTTCGATCGTTGTCGAACAGGCCCCCATTTTGGGAGAGATCGGTGCTGGTATCCAGATCGGACCAAATGCCTTTCACGCTTTTGACTATCTGGGCGTTGGGGACGAAGCGCGATCCAAGGCCGTGTATGTCGATTCACTGCGTCTAATGGATGCTAAGAACGGGAATGATATTACGACAATCCCACTGGGTGAGGACTTCAGAAAACGTATGGGCAACCCATACGCTGTTGTTCACCGCGCCGATCTGCACTCGGTCCTGCTGGATTATTGCGAAGCAAGTGACCTGATCGACATTCGAACGAACACACTTGTTAGCGGTTACGAACAGGATGGAAAATCCGTCAGCCTCAAGACATCTCTGGGTGTATTCAAAGGCGCTGCGCTGATCGGTGCGGAAGGGCTTCGTTCACCAATCCGAGCCCAAATGATCGGAGATGGCGAGCCCAGAATTTCAGGTCACACCACATATCGAAGCGTCATTCCCACAGAGCAGATGCCTGAAGATCTGCGCTGGAATGCTGCAACATTGTGGGCTGGCCCCAAATGCCACATCGTGCACTATCCGCTGAAGGGCGGGAAGGTTTACAATCTGGTTGTCACCTATCACCGCGACCTGCAGGAGCCTATTGCAGGTCGACCCGTTAGCCGCAAAGAAGTGATGCAGGGCTTTGAACACATTGCCCCCCGAGCGCGTCAGATCATCGAACACGGTCAGGACTGGAAGCTTTGGGTGCTTTGTGACCGCGATCCGATTTCCAACTGGCGCGATGGTCGCGTGGCTCTCTTGGGCGATGCGGCTCATCCAATGCTGCAGTATTTTGCTCAGGGCGCATGTATGGCGCTCGAGGATGCTGTCTGCTTGTCGCATTGCATGGAAAACTATGGCGACAACATCGAGAACGCGTTGGAAACCTACCAGAACCAACGCCGGGTTCGGACGGCACGTGTTCAGATGAACTCGCGCCTGATCGGCGACTATATCTATCACCCGGACGATGCGCAGGCCGCCGTACGCGACCACGTAATGTCGAACATGACACCCGACGAATGGTGCGACCAACTTCATTGGTTGTACGGATCGAATGGACTTGAAAATTAAAGGATAACAGATGGGCTACGTTTTCCCCCCTCAAAACACCGTAACCCTTCCGGTAGCTGGCAGCGATGATCGTCTGCCAGTGCGCCGTATTTTGTGCGTCGGCCGGAACTATGCGGCACACGCACGCGAAATGGGTAAAGACCCTGACCGCGATCCGCCGTTCTTCTTTTCGAAACCCGCTGATGCAGTGGTTATGGACGGCGAAACCGTCGCATACCCGGCTGAGACCGCCAATTTCCACTACGAAGCGGAATTGGTCGTTGCGATCGGCAAAGAAGGTCGCAACATTCCAATGAACAATAGCCTCGATCACGTCTGGGGCTACGCTGTCGGCAATGACCTGACCCGCCGGGACCTGCAGCTTGCAGCCCGGGAACAAGGACGCCCCTGGGACATGGGTAAGTCGTTTGACCGCTCGGCCCCGATTGGCCCGATCCACCCGGTTTCGGCCGTTGGCCACCTGTCAACCGGGGAAATCAAGCTGACCGTCAACGGAGAAGTTAAGCAGCAGGCTGATCTTTCGGAATTAATTTGGTCCGTTCCCGAAATCGTTTCGATCCTGTCCAGCTTCATCGAGCTAAAACCAGGCGACCTGATCATGACCGGCACGCCGGCAGGTGTTGGATCGATGGATCCTGGTGATGTCTGTGTCGTCAGCATCGAAGGGCTGGGGCACATCACCACAACAATCGGGGCCGCTGAATGAACTTTCAGCTGCATAACTTCTTCAGGTCTTCAACATCGACGCGTTTGCGTGCGGTGTTGAACCTGAAAGGGTTGGACTACGACTATATCGCCTATGTTCTTCGCACGGGCGAAACCAGAAGTCCCCAATATCTGGCTATGAACCCCCAAGGGTTGGTTCCTTCCCTTGTACGGGAAGATGGCACGGTCATGACCCAATCCCTTGCCATCATCGAATGGCTGGATGAGGTTTTTCCCGAACCTGCACTTTTGCCTTCCGATCCGGACGGAAAGGCGCAGGACCGTGCGCTTGCCTATATGATTGCATGTGACATCCATCCGCTGAACAACCTGCGCGTATTGCAATATTTGGGCAGTGAATTCGATGCGGATGAGGAAAAGCAGAAAAGCTGGTTCACACATTGGGTGAAAACCACGCTTGGTGCGTTTGAACAGACGCTGGCGTCTCAGGAACAACAATCAATCTATTGCTTGTCCGACACACCCGGATTGGCCGATGTCTGTTTGTATGCGCAAATCTGGAACAATAAGAGATTTGGCATCCCGATGGATGATTGGCCAAACATATTGCGAATTTACAAAGCATTGGATGCACTTTCTGCGTTCCGAAATGCGGCGCCACCGAACCAGCCCGATGCAGCATAATGAAAGACTTTAGGAGACTGTTTTGAGTTCCGATACCAGCCACGAGAACGTTGAGCATTCAATGCAGCCCGAAGACAGCCCCGAGCTGCGCAAATTGTACAAGAACTTTGAGGACGAGCATATCATTCCGCTCTGGACTCAGCTTGGGGATTTGATGCCCATGCATCCCAAGCCGAAGGCCGTTCCTTATGTTTGGAAGTGGCAAACGATCCTGCCTCTGGCAGAGGCGTCTGGTGATCTTGTCCCCGTCGGTCGGGGTGGCGAGCGTCGCGCGTTGGGATTGGCCAATCCCGGCCTTGGCGGCAACGCATACATAACCCCCACGCTTTGGGCAGCGATCCAATACTTGGGCCCCAAGGAAACCGCGCCTGAACACCGCCACTCACAAAATGCGTTTCGTTTCGTTGTCGAAGGCGAAGGGGTTTGGACCGTTGTCAATGGCGATCCGGTTCGAATGAGCCGCGGAGACCTGTTGCTGACACCAGGTTGGAACTTCCATGGTCATCACAACGATACCGACAATCCCATGGCCTGGATTGATGGTCTGGACATTCCGTTCAGCCAACAAAACGATGTCGGATTCTTCGAGTTCGGATCGGATCGGGTAACCGATTATGCGACGCCGCGGTTCTCACAAGGAGAGCGTCTGTGGTGCCACCCAGGTCTGCGGCCATTGTCGCAACTGCAGAACACCGTTTCGTCGCCAATCGGCGCATATCGCTGGGAGTTCACGGACCGGGCGCTGACAGAACAGCTTTTGCTGGAAGACGAAGGAAACCCGGCAACCATAGCGCCGGGCCACGCCGCGATCCGATATGTGAATCCAACGACCGGAGGCGATGTGATGTCGACAATCCGGTGCGAATTCCATCGTCTGCGTGAAGGAACAAATACCCAGACACGACGCGACGTCGGATCAACCGTGTTCCAGGTATTCGAAGGCAGTGGTGCGGTCATCATAAACGGTGAACGTCGCGCGCTGGACATCGGCGACCTGTTTGTGATCCCGTCCTGGGTTCCATGGGCCTTGGAGGCGGAAACACAATTTGATCTTTTCCGTTTTTCGGATGCTCCAATTATGGAACGGCTCAACTTCGCGCGCAGCTACGTTGAAGGCCAAGAGTGACCGATAAGGCACGGCAAGACCACCGAGCAAGAATGGGTTCTGGCGCCAGATTTGATTCAGATCTGGCACCAAAGCAAGACTTGCTTCTAGCCCGCCGCGGCACCGCATTTTTTGCACGCTTATTAAATGATCTACCCGATACCGCTTTATCAGCGGACAGCACTGTGCCTGGTTGGCAGCGGCGCCATGTCATTGCTTCAGTCGGTTTGCACGCCCGGGAAATGTGCGAAACGATTGAACGTGTTCGATCTGATAGCCCCAGCTTTGAGACAACGGTCCCTGGGCGAAATGACATACATGAATACGCAACAATTCCAGCCCGCGCGCTTCATCATCTCTTCAGCCACGCGGCCGTTCACTTAAATGTAGTTTGGCGTGACTTAACTGATTTCGAATGGGGAATGTCCGACCCTCGGACCTCAATATCGGACACGCCTTCCGAACGTGCAAAGGTCATATGGGGCGCGGCGCTTGAGTTGAATGTCGGGGCTGACTCCGCTCTATTTCCAGATCAGGCCCGGGCCCTTTTGGAAGAGCGCCATCACCAATAGACGGCGAGTGGATCCGCCTGAATATCGCTTCTGATCGCTGGGCGTGAATGCACATCAAAACAGCGACGAATGCCCATTCGAATTCAATCTTTGCGAGAGCTATGAGTGCTAGATAGCAATTCGAATCTCTCGCTTTGCATCCCCCAAAAGGCGTCAAAGTTTCTCTTTTGGTTGTCAATCCTGACGAACTTCAACCCCAGTTTGAAAATCTATGACAGAATTGTCATTTTAAAGGAAAAGCACTGTGTTTTAGTACGTGTTTTCTTTGTATTTGGGAATTCTGTACTCTATAAGCTTCCCAATACTCATATTTAGGGATTTCTAGGGAGGACCTCATGAATACCAAGACACCACTAATGGGCATGGCCTTGGCGGCGTGCGCTACCATGGCAATGGCAGAAGAACAGGACACTCAGGATGGCGGCCAGCAGGGCCAGCTACCGGTTGGGATTGCTGCGATCTACAACCTTGGCGGGTCTGGCTTGCTGGAAAGCTATCTGTCGAATGAACCGTTTGGCATAGCTCAGACAAGGATTGGGGTCGCGCGCGCTGTTACCGGTGTCGCGCATGCAGGAGGGCCAACATCCGGATATGAGACGTCACCTGTCTCGGGGATCATTGATATTCATGCGTTGAAGATGATCGGGCCGGATTCCTTCATTCGGTTTTCGACTGAATACGTCGCCACAGATGGTGATGGCAGCATCGTCGTGGTAGACGCCGACACCATTCGTCTCGATGCTCAGTACGTCAAATTTTTTGATGTGAATACGATGCTTGCATTCGGCGCCTTTTACGAAAACACCGACATCGAAAACATTGGCGTTGCCGATTTGACCTATGGCGGATGGGGTCTGCGCGCGGATGCCTTGAAGCAATTCAATCCAAATTGGGGCATGTCAGCTCGGATGGAATACATGTTCGGCGAGACTGATATCTCGCTGCCGGTAAGCCCAACAGCCACATTGACCCAAAACCAGGACGATGATCGCCTGTACATCCAATCTGAACTTGTCGGCCGGTTTGATAAGTCAGACTTGAAATGGTTGCCCCAAGGATGGGTGTTGAACCCAATCTTTGGCGTTTTGTACCAACGGGCATGGATCGAAGAGACTGCTGACAGCTTTGGCAATCTGGCGTCAGGTGTCGATGGTCCGGACGAGACCTATAGCACAATCTGGGCCAAGGCCAGGATCTCAAAAGAGCTGAGACCTGGAACTTGGTCACCCAAGGCAACATTGGGCCTTGAACATGAGTTGGTCAACGACTTGGATGAGTACCTTGACGAACCGACCTACGGTGTTGTCGGGCTGGGGATTACGCATCTGACGAATTCCGGCGGCTATTTCGACCTGACATATTCCGGTCGCCTCGGCCTGAACGGTGTGCGCCGGCAAAACGGGCTCACTTTTGCCTTCACCAAGGCGTTCTGATCTATCGAAAAAATGGGCGGCACATCTGTGCCGCCCATTACCCAAGTACAACAGCATTCAAAAGCTGCAGAAGAAAGCCAGCCCTCATAGACGATCCGGCGGCTACTTTTGATAGGCTGTATGTTCTCGTCACCCAGTTCTAGTGCTCTGAATCTTGTAACGTATGAAGCACGCGTTGCATCAGGCGCACAAATTGCTCCCGTTCGTCCGGAGCAAGGTCTTTCAATGCCAAATCGTTGACTTTCGTCGCAGCTTCGTAGGCATCATCGCGGATCGATTTGGCTTTATCTGTCAGAAAAATGAACTTTGCGCGGCCATCTGTCGGGTGATGTTTACGCGAAATCAAACCATCACGTTCCATTCTGTTCAACGTGTTCGCCATAGTCGCCTGCTCGATGTCCAGCTTGTCGACAAGTTCCTTCTGCGTCTGCCCATCCTTCTGCCACAGCGCAAGTAATGCGGGGAATTGTCCCGGCACTATGCCCAAAGGTTCAATACGTCTGCGCAATTCCTCAAAAAACAAACGAGCCAAATGGTTTATGAGGTACCCGGGCGAAGACGTGTGATCAAATTCCATAGAACCTTTTAGATTTGCATAGCGGTGGATGCAATGATATATAGCAGGCTATGCACAGCCAAATGTACGACACGCGCAACTGCATAGAAGGACTATCCAGATGAAAACCCGCATCCATGCCACCGCCGGTGGCATCGCGTTTCTAACAATTTTGACATTTTGGACGTCGAGTGTTTTTTCAGAACTGTTCCTTGATCATGAAGCCATTGCATCGGTGAAGACCATGATTTTGCGGGGTATGTTTATCCTGATTCCCGCGATGATCGTTGCGGGCGGCTCTGGTATGGCGCTTGGGAAAAACAGGACAGACCAGCTGGTGTTGGGCAAGAAAAGGCGCATGCCGTTCATTGCCGGAAATGGAATTCTCGTCCTTATCCCATGTGCATTTTTCCTTTCCAGCAAGGCCTCGGCAGGAGAATTTGACACTGTGTTCTATGTCGTACAGGCCGTCGAACTTCTTGCCGGTGCAACCAACCTCAGCCTGCTGGGGATGAATATACGGGATGGGCTGCGTATGACCGGCAATATCGGCGGCGGTTCTAGCGTTGCGGACAATACCGCAACGATCCGCGGTCTTCCGGATGGCCCCCTTCTGGCTAGAGAGATCCCCAGATTGACCGATGCTGACGGTTCCGATGTAGCCGTGAAAAAATCTTTGGCCTTGTGTCGTTGCGGAGCGTCAAAGTCCAAGCCTTACTGTGACAGTTCACATACTGGTATTGGCTTTAGTTCAGCGGTGTCCAAGGATCGAACCCCGGACAAGCTGACCGCCTATCAAGGCAAGGATATCACAGTTCACTACAATCGCCTGTTGTGTTCCCATGCGGGGGAATGCGGCCGCAGATTGAAGTCTGTTTTCGACTCGAGCAGAAAGCCATGGATTGAGCCTGACAATGGCGACGCCAACGCAATTCGCGAAATTGTTGCAGCCTGCCCTTCCGGCGCGTTGTCCTGGAGCGAACCAGGTGGCGAGCCACAGCACCCCAGCGTCGACAACCCCGGCATTACAATCGAGCGTAACGGACCCTTTCGGGTAACCGGAGTTGACTTGCAGGATGTTCAGTGGGCTGAGGGCGCGTCATCCAATAAATACGTCCTTTGCCGGTGCGGTGCCTCCAAGAACAAACCATTCTGCGATGGGTCGCATGTCGACATTGGCTGGGAAGACAGCGCTGAGTGATCTCGATATTCAACTGAGGCAATCGAAATGAAAAGTACAACAACGTCTTATGGGACTGTTGCAATCACTCTGCATTGGCTCAGCGCAGCATTGATCATTGCGCTGTTTGCAAGCGGGTTTCGGGCGGCGTCCATTGATGTCAGCGCCGCGAAGGCAGGGGTTCTTTCAGTCCATGTCCCAATCGGTATTTCGGTACTGTTGCTCACACTTATCCGTATCGGGTGGTGGATGTTTGCTGATCAAAAGCCCGCCCATTTGGAAACTGATCCGGCTTGGCAGGTGTTTATCGGCAAAGCGGTTCATCTCCTGCTCTATATCGTTACCTTGGGTATGGTCGCCAGCGGCATAGGCATGCTCGTGATGTCTGGCGCCGGGACTATTCTATTCGGCGGATCAACTGCACCGTTACCTAACTTCTTCGACTATCCGCCACGACTTGCACATGGGGCCGGTGCGCGGTTTCTGCTTGTTTTGCTAGCGCTTCATGTCGTTGGCGCGCTTTACCATCACTATGTCAAAAAAGACGGCACTTTCGGGCGCATGTGGTTTGGTCAAAGTTAACTAACTGATTGGGGCGCGGTGCGATTTAGGCCGCGTCTCAATATCTAGCTCGCGTGCCATTTGCCTTGATAGCTTTGGTAATAAGAGCAACAATTTGCTGCTGCTCAGTATCGCTTAGCCCCTCCAGTATTAACTCGTTTTGCTTGCTTGCCCGCTTCAGCGTTGGCTCTTTCAAAGACTTACCATGCTCTGTCAGCCATGTTTGTCGGATGCGCCCATCTTCTGTATCTCGCAGACGGATGATCAGGCCGTCTCGCTCCATCCGAGCCAAAGTATAGGCCATTGTTGCCTGTTCGATCCCGACACGCTCAACCAGTTGTTTTTGCGTCAGGCCGTCGTCTTCCCATAGGTGCACCATGATCGGGAAAACACCTGTTGAAAGGCCAAGAGGCTTTATTTGCTCTTGCAGCGCGTTCGCAAACAGGCGCGCGAGGTGATTAATCAGATATCCCGGAGAATTCTCTCGTGAAAAGGTCATATTCCTTCGATTCTTTTACATAGTAGACTATACATTTATTGTATAGCTTGCTATATGTGTTCTGGCAATGAGTCGTTTCACATAAGACTCACACCATTAAACATAGCTTACTATGTTATTATGCGAGAAAGGAGACTTCAGATGACTAAGAAAATTCACCCGATTGCAGGCGCCCTTGCCTTTCTTATGATCGCCAGTTTTTGGCTTTCCACTGTGATCGTCGAACTCTTTGGCACCGAAGCACAGATCATCGCGGTCAAAACGACAATACCTTGGGGCTTCTTAATTCTCGTCCCGGCAATGGCCGCTGTTGGCGGCTCGGGCTTCACCCTTGCAGGCAAGCGTCGCGGCGGGGTGCTTGGGGACAAGGCCCGCCGGATGCCAATCATCGCCTTCAACGGCATAGCGATCCTGATTCCTGCAGCCCTTTTTCTGGCCGCTAAAGCGAAAGCCGGAGAACTCGATAGTACCTTTTATCTGGTGCAAACTCTCGAGCTGGTCGCCGGTGCGACGAACCTCACGCTAATGAGCCTTAGCATGCGCGACGGTCTTCGCATGAAAGGTCGACTTCGTCATCGGAAGGTAAAAGCATGATGTCCGTGACCCGCACGGCGGAAGCGATCACAATCATAGCCTCGGGCATGTTTGCCGGGTCGATGCTGTTTATCGAAATGACGCTTGGCGGCTATTGGCAAAGCCTTGACCCGCAGCAGTTCCTGGACTGGTTTGCTGTGAACAACGTTTTCATCCAGCGAACCATACCCTTGGTATCGATGCCGGCTCTTCTCGGCTCGATTCTCTGCGTGGCTTTGTTTTGGCGAAGCCCCGCTCGTGGAATGTGGATTGCGGCGCTACTCAGTTGGATGATCGTGGCGATCCTGACATTCGCATTCTTTGTTCCGACGAACACGGCTTTTGCCTCTGGGGGTATGCCAACAGCTGAAGTTGCTGACACGCTGGAGCTTTGGCTGCAGGTGCATTGGCTTCGGATCATCTGCGGGATTGCCGCAACTGTCTTCGCTTATCTGGCAATACGACGAGCTTAAAATCTCGGCACTGACCAAAGGAACCTAAGACGATGAAATCACCTCTCATTCTAGCCACAGCCATAGTGATCACCACGGCTGCATGCGGCGCGACCTATTTGCAAACCGTTCAGGATGCCAAAGCTGCATTACAAGGTGCTCCTGCCGAACGTCTGAAAACCTGCATTGGCGAACCCGCGACTGTGGAAATTCAGGGCCGTCAATTCATTGCCACCTATAGTTCTGCTCAGGCGCGCGGACCGGACGGATTAACACTGCCATCAGCTGCAGCCGCCGAAGACCCTAAGGCTTGCGTCTTCAACTTCACCATCTCGGACCGCGTTATTCAGAACATCAATAGCGAAAACCGCGCCGGTTGGGGCGGTGACAGCATCACGAAATGTGCTGAACTTGTAAAAGCCTGCACAAATCAGGCTCAGTGAAAGGGTTCAAAAATGGATTTTGAGATTGGACTTCGCGGGGGGCTTTCCGCGCTGGTGACCGTGTTCGCTTTCAGCGCTGGCAGCCCGGTTGTTGCAGATAATACTACCTTTCAATCCGTATGTGCAGAATGCCACACGGGCGGCTTTAAAGGCTTCATGTCAGGCGCGCCCAACGTCAAGAAACCGGACACCTGGCAAAAGTTCCTGCAACGGGATTCAGAACAGCGCATGCGCGATATCGTGTTACGTGGCACCAAGGACCATAAAGCGAAAGGCGGCTGCACCACCTGTAGCGACGAACAGATCGACGCTGCGATCGACTACATGTTGGAGTTGGTGAAGTAACAATGGAACGTTACCACCCTCTTCTTGTTACGCTGCATTGGCTTATGGCAATTCTCATAATCCTGACACTTTTGTCGGGAGGCATTGCCCCTCTGAGTTTCCATTTGACCAGCGGAATCTTGATCCTGGGGCTGATTATGCTTCGGCTTCTTGTCCGTTTCAAAACAGAGAAACCAAGCGCGCCGGAAAGTGGGTTGAATATACAAGTGCGACTGGCAAGCTGGATGCATACCGCCTTGTATATTCTTCTTGGCGCCGTCGTCGTATCGGGCACCGGGATCGCAGTCGAGTCAGATTTGATACACGTGGTTCAAGGCAACAAGATGCTACCCGCCGGGTTCACTGAGACTGTCCTGTACAGGGTTCATAGCCTTGCAACGGATCTGTTGATGGTCGCAGTCGTCGCTCATGCCTTCGCTGCCGCTTGGCATCAGTTCGTTCAAAAAGACAAGCTCTTTGCGCGGATGTGGTTCAAAAGGCCCAAGCGTGGCCGTGCACAGACATCCTGATACTTGATGAACGACATCGCGAAATTTGCGCACCAGTGCACCAAACTATTAAGTCAGACGCCAAAATCTGAGCTTTTAGCTCTTTAGTTAAATCACGAGGCACACCGATGCTGTTTACGCTTATGAAGTTCACTCACTTGTTCGGAATCCTACTGGTCGCGGCCGGTTTGTTTTCGGTTTTTGTCCAAGACATTCTGCCCCGCAGAATTGCAACACAGGCTGGCTACAAGAACGCACTTGAGGCCATGGGCATTGCCTATAGCTTCCTCGCCCTGCCGGGGGCCCTGTTTGTCATCTCATCAGGCGGATGGCTGATTGCGAACTACTATGGCCCGGTTGAATTATTGGAAACACCATGGTTGGCGGGCATGGTTGGCCTGTTTTCGGTTTGGCTGTT
Organism: Ruegeria sp. CDSA236; assembly: GCF_059611285.1. Lineage (NCBI taxonomy): Bacteria > Pseudomonadati > Pseudomonadota > Alphaproteobacteria > Rhodobacterales > Roseobacteraceae > Ruegeria > Ruegeria sp. CDSA236. The sequence continues at coordinate 127,926 of NZ_JBXWPG010000004.1, forward strand.
TGTGGTTCACGTCAAAGTAAGATTTGACCTGCGTCGCTGTCGTAGAATGCTTGGCGAGGGACAAACGGTCAAAAAGCTCGAGGCACTTCGAAACAACGGTTTGTCCCTATTTTGTCGGGCTCTGGATTTACCGATACTTATTTTGATCTTGGTCCTGGGAACCTTTCGGCCCGAAAGCTGGGCCCTGCTTTTGATCGGGATCGGCTTCGCAATCGAATTCGCGCTTATTCTGACAACCGTAGGTCCTTGGCTCTGTCGCCAAGCTAATCATCAGGAAGCCACGGGTTTTTGAGAGAGTGATGGACTTTAACGCGTTGGGAACGTTCAGCACTAAGCTATTGCCGGTTCCTCGCGCATCGCTTGGCTAGTAGTGCCCAACGAATTTCAGAGGTAATGGTGGCCCTTTGGCCCGAAGAACCAGAAGTCATCGGGCCAAAAGATTGATGACAATACTGAGTATTAACCCACGCAGAAACCTGGGACGGTCATCTTGGTGAACAAGTGAGGACGCACGACTGCGCTCTCAGGGTATTGACCGATCCGGGCCTGGAATTCCGGGTTGGTAAACGCGTTACGGAAAGACGCGACGTCCTCCCAGATTGCATAGTTCATATAAGTTCCGCTACCGGCCAGACCTTTGTGCATCTGAGTCGAAATGTAGCCAGGCTGCGCCTTCATAAAGCCGGCATCATGCGCCCACGCGGCAACCAGCGCTTCTTCGTCTTTCGGATCGATCGAGAATACGTTCACCAGAACAACTGGGCCTTCACTGCTGCCCAGTTGCTCGGCCAATGTGACGACCTCATCAAGTTCTACAAGTTTAGCCATGATTTTCTCCTAGTTGGTGGGTTTGCTAACTGTTGCGGGTCAAATCTGCGTCCTACCCGCCTGGATTCTGGTGCGCCTTTTTGCGCCCAAACGCCTATGACTAGGCATGCTTTGTGTTGACCAATTAACATAGTCAGCTATGATTTTATATATGATCTTTTTTGACATCATCAAATAGACCCTACGAACATCGTGCAAGCTTTGGCGCTATCTTGTCATTGTGCAAAGGTTCGGCTTCAGATCAGTTTCACCTTGTTTTGAATGAGTTAGCTGCGCACTTCACTTTATTTACCATTTTTCCCACTTTACGGGAATTTCATCATTGTTAAGTATTCATTAATCCTATAAAGAGACAAAAGCAACAGGAGATGCCCTTAAGATGACAACTGCGCCAAATATGGACAAACAGCCAAAACTTGATCGCAGTGTTCACCTGAACTTTACCGGTGACTGGGGCCAAGCAAATTTTCACCGCATCTGCTCATGGCTGTGCCAGGAGGTCTGCGACCGCACCGAAAAAGGATCGCGCGTTGCAATTTGGAATCTGATTGCCGGTGCTGACTCTCCGATTGCTGTGTCTAACGGTGAGGTTGATCTCTGCATCGCCACGCCCGTCCAAATGTTGCCCGGCGCGCTGGCTGGGGAAGGGATCTTCGAAGGAAGCCCGCTTCCACGGCTGCGCACGCTTGCAATTCTTCCACAAACAGACCGCATGGTTTTCGCCATCGATCCAAAATATGGCGTCTCAACATTTGAAGAGCTGCGTGAGAAAAAACCACCAATCACACTCGCCACTTCGGAAGATGACGGTGTAAATCTGATCGGTTATACGGCCGCCCGTTATCTAGAGGCCCATGGCATCGACCGCGACACTCTGGAGTCCTGGGGTGGTAAATTGATTACGGATACCAGACCCGAACAATCGGTGTTCCGTATGCGTGATGGCGAAGTCGACGCCCTACTGCAGGAGGCATATATGACGCCTTGGTGGCGGGATGCTGTCGCAAACCGCTCTCTGGTGTTCTTACCAGCAGCAGATGCTGCCCTGACAAAGCTGGAGACCCAGTACGGCTGGCCCCGTGCCGTTGTGCCTGCTCATTTCTGGGAAGGTCAAACCGAAGATCTGCCCGCGTTGAATTTCTCTGATTTCGCCGTGCTTGTGCGTGATGATATGCCCAAAGATCTTGCGCATCTGTTGACCTGGTGTCTGGTCGAAACTCGCGAGGTTATCGAACAACAATTCCGTCACATCCCATCACATCACAGCCCCCTCAGCTATCCGCTTGTGCCGGAACGCATGGCGGATTCCCCGATACCCTTACATCCCGGTGCTGCGCGCTATTACAAAGAAGCGGGCATCATCGAGTAGAACAACCCCATAACACCTACTCACTCACAAACCCCCCTCGCTCTACCACTCACACCCCCCCTCACTCACAGACCCCCTCGTTCTACCACTCACAACCCCCCTCGAACTTGTTCCCTTCAACATTCAACACGGAGCACGACATTATGGCTATTGATAGTAAGACAATCACTATTGCTGCAGCTGATGGCCAATCGTTTTCAGCCTATCGCAGCAGACCGTCATCGACCGACGCTATCGGTGGAATCGTTCTGATCCAGGAAATTTTCGGTGTAAACGACAATATCCGAGCAGCATCCGACTGGTTTGCCGAGCAAGGTTATGATGTCATCGCACCGGATATGTTCTGGCGGCAGGAGCGCGATATCGAACTGAACGCCGCACTGGAAGAAGATCGCGAAAAGGCGATGGGGTTTATGCAGGGGTTTGACCTCGAGGCAAGCCTTGGCGACATGGATGCCGCCGTTGCACTTCTTCGCGAGGATGCCAAGCTGCAAGGCAAGATCGGTGTTGTTGGCTATTGTCTGGGAGGGCGCGTTGCCTTCCGCATGGCGACGTCCAATGCTGCCGATGCCGTCGTTTGCTTTTATCCAGTGGCTATCAGTCAGGATCTTGGGAGCAGCACTGGTCCTCAGGCTCCGCTTTTGATCCATTTGGGTGCCGACGATCATCTTTGCCCGCCTGAAGCTCAGACCGCGATTACCGAACATGTCGAGCAGTCAAAAGACGGCTCTGTAACTGTACATGACGGTGTCGGCCACGCATTTGCACGTTTGGGCCGTTCTGGTCGTGCAGAAGAAGCTGCTATTGCCGCAGAATCGGCCACTCTGGAGTTCTTCAAAAAGCATCTGGGTGCATAAACCCAAGGCGAACCAAGCGGGTCACCTGCTCTTCAAACGTTATGAGAACCGGATTTCGTAAGCCCGGTTCTTATTGCATGCGCAAGCACCTACTCAGCTCGCTGAGCTTGCTGCGCAACGTCCGTAAACTCTAACTCGATGGGGAATGTAAATGAGCACGATGCCAAGGAAGATAATATCCTGGATTCCAAGACTAACTTTGCTGTTGTGTGGGCTCATCATGTGTCTCGCCGGTATTGCTGGCGTAATGGACCCTACCGTCATCAGTGGAACTGCAACTCTTGCTCCTGACGGGATCACCAGCATCCGCGTCGACTTCGGCGGCTTCCACTTGGGTTTGGGACTGTTCGCTCTTTACGGCGTATTCTTTCGGTCGTTTTTGAAGCCTGGATTGGTGGCAGTTGCCACCACACTGACTCTTGTTGTCATTACCAGACTTACCGGGATCAATCTGGACGGGTCGAACGATGCCCAGCTCACAATCCTATCCAGAGAATTGGTTCCCTTCACCCTCTCGGTCGTGGGATTGCTATGCCTCGTAGTTTCATCCAGAGCGCATTCTGAAACCTGAAGCTCTTTTAGAGCAATCATCCGATTACAAAGACTGGCCCGCGGCCCCTACCTATCCAGTGAGAACAGGTAGGGGTCAAACGCGTCGCCTAAATTTATTCAGCTTTCATAGCTTCGATCGAAATCGAAATGTCGACTTTGTCGCTGACACCCGGCGCGTATTTGCCCAAACCAAATTCAGACCGTAGCACGGATGCTGTCGCATCGAACCCCACCCAATCCTTTTGCTCTTTGTCATGGAAACCCATTTTATTCATTCTTGCATCAAGAGTGACTGGATGTGTTGAGCCATTCATCGTCAGGTCGCCAGTTATCTTGGCCGTTGTCTCACCAGTGACTTCAATATGCGTTGACTTGAACTCGATCTGATCATTCTCAGTCGCAACAAAAAAATCTCCACCGACGGTAAAGTTCGCATCTCTCTGCTCGAGGCCGGTGAACATCGTTGACACCGGGAACCAGACCGCAACACTGGATCCTTCCGGGTTCTCTTTGTCAAAGTCGATCTCACCTTCAATACCTGAGAACATGCCGGTTGTTCTGGAGTAACCAAGATGATCGTAGCTAAATATAATTTGTGACCATTTCGGCGCCAGAAGGTATTTTTCCGAGTCAGCCACACTGGTGGATGCCAGAGCCGAGGCGGTTAAGGCCATTGCGGCAAACAACACCGAAAGCTTCATGAAATATCTCCTGATAGAAGCGTGAAATTCTAAGGACAAAAAGCCACTCGTAAGAAAGAGCTCACTTTGTCTCCGCTAGCGTCGTGCTGATTTCATTATCTTCCTGAGCGGCACGGAATCGTCACTAAAGATGGCTTCGTCACCGTGAAAATTCGGGTCGGCGATCATTCTCCGTAACAAAGGCATATCGCGGGCCTGATTGATCGTAACCGCACCTTGGATTTTGTTGTCGACAAGCTGAATCAGGGTCAGCCCATCATCCTCGCCCGCACGCTCAATACAATGCATCTCTGCGTCCAACTGCCCCAGAATTTGAATATTCAGATCGCCCTGATCAGACCAGAACCACGGAATCGTGGAAACTTCGGTCAGCTCGCCCACCACCGATTTACCGACCGCATCACCCTGTACATTGGCATTTTCCCAAGATTCCAGGCGCATGTGACGATCATATTCAGGGTTCATCTGGTTAACTGCATCACCTACGGCGAAAATATCAGGATCAGAAGTTCTGCCAAAACTATCCGTCTTGATGCCGTTTTCGATAGTCAATCCAGCATCTTCGGCAAGCGATGTTTCGGGGTCTACCCCAATACCGACTAGGATCATATCGGTGGGAACAGACGTGCCGTTCGACAATACCAAGTTTTCGCCATCCATTGCCTGGGCCTGAACACCAAACAGAAAGCGCACGCCTTTGTCAGAGTGATAGGTCTGCACAAAGGTACTGACAGTGGGTGATCCAACTCGGGGCAACAGCGTTTCACCAGCTTCAACGATTGTGACAGTGCACCCAAGCTTTTGGGCCGTTGCCGCAACCTCAAGTCCGATGAACCCGCCACCAATGACGGTCAATCGTTTGCCTTTTGTCAGTTGATCCCGCAATTTGCTGCAGTCATCCATGCTGCGAAGATAGTGAACACAATCCTTTTCGGCACCGTCCAACGAGATACGCCTTAGCCGGCTACCGGTCGCGAGAATCAGTTTGTCATATGCTATGTTTTCGCCATCTTCGAGAAGAACGGTTTTTGTCGCCCGATCAATTTTTGTCACCGACACTCCCAAGTGCAAACGAATATCCCGTTCCTTGGCCGTCGCATCATCGAAGACAAAAGGAAGCTTGGTTTCGTCATCCAGCAACATGGCTTTCGACAGAATCGGCCTTTCGTATGGTGCGCAAGGCTCCATTGAGATCAGAGAGATGTCGGCAGCTGGGTCTGATGCGCGCGCCGCCAGAGCCGCACGGCCACCCGCTTGTCCGCCACCCACAATCACGATTTTTTGTCGCTGTGACAATGCTCCACCCTTTCTTTCGTGAGTCGGGCTTCGATGAACCCTTTCTGCGATATGGACTCCTGCCTGGCGAGTGCGAATATGTCAGGAAATGCACGCTCAGACAGCATTCAATTTCAATCGCATATGGCACATTTTCTCGCACTTAACAATAAAATTAGATGTTCTATTTGACATTTTTCCCAGCATATGCGATTTCTGGCTGAAATTGGTGATCAAGTTGAACACCTATTAGCGAACCATTGCTCAATGGGAGGAAATCCAAATGGCTAAACCAACACTAGAAGAAATGACTCAGGAAATGCGCAAGCGCGTCGGTGAAGACAGCGGCTTTGGGCACACTGTAAAATTCAACTTTGGCGACGAAGGCGTCATCTATATTGATGCCAAAAATGTCCCTCATATCGTTTCAAATGAAGACAATGACGCCGAAACAATCGTAAACATCAAATTTGGGGATTTCTGCAAGATTTCTGACGGCAGCAAAGACCCAACCGAAGCCTTTATGGCTGGCCGGATGACGATCGACGGAAACGTTGACGCAGGCTGGAAGCTCGGCTCGATCATCGGACCCGACCGGGCTTGAGTGGAAATTAGTTGAAACCCAACATGGGACGTTAGCGAATGAGCACAGACAGCACCCAACTAACTATTGCGCCACCTGATCCGGATCGCCCGCCTATGGCGTCGAACGCATTCCATGCAGCTCGGACAGCAAATACGACACTTACAACCCCGTTCCCTTATGTGACGGACGAATGCCTTGTTCCTGGTATCGCCTTGTTCCAAGGCGACCTGGGGGATGATGGCATGGGCCATTTCCATCACACGAACTCGGTTGATGAAACCTTCCTTTGCCTGGCGTCCAAGGGCTCGGCGGTCAGAACTGGTACGCTGATGGTTGGTCCACGTAGCCACCACGTTGGGTCGTTCTTTGAGAACGAGAGAGACCCGGAAAACGTGATGCTGATGATCGTTGTTCAACGTCAATCAGCAGAAGGTGTACGTCAGCATGAAGGCCTGACCTTCCATTGCCACAAGTGCCAGAATGTTATGCTGGATCACGAATTCGACGTTGAGAATTACAACGAAATCCGCGGCCCTGTGCCTGGGTACTTTGCTCCGCTGGAAACGCTGCTCAAGAGCTATGAATTCGGCAAAGAGTACAATGACGACCCAGAAGTTCGGAAATGTTCCAAATGTGGGCACGAGCACAACCTGTTCCCGATGCACGTCTGGGGTTGGACGAGCTACCATACAAATTACGAAGCCAGTGAGCATTGCCGCGATTTGCTCATCGAAGCGACGTCCGCTTGAATTTAGCGAGGAGACAGAAAGATGCCACGTAGGCGATTTCATCAAACCTATCAACTCGCTCAGCAGATCGGCTGCTATGACGAGTATCCAGCAATATCTGAAGGTGTAGACCCGCAGGTCAACATCAGCCGAAGCGACCGCATTCAGCCGTTCCATCTGATTTGTGAAAAAGACACAATGATCGTACTGATGTCGGGCGCAGCCAAGGTTGAATTCCGCGACAGCAGCGTGAATTACGTCAAAGGCACGCCGGGTGAAATGATCTATGTTCCGGCCCGTACCCCGCATCGCGTCGTACCTTCGGAAGAGACCATCCATTATCGTTACAAAGCAGAGCATGCCGGTTTGGAGGCTGTTGCTTGGTATTGCGAGAAATGCTCATCAGAAGTTGCGCGCGTAACTTGGGATACGGCCGAGGAACTCCCTCAGGAGGCGTATCTGCGTGCGACCAACGCCTTTAACAGTGACAAAGACATGCGCACATGCGGCGACTGCGGCACCGAACATCCGCCGGTGGATACTACCGGCAACAGATGGCAGGCAATAGTCGACGAGTTAACGGCTGAAACAGACGACGATGACGACTGGTAGGTTGTGCTGCGATTAATTACCATCGGCGATCAGCAAATAGGAGAAAAGCTATATGACAACTGCAGATAAACTTTTATCAGTCATGAAGCTTTTCACCATTGAAGAACCGGAATGGACAGTGGAAGAGGCGACCAAACGTCTTTCCCTGTCCAGCAGCTCGACTTACCGCTACTTCAACAGTCTGAGTGCTTTCGGTCTGGTCGAGGCCTTGAACCCCGGCGTTTACACTCTTGGTCCGGCGATTATCGAATTCGACAGAATGATAAGGCGTCAGGATCAATTAGTGAAAACGGCAACGCCGATCATGCGTAAGCTGGTCGATCTGACGGGCGACAATGGTTCCGCATTGCTGTGCCGAAAGTATCGCCATCAGGTCATGTGTGTTCACTCGGAAGGGTTTGTCGATCCGGAAAAATCCCTTTCCTATGAGAGGGGCCGACCTTTGGGGTTGTTTCTTGGCGCAGCATCCCGAGTTGTCCTTGCCTACATTCCTAGCAGAAACCTGAAAGCGATCTTTGCCGAACACGAGAGGGAAATCGAAGCTGCCGGTCTTGGGGCAACCTGGGAAGAGTTTCGTCGCAACTTGAAGCGTATCCGGTCCAACTCCATCGTAGTTGCGTATGGGCAGCTGGATCCAGGGAAGGTCGGAATTGCCGCACCTATATTCGCAGCAAACAAGTCTGTGATCGGCAGCATGACGCTTGTCTTGAACGAGCATGAAGTGAATTCGCAGATGGTCGAACGGCTATCAATTTATGTTCAGGCTGCAGCTCAGGAAGTAACCTTGGGTCTCTCAGCAGCCTTTATCGAAAAACAGTCCGGTTCGACCGGTTAAAAGAATGCAAAACCCAAATGAGGGGTGCTGCGAAAGGATAGAAATGAACGATCATCCAGTTGTTGTTCTGGTCGCGTCTATGAGCGGCGTTGCAGAAATGGTCGCGGATGAAGTGGCCGATAAGCTTGTTGAAACCGGGTACAAAGCCCGCGTTGTCCGCATGGAAAAAGCATCACAAAAAATGCTGGATGCACGCGATACCTATGTGATCTGCAGTTCGACATATGGCACTGGTGAAGTGCCGGACAACGGCAAAGAGTTTCACGAGTTCCTGACAAAAGATCGCCCCGATCTGTCGTCTGTGCGCTATGGCGTCATTGCTTTGGGAAGCATGGATTATCCACAGACATTCTGCGGTGGCGGCAAAGCCTTTGATGCAACCTTCGCTGAATTGGGTGCCAAGCGGCTGGTAGATCGCATGGAACATGATGCGAAATCCGGCGTCTATCCTGAAGAAGCCGCGCTGGACTGGATCGACGGTTGGGTCGCGGCACTATCCAAAGAAATGGCCTAAAAAACCGGGAACCTTGCACCTTGCGAGGTTCCCATACAACTTGTGAGGACGGCCTTCAGAAATCAGGTTTTGTCACGGCAGTTCCCGAAGCATTTCGCCAGGAAATGCAATGAATCTACGCCTCAAACATTTTGATACCGATACCTGCGTCAACAAGATTTCTGCGAATTTTGGTTCCCATAGCAACGGCACCAACAGTATCGCCATGCAAACACACCGTATCAACGCGACATGGAAGGCGTTTCCCGGTTTTGGTGATAACCGCCTGCTCTTTCAACATCATCATGATGCGCTCGGCGGCATAGTCGGCATCCTCCAAAACAGCGCCCGGTTGCCTGCGGTCTACCAAGGTTCCGTCATTTTCGTAAGCGCGGTCAGCGTAGACCTCGCCTACCCATGAGCAATCCAGTTCCTTCACTGCCTGCTCCATCGCAGTTGATGCAATCGCCATGAGTATGATTTCGGGCTGAACTTTCAACGCGGCCTCAAAGCAGGTTCTGGCAATATTGATGTCTTCCGACGCCATGTTTCCCAAGGCACCATGCAGCTTAAGGTGTCGAACTTTTCCACCCGACAGTAGCGCCATCGACTGCGCCGCACCCAGCTGATATCCAATCATATTGGTCAGCTCATCCGAGGAAAAACTCATCCGACGGCGACCGAATCCAGTCAGATCGGGAAAACCGGGATGTGCACCAATTCCGGTCCCTTTTTGGACCGCAATTTTCATGGTCTGGGCCATAATGTTCTGATCTCCGGCGTGGAATCCGCAGGCGATGTTCGCAGATGAAACGATGTCCATCAGTGCAAGATCATCCCCCATTTTCCATGCACCAAATCCTTCGCCAAGATCCGAATTTAGATCAACCACATTAGTCATTATTGCCAGGCCCTAATTCTTAGATGTCGGATTATTGAGTGTCTGAGGCAGCCACGCGATTTCTCGAACCCACAATGAAGAAAGCAAGCACAGACAAGCCCACAATATCTGTCCAGATCGCGGAGGGAAACAAATCTGAAGGCAACAGACACAGCACACCACAAAGCGTCAAAGTTAAGCGACCGATGAACCCCCTGACATGTTGGAAAAACCCAACGAAGCCAGCAGTTACCATGTAAATACCAACCAATGCTGTTGCTATTGACCAAAGTGCCTTCAGCAGATTGCCTTCCAAAATCAATCCGGGTGCAAACAGAAAAAGAAACGGGACCAAATAAGCCGGCCAAGCCAGCTTCATTGCCTCTTTGCTTGTCTCCCATGCTGATGACCCCGCGATATTCGCTGCGGCAAATGACGCCAGTGCAACAGGCGGAGTGATCATCGACATCAGCCCGAAATAGAACACGAAAAGATGTGCTGCCATCACTGGGACACCGAATTCGATCAAAGCCGGGGCGACCAGTGTCGCCAACAGAATGTAGACCCCAACAGTTGGCATCCCCATCCCCAAAACAATGGAAATCAACGCCGTGATCAAGGCGAGCACCAGCAGACTGCCACCGCTTGCGGTGATTATGTGCAGTGTCAAATTAAAGGCAAGGCCGGTGATATTCAGAATACCAATGATCAGTCCAGCAGCTGCACAGACAACAACCAGCCCGATAGCCGATTGGCCCGCAGACGCTATAGCCTGCCAAATCTGAATTGGCCTGATACGACGGCCTTTGTAGCCAAATATCAAGCTGCCGACCAATAACACCACAATCGAAATGACCGCAGAACGCTCAGGTCTCATGTTCAGGGCGAACAGCGTATAAATCAGCACAACGAACGGTAAAATGAAGTGCCAACCCTGCTTGAGTGCCTCGCGGCCGCTCGGGATATCAGCTTCTTCAACCTGTGCCACCCCTCGCCTGGCCGCTGTCAGATCAACATTGATGAAAATAGCGCTATAGTAGAGCAGAGCAGATGGCAAAGCCGCCAACATCACGGTCGAATAATCCACGCCAATAAAGTCGGCCATGATAAAGGCCGCGGCTCCCATCACAGGCGGCACCAGTTGCCCACCCGTAGACGCGACCGCCTCAACCGCGCCAGCATATCTTCCATTAAAACCAGCTTTTTTCATCATCGGGATCGTAACCACGCCCGTGCCGACGACATTTCCAACCGCTGATCCTGAAATAGATCCGAACAAAGCCGACGCCGAGACTGCTACTTTTGCTGGTCCACCCCTGAAACGACCCATCCCTGATAAAGCCAGGTCATTGAAAAAATCCGCGGCTCCACAGGCCGTCAGAAACTGACCGAACAACAGGTAGGGAACGACAATTACGACGGCGACTTTCAATGCTGCTCCAAGAATGCCGTTTGCATCCAGGCTCAGATAGATGACAAGTTCGTCCCAATAAGTAGGGCGGCTCTGGAGATCACCGGGGAGAAGATGCCCCCAGAGCCCGTAGGCTATGAAGACTAGCACTACGATTAGAATTCCGGTGCCCGCAAAACGCCGCAACAACAAAAGCAACCCACCCAGCAGAACGCAGCTGATCGCAACCAGCAAAGGGGGCACAAACGGAGCGTCCATCGAAAGCCGGACATAGTTCACCGCAACGTAGCCACCGGTAACAAGTGTGACCGCGGCCCACAGGACAGCAATTCTACGGGTGATCGGCCTGTCCGCGGTTTTCGCAAAACTTAAAATTCCAGAGGCGAGTGCGAGCGCGAAAGACGCGACCAATAATTGCGCATCATAGACGGACACCCCGACATAGCGATGCAGATTGGCAGCATAGATGACCGAGAGGGCCACGATCAGCCCACTCAGCACCTGATTGGCTTGCTCCAAACGAGCGGTTTTGGATGTTCCAACCATGATTTATGTCAGCAGAAGTTACTGCGACAAACCTGCTTTCTGATAATAGGTGGCCGCTGCCGGATGGTAGACGAGATCCCCCATATCAGGCGCCATTTTTTCCGGGTCGAACCGCGCGAAAGTTTTAAAGATACTCCGCACTTTTTCCGGATTCTGGTGAATGTATTCGACAATCGGGGCGATCGTTTCATCCGAAACATGCGCGCCTGCCAAAAGCACATAATCATAGAACATCATGTTCGTATCGACATCCACACCAGGGGCCGATCCTGCGGCTACAGTGTCAATATATGCGGTCGGAACGAATTCGCGCATACCGGCGAGTGCCTCGGGTGTGTTCTCCAGCCCCAACCAACGGACTCCTATCGCGGCGTCCGCTTCGCGTGTCTTGCCCCCAGCAAGGGCAAAGAACGCAACTTCAGCGGTGCCGGAAATCAAGTCGTCGACGCCGTTTGGCACCGACGGTACATTGTCGAGCTGCATCTCATCGATGCTTAAACCGCCGCCTGCAAGAATGGCGTCGACCTGTGGCCGAAGCGTCGGTTGTGCGGTGTATCCATAGGTGATCGTTTTGCCTTTGGCGTCTGAGACCATGGCCATGTCGCTGTCTTTGTTGACCATGAAACCATAGGCGGACCCACCCATGGCTGCAACGATGCGCAAATTACCTAGCTGTCGCCCTTCGAAGGCACCTGTACCACCCGCGGCGGCAGAAAAGTCAGGGCTGGGAGCAAGCAGCAGATCCAAGCGGGCATTATCGACCAGAGGCATTGTTTGGCCTGATCCCCCAAACGATTGCACTCGAATATCGTACCCAAGCTCATCGGCCAGAAGTTTTGCGAAACCAGCATTGGCCGCATAATTCTGTGATCCCTGTTTACTGGCTCCGATCCCCAAGCTTTGTGCGCTGGCAACTGTGCCAAGCGTCGCAATACCCAAGGCAAGAATTGCCATCCGTTTGATCTTACTGAACATAAAAATCCCTCCCTGTCAGGGTTGGCTCTTGGCTCATGCGGCAAAAGACGAGTGTTTTTAGGCTCTTAAAGTTTGCCAATGGTTTTGGGCGAGCAAAGCCAACCTCTATGGTGGGGATGATTTTTAGCAGAATTTCTATATAAAAATAATACAATACACGGCATATTACATATCATATAAAGTATACTTACCTATTCAATTCGCTCAGCCAAGGCTGGAGCACGCCTGCCACGCGCCCCTTTCAACTTGAGGGACAGGAGGTTGCGCACTGACCCCGGTAAGTTGATGGCTGGTCAATCAACCAGCCATCTCATTAGGTTCCACTGCGGGCTGCGAAAGCCCCAGAAGTGACCGCGCTTCTGTCCAGGTTGCCACTGGGCGGCCGTGATTATGACAAATCTCTGCAGTTCGGGCCACCAAAGCGGCATTTGATGGGGCAAGTGTGTTTCGATCAAGTCGGACATTGTCCTCAAGCCCGGTTCTTGCATGACCGCCGGCCGCAATCGACCATTCGTTCAGTTCAAGCTGATGCCTTCCAATCCCGGCGGCACACCATTCCGCGTCCGGGGCAAGCCTTTGCATTGTTTTCACATAGTAATTGAAGACATTCTTGTCGGCCGGCATTGAGTTTTTCACACCCATCACGAACTGCACGTAAAGCTTGCCCGGAAGCTTACCTGCGTTACTCATGGCGACAGCCTGGTGAATATGGCTCAGATCGAACGCCTCGATCTCTGCGGTAATTTCGTATTTCGTCATTTCCGCAGCCAGCCAATCGACCAGATCGGGTGGATTGTCGTAGGTCCGAGTTGGAAAGTTTGTCGATCCAACGGACAAAGAGGCCATATCGGGACGCAACGGCAAACTGCCCCCGCGTTCATGTCCTGCGCCCGATCGTCCTCCGGTCGAGAACTGAACAATCATACCCGGGCAATGTTTGTTCAAACCTTCAAACAACCGGCCGAATTTATCGGGATCCGAGGTAGGCGAGCCATCGTCATTGCGAACATGGCAATGTGCGATCGTCGCCCCGGCTTCGAATGCAGCTTGTGTGCTTTCTATTTGCTCGGAGACCGTGATAGGCACCGCCGGGTTGTCTGATTTTTGGGGCAAAGATCCTGTAATTGCCACACAAATAATACAAGGCTTTTGCGTCATTGGCTTAGGACTCCACCTTTTCTGGCACCATCACAAAGTCAAAAGGAGAACGCCAAACTGTATCACCGTCCTTATTTTCAACAAATGGGGCAACCAGCGTCGCCTTTACGCCGAAAACCGCATCAGACTTGAGGTATTCATCTTCGCCAACAAAGGTATGCGTCACGATTTTCTCATGGCCAGGCGCCGTCACCATGTAATGCATATGCGCAGGGCGGAAGGGGTGGCGATCGAGCTTGATCAGAAGTTTTCCAACCGGCCCATCATGGGGGATCGGATATGACACCGGCTTAATCCCCTTGAAGTGGTAGCACCCATCCGGGCCAGTCGTGAAGACACCCCGATTGTTCCACTTGGGCTGAATACCGGGTTGCTGAACGTCGTAGAAACCATCTTCGTTGTCGCACCAGACATCGATACGCGCACCTTCGATCGGGTTTCCTTCAAGGTCCAAGACCCGCCCCTCAAACAGGCAAGACTGTCCCTTGCCGTCCAATGAGATGTCGGCACCCATTTCGTATTCAGGGGCGTTTTCGACATGGAATGGGCCAAACACCGTGTTCTCGGTTGCGCCTTTCGGGCGTCGGTTATTGATTGCGTCTGTCAGCATCGAGAAACCCATGACATCGCTCAACAAGATAAATTCCTGCCGGTTTTCGTCACAGATTTGACCGGTTGCCGTAAGGAAATCGATTGCGATGTCCCACTCGTCCTGACGCAATTCGACGTCCTTGGCAAAAGCATGCAAATGCTTGATCAATGCACCCCAAATCTGTGCCAGACGGGCATCGGCATTTGAACCATTGCGCCCAAGCACGGCCTCAACAGATGACTCTTCAGTGAAATAGTCGATTTTGGAAAGATCAACCAAATTTGACATGGGTATACCTCTATATTTGTGTGTGTCAGCGCGCTTGGTTTTCTTCCGGGGGCAGCTGTCGCAGAGACAAAAGCTCAATTCCGGTTTTTTCAGTGAACACCCCCCACAATCCGCGCCGGGCGAATAGCATCACGGCAATCCCGAGACAGCCCAGAACGATCAGATAGACCGTGCCATAATCAGCAAGGGCCCGTTGCAGGAAATAGAACACGATCACACCGATGATCGGTCCCGGCAGTGTTCCGATTCCACCAATCACGGTTATAAAGATCACGAAAGCGGTCCAATCCACCACCGAGAATGCCGCCTCGGGTGTAACCCGTGTAATCTGAATGAACAGAAGTGCACCGCAAAGACCGGTACCAAAAGCCGTCAGCATGAACACCCAAGCTTTCAGACGCGTAGGATTAACACCGACTGACCGGGCAGCCTCTTCGTTGTCGCGCAGCGATTGCAGGCCCAGGCCCATTCGTGACTTTAGGAAAAGATACGCCGCAATAAGGGTTGCAAGGGCCAGGGTCAGTGCTAGCCAATAGGTCAAAGCGTCAGATGCGGCGGATGAACTACCACCCAACCAACTTTTGATCTCAGGCACGCCAAACATGGTTTTTGTGGTGCCTTTCGGCAATGAGGTGCCGGTACCGCCGCCAAGTGCTTTCCATTGGGCAAAGCAAAGGCGCGTTATCTCTGCGATGACCCATGTTCCGATGGCAAAATAGGCCCCGGCCAACCGGAATGAAAAGAAGGCCATTGGAATTGCCAGGATCATGGCAGTGATACCTCCAACGGCGATGCCAATCAGAGGATCCAGACCCAGCAGGATAACGCAGGCGAACATGGCATATGCACCAACGCCGACAAAAGCCTGCTGGCCCACGGATACCAACCCGGCAAATCCTGCAAGCAGATTCCAATTCTGCGCCAGGATCAAAAGCGTCAGCACGCCAAACAGATCTTGCACCAAGGCCCGGGAGCCAATGACAGGCACGAGAAACAAAAGTACGATGCCAGCAAGGCCAAAAAGCTGAAGCAAGCGGGTCATATTCTTTTGATCAGACACTGCGGGTACCTCAGTCTTTGGAACGTGGGAAAAGTCCGCGGGGGCGAACGAGAAGGACAGCGACAAATGCGATATGTCCCGACAGAATTTGCCATTCGGGGTTGATGGAAGCGCCCAAAGCCTGAGCGACACCGATAATCACCCCACCAGCCAAAGTGCCCCAAAGCGAGCCAAGCCCACCAATGATCACCGCCTCAAATGCGTAAAGAAGGCGTGCGGGGCCAATGCTGGGATCGAAATTGGCGCGAATGCCAAGATACAAGGCTGCAATCGTGGCAACTACCATCGCAATACCTGTAGCGACTGCAAAGACGTTATTGGGGCGGATCCCCATCAGACCCACGGTCTCGCGGTCGTCCGAAGTGGCTCGGAATGCACGCCCAAGCTTGGTTCTGTAGAAGATCTGGTTCAGCGCAAAGATAACCACAACAGCGGATACAAAGGTCAGCAAAGGCATCACCCCAACGGTAACCGGCCCCAGCGCCAAAGACTGTGCCTCGATGGGCCCGGCTGTCAGTTTCTGACTATCCGCTGTGAATATTTCCAGCAAACCATTCTGAATCACCACAGACAGGCCGAAAGTCACCAGCAAGGGCGGCAGGATATCGTCCCCCAGCACACGGTTCAGCAAATGGGTTTGCAGCCCCCACCCCACAGCAAACATGATAGGAAACGCGAGGATCACGGCAACAAACGGGCCGAGATTCAGAGCCGTGCCGATGGACAAAATGACAAATGCTGCCAGTACAATCAGATCACCATGTGCCAAGTTGACAAGGCGCATAACGCCAAACACCAGGCTAAGCCCGGCAGCGAACAGAGCATATAGGCCACCAAGCAAAATGCCCTGAATGAGTGTGTCGACTAAGATCATGCGCTTACCCCGAAATACGCGTTGTGAATCTCTTCTCGCGACAACTCGTCGGGCGTGCCCTGTAACGTCACGCGACCTTCCATCATGCAAAACACCCGGTCTGCAACTTTCATCGCTTGCCCAATATCTTGCTCAACGACGACAACAGAGGCTCCGCGCTCTTTGATCGTCGGGAACGAAGCATAGATTTCTTTGATGACAACAGGTGCAAGCCCAAGGCTGAGTTCGTCACAGAGCAAAAGATCCGGGTTTGACATCAACGCCCGACCAATCGCTACCATTTGCTGCTGACCACCGGATAATGCGGTACCCGGATGATCCCGGCGGTCCTTCAGTGCAGGAACGACTTCGTAAACACTCTCAAGGTTCCAGACCCCATTTCCGGTTCTGGTATGTGCCCCGATCAGAAGGTTTTCTTCCACCGTGAGAGAGGGAAACAACCGTCGCCCTTCCGGGACCATGGAAATCCCCCGCTCCAGCACCTCTGGTGCAGAGAGGTCACCAATGCTCTCACCCCGAAGTTTGATTGCGTCCGGTTTGTTCTTCAATAGACCCGTGATGGCACGCATCAGTGTGGATTTTCCTGCACCGTTCGCACCGATGATGGCAATCGTTTCGCCCTGCTTGATGTCGATATCGACACCAAACAGGGCCTGGAAATCACCGTAGTGAGCCGTAAGTCCGTGAGTGGATAATAGTGGCTCAGTCATACTTCAATCCCCAGATAGATTTCTCGGACCGCAGGGGCGTTCATGACCTCGTCAACCCCTCCGACCATGAGATTCTTACCGAAATTCAACACCATAAGACGATCGACAACCGAGTTGAGAGCATGCAGCACATGTTCAATCCAGATGATCGACGTACCCTGACTGTGGATGTTCTTGATCGTCTTGATCAGATCGACACACTCACCGTCGGTTAGACCTCCGGCAATTTCATCCAACAAGATCAGCTTTGGCGAGGTCGCCATAGCCCGCGCCAATTCCAGGCGCTTGCGCTGCAACAGTGATAGACCACCCGCCAAATCGCGTGCGCATGATTCAAGGCCGGTTTCAGACAAAATGGACATGCAAAATGTCCCTGCCTCGTATCCCCGATATTCTCCTCCGAACTGGGCGGCAACCATCAGGTTTTCGTAGACACTCAAATGCGCAAAAGGTTGTGGAATTTGGAACGACCGCCCGACCCCGGCATGAACTCTTTCCATGGGTGTCCGCTGAGTAACGTCCACACCCTCAAGAAAGACCTGCCCTTCATCCGGTTTGATGTTCCCGGCAATCAGATTGAACAGGGTCGACTTCCCTGCCCCATTGGGCCCGATAATTCCCAGAGCCTCCCCTGCCTGAACGTCCAGAGACACATCGTCCGTAACCTTCAAAGCCCCAAACGATTTGGATACTGATTTGAGTGTCAGGATAGACATTCGAATCTCCGAACAAAAGGAATTGGCACCGGGCCCGATTGGCCCGATGCTCAAAGGCGCTAGTTGAGGGTTTCGAGCGTACCGTCGAGCGGGATCTCGGGCGCGTTGCTGTTCTCAACGATCAGAAGTTCGAAATCACCACTGTCCTGGCGGCGCCACTGGCCACCGACCAGGGGTGTCTTGGCCACGTTTTTCTGCGCAAATGGTGGCAGGTTGTCTTTGCCCCAACCGATATGGCCAACCACTGTTTCCAGATCGGTGCTGGCAATCGCTTCAGCCAATGCATCTCCGTCTGTTGGGTCTTCGGTGCGCTGAATTGCGCTGGCCGCAACTTCGAAAAGGGCGTGTGTAAAGCCGACGGGTTGCGTCCATTTGCGCTTAGCCGCTGTTTCGAAACCGGCGGCCAGCTCAGCACTGGTTTCACCAGTCAGTGACGATTTGAAGGGGAACGAAGGTGTCCAGTAGACTTCGCAGGTCAAGTTGTTCCCGAGATCGCCAAGTTGCTGAACGCTTTCGGGAAACAACAATGCCTTGGCGATCGAAGCCATCTTTGGATTATAGCCCTGCTGTTTCGCCTGAGTCCAAAACGTGGTGAAATCCGGAGGGATCGGAATGCCCGTGAAAATTTCCGCGTTCGCATTTTTATAAGCGTTGATCTGCGCGCTGAAATCATCGGTCAGGTTTTGGTACCTACCCGGATCGATCAGCTGATATCCTGCAGCCGCTGCAGCCGGTGGCATGCCAACATCACTTGCCCAGGCGTTCCCGTCCCCATCATTGGGCCACAGCGCCCCTAGTACCTTGTTGCTTTCAATGCTGTTCCACATGTTCAGGAACACGGACACGTTGTCTTCCAGCCCCCAGAAGAAGTGGTAGACATAGTCGAATTCCTGCCAGCTGGACGGATCACCCGGATTGCCTTGCTGACCGATGAACCACGGCTGCCACGGAGCCACAGAAGAAATCACCGGGATTTCTTCGGCTTCTGCAATGGTGCAGACAGGGTTTGTAGTTTCAGGTGTCGATGCGACACAGATCAGATTGACCTCATCGCGGACAATCAATTCGCGCGCAACTTCGGCCGCACGGTTGGGATTGGATTGGCTGTCCTTGACGATCACTTCAACATTCAGACCGCTTGCGGCACTGTTCTTGATGAATTGTTCGATGACATAGTTGTCAGCCTCGGAAAATGCGCTGAGCGGGCCGGACTGCGGGCTGACATAGCCAATCTTAACCGTTCCGTTCTGGGCCAGGGCTGGCATCGCCAAGGCGGTGGCCCCGGCGGCCGCGCCTGTTTTCAGAAGTGTGCGTCGTGTCAGCATGTTGGTTTCCTCCCTGATGCATTTGATGGTATTTCAGGCTGTTACTCTGGTCGGCGACCTTCAAAGGCCTGCTGCAGCAATTCCCTGATAGCCTGACGTTCTATTGGGCGTGGATTCCAATAAGGATTCTGGGTCGCAATCTCGGTCGCGAGGTCCAGATCGACTGCCTTGACATTCAAATCGCGCAGTGCCAGCGGGGCATTCAGAGATTTCGCAAAATCCCACAATCCTCCGCCAATAGAACCACCGAACAGATCGGCGATCGGTTGCATCTCATCAACCGCAGCAGGCGCGTTATATGCGGCTGAGTGTGGCAACATGATCGCGTGCGTTTCCGCATGCGGCAGATCAAATGTCCCGCCCAGTGTGTGGCAAATCTTGTGGTGCAGAGCCATGCCCACAGTCCCCAGGACCGCGCCACAAAGCCAGGCACCATACAGTGCTTCGCTGCGTGCTTCGATGTTTTTTGGGTTCTCCACAATGCCGGGCAGAGCGTCTCGTAGCGCGCGAACACCTTCCGCTGCCATAAGCGAGGTCACCGGGTTGCGGTTTTCAGCGTAAACAGCCTCGACCGCATGCGCCATCGCATTCAGCCCCGACGTTACGCTCATGCCTACGGGCAAACCCACGGTCAATTCGGGATCATAAATCACAACTTCGGGCAGGATCTTGGCGTGACGGACAGTTGTCTTCAACCCATTTTCAGTCTGCCCGAGGATCGGCGTGACCTCTGATCCCGCGTAAGTGGTTGCAATCACGACCTGAGGGGTATCATTGCGATAGGCGATTGCCTTGCCGAGGCCGATAGTGGACCCTCCGCCCAAGGCAATAACACAGTCAGCATTCGCTGCTTCATAGGCAGCCATGGCTTTCTCAGTAACATCCACAGGCGTATGCATGGCCGCCTTTGAGAACACCCCAACGGCAAGTGAGCCCAGATCCGCAGCCAGTTTTTCAGCGTCATTCGCCTGAAATGGCGTCGACAAAACCAGTGCCCGGCTACAGCCCAAGCTGCAAACTTCTGCCGCAACATTGGTCGATGCTCCCAGCCCGAATACGATCCGCGCTGGATTTGCGTTGTAGGTAAACCCCGAAAACATGGCGCCCAACCTCACTCAGCGGCTACGGCAACGGCCGTATCCAGGTGCAATGCTGACATGACCTTGTCAAAACGAGATTGGAGATTTTCCGGTGTGTTGGCGGTAATAGCCACGTAAAAATCAGGACGTACCAAGACATATTTAGCGTCGATGTCTTCCAACCAGGCCTTATAGGTCCCTTCGGTGTCGACAACATCATGCTGCCCGCCTGGTGCACCAATCTGAACGCCGAAGCCTTCCAATTTTCCTAGTTGCTCACGCTGGGTTTCAGTCAATGCTGCAATCGGGTCCGCCTCATAACCGATCAGAACCCAACCCCGACCAACGGCCTGGTCAAAGCGACCGTTGTTTCCATTGTATTCGACAACGCCTTGCACAGAAAGTTCACCGGCATGAGCGCTTTCATCACACCAGACACCCTCGCCCAGATGGCAGATATCTGTCGGTACCGGCTGATTGTTCCGATGTTTCAGATCGGCGATCATACGCGCGTCGCGGTCAATCGCTTCCTTCTCATCACTGATACAGATGATGCTGCCCAGCTCCTGGCTGAAGTTGATGTAGTGTTTGGCGTGCTCAATGCGTTCTGAGGAGTAGCTTTCCAGCACTTCAAGCCCGGTCTTGCCCTCAAGAATGGCATTCAGACGCCAGCCCATCGCCACTGCATCGCGCAAACCAGCGCACATCCCTTCGCCAGCAAAGGGCGGCATCAGGTGTGCAGCGTCGCCGCCGATGAGGCACCGGCCGCTATGCCATTTCTTGGCCCAGCGGGCCTGAAAGCGATAAACTGCAGCGCGTTCCAATTCAGAGTTTTCCGGGGTCAGCCCCCAGGGCTTCAACAACCTCCAGGCATTTTCCTCTTTCTGAACTTCTTCCACAGACTCACCAGGGAGAACCATGAATTCCCAACGCCGGCGATCCGGGCCACCTTCGACAGGGCCGGGCCCGCCTGGCACAATCGTTGTTGGGCGTTTTGGATCGCACAGCTGCCACTGCGCCGGATCTTCCGGGCGTGAAGCGCAATAGTCGAACTGCGGGACCATATCCAGGATGAGCCAATCGAAGAAGTAACCCTTGTCTTCGTTCTCGATACCTAAGCTTTCGCGCACGAAACTGTTCGCGCCATCGGTTCCAACGGCGAATTTCGCGCGAATGACTTTGCGTTCTCCGTCGGGCCCAAATTCTTCGGGGTTTTGCTTAAGCGACAGCGACACGCCAGTGCTATCCTGATCCAGAGCAACGCCGTCCCAACCGCGCAAGATTGTTACGTCGGGGATTTCACCGGCAATCTTCAGCAAGCGCTTTTCAAGCAGCGGCTGGTTGAACCAGTAACGCACGCGCCAGCCGCTGGCTGATTGGCTCTGCCAGTCAACAATCTGCAGGTTCTGACCATCCCGGTTGCGCCAGTAATACAACTCATCATGACAGTTGATCGCTGAATCGGTTTCAGAATCGATTCCAAGGGACGCCAGAATGCGGGCAATCTCGTGGTCGTATGTAACCGCACGCGGCAGGCCGTAATGCGTGGACCACCGCTCAACCAGAGTGACCTTCTTCCCCTTCTGGCCCAGCAGAATGGCCAGCATGGTGCCAACCGGACCAGCACCTACAATTGCAACATCAGTATCGAAATCACTGTTGGTCGCGGGATGGGTCATCTTTGTCTCCTCCTAAGCCCTTAGCCGTTCAACCAGAGCCCTTAAACGGGCTGGGACGGCCAAAAAGTTACCTCTTCTTGACGCTAGATCGTTTTCGAATGCTCGTCAAGTTTGGATACTATTCGCTATTGGAGGCCACTCTTTCCAGTGAAGGTGAGAAATATTATTGTTTGTTTATCGTAAGTTATGATCGCATTCCGGCGTTTTAGGGTGAGATCCAAAAATACGACAGAAGCAATCCATAGGCTTCAACTTTCCCAATGGTTGTGAAAGAAGTTGTGGCAAAATTCAAAATTGAATATGATTCGATTATTGTCAGGCGGAACTCAAAATGAGCGAAATGATCCCCGTTAAGGAGGGCCGAGTTGCAAAGCGTCAGCGTCGAAATAAACAGGCGCTGATTGGGGCTGCTCGTGAAATCATGTCCGAGCGCGGCGTCGATGCCGCGACCATGTTGGAGATTGCCGAAAAGGCAGATGTCGGCGCTGGCACAGTCTATAGCTATTTCAAATCGAAAGACGAATTGGCAATCGCCGTTTTGGAAACCCTGATGCATGATCTGGCGTTGAGGATCGAAGAGGTCACGGACACGTTCGACGACCCCGCCCAGGTCTACGCCTTTGGTATTAGAACCGTGCTCGATACAGCAACAGGCGACACGCACTGGAAACAGCTTTTGCACAGATCTGAGGTCATATCAGACACGATGTTCCGGATGATGGGTCCCTTCGCCATTCGCGACTTGAGGCGGGCCTCACAGGCCGGTCGATTTCAGGTCTCTGATGCCGAGCTGGTCTGGAGGTTGACCACACATGCCCTGATTGGTGCCGCCCTTGCGATAACCAATGACAATGTCCCTCACAGCAGCAAAAGCCAAATCATCACCCAACTTTTGTGCATGACGGGAATTGGCAAGAATGCAGCGGTTGAGCTGGCTGCGCGTCCACGTCCGGAAATCAGTGGTCAATAGCACCTACGCTTCAACGCCTACTGCCCAAGCATGAGGTTCGGCAGCCACAAGGTCAACGCAGGGAAGAAAACGACCAGGGCCAGCAAGACAGCCAATGCGATTAGGAACACTCCGGCTTCACGCACGACCTGACCAACTCTGGCACCAGACTGGGCAGCGGTCACGAACAGCAAAATGCCAACCGGTGGAGTAACCAGACCAATCGCACCGGCCAGGACCACCACAAGTCCAAACTGAACTATATCCACCCCCGCCATGATCGCTGTAGGTGCCACAATCGGGGCCACAACGATTGTGATGATCACCGGGTCCAGTACCGTCCCCAGAATCAGCATAAAAACCGCCACAAGCGCCAAAAACATTGTCGGAGTGGGCTGAATCCCATTCACCATTGAAACGAATTGCGCCCCAACCCCCATGCGTGCGGTGATCCAGATGAATGCACCGGACACACTGACGATGATCAGGACCTTGGCGCTGTCAATCGCCGCATCCCCAAGCGCCGCACAAAAGCTGCGCAGCGTCGTCTCGCGATAAATGAGAAGTGAGACAATTATCGAATACAGTACGGCAATCGAACCAATTTCTGAAACAGTTGCGAAGCCAGATACCATCCCTCCAATGACGACAACTGGCAGGATCAGCGCAAGGATACTGCGCCGCAATGCGACCCAAACCGCACGCCAGCCCTGCCAACGCTGAGCGGGATATCCGCGCTTGATCGAAACGACGATCGATACGCCCAAAAGGAAAATCCCCATGAGAATCCCGGGCAAAATCGCAGCCACGAAATGTCGCGTGATATCTGCACCCGTAAACAGCGCAAAAACGACCATCGGAATTGAGGGGGGAATGACAATTCCGATGGTCGCAGAGGCTGCAGTCACCGCCGCCGCGTAGGCAGGGCTATACCCATCGCGTTTCATTGCGGGGATCATTACTGATCCAACTGCGGCGACATCAGCTATGGCAGAGCCTGAGATACCGGCGAAAATCATGCTCGACCCGATATTGGCATGGCTCAATCCACCCCGGATATGCGCCAACAGAGTCCGGGCGAGATCCAGCAATCGCGCACTCATGCCTCCGGCGTTCATGATTGTGCCAACAGCCATGAAGTAGACCAGCGCCGTAAAGGCGGAATTGTCGAGGCCCTGAACCAATCCCTGCACCACGACCGAGGGGCGCATGATCGGTGCATAGACAAACGCAAAAGCTACGACCGAAAGTGCCATCGCATAAAACACCGGAAACCGTAGCAGCATCAGGACAATCATTACGGCTACGGTAAACGCAGTCTCTAACACGGCTTCAGTCCTTTTGAACGAGTGCCGTGATACTGACCAAGATCAGTAAAAACGACCCCACCATCACTGGAAAGAACTTCTGGTTTGCATGCGCGCCAGGTATTGATGTCAGATCAATCTGCGCATAGCGGGCCGCAGCCTCAGACGCGTGATACAACAGGAACCCACCGCTCACCGCCATGGAAAGCTGTAAAACAATTTGCCCTACCCTGCGCAGGGACCGGATGTTTGGCACAGGTATGAAATCGACGGATATATGCGAACGTTTCATCCACAACAGCGGGGCGCCCAGCCAAGCCAACCACATCAACCCGATTGTTGAAACATCTCTTGCCCAAGGCAACCCCAGCGCAAAAAAGTAGCGCAGAATGACCTGCGTAGACTCCAGCAACACCAACCCGACCAAAAGCCCCCCCAGCACAGCCCGCAAAAACCATGTAAGGGAGGTGTCGATCTGTTTAGACCAATCAACGACGTGCAACATGAACCTCAGAGACCTCTGATCTGGTCGTACAACCCAGCGGGCCACATCTCTCCGTCAAGTTTTTCGATGACTGGGGCTATGGCCTCCTGAAAGGCCTCAATATCCGGCGTCGAAATCGTGACACCACGCTCCGCCGCAAGCGCCTGAGCGGCCTCCATCCGGGCTTCTCCGGCCGCGTTTATAGTCGCAGAAGTGACAGTTGCGGCTTCGGTCACCCAACCCTTTTGCTCCTCTGTAAGTGTGTCCCACTTTCCGCCTGACATCCAAAGCCCCATGCCGGCATGGACGGTATTGATTGGCGCGTAGTAGGGACTGGCCTCATCATAGCCCGCGTCAAGGTAGTCTACGAGACCTTGATCTTGACCATCTACCGTTCCGGTTTTTAAAGCGATCATAAGTTCGGGCGACGGGATCGGTGTCGGCACCGCACCAAACGCTTCATAGGTGGCTACGATAGCCGGGTGCATGGCCACACGCACCCTTTGGCCCGAAAGGTCTTCGGGTTTGACAACTTCAATATCACGAGTGGAAACCGCACGTGGATAGCGATCGCCAACATACCCGACATAATGAATTCCGGTCGCAGTGTCAGCGCGGTCCATCATGGCCTTGAACAGCTCGCTTTCTGTAAACCGGTGTAGATGCGCTTGATCTTCAAACAGATAAGGCGCGAAGAGTACTGAAAAGTCCGACGCTTCCTTCATGAAGCTGACGCCGACAAGTTCAAACAGATGCAGATCCAGATCACCGGCTCGCAGTTGAGCCCAGTGATCCGGAATACCCCCCATTGCGCCGCCGCCGACAATATCCACGGCAACCGTTCCGCCGGATAGGGTGTCCAGTGTCTCGGCAAAAATCTCGGCGCTTTCCTGAAACACCGAATTCGTTGGTGCGGTATGACCTAACAAAAGTGTGACATCTGCTGCATATGCAGCGCCTGCGCTTAACGTCAGTGATGCAATAGTACCGTTCATCAATCTCGCAAGCATTCCCATGAGTTTTCCCCTCCGTATTCGGTTTCAAACAACCCTGAATTAATCCAATCGGCATCTCTCTAAACTGGACAGCCATTGGCGCGGTTGTTTCCTGGGCCGATCTCAGAATTCACATTGGGCGCATCAGAGATGTGGCAAGCCTTGCAAGCTGACGGCACATCGATAGCGTTGTTCTGCATTTCGAACCTATTAGCCAAAACGGCCCCCAATTCGGCTAACGATTGTAGCCTAATGTCGTAGAAAACATTGTGTGAAATACATAATTTTTGCCCCTTTGATACCCTATTGGATATGTATCAAATAACTACTAAGAGGTTGCCGAAATGGAAATCCCGAGACAGCTCCCAAACCTAGTGAGCGAGGACAAGGCACTCAATCTAACCTGAGGAATCCGCCTTAGGTCGGTCATCCTGGCCAGTCTGACGCATCGCGCTTGTCAAAAAAGATGCAAAACTTCGGTTTTTGTGCAGACTAGAAAAGAAACCGAAGGGAGAATGCGCATGTGCCAGGTATTTGCCGGTCAAGACCCGGAACGTTATGCGAGCGCAACGCGACGCATTCGTATTAATGGCCAAAGCACGAGCATCAGACTCGAAAACGCATTTTGGCAAGTCATTGATACGATTGCGGATAATGACGGGATGACGACACCGGTTTTCATCTCGAAGCTGCATAGCGAAGTTCTGGAGCTTCGCGGAGAACCCGTTAATTTTACGTCGCTTTTACGCTGTGCCTGTTTGAAATTCATGGAGATTTCTACCCATGATGAACAGCCAGCGGTAGCCGCGGAATAACCTCGGAGTCTTAGAATATAAATTCTGCAGGGTAGTAAGCCTATACTACCTGCCTAGCCAATGATGGTCTGTAGACTGCTTCTGTCACAACAGAAGGGGGAAGCGGGCTTTGGCAAAAGCAATACACTCGATGATACGTGTTCTGAACGAGGCACGATCCGTCAGCTTCTACGACACAGCATTCGGCCTCAAAGTCGCCGATCGTCTTGATTTCGAGAATTTTACGCTCGTTTATCTCAGCAACCCTGAAAGCAGTTTCGAGCTGGAACTGACCATTAACAAAGGCCAGACCGAAGCCTATGAGCTTGGAAATGGCTACGGCCATTTTGCGGTGTCTGTCGACAACCTTGATGAAGAACATGCGCGGTTCGAACGCGAAGGGTTATCTCCACGTAAGCTCGTCGAGTTTGCCCCGGACGGCAGACTTGTCGGCCGCTTCTTCTTTGTCACCGACCCGGATGGCTATGAGATTGAAGTTCTCGAACGGTCCGGTCGCTTTCAGTAAAATCAAAGGGAGGAAAAGATGGAGAGTTTAAAACGCCGAAAGGGGCTGACACGTCGACAGCTTTTGTCCAATGCGACAGCAATAGGCGCGTCCTTCGTCGTCGGTGCAACATTCATCGCCGCACCAAACGCAGCCTGGGCCGTCGAAACGTCAGTTCTAAAGCCCGAGACATTTGCAACGCTGGTTCAGATGGCACGCGATATCTACCCGCACGACAAAGTGGGTGACGAATTCTACGTGGTCGCGGTCAAAGGATATGACACCGACGAAGCCGCAGCATCTGTCGAGGCCGGTATAGACGCCCTGAACGCGGCTGCACAGGGCAAGGGATATGACAGCTACCTGGACACCGGCTGGGAACGCGATCGCGTCGATATTCTGCGCAGCATGGAAGATAGCCCGTTTTTCCAGACAGTTCGCGGTGGTCTTGTGACCGGTCTTTACAACCAAAAAGCCGTTTGGCCAATTTTTGGGTATGAGGGCTCCTCTTTCGAGTTCGGGGGGTACATCGACCGAGGCTTCAACGACATCAACTGGCTTTAAAGGGAGAGATGGCACCATGACGGCACCTTTTGATCTCACCGACGACAGCGTTGTTGTCGTAATTGGAACCGGCGCTGGCGGCGGCGTTCTGTCAAACGAATTGGCGCAGAAAGGTATTAGTGTTGTCGCGCTCGAAGCTGGCGGGCGATACCTGCCAGAAGATTATGTAAATGACGAATGGGAAAGTTTCGGCCAGCTTGCCTGGGTCGACCCTCGAACGACATCGGGTGACTGGCGTGTTGCAAAGGATTTTTCTGGCCTGCCTGCCTGGATCGTCAAGGCCGTTGGCGGCACCACAACGCATTGGGCCGGAGCGTCGCTGCGCTTTCAGGACCACGAGTGGAAGGCCGCGACGACCTATGGTGACGTTCAGGGTGCAAACCTATTGGACTGGCCCATCGACCCGCGCGAGTTGGATGATTACTATACCAAAGCCGAAAACAAACTGGGTGTGACCCGAACCGGAGATCGTGCCGGCTTGCCGGGAAACAACAACTATCTCGTCTTCGAAAAAGGCGCAAAGGCGCTTGGGTACGAGCAGGTTAATACCGGTCGTATGGCAATCAACTCTGCCGAAACCGAAGATCGCTTGGCCTGCCAACAAACCGGGTTTTGTTTTCAAGGATGTAAGTGGGGTGCGAAATGGTCCGCAGCGTACACTGATATCCCAGCAGGCGAGGCCACCGGCAACCTAGAGGTGCGCGAAAACTCCCATGTCGCACGCATCCTGCACAATGATGAAGGCAAAGTCACCGGCGTCGAATACTTCGACAAAGATGGCAATCTTCAGATGCAACAGGCCCGTGTAGTTTGTGTTGCGGGCAACTCGTTCGAAAGCCCGAGAATGCTTTTGAACTCTGCCTCTTCGATGTTCCCTGACGGTTTGGCAAACAGCTCTGGCCAGGTGGGGCGGAACTATATGCGTCACATGACCGGTTCGGTCTATGCTGTCTTCGATCAACCCGTGAAAATGTGGCGCGGCACCACGATGGCAGGGATCATCCAAGATGAATCACGTCATGATCCAAGTCGCGGTTTTGTCGGCGGTTATGAACTTGAAACTCTGGCTCTTGGGTTGCCATTCATGGCGGCCTTCTTGGATCCGGGCGCTTGGGGCCGTGAATTCACATCAGCTTTGGATTCATACGAGAATATGGCCGGTATGTGGATCGTTGGCGAAGACATGCCACAAGAAACAAACCGCGTTACGCTCAACCACGAAGTGAAAGACCAGCATGGACTGCCAGTCGTGAATGTACATTTCGATGATCACCCAAATGACATTGCAATGCGCAATCACGCCTATGCGCAAGGCGCTGCTGTCTATGAAGCGGTTGGTGCGACACGGGTCTTCCCGACGCCACCTTACCCCTCCACCCATAACCTCGGGACAAATCGAATGTCCGAGAATCCGCGGGACGGCGTGGTGAATAAATGGGGCCAGACCCATGACATTTCCAACCTCTTCATCTCGGATGGTTCGCAGTTCACAACCGGCGCTGCCGAGAACCCGACACTCACCATTGTGGCTCTTGCCATCCGTCAAGCCGACCACCTTGCCGAACAAATGTCAGCGGGTAACCTCTGAAACTTTATTTGCGTGCCCGGGCAATCCGGGCACCAAAACATTATATTTGGATCGCATTATTTCAGCGTGAATCCGCTGGATTTTGAAGATACAAGAAAAACTATGCCAGAGCCCATGTTTTTAAGGGCATTTCATCGTTGTATTCGGTGCTCAGCCTAGACTCAGAAGGCTGAAATCGCTAGTTTAAGATACATAATAAAAAGCCAAAATAGCACGCGGACAAACATATCGCTTTTTGTCACGGTTGTTGCCCCGTTGTTTTTTTGGCGAACCGAACAAACAGGGAACTGCGAGATTAGGCATGGTTGATATTTTCTCGAAAAAAGACGGCCCGCGCCGTGAAGACCAAGACGCAAGGCGCCTTCTGCAAGGGAACGGCGCAACCATTCGTCGATTAGCAGATCAAATCAGCGGCGGCGGATACTCTCGCTCCCGCGCTGCCATGGCAAACGCCAAAAAAGAACCAGAGCCGGAGGGCCTGAACATCCATGTCTTTGGCGGTCCATCTGCGCCCTCGGAACTAAATCCCGTCGTTCGCATCAGTACAAATGAACGTGTTTTTGTTATGGATGCGAACTCTGGTAAACAAATGGAGTTCCTAGGACAAATACGCGTAAATGATGGCGTAAAGTTCTTTGCTCTGGCGACCAAAGAAAATGGGTTTGTATCTCCACTCCCCGATGATGTCACAGAGGTTTTGAGCGACCTGAACAACATCGTAATCGAGTCTGATGAAATAAAGGAAAAGCTCGCAGATGTCATAACACGTCGTCTCGAACTTTGAGGCCATCCCAGAAGTAGCCGTTTTTTGAACCGCCTATCTATTAGAGGTGGTGTCAGTGAAAGAAAAACATGCGAAACAGATCCTCCACCTTCCCCAAAACCCCCCTCACGCAAGTCAGCAACGACAGCGACCAAAGAGCGACAATGAACGCTTGGGAAGCTTTCGTCGACACTGGGCGAAAGTCCGAAGAAGTCGAGAAAACCGTAAGACGGGAAATTCTGGACTCGTGGACGAGGTGCACAGATTTAGGCATCAACGCACTGACGCCGGCGGGCACACCGCAAAAAATTGGCGACGAACGCGTA
This sequence comes from Ruegeria sp. CDSA236, assembly GCF_059611285.1. Taxonomy (NCBI): domain Bacteria; kingdom Pseudomonadati; phylum Pseudomonadota; class Alphaproteobacteria; order Rhodobacterales; family Roseobacteraceae; genus Ruegeria; species Ruegeria sp. CDSA236. The sequence goes on from NZ_JBXWPG010000004.1 coordinate 158,330, forward strand.
GACGAATTGAAGCGGAAAAACGCTTCTTTATGCCGTGCTGCGCGCTCGGCTTTTTTGCGGCTTGGCCCCCATTTGTCAGAGTCCGGTGCTGTCCTTCTTTTGACCGACCGAAACGGAACAATAATCGATGCCATTGGTGATGATAAAACCCTGGACGAAGGGCGTGATATCCAACTGGAAGTAGGCGGTGTCTGGGACGAAAATGTCATTGGCACAAACGGTATCGGCACAGCTTTGCGCACAGGAAAACCAACCTATGTGCACGCGTCAGAACACTTCTGTCAGGGCATCAAATCCTGGACCTGTGCCGGTGTTCCGATCTTTGATCCGCTTGACCGGCAAGTCTTAGGGGTCGTCGATCTGTCGGGACCACTGGATATTTTTCGCCCCCATAATTTAGCGCTGGTTGTGGCCGCCGCAAAAGAAATTGAAATCGCTCTGGCAGAACAACAAAGGGAAGAACGAACCAATTTGCTTGAGGCATTTATCGATTTGCAAAAGCCGCGCAGCACAGACGACACTGTCGTCTTGCTGGATTCAACCGGCCGGATTGTTTTCAGTCGAAATACCGAGGTTGAACCTATTCTGAAAACTGGCGGCCTACCGATCGGAAAACAGCTTTTGTCCTGGACGCCAGATATGACGGACGGGGATCTGGTCGCAGCATTACCATCTTCACTGAGCGGTATTGAGATAGATATTCTTAAGTCCGGAACGCAGATTCAAGGCGCGGCACTAATACTTCCAGAGAAAAGAACTTCCCCGACACCTACACGATCCACTGGGATCACTATTCGGCCACGGCATGGCGTTGAAGAAGACGAGATCCAAATTCTCGGCGAATGTCCTAAGATGTTGGAAGCTATCGAATTCGCCCACCGGGCCGCAAAGGCAAACGTCACGGTTCTTGTTCAGGGCGAAACAGGCGTTGGAAAAGAACTGTTCGCCCGTCTCATCCACAGCCATCACGCCGATAAAAAAGCCCCCTTCATTGCCGTCAACTGTGCAGCGATTTCGGGTGAACTTATCGGGGGTGAACTGTTCGGCCATGTTGCCGGGGCCTTTACCGGTGCCTTACGTGAAGGTCGGCCCGGAAAGTTTGAGCTGGCAAATGGCGGTGTCCTTTGCCTGGACGAAGTTGGCGACATGCCACCCGAGCTGCAAACATATCTGCTGCGCACGCTAGAGCAGAGGGCGCTTTATCGAATTGGCTGTGACAAACGCCGTCCGATTGACGTTCAACTGGTGGCGGTGACAAACAGAAACCTTCGGCAAGATATCGAAGCCGGCCGGTTCCGCAGGGATCTTTTCTATCGAATTGGCACCATAGTCATCGATGTACCTCCACTGCGTGAACGTGGGCGGGACATCGTCTTGCTGACTGAACATTTCAATCAAAAACTGTCGGCGAATTTTGATCGTGAACCGCTGCAATTTGATCAAGATGCCATGGCCGCTCTTCAAAGCTATCATTGGCCTGGAAATGTCCGTGAATTGCGCAACATAGTCGAACGGCTTTGCCTGTTGCACGGTACCGCAAGGGTATCTTTCGCCGATCTACCCGAAGAGATTTCCAGCCCCGAACCAAGCGACAGCATGTTTGGGAATACACCCCGGAATGTATCCACCAATTTCAATCTGCATGGAATCGAATCCGAAGCCATCCAACGTGCCATTGAGCAGGAAAATGGGAACCTGACGAAGGTGGCTCAATCACTCGGAATTTCGCGCCCAACTTTGTACCGGAAGATAAACCTGTACGGTCTTGGCCGCGGGAAATAATAGATGCGGCGACAGATCAGATCTGCCGCCGCATTTAGGGACCGATTTTCCATGGGGAGACGGACAGAACAGGTTCCCTAATTAGGCTGTTATTTGCGACTCTAAGGAACGATGACAGCGCGTCCCGTGAACTTGCGGTTTTTGAAATCGTCAATCGCTTGATTGATGTTATCAAGCGAATACTCAGTCTGGTGCATCTTCACCAACCCATCGGCATTCAGCTCCATCAACTCTACAAGTTCGGTATAGTCTCCAACCAGGCTACCGCCGATTTTGATTTCATTGACTACCAGGTCGACAGTCGGGATCTCGATCTTACCACCATAACCCACAACGATCAGTTCGCCGCCTTGCCGCAAAAGCTTCCAGCAAATGTTCTCGACGCCAAGCTCGCCGACAAAGTCGATGACAACATGGCTACCACCGCCAGTGACATCCATGACCTGTTCGATCAAATCCGGACCACCATCAAGAACAATGTCGGCACCAAGTTCCTTGGCCAGAACCTGCGCGCCTGGCTCACGGTCTACTGCGATAACTCGGGCGCCGCACAGGTTCTTCAAACACTGAATCGCAATATGCCCTAGGCCACCAACGCCCAGAACAGTGACATATGCGCCTGGGTAAACCAGTTCGGCCGCACGCTTTGCGGCGCGATATGCAGTAATGCCCGCATCAGCCATAGGGGCAACTTCCAAAGGAGTCACATTGGTGTTCAACTTGATCAATGAGCTCTCGTTTGTAACGAAATACTCTGCAAATCCGCCGTCCAGACCGAGGCCGGGAAACAAGCCATGATCACAATACATATCGTGGCCATACCGACAGTTTAAACAGATCCCGCAACTGCGATGTGGATGGCAAATCACCGCATCACCGGGTTTGACAGAGGTCACGTTGCTGCCAACATCTTCCACCCAACCGGCATTCTCATGGCCCATAATGTAAGGCAAAAGGCTGCCTTCGACATCCATGATATCTTTCCAGACGCCTTCAATGATGTGCAAATCAGTACGGCACAAACCTGCGGCACCGACTTTCACAATCACCTCATCCGGAGAATTTACCGTTGGGGCAGCGACCTCTTCGATCTTTAGCTGAACATTCATGGCCGGATCGTAATCATACAAGCGTGCGGCTTTCATGTTTCATTCCTTTTCTTAACTTATTTTCGGGTCTTCAAATGCGATAGGTTACGGGCGGCCCAACAATTCGGCACCGCCACCCAGGGCCGGGCCTTCGGTCGGATCGGCTTCACCTTCTGACAGGTCACCGACCAGTGTTTCAGTGGTCAGGATCAGCGTTGCGACTGATGTCGCATTGACCAAGGCACTGGCAGTGACACGAACGGGATCGATTATTCCTGCTTCAAACATGTCTCGGAACTCGCCCTTTGACGCATCAAAACCGTGCCCTCTTGGACCGGCCGTAATGGATGCAATCACTGCATTCGGATCCGCGCCGGCGTTGCTGGCGATCCGTTCGACTGGACGGGTCAGAACCGAGCGAACCAATTCAACACCTTTGCTGACATCGCCGTCATTCGCCGAAACGATGCCTTCCAGGACCGAGCCAATCTGAGCAAGCGCCGTTCCACCACCTGCGACGACCCCATCTTCAGAGGCCGCGCGAACCGCACAGAGGGAGTCCTCGATCAACTGAATTTTGCGCTTTTGTTCAACAGGTGTGAAACCACCGGCATAGATAACAGCAGTTCCGCCGGATAGTTTGGACACACGCTCACGCAACTTGTCCTGCTCAATATTCGGCGGAGCGGCGTCATGCTGGCGCTGCACCTGCGCGCGTCGAGCGCGCACAGCAGCCGGGTCACCGTCACCCTTCAGTATGCTGGTCAGAGAGGATGTAACCCGCGCCTTTTGAGCACCACCTAGTTGTGCCAATGTGACGTTTTCGATCTTTTTGCCAAGGTCACGCGCAAGCACTTCACCGCCGGTCATGATCGCAAGATCATCCATCATCGCGGCGCGCCAGTGACCATACTCGGGTGGGTGCACAATCAGGTATTTGCCCGCACCGTTATTGTCCATCAACGAGATCACGACTTCTGGCGCAATTTCTTCAGCGATCACCAACAAAGGTCGTTTCTGTTCGTCGGCAATGCGTCTTGCATTATCCAGAATCTCAGGACGCAGGATTTTTTGATCCGTCATCAAAATCAGCGGATTCTCCAGGACCGCTTCCATGTTTTCACGGTCCGTCACCATATGATGTGAGATATAGCCCCGCTCGAAGGACATACCCTCGACCACCTCAAGCGTTGTGTCGATCGTCACCCCGAAATCGGCAGTGATTACACCCTCTTTCCCTACACGTTTGAAAGCTTCGGCAACCAACGATCCCAGTTCAGGTTCTGTTGCGGACACCCGCGCGACGGATTCCAGATAGCTGGGGTTGTCGTCGCAGGATCGCGATGCCTCATCCAGCGCGTTGATGATTTTGTGTACAGCCAGCTCTATGCCTTTGCACAAATCCACGGGTTTGACACCCTCGGCGGTCAATTCGACGCCTTTCTGGATCAACGCATTGGCCAGAACTATTGCAGTGGTCGTACCGTCGCCCGCGACTTCATTGGTCTGCATCGACACTTCACGGACCACTTGGGCACCCATGTTTTCAAACCGGTCGGACAACTCAATTTCGGATGCGATGGATACACCGTCCCGGGTCACCAAAGGGGTGCCGACGGGCCGGTCAATCATCGCGTTCAGCCCCTTGGGACCAAGGGTCGGCTCCACTGCCGCGGCCAGTTTGGAAACACCCTTGGCGAGCGCCCGCCGTGCTGTTCCGTTGTGTATCAGTAGTTTTGCCATGACTTCTCCCTTCCATCGGCTTAGAACCGATGGCTTCTTATGTTGACGGTTACGCGTGAAACGTTTTTAGCTGCGGGCTTCAGAAACTCTTGGTGGCACCCGGTTCTGAATGAAATCGATCAATGTCGGTCCATCTTCACCAATTTCAACCTCCTTGTACCGTGTGGATTGAAGCCCCCGACAAAGCGCGCCGTTGAACTCCATGTTGATGCGAACACCCCTGAGCTTACCCAGGTAATCGCGCAATCCAGCCGCTGTTAGACGGTCACCTTCCCAAGTGACAAAAGCCGGATCTTCTGCTGATTTTGCCAAGTTTTGGGACAGCAGCAATTCGCGGTAACGCGGTTTCTGCTTAGACTCCTCACCGCCGGAAAACTCGATGGCGTCAAATTCTGAAAGTGTCATGTTGACGATCTTGGGCCTGGAAAAACCTTTGGCTTCCAACCCAAGCAATACGGTTTCCTGACGGCGTATAAATGCCTTCTCCAGAAACTTCGCACGGATTGAATTGAGATCATCACCATTACAATATTCAGCGAACACTTCGGTGAAGTCTTTCTCACCGTTAACGCCGTCATTCACTCGATCTGCAAAACAGTGATCATTAAGGGTGACTCTCACCTTATGAACCCAACTCAGCTTGCAAAGCTCATGGCGAATATCAAACGCCATGAGAAAAGCAAAATTTGGAGAGCACCAATAGGTCGGGAGCCGAAATTCCACCTCTACAAGTTTTGAATCGATGTTCACATCAACAAGTTCGACAAACCCCATATCGGTGATCGGTTCGTCCAACTCAGGATCCGTGACCAGATCGAGACGTTGCCAAATCTCCAACTCCAGCTCATCTTTGTGCATCTCCAAAAACATCGGCTTACTCCGCCGCGATCTGCACTGGTGATGCGCTAAGCTCAGCCTTCTTAGCTTCGACATCGATATCGTAAAGCGCTGCTGCATTCAGACCCAGGATCTTTTCTTTGATCTCATCGGTCAGTTGAACGCCGCGTTCTTTGGCGATGTCTTCAGGGATCTGATACTCCCAGAATTGCTCAACAAGCCATTGAGGGGTCCAGATTGCATAGTCCGAGCCGAACAGGATCTTATCCTCGCCGATCCAGAACAGCAGTTCCGCCATCACTTCACCGAAATACCTGGGACGGGTGAAAATGAACGGCATGGCAACGGCAAGACCGCCGTAGACATTGGTTTCCTGCGTCGCAATCCAGCAGAAATCATCCAAGCGCGGCAATCCGCAATGCTCAATTATCCAGTTCAGATTCTGGAAATCGGTAGCGGCATAATCCACATCACGAACGTCAAACGCATCCATGCTGAGCGGAATGATGGTCGGACCTTTGTGAACATGGATATTCTTGATACCCAGCTTGTCGCACAGTTCAAAGCACTTGTAAGCGGCAGGGTCATTGAGGGCCCAACCTTTGCTTTCTCCGTTCCATTCAGCGGTGTACATTTTGACACCTTGGATATCGAAGTTTTCCTTCATGTAATGGATGTATTCCAGCGCTTTCTCACCGTCTCTCGGATCGAATGACCCGTTCACGATAAAGCGCTCAGGATGGCGCGAGGCCATTGAGCTGCTGCGCTCAATGCTAGAAAAACCATTCTTGTAGAAGTCGCGCAGATATGTCGACTGGATGATCGCCACATCATCAGGCCCATCGATGAACAGATCCCGATAGACATCGTCTTCCGAGTACTTTTCGAACCGTCCTTTTTCCCACAGCTGTTCCGGCGGGCTTAGGTTGGTGTGGTAAGCATAAAAGCAGTCAATGAACTGCTTACCGTGAATATTGCTCTGGTTTTCCGGGCTGCCGTCCCAAAAATGAGTGTGACCGTCGACCACGAATATTTCTTTGCCATCTTTGGTTTTAAACATCGATTCCTCCTCAGGTAGTCTGAATTTTCACGCCGTGAAGTTTGGGAATGCGAACCCGAGCAAAGCCGGGTTCGCACATCGATTTTGTCACTCGATATATTCGAAGACGTCGTCCATGTTTCCAAACAGGACGACGGTGTTGTCATCGACCCGGACCATCCGGCCATAATGAGTGGACGTGTTGACTTCGAAAGTTTCCGCAGTCATTTCGCGACCCAGAAATTCACTGATCTCATCCATTTTGAAAACCAGTTTGCCCTCGCCGTCGACACGGATGGTCGCAGGGTTGTGGGTTACTGTGACTTTGGGATCTTCGCCCATGAACTCGGCAATCGCCCGGGCTTCAACAGAGTCATTCATGGTCACACCGCACTGGTGCGAAATGGTCTGTTCAAACTTGATTTCGTTCATCGGCTTGAAGATGTTTTGTTTTGAAGCGTCGCGTGCTGTACTCGACATCGTAAATTCTCCTTTGGGTTAGCGGCTCAGGCCAAGTTCAGACAGGATTTGGCCAAGACGCTCTTGCGAGACGGCTTTGACATCTTCGAAAGCAACGGGCTTGGAATGCGGCTGTGACCAGACTGGTTGCAACGCCAGTACGGCTTTGTCAGCCAGATCAGCATGTTTCTTGATCCAAGTTTGGAACAATGCCTTGTTATGCGCACCATGCTCTTCATCGTTTGCCAGCAGGTACATAAGGTCGATTGTGTTCGCGAGGTTGCGCTCATAATCGGCCTCGGCGGCCGAGATAACTGGCGGCGTGATGAAGTCATTGTTCGCAGCGGCGGCCTGCATCAGGAAACCCGACCGGAAAAGCTCGCCAACCAGCGGTTCAAAGATCAGATTGATCGCGAAATACTGCTCAAGGTAGTCTTCCGACCCCATGATGGTTTCGATCGCCTCGCGGCACGGTTGCCACATTGGATCTTCCAGCCAGGCTTTCTTGCCCAGTTCATCGTTCCAACCTTCGATATCCATTCCGATCTCGGCCAGATACAACGTGATGTCCTGGCACAACCGCATTTTGTAGGACGAGTTGGTCAACGTGGCGTTGTTGATCATCTGAGTATAGCCATACCGCTGGGCTTGCATCAGAGATGTGCCAAGACCAAACTCTGCATGTTTCCAGGCACCCAAATGAGTTTGCAGGATACGCTCCCAAGCCTTGTCAAACGACTTGTGGGCCCCAGCCTTGCGCGCATTGTCGACGACCGATTTTACCATTGAACAGATTTTGGACTGGCGCTGATAATGCGTGCGCTCCCATTCCTGATCAGGGGCTCGGAAGGCGTGCCAGTTTGAACTCAGCGCAGCTGTATTGTCCTTTTGATAGGCACCGCCACCTTTGCCGCCTTCGAACTCGATGATCCAGTTTTGGATCAGATAGCGTTCGGGATCTGGTTGCACGTCGACAGTTACGTCTTCGTAGTGCGTGGCGCGTTTGCCGCGTGGCTCAAAATAGTTGTATTTGCGGCTGGTCGATCCGACGAACGTTGCAGCGCCTGCGGCACCGGATCCAACGGAACTTGATGTAGCTACCATGGTAGCCTCCCTTGTTGTGTTTCATTCACATGACTAGCGATCAACCCAGCATCAGTGGGTCGATGAACCGGAAGTCGGTGTGAATTTGTCGTAAAAAACGCGCTCGCCATCGAAGTCGTTCATGAACAGCGCCGGCGTCAGTGCATCGATCATCGGAGGGGGGCCGCAGGCGTAAACATCGCCTTCTCCATCGACGTCCAATTCCTTTAGATATTCGTCCACGATCTCGTGAACGAAGCCCCTAGCACCCGTCCAGTTATCGTCATCATCTGCGTGGCTTAACACTGGGATGAATTTCACATTCGCATTGGCGCCAGTGATCTCTGCGATCTCGTCCAGCTTGAACAGATCCTCTTGCGTGCGAGCCCCGTAAAAGAAATAAATATCGCGATCTTCGCCACTGCTGAGTTGATCATGCAGTATTGACCAGACCGGCGACATGCCGGAACCCGCCCCGACCAGGATCACCGGTCCTTGTCGGCCTTCCCGTCGGAAACACATTCCGTACGGTCCGCTGATTTCGACGGTGGCGCCTTTTTTGATCCCCCCTGCGTCGAGCTCGTTTGAGAACCTCCCGTCTGGGTATTTTTTGATGATGAAGGAGAGTTTCTGGGCTTCGCTCGGCGAATTTGCCATGGAGAACGAGCGTGTAATCTTCTCCCCTTTTTCGGTGGTAACCGTGATGTCGACATATTGCCCCGCCCAAAATTTGAGCGGTGTATCAATTTCAATATCAACACCGCGAATGTCATGGGTCAGCTTTTGGAAATCGACAATTCGGCCATTGAATTCTTTGACCGGAATGGATTTCGATAAAACCTCCTCGTCATAGTTCAGGAGTTCAATTTCGACGTCGCTATACGCCACAGTTCTGCACATCAGAACGTGTCCACTTTCCTTCTCAAAGTCATTGAGTGCGAAGGTTGAATACTTGAGCATTTCGGTTTCGCCATCCAACTGGACACATTTGCAAGCCGAACACTGGCCTTCTTTGCATCCATGCGGCAGAGCTATGCCTTGGCGGAAAGCGGCATCGAGAATGGTTTCATCCTCTTCAACCTCTATTTCCAAGCCAACCGGCTCAAAACGAACCCTGTATATTTCACCCATTAGTCGAGTCTCCTGTGTCCCGAAATCACGCGCGGAATTCGGACCTTCCTGTATGCAAGGGCCAATCAAGGCCCTTGCAAAAGATTGCTTTAGTTGAAGGGTGTGATGGTGAAACCAGCACGGTACTCGGCCAGATGTGCTTCACGCTCACCGTCCGACATGCCACGCAGTGCATTAAGCGGCGAGCCAAGGGTATGACCGCGAACATCGTCCAGCGTCCACATATCCTTGTTGTCAAAGCGCAGATGCGGCTGCGGCACCAGTGTCTTACCGTCTTCACGAACGAAGTTGAGGTCTTTGATGGCATCCGCCAGATCCCAACCGTCGTAAACGGTTTCCCACTCACGTTTGCCCGAGAACTTGCCCATCGCCGGCGTTGGCCGACCCTGGTATTCGTCTGCGAACGCTTCAACAGCGGTCCAGCGATCAAGCTCATGTGCAAAGGTGTGCAGCTGACCGTCGATTTCGTCGACAACCATGTCTTCGCGGATCAGGCACGGCACCAGGCACGACCAGCAGCGATGCGGATAAACATAGCCAACTTCTTCGTTGAAGGTGATGACTTTCTGGCCCGGAACGCTCAACTTAGCATACCATTTCCAGAAGTCGCCAAACTCGGCGTACCAACCCGGATACTTGTGCTCAAACCACTCAAAATCTTTCTCGGTCTGAGCTTCAATCCGCCAGAAGTTCACCGGCCAACCGACTGCGAAGAACTGAGCAACTTTGTGCACATAGTTCTTCTCGGTAATCCGCTTCCAGGCTTCCTGCACATCGTCATGATGTACTTTTACGCCGTATTTCTCGAGCGGCAGCATGTAGGTCCGGTAGTAGTCTTCAAAGATCCAGCGATGCCACATCTCCGCATAGGATTCCTTTTCCTTGTCGCGGTTGGTGGTGCCATATTCGATGAACGTACCGATCGCCGCATCAACGATGGCGTGGTTCTGCCAGAAGGAGTACCGCAGGTCGCGTTCCAAAAGCAGATGGTTCTCTGGCTCTTTCAGGGCCGCCATCAGAAGCGAGTGACCGTTACCGATGTGACGGCTTTCGTCAGACTGAACCGACAGGAACACAGTTGGCAAAGCATAATCGCCATTGCGGGCGGCCTCTGAAGGCATTGCCACAAAGAGAGTGTTCGTAAACGCGGTTTCAGCAACAACGGTCAGATACATGCATGCGGCGGTCATTGTGTCGCCGGTGATGAACCCTTCGCCGAATTGACGGCCAATGGTGGTGGCATAACACTTACCAAAGGCTTCTTCGGTGATGTCGAAACCAGCCGGATCGATGTAGTTTTCCATGTACCACTTTTTCAGGTTCATCTGAATTGTGGAGTGACGGAATTCATCAACCATCTGCATGGTGAAACCCGTGCGCAGGTCTTCACCCGGCGCCAGACGAGCCACCATGGCCATCGAACGCGCAGCCGAAATTTCCGGGAACGGAATGATCGCCAGGAACAGCTTCATCCATTCGATCCAGCGCGGTTCAACGTTGCGGAACATGTCACCACGCAGCGCAGCGTCGAGCGCACCGTATACCCGGTTGTCTTTCTCTTCTTCCATCGGGAAGTAAGAGCGCAGAACCTGCTTCATCGGGTCGCGCGGCGCTTTGGTGATCTTATAGTCTGTGGGGAAAGTATTCGCTTCCTGAACATAGGTTGGATTCCAACCCAGGTCCGAAATCTTCTTGGTGGCCTCCCCTACCGAGATTCCTCTCTGAGAGGTAATTTTATTTAGCGTAATCGCCATGCCATGAGACTCCTTTGTTGCTGACCAATTTCTCGGTCGGTTGGAGACAGCGCATGCTGCCGTTTCTTCGACCCGATCACTGAACAGAGCCAAAAGGCACGGTCAGTTGATCCAGTCGTTCGGATCACGGCAAAGGTTTCGGAATGTATGTTCGGCGCTACGCGTCAGTTCCTGCCGAAATCATCGGCGGGCACTCACTTCTTTGGCCGAACCCTCCCTGGTCCTTCGTTCTTGATGGTCCCCGTTTGAACGGGAACGCGGCGTTATGCCTAATTACATGCAAGGGGCATGCCAGATTTTGGATTTGGGTGATAATTTGGCTTGGAAAAGTAGCGTGGTTTATCTAAATCATTGTTTTATATGTTTATTTTATTTCTAAAAATTCTACTTCGTTCACACATGCTGTGAAGAGATCGTGTTTTGACAGTTCCAGAATCCTGTTAAAACTGTCACGTTGCTTTACAAACTTTACGTTCACACCGCTGTTTACACTTAGCGTTACGATTAGGCCGCACGCACGGTAACATGTATTTTTTCTGCGCTTATATTCCGACTTCAGAGGCTTCTTTGCTCGAATTGACGACACACTCTGTGCTGCGTTGAACCTGTTCCGGACCACGCGCCACTTTCAGAGTGCATCTACAGGAGCGCAAATACGTAAGCCCACTACCCGAGCGCTTGGTAACCCAATGCGCAAAACCGATCGCGAATCACCACCTTGGTCAAACAAGCATACCCAACGACAGCAGGACGTTGATTTTTCCCTTTGTAAAACAATGAAACTAATCCGCGTTACACTCTGTAAACATGTTTAACTAATCGCGCCAAGGTTGTGAAAAAAGATGCTTTTTCGAGGCATATTTTGCGCTGAACATTCTTTGTAGACCAGACAACTGATGATAATTTGAGCACTGCAAACATCGCACGTCTTCAGTCAGGTCAGCCGCAATCGGGCGAAGCGTTTAGAGGCAGCACAGTCGAGTAAGGACAGTGTTTAATCGTATCTTTTCGGGGGATCAAATGAGCGACCGAGGCACAATCAAAATCGCCCCAGGTCGCCGCGTGGCAGTGTCTCAAATGTCAGTTCGGTCGTTCGGTTTTCACAGCGTAGGGCATCTGGTCGCAAATCGCTTCGATATCGCTGCTCAAGAGCGCGTGGAGTTCCCGAAGTATTTGTTCACGAAGATCATCCGAAGTTTGTGCCAGCGCCTCTTGCGCGGATACGAGGTTTATCGGGCTTGGCTCGAAAGCCGCCTTTTCAGCCGCATGTGTCAGCAAGCTGTCCTTACCGCACAAATCCAGACTGATTTTGTGCAGGCCCTGAAAGAACCGATCGGTTGCGTCTTTCTGTTTCACGAGAAATCTCTCATCTGTTCCAAGCAACAGCTCGAATTTCTAAAGGAGGTTTGAATGGCCGGTCAATCCTCAGCAGTCTCGGATTTGTTTCTCAAGCGCATGGAACTAATCAACGGTCTGTCGCAAGCCAATGTAGAGCACCTGCGCATTTTACAACAAATCGCCGGCTACGACATCTTACTGATGAAAGACCCGGACTGTGCGCAGACGCTCGATGCAATTGACAAATCTTCGAACGAATTGACCGCTTCACAGGAACATATCGACGCTTTGGAACGCGATGTTGCGAAGATCGATGAACAAATTGAAAACGCCCGCAATCTGGAGGACGGATAATGGTCGAAAATAGTGCCGCAGGGCTTTCTTTGTTTGACCTTCTGGGCCGAGACTGGGCATTGGATGATGCAATAGATCAGGTTCTCTTCAATAAAGAAGACAGTTGTGCAGCCTTCAAACTGACATCTGGAAAATTGGCGTTGGCTGCTGTCGAAGATCTGGAAAGTCCAAAAATTCGAACCCGAATGGATTTGGAAACCGGTCGGACAACCATCCGTCCGCGCGAAAACCCGATAGCGCCGGTTAAGACCCCGGACATCTCTGTCCGTACTGACCTATCCATCGTTCGTTTTGGAGCGCAGGGCTTCGCGGCAACCTGTGACGACGGGGTTCTACGGCAGATCACGGCGGGGGGACAGGTTGTTGACAGGCTCAAGCTGCAAGATCGGAACGTAACAGGTGCCGCAGGCACTAAGAATGGCGATCAAATCGCCATTGCTGCAGACACGCTGATTGAGGTCATCTCAACATCAGAATTGACGTCCGTAGTCACACTCACAACAAGTCATCCTGTTGTTTGCCTGTCATATTCCGACGATGGCCGCGCTCTTGCTAGCTGGGGTGATGGCAAACTGACCCTGTTTGATCTGGGCACCCCCGATACGGCCCCTGTCACATATGACATCGCAAGCGAGATTACGGAAATCAAATGGCGTCATACAGCAAACCATCTGTGTTGTGCCTCAGCTGACAACAGCTTTTATCTTATCGACCGCAGTGCGGGATCGGTCCAGCAGGTCGAAGGATACCCTGCACCGGTTCGCAATGTCGCGTTCAGCAAATCGGCCAATGCGCTCGTGACATCAGGTGCGTTCCGTCTTGTTGGCTGGGACGCAAATGACCTGCCGCAGAATGACGAGGCAGGCACACCAATCGCTACTGGCAAACCCGGCTTTGTCGTACTGAACGCGATTGCCGCACATCCCAAGCGGGACGTTGTCGCAACAGGATATGCCAGTGGTTTGGTGACTTTAGCCAGCGTCGGAACTCCACAAGACATGATGTTGCATCAAGAACGCGGAACCGAAGTGACCAGCCTGGCCTGGTCAAAGACCGGAGAGCATCTGGCAATCGGTTTTGCATCTGGAAAGGCTGCACTGGCGACCTTCCCTTCTCAGATGTTCAAATAAACCACTCCACCCAAGCCATCAGGAGATAGAAAATGTCCAAGACCTTGTCCCCGGAAGAGCAAAGTAAAGATAAATACTTCGCTCAACTATCGAAAATTTCAGAAGCGATGATCGAAGAACATGGCAAAGACTTTGCCATGGGCGCTTTGGTAATGGCGGCGCAATGGATCGCTAAGAACCAGTTGGGCCCGCAAGAAGATATCGTGCACTAGAACTAACTGTGCAGAACTGCCAACACGCCAGCCGCGTCAACCGCAAGCATCCGCCTCATCTGATCAACGGTTACTTCGGAAATCAGCGGCGTCATGCGCCCGATGCCATCATGTGCATCTGGCCCTTCAGCATTGCGAACCGCAGCCAGATCCTGCCCGAAATCACCGTTTAGAACATGAGAATACGCACACATCTCTTGCAAGCGCAGAGTGACGAAATAGAGGCAATCCCCGGTTTCGTCGAACTGGCCTGCGTATGGTTTGGATCCACGTTTTCCGGAACCAGAGAAAGAGGTATGAACAGCAGTGCCCAGGATGGCCTTAACCTGTTGGCGCCAAGCGGCATACGTCCCATCCTGATCAAATTCCAGGCCTGCGCGGTAAAGTCGTTCGCTTACTGCTTTGAACGCGCGACCGCCTGCAATATGACGCCGCCAAAAGTCTTGAGCTTCTTCGATGGTCGTGCACTCGACAAATCGTTTGGCCAGCTTCGGTCTGGATACAAATGCCAGCGCCATATCCACATCTTCAGAAATAGATCGTGCAATCTGCATAGACGGCGTCGGCAAATCATGTTGGAAAAGCAACCGGATCGCATCCAACTGTTCGATCATTCGAAACGTCAATGCGCGAAGCGCCTCCCACTGATCTGTTGTAAGCCCACTGTCCGGCAAATTGACTGCCTCAACCGATGCAGAGTGCAGAGACGCAACCCAGATGGCAGCCTGATCAAACATAAAGAACGTATCGACTGCATGGCTGTCGGTACCAATGTCCCAATCTTCAAGAAAGCTAAAGCCGCGAAATCGGACAATCGTCTTTCGCCAAACGTCATCCAGGTCGAGACCTTTTGCCGACCACATTTGCCGGGTCCGCGCAAGAAGTTGAGGGGAAACACCGGGATAGCTGCGTTCAAAAGAGCCTGGGAAAACATGAGACGTGTCAGATTGCATGTCGAATTTGTCTCTCATTGGGTTGCGTCAGTCTATCAACGATCTCTGACGCGACAAACCATCAATGCAAAGCATCCGCGCCAAACGATACGTAATTTCGACCGATCTTTGGCATTTGAGGTCTGAGGGGTAATCCAATGGTTATGAGTTTCCGACATTCGCAACGTCAGACCGGGCTTTTGAACCACTCGATGGCGCAAGCGATCAAGTTGATGCGGATGCATAAGTTCGAACTACTGAACCATTTGGCGCAAGTCACAGAAGAAAACCCGTTTCTCGAAGCTGGTTCTGAGGACCTTGGAGAGCAATCAGGCGGGTTAGTTGCACCCATGACTGACATGTCCGACACTGTTGCCGACACCAAGACCAGCCTTTACCAAAATATTGCTGAACAACTGCCACTGATTTTCGACAAAAAAAGCGATATCAGCATTGCTTTGGCATTCCTGGCCGAGATCGAACCCAGCGGATGGCTTGGGGCTTCGGTGGATGACGTCGCAGCTGCCTATGGCTATTGCCCCAAAATCTGCGCCGAAGTCCTGTCAAAGCTGCAAACAGTCGAACCGGCTGGACTGTTTGCCCGCGACCTCAAGGAATGCCTGCGCCTACAGGCGAGTGACCGCGGAATTCTAAGCGGAGCTATGTCGAAACTGATCGACAATCTCGACGCACTGATGGATTGCGATCTGCCAGGTTTGGCACGAAAACTCGGGGTGGATCTGGCAGATATTGCACGATGTCTGGATGACATACGCAAAATGAATCCAAAACCAGGGGCTAACTTCGAAATTGATGAAACACTGGCACGGGAAAGTGACGCCACAGTAGAGATCGTTGGTTCCGACCTGTTGATAGCGTTGAATTCGTCAAGCTTTCCGACTGTTCGACTATCGCAGGCGCTGAACTCGAGCGAGCCTGCCAAAGCCGCACTGCAAAATCACCACGTTTCAATGATACGACAAGCCAAGTCATTGCGTTCAGCATTGGAGGTCAGAAACGCAACTGCGATGGCAGTAATTACAGCGATATGTATGCGTCAACGCAGGTTTCTTGCACGCGGATTCTATTCGTTGCGCCCAATGCGCATGAGTGATGTTGCCGAAGACACTGGCTTCAGCGAAGCGACGATAAGTCGGGTCGTGTCAGGTCTGACGAT
Source organism: Ruegeria sp. CDSA236 (assembly GCF_059611285.1). NCBI lineage: Bacteria > Pseudomonadati > Pseudomonadota > Alphaproteobacteria > Rhodobacterales > Roseobacteraceae > Ruegeria > Ruegeria sp. CDSA236. Next base: position 174,389 of record NZ_JBXWPG010000004.1, read on the forward strand.
TCAATGCCCATTGGGTAATATTTTGGCCAAATCGCTTTTTTGTGCACCAATTGCCCAGGGTGCCCTGTCCGAGACCAAACATGTGGCGTTGCATCAAATCAGGCGTTTAATTGCGTCCGAAGACAAATTCGCTCCTCTCAGTGATGGAGACATCGCAGTTCATGTGAATAAATCTGGTTTCGCTCTGTCTAGGCGAACAATTACCAAGTACCGGCAATCACTTGGACTTAGCGCACCCAGCGTCAGACGAAAAAACGCCGAAATAGAAATGCTGTCGATAACCGCAAGAAAGGGAAGAACCTTAGGTCAGCGGGGATTTGGCGAGAAACAGAACCTGGGAACCTGAATGTCCCAAGGTAACCCCCAGTGAAACCCGCTATTATTCAGTCAACTGAGAAACAGGCGACGCCTGAAACGAAACAACCATGAACCGAACACCAAACGAGTTCGTAGAGCCGGTTATGTTGCGTAGCTTACGCCCTGTCTCGCTCGATGACCTTGGGGCCGTGCACGCGGCCCTTCAAAACCACGACCTGGTCCGCTGGCTGGGGGCATTGCCATTGAATGTCGATTGGGAAACGTCCCGGAAGTACCTTGAGTTCCTCCTGGACCCAGAAGTGGAATCTGCGGCAATCTGTTTAGGTGACCGACTGGTCGGAACCGTCAGCAATGGCCTTGAATTATCATTCTGGCTGGAACCTCGCCTTCACCGTCGCGGCTTAGGAAATTGGGCTATCTCGACTTTTATCGAGAGGCTTCCATCTCATTGTCACACGATTACTGCTTGCTGCATGATAGACAATTTCGCGGCTTCGGCAGTACTGGGGCAAATCGGGTTCCAGCGAGATAACCTGCCGTTAAGACGATTTTCGTTTGTTCACGAACACTCTGTTCCGATGTGGCGACACACACTGAAACGGTTCCCTGAAATTTAGGAATCCCAGCACAAATTTCGCTTGCTAATTTACATTGCCAGCTATTGATACTCAACCTCTGCGGATTACTTTGATAGCGTTGAGATACTCCGGAAGCTCGGTAGGGAAAAGCCTTGCCGAGGAAACCAATAGCTGAGGACGTCCTTACATATGTGCACTGTGGTGACCTTGTGAAAATAGCGTGCTCATTAATCACCAGCAGCGCGCCTAAAACAAGCGGAGCGCCAAGGGGCGTTCAGGTATCTTCCTGAGCGGTCTATTGATCACGCCCCTACGATCACAGCAGGATAGAATTTGAAAAGGAAACAACTGAAATGACAAAAGCAGGCTCGTCAGACAGATCATTCTTACACGGACATGCTGACGGAGGCGTATGGGATAAGGCCGGTGCTCCCACGGGCGAAGATGGGTGGGATCCGATTGATCTCGGGAACGGGATTTTTATGTTGGAAGTCGGCAGTGGGAACCCCGGCGGGACGCTCGGGCTTTTGGTTGGTGATGAAGGTTCTGTCCTGATCGACAATGGTTTGCAAAAAGCCGCCGATGTCACTGTATCCACAACCGAGAAGCTGGCTGGCGGACCGATAGATTTTCTTATCAGTACGCACCTTCATGGCGATCACGTCGGCTGTAATGCGAATTACGCGGCAAGGGGCGCAACTATTCTAGCCCATGACGAAACACGCCGCGCGCTGTTGGAAGATGATCAGTTCGACAAGGCCGGACTGCCGGTCATCACTTTCAATGACAGGATGACGTTCCACCTGAATGGGCAGACAATTGAACTGATGCACTTTGCTAATGCGCACACCGTCAGCGACACAATCGTCCATTTTGTCGAGGCTAATGTCATTCATGCTGCTGATCTGTTCTTTAACAAGATCTATCCGTTCGTCGATCTTGAGAATGGCGGCAGCATCGACGGGTTTATATCAGCTCAAAGACAGATCATCGATTTGGCCAACGACGATACTGTTATCATAGCAGGGCACGGTCCTGCGGGTAACAAGTTCGACATGCAGGCTTCGGTCGATTTGATGCTTGCGATCAAGGACACGATGAAACCCCTCGTCGATCAGGGCATGTCCATGGATGAAGTCCTAGCGCAAAATCCGTTATCCGTCTTTGAGAAGTTCGCCTGGTTTCACATTCCAACCGAGCGGATGACGATGATCATCTATTGTCTGCTGGCAGAGAGCTGAAACTCTCTTGGCCGAAATCACCACCTAGAATTTGGCCGTCGAGAATAAGGGCACAATGCGAGGCAGTTAACTGCCTCGCTCAAAACCCCATACAGCCCGCAATAGGCGCGCTTCACAGATGATAATGGAACCGCAAGATCAGCGGAATTTGCTAACCTGTTCCAGTTGAGGCAACGGTAGCGCAGCGAGTGTTAGCTAGCCTTCTGGTGATACATGTGTAGGGGATTTCTTCCAGGTTGCAGAGAAAGGCACCTGGCGAAGAAACGGAACAGATATCTCCTGCAATAGGTTCGAAGTCCGCTCGGAAATGTACGGTGCTTTTTACACAGATAACCGCGTAGTTCGTTGGGTCTAATCCGATATGAGTAAAATGCGCGCGATCAAGACATTGGTTCCGTATACTTGTGACAACAAGGTCAATACTTGCCTCGTGCCCAACCAAACGTAGGGCAGCTGTCTCGCCCAACGTAGCTACCCCACCGCCATACATTTTTCCGGTATAGCGACAAACGCCATCACCCAAAGCCAGAACTTCAAACTCTGCTTTGACTGGAACGTGCCCAGCCAAGTTGGACTTTGCACCGACTGCAAGTTTTATCCGTGCACCTTCTCCGGCCTCATGGGCATGTTTTGCACTTTCAGGGTCATGGAACAGACCCATTAAGACACTCTTTGTCCCGCCCTCAATCAGTGCTGCCAGCAAGCCTGTAGTATCTGATGTCCCGCCCGCACCAGCGTTGTCCTGGACATCTGCGACAACAATGGGTTTTCCCCGCCTCTCGCGACATATCGAAACGGTTTCCTCCAGAGACAACATCGAACAATCAAGATCGGCTTCGCGAGATACAAACAAATGCACGACTTCTTCCGCGGCAGCAGCAGCATTCTGGGCTGTGGCCGCGTAGGCAAGACATGATGGGCCTGTGTCTGAGAAGTCCGCAGCGGTGAAACCGAGGGCGATTTCTGCCAGAATTTCCTGCTTCTCAAATCTCTCGGGCAACTGATAGATCTCGCTGAATGGCTTGGAGCCCGTATGTTGCGCATGCAGAGGGATGAGGTAAGGCACCGGTTGGAAAGCCTTGTAGAGCGTTTCGCCCGCTAGTAACCGCTGCAGGACTGGAACGCATCGTGCGCCCGTTTCCGCCATATCCAAGTGGGGATAGGTTCTAAAAACAGACAAATAGTCTGCATTGTCGACCATCTCAGCCGAGATGTTGGCGTGAAGGTCCAAACTTGCGACCACTGGCACTTCGAAGCCCACAACTTCACGTACACGACGCAGAAGCTCTCCCTCACCGTCAGCGAGGCTTTCGGTGACCATTGCCCCATGGAGATCGAGATAAACGCCATCAATGTCGCCCACATCCCGGATGCGATCCAACAACATCTCGCAAATTGTTTCGAATGCGTGATCGGTTACATGTGCAGACGGCTCGGCAGAACACCACAGGGTTGGTGCGACTTCAAATCCTGCTGCCGCTGCAGCCTTCGCAAAACCGGCGATAGGTAGGTTCATGCCAAACGTTTCCGATATCACCTGCGCACCGTGCAACATGCTGGGCCAGGAATCGGCCATCTCAAACTCGTGCAGACCGGCCTGCGTCACACCAAAGCAATTAGTTTCATGCTGAAAACCCGCGATCGCAATACGCTTGGTCGCCATCATGTGTGCTCGATTTCTTGTTCGGCATGGGGTGCAGAAAAAACACTTTGGCCATTGCGGATCGTTTCAAGCACCCGCGTATCTGTCAGGCGGTCCGGATCGTGCAGTGGATTACGCGAAAGGACAACAAAGTCAGCAACTTTACCCGGTTCGACAGAACCGCGCTGCTCGTCCTTGAAGACTTGCCAAGCAGCGTCGATGGTCTGAGCGCGTAAGGCTGACAGAACGCTGATCTTCTGATCTTCACCGAGCACGCGACCAGAAACGGATTTTCGATTTACCGCACAGTGGGCCAGATGGATCGGACGCGTCGGAGTGACCGAGGCATCATTGTGGATTGTATATCGCAAGCCAAACCGCTCAGCAGACGCCGCAGGGGATATCCGCTCGGAGCGCTGCGGCCCCAAGAATGTATCGTAGTGGCGATCACCCCAAAAATGTATATGAGCCGGAAAGAAACTGACGGTAAGTCCAAGCTGGGCCATACGCTCCAACTGATCATCCCGCAGAGCCTGACCGTGGATAATGGTGTGGCGATGATCTTGGCGAGGATGCGCAATAAGCGCCTTTTCCACCGCATCTATGAACATCTCGGCACCGGCATCACCATTGCAGTGGCAATGCATTTGGAAGCCCTTGCCATGGAGTTTTCTGACGTCGGCATCTAACTGTTCTTGTGAGGTGTAAACCATCCCACAAGGGTGGCAGGGATCGGACGGCTTGAAATACGGGGTAGACAAAAACGCGGTCTGCAACTGAAAAGCCCCGTCCGTGAACAATTTGCGCGGACCCAGTGTGAAATGCGGGTTGCCGGGCCAGTTCGTACCGATCCAATGCTCGGACAATTCGGGTTCCAGACTTCCGACGGGTAAGAGCTCAATGTCTATTCCCGGATCCAGATCCGCGGGCTGGCTGGCAAAGTGTTCCAACATGGTTTGCGACGCCCAGGCGTTTTGGGCATAGGTCACACCATAGGATAGGTATTCGTCACGACAGGCCTCAAAGCCTAGCCAGAACCTTTCGCGGTCGATCAGGAAATCAGTATCGCCCATCTCGCCCATGGCCGATAATCCTTCGATCAATCCCGTCAGGGCTCCGGTTTCAGGATCACGGCCAAAGCGGCCGCCTTCTGGATCAGGTGTTTGACAGGTTAACCCGCGCCTCTGAAGGGCAACAGAATTGGCCACGCCACAGTGCCCCGACGCATGAATAACCCAGATTGGATGACGCTGTGATACATCGTCCAGCTCAGCCCGCGTAGGCATGCGGCCTTCGCGAATGGCAGTATTATCAAACAACACGCCCATGACCCACTCACCCTCGGGCGTCTCGCCAGCCTTTTCCCGAATCCTGTTCAACGCCTGCGCCATGTGCTTGCAGTCCCCTAAAGGGGGCGACGATAAGTCGACACGGAACAGCCGTATGAACCCTGGATCCGGGAAATGCCCGTGCGGGTCGATAAACGCCGGCATCAGTGTACGACCTTGTAGGTTATACTCATGTGAGTCAGCCGGCATGCGTGCGCGCAGATCTGCTTCAGCACCGACGGCCTGAATTCTTTTGCCCTCGGTCAGAACAGCCTCTGGAGAGGAGTTCTGTGCATCCATAGTCAGGATTGTGCCGTTAAAATATAGTGTGCTTGGCATTGGGTTTCCTACTACGACAGCGGGGCCAGACAACGCAGCCCGTGGCCGCCATTTACTTCCCATTCCGGAGTCTGGGTGCAGATATCCTTGGCAAAGGGACAACGCTCGCGGAACTCACAACCGGACGGGCGTTTGAGCAAACTGGGGGGCTCACCTTTAAGAGCGATCCGTTCCAACCGCGCATCCGGGTCCGGCTCTGGGTTGGCACTCAGCAGGCAGCGGGTATAGGGATGGCGCGGCTCGTTAAAGATGGCCTCGGTTGTACCTTCTTCAACCAATCGGCCCAAATACATGATGCCCATTCTGTCAGCCACATGGCGTACGACGCTAAGGTTATGCGTGATAATCACCATCGCAAGCCCCAGCCTTTCGCGCAGGTCGTTGAGCAGGTTCAGCAGCTCGCCCTGAACCGACACATCGAGACCTGCAGTGGGCTCATCCGCAAGGATCAATTTGGGTTCCAGTGCCAGTGCACGTGCCACACCCACACGCCGAGCTTGGCCACCAGATAGCTGATAAGGATAGCGGTCCGCGAAATGCGTGGGCAAGTTGACCATTTCCAACAGGCGCTTGGCTTCGGCGTCCATGTCACGGTCTTTCATGCCCTGAATGCGGTAAGGCTCGGTAATCAGACTGCGGATGGTCAGACGCGGCGACAGGCTTCCAACCGGGTCTTGAAACATCATCGCCATGTCTTTGCGCAACGGGCGCATGACACTTTCGGGTGCGCCCCGAATTTCCTGACCTTCGAAGGTGACCGAGCCATCTTGCGCAGGTGCTAGCCCGGCAATGGCGCGAATGACCGTGGTTTTACCAGACCCACTTTCACCAACAAGCGCGTAAGTCTCTCCGGGTTCTACGGTAAAGCTGACACCCGCCAGTACATTGACCGGGCCATAGCTGGTATTGAGGTCCACAACGTTCAGCAAGCTCATGATGCGACCTCCTGATGGTTCAGCCAGCACGCAGCGTGATGGCCTTCTTTCAATTGATCCAGTGGCGGCACTTCGGTGGCGCAGCGCGCCATGGCCTGATCACAACGATCCCTGAAAATGCAGCCACCCGGCAGGTTGGCCAAGTCGGGCACTTCGCCGGGGATGGTTGGCAATACACGGGCACGCTCTTTGATGTGACCGGGGTCGCATTCGATCAGTCGGCGTGTGTAAGGGTGTTTAGGATTGTGAAAAATCTCCCGCACGTCCCCGCTTTCAACAACTGCGCCAGCATACATCACAACAACCCTGTCGCAGAGTTCTGCGATCACGCCCAAATGGTGCGAGATGAACAGGATGGCACAGTGAAACTCGCGCTGCAGCTCTTGCAGGCGCTCAATGATCTGCACCTCCAGCGTCGCATCCAGTGCAGTTGTCGGCTCATCCGCAATCAAAAGATCAGGTTCGGACATCAACGCCATCGCGATGGCGATCCGTTGACGCATCCCGCCAGAGAATTCATGCGGATATTGCGCCAGACGCGCCTCAGGGTCAGGAATGCCAACAGCGCCCAACAATTTGGCCGCGTGCGCCAACTTGTCAGCCTTGGACTGTCTGGATCGGTGCTGAATATCCAGCATCTGCTGACCGATAGTCAGAACCGGGTTGTGCGTTTGCATCGGATCCTGAAAGACGATGGATATATCCGCCCCGCGCAGGTCCCGCATTTGCCGCTCAGAAGCTTGCAGCAAATCCTTCCCCTTGAACCTAATTTCTCCTTCACGGAACCGGGTATTGGGCGCGGTCAAACGCAGAATGGATGAGATCAATGTGGATTTACCACAACCGGACTCTCCCACGATGCCAACGATTTCGCCTTTGTTGACGTTGAATGTGATGTCCCTCAATGCCCTGAGGTCGCCACGGCCTGTTTCGTAATCGACGCAAAGCTGGTCGATTTCCAGAAGTGTCTCGGTCATCGCTGTTTCCTCAGTTTCGGGTCAACTACATCGCGCAGGCTTTCACCCAGAAACGTGAAGCCAAGCGTTGCCAGAATGATCGGCAGGCCTCCGCCAACAACCAACCAAGGAGTTTGGCGGATCAGGGAATAGCCATCCTTAAGCAAAGAACCCCAGCTCGGGGTCGGAGGCTTAACGCCCAGACCCAGGAAGGACAGGCCGGCCTCAAGCGCGATGACTGTAGGGATATCCATTGCCGCCAACACAGCCAGAACGCCAATGATGTTGGGCAGCATATGAACGCCTAGAATGCGCGCCATGCTGGCCCCCATTGAACGTTCAGCCAGGATGAACTCAGAGTTGCGGAGTGTCAGCGTTTGGGTCCGCGCCACACGCCCATATGTTGGGATCGAGGTCGCCATGACGACAAACACGACCGTCTGCAGACTGGGCCCGATCAGGGCCACAACGGCCAGCGCGAACATCACTGTCGGAAAGGACCGGATGGTATCGAAGAACAGCATTAGAAGATTATCGAGCCATTTCGGCCCATACCCTGCAATCATGCCCAGTGTCAGGCCAATCGCCATTGCTCCGAACACGGCGGGCAATGCCACCTTGAGCGCAACTTGGCCCCCCGCGATGACCCGCGAAAACGTATCGCGCCCTAACTGATCTGTGCCCAGCAGGTGTGCTGTGGACGGTCCCTGCAAGCGGGATTTGATATCCATCGCAATCGGATCATAGGGTACGATCCAATACGCAAAGATTGCGCAGAAAACGATGATACCGACGATGATTAAGCCCATGAGACCAAGCGGGTCGCGCGCAACGCCGACTATGATCTGGCCCATTTCGGAACGAGATTTTTCCATGTGCCTGCCTCCTCAATGAGCCGTGCGCGCGCGTGGATCAAGCAGCGCATTGATCAGATCGGCCAATGCGGTCGACACCACGAACAAAGCTGTTGATACTAGGACAGAGCCCATCACAATCGGGTAGTTTCGGGTCGTAATGCTGTCGATGACCAGTTTGCCCAAACCAGGTCGGGCAAAGACGATTTCAGCGAAAACCGCCGAGCTGAGAAGAAAACCCATCCCAACACCGATTACGGTAACCACGGGCAAAATGGCGATCCGCAGCGCGTACACCATGACCACGCGACGTTCGGCGATACCAAAGGCTCGGGCCGTGCGGACATGGCTTTCACCCATAACCTCCAGCATCGACGCGCGTACCAACCGGGCAATATAGCCAACCCAACTGAGCCCGATGGCAAAGGCGGGCAGGACCAAATGGTCAAGACGGTCAAGGAAGCCTTCCCCGGCACCGATCGCGGGAAACCACTGTAGATGCACTGCAAAAACCAAAAGAGCCAAGAGCGCGACAACAAAGGCCGGAGCGGCCACAAAACTGACAGATATCGCGGCGGCAACCCGGTCGATCAACGTATTGGGATGCGCAGCCGCATAGGCGCCGAGTGCGATGCCCAGCGTAGCTGACCACAGGATCGACGCGAAAATCAGTTCCAATGTGAATGGTAGTTGCTGGAACACGATGTCAGTCACGGAACGACCCGAAAAGACATCGGTTCCCAAGTCACCCTGCAAGAGGTTTCCGTAAAAAATCAAAAGCTGTTTCCAGATTGGCTGGTCCAGCCCCAACGCTACTGTGAGTTGGGCCTGAAGCTCGGGCGTGGCGCGTGGGCCGAGCATGATTTGGACCGGGTCGCCTGGCACGGCGCGGATCATCAGGAACATGACGGTGACCGCCACGAACAGGATAAGCAGCGACAGCCCGAAGCGACGGGTTGCGAATTTCAGCATGGCCAACTGGCTCCTTTTGGCTTGATGGCGTTGGTGTTGGTACGGCGAGCGTTACGCACCCGCCGCACCCGGTCGACCTGGGGAGATCAGGTCGCCTTGCCAAAATAGCGAAGCAGGGACAGGCCATCTGGCCGCAGCGCTGGAATGACGCGTGCGCTGTGAATAACCGGTGTCGCCTCGTGAGTGATAAAGCGATAAGCACCGCTTTCTTCCATCAGATCCTGCGCACGCTGATACATTTCAGCTCGCTTTGCGATGTCCGTTTCAGCAGCCGCAGATTCATGGATTTCGTTAAATTCCGGGCTGTTAAACCGTTCCCAGTTCCATTTCCCGATCTGTTCTGGTGTGAACCACGACGTCGCATAATACGGATCAGGCGTCATCGAGAAACGGTTCAGAACAAGCTGTAGGTTCTCATTGTCACCGGACGCCCAGAATGCCCCAGATTCCAGAACGTTAACCTCAACCGTGATTCCGATCTGCGCCAGCGTCGCCTGAATAATCTGTGCAGTTGTTGTAAAGGTCGTCTTGTTCAACGTATCGAGGGTTAGCGTGACATTGGTTTCACCGGATTCCGCGAGCAACTGCGCGGCTTTCTCGAAGTTCGCCTCAGGTGGTACAAGCGAAGATGGCCGATGGCCAGCAAGGCCCGGTGCGATGATGCCGGTAGCCGGTTCAGCAGCTCCAAAATATGCTGCCTCCAGGATGCTCGGAACATCCACTGCGTGCTGAATTGCCTGCCGCAGTTTTTGATTTTGCAGCTTTGGATGCTCGACGTTCATTCCCATCCAGACATAGTAAAGCGAGGGTTTCTCAACCAGCGACCCACCATTGGGAACCCCGGCGCGATACCGCTCAACCGAGCCCAGCGACACGCGAGTTACGTCCAACTCGCCTGCCTCGAACGCAATCTCGGCCGTGTTTTCATCATCGATCGGATAGATCTCGACGGTATCCCAAGCGGGGGCATCCCCTTTCCAGTCAGGGTTGCGCTTTAGAACGGTCTTTTCTTTGGGCGACCAACTGTCTCGCAGATACGGGCCGGATTCCGCAACCGGATCAGCACCGATCCGGCCACCGGCGGCTTCGACCGCTGCCTTCGAGACGATGTTTCCAGTAATATACGGCAGGGCAATCGACCAGATCGGGGCAAACGGGCTGTTCAGAACGATTGTCCCTTCACGGTCTCCTGTCACTTCAACATGGCTGAATGGCCCTAGGTCGGGCTTATTCGGACTGTCGGTCGTGTCGTCCACGATCCGTTCCATGCTGAATTTGACGTCTTCAGCAGTCATCGCGCCAAATCCGTTGGTGAATCCAATATCGTCACGCAATGCGAACTTGATATGGGTCGGGTCAACCTGCTCGATCATAGTTGCCGCATCCATTTGCCAACCCCATTCCTCGCCCGGCTTGTATTGGATCAGCTTGTTGTAGATGGAGGCATGCACTTCTTCTTCAACGACACCAACGGAATGTGCTGGATCCATGTTCTGTGCATCACCATAAGCCCGCACCCGCAGAACACCGTCATCTGCTGCAAACGCGCGGTTCGCCCACCCCATCGGAAGCGCTGTAGCGGCCCCTAGCGCAGTTGCGCCTTTCAGAAACCTCCGGCGACCAACATTGGCCTTTGTCCATTCGATCTTCATAGTATCCTCCCTTAGATTAAGTCAGAGAAGTCCGCGTGGAACGGTTTCGGACCATTCCCTTGTTAGGACTTCGATTTCATTTGCGCCTTCAGTGGCGCGTAGTTTGCGGTAGAGATAGAAATTCTCGGTGTCACAGCTCATGCGGCACTCGGTCGTGATGGCGACCTGCCATTCTTCGCGCTCGAACGAAAAGCTCCAAGCGGTCTCGAAATACGCGGTTGTCGGATCATCGGGGTGAATGCGGTAAAGCATGCGTACGTCGCTACCAACAATCAGATCGTGGTAGGGATCGCGCGTTTTACCATAGTCATCAAACGTTTCCAGAACCACGCAACCGCTTTCGGTCACCGTGCGTTCTGATTGCGCTGAAGGTAAACGCAATTGCTCAGCTGCCAGAATCGGATACGCCTGCGCCGGACCGGGTTCAGAGGCTTGAATTTCATGCGCAACTTCACGCACTGGCAAATGCAGAGCACAATCTAGCAAGTGTAAAGTTACCGTGGCCGATTGAGGTGCTGGCCAGACAATCGGCCAGTAAGACGTCGTCAACGCCAGTCGCAAAACGTGGCCCTCGCGCAAATGGTGCGCACATTCGTTCAGCGTGATTTCAGCCTCGTAGAGCTCACCTGGTTGCAGGACCTGCGGCGTCTCATGACTGTGGTAGTGACACAGGTTCAACGGACGATAGCTGATCCGCTGTGACACACCTTCGGGTGAAACATCACACAGCCGCGCGACAAGCTGGGCAACAGGCTGATCCACTGAAAACTGAAACTTTAGCTTTGCCCGACCCAGCAGCTCGAGCGGTGCTTGCAGCGGCGAGCTGTCAAAACAGACCGATAAGGCATCATCACCGGCCTGATCCCCTGCAAGTTCATTGTCGATACGCATGCCCGCGCAAAAATACCCGCTGTCTTCACCAACATAGCAAGGCGATGCGACAGCGACCGCACCAACCACCGGGTCCCGCGAAAACCCGCCAGGAACCAGATGCCAGACCCGTTCCGAGACATGAGGTGACGGCCATGCAGTCTCTGCAATCCAACGACCTTTCCGAGGACCGTTTTGCGCAGTCGGATTGAAGTGTTCCTGCATGTAAGTCCGATAGGCAGGCAAATCCTCGGCGCCATTTTGTTGTCCCTTCAGCCAGCGGTCAAACCATCCGACGACTTCGGAATGAAAATCTGCGGGATCAAGCTTTGAGATGTGCGGATAGCGGTGTTCCCACGGCCCAATGATAGCTTTGGTTGGCGCCGTCAGGTTGGCTGCCAAAGCCGGAGGCGCATTGACGTAAGCATCTGCCCAGCCTGTAATCGCCAAGACAGGGGTTTGGATCGCGGTCCAATCCTCGCAAACTGAGCCGTGCTTCCAATATGGGTCGCGCGTCTGATGTCGCAGCCAATCTGCAGAAGAGAATGGGACGTTTTGCAGTCGGGCAAGCCAGTCCTGTCGCCAATCTGCTCGAAGCTCTGGATCAGCTGGGCGCGTCAGATAGGCAAACATCTGACTGCCCCAATTCATGTTGTCACTCAGCAGGCACCCACCCATGAAATGGATGTCATCGGCATATCGATCCACAGTCGAAGCGACACTGACGATGGCTATCAGTGCAGGTGGTTGCCTGAAGGCCAGCTGCAGACCATTAAACCCGCCCCAAGATATCCCAATCATCCCGACATTGCCGTCACACCAATCCTGCGCGGCAATCCAGGCTATGACTTGCTCACCATCATGCAGTTCCTGTTCCGAGTACTCGTCGTCGAATTGCCCTTCGCTGTCCCCGGTGCCAGCTATGTCGACCCGAATACAGGCATAGCCTGCCTTTGCAAAAACCGTGTGTGTTGTTTCGTCTCTGGGCGCGGTACCGTCACGTTTGCGATATGGCAGATATTCCAGAATGGCCGGTGTGGGGCCTGTCTCGGGCAACCAGAGGCGCGCCGCAAGCCGTCGCCCATCGGCGAGTGTGATCCATGTGTTTTCGATTGTTTCGATTGGCATCTGAAGCTTGTCTGTTACGATCTGATGCTGAAGAAGAAACCGATTTGCAGATAAATCAAATTGTGCAATCTTATGCGAGTTGACGCAGTTTGCAGTGATATAGCGTCAAAACGCGAAAGGTTTTTCTTGTGTCCGAGTATTTTTCTGCCAACTTACGATCGTTGTGCGCAGAGCATGGAAACATTTCGCAGATTTGCCGCGAAATCGGCGTCAATAGACAGCAATTCAATCGCTATTTGAATGGCTCCAGCCTGCCCTCTGCCCATAACATGCGCCGCATTGCACGTCATTTCGACCTGACCGAAGCACAGCTTTTCGAGGAAACTGCAAGCTTCGAACGAATGCTAAGAGGCGTCCTGCCACAAGTTGGGAAAACGCCCACAGATGCGTTTTTGGAACCCTTCCGGGGGCAACAGAAAAACCTGAGGCGCTACATAGGTTTTTATCATTCCTATTTCTGCACGCCATCTTGGGAAGGAAAAATCTTCTGTTCATTGATCCGCATTCAGGAAGTTGAAGGGCTAATCACGATCCGGTCCCGTGAAATTGCCACGTCTCCAGACAAGAGCATGCATCAGATTTCGCGCTACGCTGGCTTTGTAACTATGCGCGGGAACAGGATATTCGTGACCGAACACGAGCTCGCGCGCGAAGGCAGCGTTTCAAATACAATCTTGTACTCGGCGCATCGCCAGCAACTGAAGTATTTGCGAGGGATGACCATGGGCGTTGCTTGGCGCCCATACCCCCATCCATACGCAGCCAAAACAATCTGGAAACGTCTGCACGAACGCGTAACTGCGCGCGAGGCGATCGCAGCTTGTGGCATTTACCCAATTCAAAGTAATAGGATTGATCCAACTGTCAGAAAGCACCTGACCGAGGTTTGAATCGCCGGATTCACATAAGCGGCAGCTCCGTTCTTTAGGTGCCGACTCCAATTCCGATAGCAATTTTTCGTCCAAGCTGTACGAGATTAATTCGTACCAGTTCTTCGAGACAGCACTGACAATGCCGCAAGTCTAGCTCGTGCAACGGGTAATGTTCGTCACTGATTGCTGCGAAGAGGCGGACTATGGCCCAGGCATCACCACCGATCTGGCATACCATGTGCGCGCAGTAGCATTTGTGCTGCTTCTGCAAACATGCTGCCTGTCTGACGTCTGGCACGAAACACTGGTCAGAACTTAACCCACCGCTGCACGAAAACGCCGCCCCCGATCAAAGGGGCGGCGCAAGGTTCGTAACGCTATAGGTTGATTACTCGGCAGCCTGTGTGCTTGCGTCAGCATGCTTGTCACGCTGTCCGTCGCGGTAAAGCGCTTTGGTCAGCGAGACCATCATCAGCGCCATCACCATGGTAAATGGCAATGCACCGATGATCATCGCGTTGCGCAACGCATCCATCGGGTTGTTTTCCCCTGCAGCAAGGATCAGCGCGCCGATCACAGCCGTCAGGATCACCCCCCAGATGATGCGGTGCTTGATGCCGGTCTCCTGGCTGCCGCCGGACATGATGGTGTTCATCACCAGAATGCCCGAGTCAGCTGAGGTCACCAGGAAGGTCATGATCAGGATCACGCACATGACGTTCAGCACGGACAGCAGCCCTCCGTCGATCATGTAGGACAGGGTCACGAACAGCTTGTTTGTGTTCGAGGCACCAATGATCGCGCCTTCTGCGGCACCGGCCAGTTCAAGATCAATCGCGGTGCCACCCAGTACAGTCATCCAGGCGAAGCACACCAGTGCCGGTGCAAGCACGCAGCCCAGAATGAACTCACGCACGGAGCGACCTTTGGAGATACGCGCCAGGAACAGGCCCACAAACGGCGAGAACGCAATCCACCAGGCCCAGTAGAACGTGGTCCAACCGGCCTGCCAGCCGAATTGACGGCCCTGCTCACCAGCGGCATATGCCGCGGCCAGCGTGGCCTCGTCCAGTTCAGCTGCTGCGCCCTCCAGACCGCTCTTGAAGCCATCAAAGCTGCCCCAGGCGTTGGTTGCGCCACCCATCAGGGCATCCGCATGTGCCTGCGCTTCGGCAGGCAGAGCCGCCGCAAAGGCCTCGGCTGACAGCGGGCCATAGGCACCAAAGCTCAGCGAGAGGAAGTTCAGAAGGTAATCAACCAGGGCTGTACCATAGGTGGTCATAGCAAAGACAAAGGACCCGAAGATCACAAACGTGCCCAGCAGGATGATCGACAGGACAAGGTTCAGGTTCGACAGGTATTTAACACCCCGGCCAACACCCGACACCGCCGAAATGATGGACAAGCCCATGATAACGACCAGACCAGCAATCAGACCAACTTTGCTTGGCGTCGGAACATCTCCGCCAAAGTCCATGATCCATTCCATGCCGGTGATGGCATAGAGACCGTCGATGAACTGGCTGACGCCAAAACCGATGGTCACGGACACACCCAGGATCGTTGCAACAACGCCCAGAACGTCGACCACATGGCCAAGGAATCCGTTCATCAAACGACCGAACAGCGGGGTCAGAGCCGCACGGATGGTCAGAGGCATGTCACGGGTATAGGCGTAATAGGCCAGCGACAGGC
This sequence comes from Ruegeria sp. CDSA236, assembly GCF_059611285.1. Lineage (NCBI taxonomy): Bacteria > Pseudomonadati > Pseudomonadota > Alphaproteobacteria > Rhodobacterales > Roseobacteraceae > Ruegeria > Ruegeria sp. CDSA236. The sequence goes on from NZ_JBXWPG010000004.1 coordinate 189,769, forward strand.
CAGTCACCACATAGATTGCCCAGGCGTGGAAGCCATAGTGCAGGAAGGTATACCGATAGGCCGACTGAACGGAGTCGGGATCGTTGCCAGCAACTGCACCGGACACGACCTCGGGGTTTGATCCCCACAGGCCCAGCGGTTCAGCGGTCGCAAAGACCATCAGGCCGACACCCAGACCGGCACCAAACATCATCGAGAACCACGAGAAGTTCGAGAACTCGGGCTTTTCGCCAGGTGTTCCCATGACCCGCTTCCCTGTCGACGGCAGGATCGCCACAATCACCAGAAAGATGGCAAACAGGCCGACAATAACAATGTAGAAGCTGTTGAAGATTTCCAGCAGCTTGCCATTCCAGCTACCGAGGGTGCTGTTGGCATTGGCTGGGAAGACAAGCGCCCACAGTACAAGGGCAACCATGATGCCCTTGCTGATCAGCGCAATCGGTACGCTGTAATTCTCATAGAAACCGGCATCCGCCGTTTCTATCTCTAGATCCGTAAATGGTTCAGGTAATGACATAAGGTTCCTCCCAGTTGTCACTTTTTCATTATTTTTCCGCACAGGTTAGTTGGCTTTGTACCATGAACCCGACGGGCCTTTGGTTCGAACACACGTGCCGATCTTCTCATGCAGCGTGGCGGTTAGCGCTACGTCTCCGGTAGCGGCACATTCAAGGATTACCGACGGCTCACATCTGGCAGGCGAGCATTGCTCGCCGACTGAAACGACGCGATCAGGTTCAGAAGTGGTCACGTCTGGCTCCAAATTCGGCAATTCCGATTCAGAGCAGAATGCAGCTAGAGGGCGATATCAGTCAAACTCAATTAGCTTTAATTAACTTCAGTAAAGATGAAGTCGGTAACTTTCCTTGCCAGAATTCAACAACCGCACGGATCTACTTAGGTGCATGCATAGGGTCGACACTAATGATCTGACCCGCGCCAACAGGTCGTAACCTTTGAATAGCGTTGGGCCTATCCCGCCCTATCCGACGCGAAACCGGTTCAGTCAATTTCGGCCTCGGCCGGGTTGGTAACAGCTACAGTCCCCGTCGCATAGATCTCTATCAGGGCTTCGCCAGTCTGTGATCCTTCTAGCTCAACCTCAATGATCTCAAGGAATTTTTCGGTCTCAATCGCAGCCGCCGCCACTGTCCGCATATAGATTTCCCAAAGATTATACTTGCGTTTGGGCGAAAGATTCCCATCATTCGATATGCAGTCTCGTATTGTGAGAATTTCATTAACATGCACCTAGAACGTCTGATCCAGATACTTGAAATCATCGCAGTCGTCGGACGCCCTGTTTCGGTGGCAGAGGTTCAACGTGCAACCGATCTGCCCAAGCCCACATGTTACCGGCTCATTCAGTCACTTGTTGAACAAAATCTCCTCGACGAACCCTCTGATGACGGAAAATACATCATTGGCGAGCGGATGATCAGGATTGCCTTGCTTGGAAAGTCCGATGCCGATGTCCGACGCTGTGCAGCCCCCCTCATGCGCCTCGCAGCGACAAATTTTAATGAAACGGTTTTTCTTGCGCGCTTTCGCGACAACAAAGTTGAAATCATCCACGTAGAAACACCCGATGATCCCGCTCGTGCCTTCATTCATCCGGGCTTGGGCGTACGTCCCATGCATGCCTGCTCGTGCTCGAAAGCCATTGCCGCTTTTGCGGAACCGGAATTTCGCGAAAGCATCATGTCAGGGAGCCTGAAGGCGTATACTGAACACACCAAGACGTCCGAAGATGAGCTACGCCGCGAATTCGAGATAATTAGCGAACGCGGCTTTGCCGATTGTGATCAGGAAATCGACATCGGAATTGCCAGCGTTGCGGCACCGGTATCGATCGGCAACATCGGAGCTACGTTCAGTATTGGTGCGGTTGGCCCCATTCGCCGGTTCCGCACCGAATACCGCATCGAGATCGGCGAGAAACTGAAAGGCTTGTCCAAGAAGGTCAGTGGCGCAATCCAGCTGTGCAACGTAACGGACACATAAGGAAACGAACAACTACCGGCCATTTTGGCCAAAAGGATGACACTGAGAATAGGAAAAATTCAACAAACCGGAGGAAACCAAATGAACCTGAGACCAGATCCAACGTTTCACGCCTCGCCTAAGCTTGCAATGCAGGCACCGGTGGAAAACTACGCCTTCACTGTAATGCTCAGCCCGGACGGATCGCAATCTGATGGCATCGCGGTCATTGACCTCAAACCGGACTCAGACACCTATGGCCAGATCGTACATCAGGTCATTGTTCCCAACAAAGGCGACGAATTTCACCATTTCGGCTGGAACGCCTGTTCGTCATCTCTGTCTCCTCTGACCGGGCACGCCTTTCTGGAACGACGTTATCTGATCGTACCTGGAATCCGATCCTCACGTATTTACATCATCGACGTGAAAGACCCGTTGAAGGCCAAGATCCACAAGACGATCGAACCCGAAGAACTATTTGCAAAAACCGGTTATTCGCGCCCGCACACCATCCATTGCGGTCCCGAAGGGATCTATGTTTCCTGCCTTGGAGGTGGCGGCGAAGACGGTACAGACGGACCTCCGGGCATCTTCATCATGGATTGCGAGACGTTCGAAATAATCGGGCAATACGAGATGGATCGCGGCAAGCAGGACAAGCACTATGATTTCTGGTGGAATCTGCCGCAGGACTACATGGTTAGTTCCGAATGGGGTTTGCCGCCGCAGTTTGAAAACGGCGTGGTGCCCGAGGACCTGTTGTCGAACAAGTATGGCCATTCGATCCACTTCTGGGACTTGCGCGCGCGCAAGAATATCCAGACGATGGATTTCGGCGACAATTACCAGATGGCACTGGAAATTCGCCCTGCGCATGACCCGACAAAATCTTATGGTTTCTGTGGTGTCGTGGTGGACACCACCAACCTGCAAGGCGCAATTTTCACATGGTGGCGCGGTGACGACGGCAAATGGCAGTCCAAGAAAACGATCACCATCGACCCGCGTCCCGAAAAGCCCGAGAACCTGCCGCCACTGTTGCAAGGGTTCGAGGCCGTGCCGCCGCTGGTCACCGATATCGACCTGAGCCTAGACGACAAATACCTCTATGTTGCGTGCTGGGGGCTGGGCGAGATGCATCAATACGATGTCAGCGACCCGATGAACCCGAAGCTGACCGGAAAAGTCGAGCTGGGCGGCATCGCCCGCGGCACCAAGCACTCCAACGGCAAGGATTTTGCCTATGGCCCGCAAATGGTAGAAATCAGCCGCGACGGCAAGCGCGTCTACTGGACCAACTCGCTTTATTCCACCTGGGACAACCAGTTCTATCCCGACGACGAAGGCGGACAAATGGTGATGGCCGATGTGGGCGAAAACGGGGGGCTGACGCTGAACAATGACTTTTATGTCGACTTCCCCAAAGGTCTGCGCAGTCACCAAATTCGCCTGGAAGGCGGTGACTGTTCGACCGACAGCTTCTGCTATCCGTCCGTCTAAGAAATGGGCGACATAACAACAATGACAGCCCTTTGGTGGGCTGTCATTTTTTCTGGACTCTACCACGGTATCAACCCTGGCATGGGTTGGCCGCTGGCCGTTTCGGCGGCGTTGATGGAGCGAAAGCACAGCGCCCTGCCAAAAGCGCTGGCAATGCTGGCCACGGGGCATTTCCTCGCGATGATTGGCATCTTGTTGCCGCTCTCACTGATGATGTTCCTTGTTCAGTGGGAAGTTCAAATCCGCGTGGTCGCCGGGCTTTTGGTTATCGCCATGGGCCTCTATCTGCTGATCAACCGAAGACATCCGAAAATTCTGGCGCGCGTGCATCCTGCCCGGTTGGCGCTCTGGTCATTCCTCGCTGCGATGGCGCATGGGGCTGGTTTGATGCTGGTGCCGATTTTTCTGGGCATCTGTGCGATTGGAGCGAACGAAACCGGTCATGCCGCAGCACAAACACTTATGAGCAGCAACGTGACGACTGCGTTTCTTGTTGCAGCAGTACACACGTTGTCGATGACAATTGCTGGCGGCACCATCGCAGTTGTGATCTACCTTTGGCTGGGGCTCAGGTTCCTCTCAAAGACATGGTTCAATCTTGATGTCGTTTGGGCACTCAGCCTCATCGCCGTCGGAGCATTCGGACTCTATGCAGCACTTTTTGGCCATTGAAATCGGTTACCCGACCAAATGCCACCTGTTCACGAGCTGGCAGAAACCAGCAATCCCGGCAGTTAATCTTTCAACGCATCTAGTGGCACCTGAAGCACCGCGTTGCCGGTTTAGTCAGGTGGAATTTCTCCTGCAGGCTCTGCCGCAAACTTTTCAACTTGATTGCCTGGAATAACCCCGACCGGCATGATGCGTGAGTCAATCTGCAAAGCGGATGCTCAACACGCTCTCGTTCAAAGGATGCCATTTTCCAAAGCACATCGTTGTCCACGCAATCTACTTTTACTCACGATACTCAGTGCCTTAACGCGACCTGGAGCAGATATTGGCTGAGCGGGGCGTTGCGGTTGATCATGTGACAATCAGCAGATTGGGTGGTGAAATTCTCGCCCCAAGTCAAGATTGAGACGCACAAATGCAAGCGCCCTAGTGCAGTTTCATGGCACATGGACGAAACCTATCTCAAAGTGCGCGGCCATTGGAAGTATCGGTATCGGGCGGTTGATCGCGACGGCGAAACCCTTGACTTTATGCCGTCTGAAAGTCGTGATACCGCGGCGGCCAAGCAATTCTTCGCCGAGGCATTGGCCAACAAAGGCATACCGTTGCAGATCGTGGTCGACAAAACCGTCCCTCTCGCTGCAAAATCTGTTTTCATCCCAAGATCAAACATCTTCTTTAAACTGCTTACGCAACCAGTCCACAAAGATCTCGACCTCTGGTCGTACAGCTTTTTTGGAAACAGGTTGCATTAGGAAATGTGCATCCGGGTGTGGCAGCGGTTTGCCGGCAAATCGAACGCCCGAGGCGAGCCCATTTTCGGCATTGACCAGTCGCGAGAACACTAGGGCATAGCCACCGCCACTCGCGACAAGTTGCAGCGCCGAAATGGTTGTGTCTACCAGGTATTGCGGGGCGTCTTGCGGCTTGGTGCAGTCATATGCGCTCAAGTATCGTTCCCAATGGCCTTCATGGCCTAATATGTGAACAAATGGACCAGACAGCAGATCCTGCACTTGCTTTGCACTGTTCTTCCGGCCTTTGGCGCATATCGGGACGATCGCTTCATCAGAGAGTTTCTCGGAGAGTGCGTCGGTCCAGTTGCCACGACCCAAGCGCAGCTCTACGTCGATCTCTTCTAAATTGGTGGTCTCTGTCCAGATATTTGTCACAAGGCGAAGATCTATCGTCGGGTGGTCTTTCTTGAATGACGGAAGACGGGGCGCAAGCCAAAGTGAAGCGGTCGATATCGGCGCCTTGATCGTAACTGTCTTCGTCGCCATCGACCCGAAAAGGTTTGCCGAGGCCATATCGATATCAGCAAGCGCCTGCCGGACAGTTGAGCAATAAGCCTGACCAAGCTCTGTGAGAGAGAGGTGTCTTGCGCGCCTCACAAATAACTTGTGCTGCAACTGCTGTTCCAATGATCGGATGTGCAGGCTGACGGCAGCCTGCGTCAGCCCCAATTCGACGCTTGCACTGGTAAAATTCAGATGTCGGGCCGCGGCTTCAAAGCTACGCAGCCAGGTTAGACTTATCTGGTTGGACGGCATTTACCACCACGAAAAATTTACGATAGATCGTTTTATCTATCAATTTTCTTCTATCAGCAAGTTCCCAAATTTGATCTTGTTTTGTTCTTTCACTCGACCAGGAGATACGGGCATGACTGAAAAAAACATAAATCAGCAGGTAATTGGGGTTCTGTCGCAAACTTTTTGGATGGCAGAACATCAGTGGAATTGATTAGCAGTTTACCCCGCCAGTTGGGCGAACTGCTGAAACGGACGGAGTTTGGGTGTGAATTGACCTTTGCGGATCATGTTGACCAGTTCTATGCCTGCCAGGACAGATGCGGCTGAAGCGAAAGATTTGAAGCCCAGCATGGGTCTGATCCTTCGTTTGATGAAGCGGTGATCCTGTTCAATGATGTTGTTGAGGTATTTCCGCCTGACCATATCGATCGGGATCGGACAACCAAAGCCTTTCAACATCTTGTTGATCGCCTTGATGCCAGCAGTATTGGCACCACTTTTGTCGATGACGATCTTGCGTGGCAATCCGTTCAACTCGAGAGCGCGGGCGAAGAACCTCGTCGCAGCGGCTTTGTTCCGGCGCTCGGACAACATGAAATCCAGGTCTTGCCGTGTTTGTCGATCGCTCGGTAAAGATAAACCCATTCGCCTTTTACTTTCACATAGGTTTCATCCATGCGCCACGAACGGTCTGCGGGACGCTTTCTATACCGCCCTGTTTCAGCAAGGGGACCTGCATATCGACTGACCCAACGGTTTAGCGTCGTATGATCCAGATCAACGCCACGTTCCGCCACGATTTCTTCCAGATCCCGGTATGAAACACCGTAGCGGAGATAGAAGAAAACCGCGTGAAGGATCACGTCTTTCGGAAAATGCGCGCCCTTAAATGAGATCTTCACGGCCTGCTCCTGTCGTGTTCCAGCACGCGCTACCAGAAATGCAGTCGAACTGACAGGTGGGGGCGAAGTTTGCGGCAGAACCCACGTAAACGTTTGCCTCAGCGACATTAGCATTTACCCAAATTCCTCTAGCGAGCACCTCCAAAGGATCTTGAATCCATAATGATCATTTATTCCTCATTTTGATCATTACCTTGACAGTAGTAGAATTCGCCTCTGCGAACCAATCCAGTCAGCTCTTTGATTTTTTTGACGACGAGACCGACCTATCCCGGTCTCGTCACAGGACTAACCCAGATGGTTGCCAATCTGGTCGATCAGGTTTTGAGCCTCATCAACTGAAATTTCCCTCCCGCGTATCCTGAGGCGGAGTTCCCCAGATGTCACCTCGGCCTGAATTGTGCCGCCTGTGGGAATGATAACCGGTGTCAAGCGTTGCACCTGCTGCGGGCGCCCGCCGCGCGATTTTGCTTTTTCCGCGTCCGGCACGCCCTTGATCGCAGCTTCAAGCAGACCCCATTCGGATTTGGAATCCAACGGGCCGGCGCCAGCCAATGCCTGGCGCAATCTGGTTTGTGCCCCGTCCCGCAATGCCGAAGCAAGCTTGAGCCCGGCCTTTTCTGACAACGACACGGGATGTTGCAGCAAATCCCCCAACGCTTCATGCACCATAGCAAAGCTACGGACCTTGGACCGTTTGGCTTTGGACGCTGCAGCAAAAAGCACATCGACAGCGGCCTCGGTTGAAGCAAAAACCCCCTGCCCCGCCGCCAGAACCGCGACGCGCCCGCGTTCATAAGGGCTGAGGTTCGAGCGCAGCTCATTCTCTTCCACCATCGAGACGTAAGCGCCCTGCCCTGTTCCAGCCTCACGGACAAATGCAGGAATCTCGATGAACCGAGCATCACTTTGGGACAGCCGCTTGAAGGCCTCCAGACGCCGATAGCCCGAGATCAGGCCAAAACTGTCACCGACCCGGCTCACCTCGATTGGCGTTCTCAAGCCGTGAACGCGCAGCGATTCCAACAGTTCCGCCATGGCTTCTTCGTCTTCAACCATCCGGTCACGGCGGATGAAATCCGGATCAATCTGATCCAGCGATATTTTTTCCGCAATCAAACCGGCGGTTTGTGCATCGCGCCATCGAGCTGCATCACCTTGGTCCTGGGCCAAAGCGACTCTGTCTGTCACGGACGCCATGCCACCCAAGGTAGCGGCCTCCGCCGCAACCTGAGCTATTGGAGGTGCGGACGAGCTTGCTTCAAACGGGCTGATCGACGGTTTCGCGGCGAAACCCGCTTCAAGCTGTTCGAGCTCTGTTGTGTCCGGTGCGGTCAGTCTTCTGCGTTTAGCCATCTGCCTCTCCTCCCATCTGAGCGTCGCGCCACCAGCAACCGATCAGAACCTCTTTGAATTCTGCGTAAGTCCGGTCAAACGTTTCCCGACCCCGAACATACGTATCCCGGTTAAAATCACGGTAGTCGGCTTCGTAGATCCCATTCACCTGCTCACCAGCCTGCCCGACCAAAGCAGTATAGTCCTGCCGGTAGGCATTCATGAAATCCCCGAAATAGGCCTGAATTACGTTCGCCATGTCTGTTTGCTGACTGGCATCAAACCGGGTGATGATTGCGCGTACAACATCCCATTCGAACTTGAGCTCAGGCAAGCCAGCTGCGCGTTGTGCCGTGTTTTCACCATCCTCGATACTGGCAAAGGTCGTATAGAGCATGTCAAAGAACCGACCCGTTGAATCAAACTCCAGAAACGAAGCTCCAAGCGGAACCAGAAGGATATCTGCTGCAGCCAGTGCATTGATCGTAAGGTACCCAAGTGCAGGAGGCGTATCGAGAAAGACGATGTCATAATCGTTGAGGATACCTTCATCCTCGAGGAAATTGGTCAGGCCGTCCCACAAAGGCCAACTTCTCAGCCCCATCCTCCACACTGGGATCTGGAACTCGGCCCAGTAAAGGTTCAACTGCGCACCTATCAGATCAATATTTGGCCAATGGGTGTTCTGAATTACATCGCCAGGGGTCGTTTTAAGCGCCTCTTGCAAGGTCTCATCCAATGGAATTTTAGGTTGACCTGCCGCATTGCGCACGCGGTTTTCCTCCTGCACCGCCCGAGCATAGTCCTTCGCGATCAAGGGGAACACAGTTTGCCATTCATCTGCGACGGACCCGCCAAGGATCGACGTCATGGATCCTTGGCTGTCGAGGTCGATGACCAGAACTTTGTATCCGTCCAAGGCGGCGGACATGGCCAGATGGGCGGCGGTCGAGGTTTTTCCAACACCGCCTTTGAAATTTGCAACGGAAACAACCTTTGCCGGAAGCCCTTCAGGCCGGTAGGGGAGATACTCCTTCGTGCTGACGCCTTCAGCCGCAAAATGCTGGCGCAAGGTCAGGACCTCTTCCAAAGTGAACCATTTTGAACCGGCTTCACCCTCGCCTTGAGGAAGATCAGGATGTGCTTTGAGGACACGGCGGAGATGCGCAGGTGCAACCGGAATTAGGTACTTAGTTATTTCCCAAATTGAAAACCTACGCAGCCGCTTTTCCCCATCAGGAGCATAACCTCGGCGAGCAAGATCCTCACGGCCTTTGGCGCAGAATGCCGCTGCTTTTGCGAATCGAGAGGTTCCTATAGGATCAGGTAACTTCCCGGCCGCTGTTGCGGGATCAAGATTCAGATATGGCGGTAGCGGAGGTTGGTTTGATTTGTTCACTGTCGTTGCCTCAGAAGATGTTCGCCTTAGCGGCGTATATTTAGGAATGTAGCGAACATTATCTTCTAAAGCTATCCTGCGATCGGAAGTTTTCCACAGTTTTTGCGCGCAAGGCTGGGTTTCGCCACGAAACTCTAGAAAAATGAGAGAGCACGCCAACAAAGAGTTTATTATTTATAGAGTCTTTAAGAGATTTAGATTAAGAATATGATAATTATAACAACAAGTTAGATCACCTTAGGGACCCATTTACAGTTCCTAGGGTATCCGATTCCGGGATCAAAGGTGCCCAGATACGGGACCAAGGGAACCATTCGACAGGAACAAGGGCACCGATTCGCAGGGACGTGGATCTTCGACGCTATTAGACACTTACAAAGCCGTTTCTAGTACGTTCGATCCTGTCTGAGTCGTTCTTATGACGGGCTCGCGATGATGGGTCTGGGGATAAGTTTCGGTATATCTGTTTAGGGTACCCGTTTTCGGGATGAGCCTGATCCTGTATTTGGGCACCTAATAGAAGTTGATTGATAGGTACCTTTCATGGCAGAAATGCAAAAAAGAGCAGTCAGGCAGAATCATGCCGGAAACACAAATAGACATGGATCACCTATCCGGAGCCTTGCGAAGGGAAACGGTGAAAAAGAACGTCGCCGCGATTCACATCAGCGGTAAGTTGACATTGCTTCAGCGCAAGCTGTCGAATGTCCTGCTTCTCAATGCCTATGATGCGCTGACATCTGCACAGACCCATACCATCGATGCACGAACTCTGGCGATGATGGTCGGCTATAACTCGAACGATTTTGATACCTTGCGTGCAAGCCTGCGCGCCCTGGCCGAGACTGTCGCTGAATGGGACATGTTGGATGAGCAGGGGCGTCAGGAATGGGGTGTTTCCTCTCTGCTGAGTTTTGCCAAGCTCAAGAATGGTGTTTGTGAATATGCCTACTCACCGGCGCTGGCGCAGAAGCTGTATGATCCCAAAATCTATGCGCTGATCAACGTTCAGATTCAGCGCAACTTTAGTTCCGGGCACGGATTGGCACTGTATGAAAACTGCTATCGCTTTGTGCGCATCGGTTCGACCGGTTGGTGGGCCTTGGACGTTTTCCGAAAGCTCATGGGGGTAGATGGCAGCGACTATTATACCAGCTTCAAACATCTCAACGCCAAGATCATCAAGCCGGCGGTTGCCGAGGTGAACAAAAGCTCGGACATTCTGATCGAACCCGAGTTCCAAAAGAAAGGCCGGACGGTCACCGATATTCGCTTTCGGATTAAGGGAAACCCGCAAAAGGCGATGTTCGAAATTGATGACAGCGACGGTGCTCGGAATATGCAGGTGTACACGAAGCTACGTGATCAAGGGGTCTCGGACCGTTTGGCCCGACAGTGGATTTCCGAACATGGTGAAGACTACGTTGCGCAGAAACTTGATTACGTAAGGCAAAAGGGCGGAGTGAAATCCACATTGGGCTATCTGTCGGCCGCATTGCGCGATGACTATCAGCCACCTGAACCGGAACAGCCAGCGAAGCCCAGCCCCGAAGCACTGGAAGAAGCGCAGGCGAGGCAGGCCCAAGTGGCGGTTGAAGACAAAGCCTATGCCGAACGGGTAGCCGAGCGGGAGGAGCGGGCGCGGAAACTCTCGATCGTAGAAGAGCTGGTTTCGCGGCGAAACCCGACACAGAGGGACGCAGATAAAAGACTGTTTCTTGCCGGTCTAGACAACGACCTTGACCGCGAGCATTTCCGAGCGCATGCGTGGCGCTCGGGGCTGAACGCAACCGCAATCTTCGAATTCTGGCAAGAACTAGAGCCAGACGCTTTCGACTGATCGCGGTAAGGGCAGGGGGGTGCACACCCTTTAGCAGATTATTGTTTTTTGAACGCAGATTTCAGTGCATCTGCAAGTGCCCCCTGCTGCGCATTATTGCCATTTTTTGCGCGTTGTGATTCTTTTTGTTTTGTATGGCTTTGCCGCGTTTGGTCGCTGTCTTGAACGCGCTTTTGCCGGGTTTCAATGCCACCATCCTTGCGCATCGTCAGACCGATGCGTTTTCGCGGCGCATCCACCTCGACGACCCGTACCTTAACTACCTGGCCCGCTTTGACGACATCATGGGGATCTTTGACAAACCGATCTGCCAGTTGGCTGATATGCACCAACCCGTCCTGATGAACACCGATATCAACAAAAGCACCGAATGCCGCAACATTGGTAACTGTGCCCTCCAGGGTCATTCCAGGTTTCAAATCGCTGATCTCTTCCACGCCATCAGCGAACGAGGCAGTTTTGAAATGTGGCCGGGGATCACGACCGGGTTTTTCAAGCTCGGAGAATATGTCCTGAACCGTGGGCAGGCCAAAACTGTCGTTAACAAACTGTTCGGCGCGCAGGCCTTTCAGGGCGCCTTCATTCCCCAGGATTTGCCGAATATCCCGCCCACATGCGGCGACAACGCGTCGGGCCACGGAATAAGCCTCGGGGTGCACGGAAGACGCATCAAGGGGCTCGGCCCCATCGCGTATTCTCAAAAAACCCGCGCATTGTTCGAACGCGCGGGGACCAAGGCGCGCCACCTTCAGCAACTCTGAACGAGATTGAAAGGCACCATTCATGTCGCGGTGCAACACGATGGATTCTGCCAGCCCCGGGCCCAACCCGGACACATGCGACAGCAATGGGGCAGAAGCAGTATTCAGATCAACGCCAACGGCGTTCACAACGTCTTCAATGACAGATGCCAATGATTGCGAAAGCTTATATTGATCCACATCGTGCTGATATTGCCCGACCCCGATGGATTTGGGTTCGATCTTGACCAGTTCCGCCAAGGGGTCCTGTAAACGACGGGCGATTGAAACTGCGCCCCTAAGGGAAACATCCAGGTCCGGGAACTCTCGGGCGGCCAGTTCGGATGCGGAATAGACCGATGCTCCGGCTTCCGAGACCACGACTTTGGTGGGAGGAGTGACGGTTTTGGGCAAATCTCCGAGCGTGTCGCCGACCAGCTTTTCGGTTTCGCGGCTGGCTGTTCCGTTGCCGATTGCAACAAGCTCAATGCCGTGCTGGGCGATCAGGCGCAGGATTGTGGCCTGCGCGCCTCGAAGGTCATTCTTGGGTTGGAACGGGTAAATTGTTTCAGTTGCAACCACTTTGCCAGTTGCATCGACAACCGCTGCTTTGACACCTGTTCGTATTCCAGGGTCCAGCCCCAAGGTTGGGCGGGCGCCAGCTGGCGCAGAGAATAGTAAGTCTTTGAGATTGCGAGAGAAAACGGAAATCGCCTCGTCCTGGGCACGGCTGCGAAGGTCGGCCATCAGGTCAACCATCATCGTCAGCGAGAGCTTTACCCTCCAGGTCCAACCGGCCACCTTGCGTAACCAAGTATCGGCAGTTGAATCCGTGCGGGTTAGCAGATGTGATGCGACGATCGCTTCCGCCCGAGCAGCGCCGGTCTCGGGGTCCGGCGCGATGTCCAATGTCACGATGCCCTCTTTTGACGCGCGAAGCATCGCCAAAGCCCGATGAGACGGCGTTTTGGCCCACAGCTCGGAATGGTCGAAATAGTCGCTGAATTTCGCGCCATCCTGTTGTTTGCCATCAATCACCTTCGAGGTCAGCAGCGCCTCGCGCTGCATGAAGCTGCGCAGTTCGCCTAACAGGGTGGCGTTTTCGGTTAGTCGTTCGGTGACAATGTCGCGAGCACCGTTCAGGGCATCCTTGCCGGTCGGAACGGCCTCGGACAGGTAGGATTGGGCAAGGGTATCGGGATCGACAGACCGGTCTGCAAGAATTGCGTCAGCCAGAGGTTCCAACCCGTTCTCGCGTGCGATCATTGCCTTGGTGCGCCGCTTGGGTTTGTAGGGCAGGTAGATGTCTTCCAGCTGTGCTTTGGTGTCAGCCAGCGCAATGGAATTTGCAAGATCGACTGTCAGCTTGCCTTGATCCTTGATCGAATTCAGGATGGTTGCGCGACGGGCGTCCAATTCGCGCAGATAGGTCAGGCGTTCTGACAGGGTGCGCAGTTGGGTATCGTCCAAACCACCTGTCGCTTCTTTGCGGTAGCGCGCAACAAAGGGCACAGTCGCGCCTTCGTCCAACAATTTTACTGCGGCCCCTACCTGATCGGGTCGGGCGTTGATCTCGGTGGCGATGGTGCGGGCGATGCGGTCCAATGGGGCCTCCTGACAGTCGTTCGGAGAGACTTCTTAGCCAGCTGCTTTGCTGAGGGGAAGGGGGCTAAATCTGTTGGGCCAACTCTTGCAGATCGTCATAGAGGGTTTTGGCAATCTCAACATATCCGCGTTCGATGTTGCGGGCCCGGGCGGCAAACCGGCGTTGCGATGGCAGGCGCGCGCCCTGATCGGTGATGTCAGCGAACAGGCGTTCTGCCCTTGCATCATTCGGGTCTATGCGGCCACCGCTGAAATGCCTCGGATCGAAGGCCAGAAGGATTTCACCATGATAGGGGGCGCCGCCTGAGTTGCCGGCAAACTCCATGCTCTCCAGACTGGTCAGGTCGTCGATCAACGGACCGGCCAAGAGTTCGATCATGATGGACAGGGCCGAACCCTTGTAGCTGCCGAAGGTCAACATCGCACCCTCCATCGCAGCCTGCGGATCGTTGGTTGGGTTGCCGTCCTTATCGATTGCTACGCCATCGGGCAGGGGCTTGCCTGCGCGGCGATAGAGTTCGATTTCGCCACGGGCAAAGGCGCTTGTTGCGAAGTCAAAGGTGAAGGGATCCTTGCCCTGTCGCGGCCAGCTGAAGGCCAGCGGGTTGGTGCCCAACGAACCGCGGGTGCCGCCGGCAGGGGCAACCCAGGAATGGCTTGGTACCATCGCCATCGCCGCAAGGCCGGCAGCAGATAGCCGCTCCACTTCGGGCCAGAGGGCAGAGAAATGAAAACAGCGATTGATGGCCATGGCTGCAATACCATGGGTTCGGGTTTTCTCGATCAGAATTGGAAGTGCCTCATGAAATGCCAGCAGGGACATACCTCCGCGAGCATCGACCCGAACGATGGCGTTATCCGATTGGGTAATGGCTGGCGAGACATTTCCGTCAATCTTGCCTGCCTTCATGGTGTCATTGCACATGAACAGTCGGAACAGGCCGTGCGACTGGCAATCATCAATCTGACAGGTGACCAGCATATCCGCGATGGCCGCTGCATGGTCCGGCCCGTATCCGGATCCGGACAGGATGTTCAGGCTTAGGTTTCGTATTTCATCCAGTGTCAGATTGACCGCTTCGCTCATCTGCCATGTCTCCCATTGCGTTGGCAGAAGAAGGCATAGCTTGGTCTGGCTAGCAAGGAGAACCCTTGGCAATTTGCCATTCATTTATGGTTAATGCCGTATTGGATTGGTCTAATAATGCAATATGTGAATAAGTTAACAGAAGTTCCCAGACCTTTTGTACTCAATCAAAAGTTGTGGTGGCGGCTCAGCGACTCAAGTTGATTTTTCAGATCAGCAGAGGTCGCACTCTGCGTGGCGCCCTACAAAATTTTCAGAAGTTTTTTGGATGGGGAATTTTATGCATAGTCCTTATGATCGTGACCGAGTGATCTGCTTGGAGTTTACACCGCGCCTTTTGTCCGAATTTCGCAGCATAGTTGAAAGGTCTATGGGATACCGCGTGTCGAACGATGCAGAAAGCACAGGCATTTCTTACCATGAAAAAGCAATCGTTGTACGTCAGTGCCTGAAGCGTTTTGTGCCGGCCAATGCCCCAAAACCTGCCGGGTCGCATAAGCGCCAGCACAGTTTTGCACTGATCAACCTGGGTTTGTCGACGGCACGTGCCGAAGTATATTCGCAAGGATACAGCGACTATATTGCCTATCCATTTGTCACCAGCGAAATCCAGCACAGATTCAGTGCGGCGCAAGCATTGATGAAACAGGATGTCTCTGCCGAGTACTTTTCAAAAGATACGTTGGTCAATGCTGCTTGTAATTTCCTTTCTACCGAGCCCGAATTTGCCGGCGGCATTGACGCCTTGGCGCAAGTGGTCGGGTCAAACCGGAACACCTTGTCCAAGCGGTTCAAGGAAGAGTTCGGTGTTGGCCCCATGGCTTGGTTTCGGCGCTACAGGTTGAACTATGCAGCGGCCCTGGTTCTTGAGGGGCAGCACAGCATTCAGGACATCGCCTTCAAGGTTGGCTACGAGGATGCGAATAACTTTTCGACCGCGTTCAAACGGGAATTCGACGTCTCGCCGTCGGAGTATCGGCGCTATCGCAATTCGATGAACTAAGCCTCACCCAAAACACGTCCTGGATGAGCATGCTCCTGCGCGCGCGAGGCTGGCCAAAGTGTGCACCGGTTACCGCGGGCAGGGGTCTAACAGTGCAAAGATCAAAGGAAATGATGATTCCTGCAAAGATCGAATTACAGAGTTCTCAGCTAGCATTGATTCACGATTTCGTCGTTCTCGACAAGAACCGCTAATGGAAGGAATCTGAAATTGGTTACCGAAAATATTCAACTCAGATTGGTCAATCACTCGGATGATGCCAATAATTCATCGATCGTTATTTTCCAGCAAAACGTGGCCGAAGATTTCGGCGAACTCGCTATCGCGTGGAAAGTCATCAAAAACCTGGGGCGTCTGGATTATCACCCCTTCAAATACCCGCTGAAGTTTCAGGTTTCGGCCTCGGACAGCTATGGGAACTATACGCCGCAGATGACGGCCTATGACGGTCAGGCCTACGAAATGGTCAAAGACACCAGCGGGGATATCTTGCGCCTAGCCAAGACCCCGGCAACGTCGCCGAATGAGGTCGAGCTGCGCAACAACCTGACCATGGGATCGATCAACGCGAATATCTATCGCGAAGGTAAACTTCTGGCCGCCAAGACCAACCTTGCGCCGGGGCAGAAGGGCGTCTTTCAGTTCCACCCGACCATCTATATCGGCGTGGTGTCGCAGATCGAAGAGGGCCAGGTCATGGACTCGGCGATCATCAGTCAGATCAACACCGAGATCAATCTGTTCGGCATCCAAAGCGCTGATATCGTGATGTCGGGCGGCGGGCCTGGCAAAAACTCTACCCCCTTCGATTTCCAGCTGGCAAACATCAATGCGTAAACGCGCCCTGCGGCGAATCACGCGCCGCAGGATGCACACCGCTTGACGGAGCTATGGAAAGAGGAGGTGTGTCATGACCAAAACTGCCGACACAACAATCGCCCTAAAACGCAAACGGTCTAAGGGCGACGAAGACAGCGATCAGAAGGCTGCCGCTGATACCCCGACGCCGGTAAAGCCCGCGAATCCCAAAAAGCCGGATTCGAAACCCAAGGATGACGCGGACAAGAAAGACAGTTTGAAGCCCATCAAACAGGTTTGGCAATCTGGCGATTTCCATAAGACCGGGCGCAACAAGCCCCCCTATAACGGGCTTCAGATTTCGGTCCAGTACAAGGTGGACGATGCCGGGAAATTTGAGGACGTAACCGTCACCTTCACTGACTACACATATTCTAAGGACGGGGTTTCATCCAAAATTCAGGCTCTTGCGGTCAGTGATGGCTGGGTTGAAGTTCCCAAACCCGCCAAACCCAAGTCCAGCAGTGATACCAAGGCGTCAACGTCCAAGGGCGATAAGGGCAAAACAGATTTCACAGTGGTCGGCCACGTCAAAATCAGTGGCGAGCCGGACGGAAAGTTCTTGAGGTTGCGTCTGAAATCCGGCCTGGAGCCGGGGTTTCAACAGCTTGGTTTTATCATGAGGCTGTCGCCGCCGCCGTCGAGTTCATAACACAGATTCGTCAGGGTGGCGCGATGACAACCCAACTCGTATTTGAGAACCGATCATTAAACCCCAATGTGCGCAGGGTTGGCCTGTTCTGGGACTGTTTGGATCACGACCAGCACATTAGGCCGTTAACCTGGCAGGTTGTTCTGCAATGCCCGTATCGCTGGTACCGAAGCTTTCAGATTGACCTGGCCCTGTCGGTCAGGTTCGTCACTCGCGAGGGCAATATCTCGCCCGATGTTCTGGTGGATCGCAAAGTTGTCTGTGGCGAGGCAACGATCGAACCCCGGCGCAAAGGCGACGGGATTGACCTGACCATCACGGTTCCAAAAGGGCATCGGTTGCACAAGGTGCAGGTCGTGCGCTGCGGCTTTCCCCTGACCGAAACCCGCCTGCCTTTGCAGGGAGAATGCGTGCTCCGGGCTCCGGACCGGCTGAACTTTGCGGCCGATATGACAACGCGGCAGGGTTTTCGGATCGACCGCCGGGAAATAGGTCCGGGTGTGGCCAGTTTTAATCTGCACCAGGTCCAGGCAATGCGCGTCGCCATGTATGGCGGCACGCCGGGTCCGAATTCCGATCCGATCAATTTTGTTGGTTACGACATTCAATATTCATGACGCCCAAAGCGGGCGAAACTTTGGAGGAGTGAATTGATGGTTTACAGACGTACATCCGGAATTCTGACCGACGGCGGTGCCGATCCCAAGCGTGAGGCGGACTATATTGTTGCCGCCGCCATCGTAGGTCATTCGATCGAACAGATCCGCGCCAATGTCGATGTGCAGTTTTCAATGGAACCTTCTGACGAGATGCCCAGGCCCGACAAATGGTCCCGCGAATGGGATCAGCTTCAGCAAGCCGCCCAGAAAATCGGACAGCTGGCCGCTTTGGAAATCGACATGCAGGGCCATTCGGTCAGGGCAGGGACGGCCGTCGATCATAAAACCGGCGCTGTGATCGTTGGGGTTTATGGTTTGGCCGGGCATGAGCCTCCGACCGAGGGCGATATCCGCCACCCCGAACACCACCTCAGTGACAAGGGGCAGGTGCTATATGATGAGATCAAGCAAAGGGATCGCGACCCCGCTTATCAGTATATCGGGCTGGGGGCCTATACCGGGTTTGTCGATAACGGAAATGTCGAAGGCGACACCGATCCGGTCGGTCCGATGCCAAGCGCGCGGTTCCATATCCCTGATCTGGATGCGGGCGATCATGACGACAATATTTTCGAGGGATGGTACCCTCGGTGGTTGCCGCCCGAGGATTCTGCCCTGTGGAACCCGCGCGTTCGTCGCGATACCCATGACCATGACTGCGTTGGTTGGGGCATCATTGGCGGCGATCTGGCGCAGGATGCTCCGAAGGAAGGGGAACCCGATCACGGGGCGACAAACCGGTCGGACCAGATCACCAATATCATGCGCTTTGATCAGGGTATGAATTTCGTCGATGAAAGCGGGGACGAAGGCGTTAAGGGCTATACCCACGGTATGATCCAGGCGATCTACAAGGCCTATCATCTGGGCCCGCATTGCACGCCTTATGAAATTACGGTTGGTGACTGTACCACCAAGCTGGCCTCGTGTTTTGGCTGTACGATGTTCATGACCGCCAATGGCTATCCGCCCACCTCGACCCATCTGGGGCGCGCCGAAAGCTGGGTGCCACTTTACGAGCCGTACAAGCCGTCGACCTCACCCAAAACCGAGCGGATCGTGATCAACGACCTGAACGCCAGCTTTGCTGCCTATTGCGACAAGGTTCTGCGTACTGGGATGCGCGCGCTGAGCGTCGACAATATCGCGGGTGCCTATGACCACTGCCCGGCTGCGCTGGAGCATGTTCTGGGCGGGCATTATTCTGCGGATAACCGGGTTGCGGTCTCTCTGTTTCTGGATGCCCTGACTGTTCATGACCGCGAGCTGAGCCGCGTCCGTCGCGTATTGGGTTTGGACTAAGTCACCGACAGCCCGAATTAACATATCGGAGGAGAAGACACATGGCCTTTCAGGTTTATGCACTCGTACATACCCGCTCTGGTCGGTTTCTGATGTTTCGTCGACCTATCCTGACCTTTTTCCAGCGTGGAAATGGGGGGCAAATTTTCCCCGAAGGTCAGAAACTGCAGGGCGGCGGGCGCTATGCTCTGCCATACGCTCAGGTTGATCCTGAAATCGCGATTGAGCTTTGGGAGGATGATAATTTCATTGCCGAAGCCGGCCAACAAATTCTGATTGATTGTTGCGGTGCGCTGATCGAGTTCCTTCCACCAGAAGCGGCAGACAAGGGGCCAGTGTCAATCGAGGGCGAGCATGAGATATTGCTCGCCCCGGCGACCGAAGTCGTGACCCGTTTCGATGAAGATGGCACGCGATCCGCGGTTTATTTCGCCGAAGTGTCCGACGCGGATCTGGACCGCATTCGCGACTATATGGTTGAGGTGTTGGCCGAGGCTCGAGCGGCGATGTTGGCCGTGATTCAGGACAACCTGTATGAATACACCGAGATCGAGGCATTCTTTCCGCACGCGCCTTTTGACAATATCCATACCGGTGTTGATGTCTGGCAACTGGATATCGAACGTCTGGAAATCAGTGGCCTGAAATCCAGCAAGCTGACCAAGGGTTCACTGCAGGCGATCAGCGAGCTTGAGGTCGTGTTAGCGGTGGAAGACGCTTAACGGGCATGACCAGCCAGGACCCTAAACTCATTTGGATGGATGCGCCGTTCGAGGATCTGCGTAACCAGTTGGTGGCCAATTTCGAAACCCATCCGCATGGTGCCGATCCCCCGGAATTCGTGACCGTCCAGTTCTTTTTCACCAAGACACCGGGCAAGGCCGTGCGCGGCCCTGTTCTGAGGTACAAGGAAAGAACGCCGCTGAATGTGCTGTTCGAAACCGGTGAGCGGTTGACCGGTACCCTGACTTGGCAAAGCGGGTTGAGTACGCCGTTGTCCCAGCAGGTCCTTGGGGCTTTGGCTCTGCAAGAACCCGAGACCGGTCGTGTCTGGCGCTTTCAGGGTTTCATGTCTGAATTTGGCAAGCCAAGCCATGTTCCATCGCCCGATTCCGGGGCAGGGGGTGGGGCCGATGATGGTGGGAACTCTGGCACCGGGCAAAACGGTTCAGGCGGACATGACGGGCATGACCCAGATCAGCCAAGCGACAATCACGCAGGAGATGGCAGTGATCCTTTCAGCGATGATCCAGATTCCGAAGGGCTGAGCCCGATCACCCAAGGGGCCAACCTGCACTGGGATGAGCTGTTCCCCTTCATCTATATGAAACACTGGCCGTCGATAGCGCCGGGCGCGCTGGATGCGGGTTTCATGGAGGTTCCGCAAAAGATCCTGGCGAACAGCGTGTTCCTGCAAAGCCTTGTTTCAAAATCCCGGGACAGGTCAGGGCAGGAGGCTTTGGCGGTTACTTACGTGGATCCAAGCTCGAACACCGACAAAACACCAGGTGGGGATAGTTCGCCCCATCCGGCATCGGATGCGGGGCAATCCGGCAAGGCTCAGCCTGCGGCTGAACCGAACAAACCCAAAGGGTACATCTCCTCGAATGAAACGCTTGGCCCGCCATTCAGTTCTTACCCTGAACTGTGGCCGGCTCTGCGAGAGCTGCCGGAATTTTCGCTGGCCCAGATCACAGATCTGATCAAGGCCCGTCTGGGCGGATGGGCCGCATTCAAGGTTCTGGCAAATGCACCGGATGCGCAAAAGGAACTGGCCCGCATCTGGGAAAGCACTATTGCGCTGAACCTTCTGGCTGGCTGGCAAAAAGACGAACTTGCAGTTCTGATTCAGGTGTTGACTACCCATCACGTTCTGACCCGTGCACTGGCTGCAACCGAAGGAGGGCAGGCCAGTTTGATGACCGATCCGGTCACCGGGCAACAGATCAAAGCTTGGATGCATGCGACGCTGGTTTTGCCTGGCTCCATATTCGAGCCGAAAAAGCCTGCGCCGGTTGCGGCAAAGGATACAGATCATCAGATCCCTTTGAAATTGACAAAGCCCGGCTGGGTGCGCGCCTATTCATACGGGCTTGCCCGTTCGATCCGGTATCAGCCACTTGGGTATGAATTGGGCGACGTGCAGCGTATCGAAAATGTCTTGCGCGGTGAAATGCGCGAGACGCGAAACCGGAGGTTGCAGCGCCGCGAAAGCCATGAGGCACATTCCGATGTGACCACCAAAATTGCACGGCGGGACGAGGATACCTCGGTCTCGGACCTAATCAACCAGGTGCAAAAGACGTTGGCCGACCATGTCTCGACCACGCATGTCAACTCCTACGACACCCAGTACGGAATGCCGACAGATGGCAATAAGATGAGTGTTACCGGGAATTGGTGGGTGCAAGAGCAGCCAGCCGGAGGCTTTGCGAAAAACGACCTGAAATTCGCTCGCGACATCGTCGAGAAAACGGTGCGAAACCTGTCACGCGAAATGCGCCATACGCGCGAGGTATCCGAAGTTGAAGAAACCGAATACTCGGATGTGACTCGCTTTGACAATCGGCGGAACGGCACGGATATCCGCGGCATCTATCGCTGGGTGAACAGAAGCTTCCGCCTGCGCACGAAAAGCCTGGGCGAGGTTCTGATTTTTGAGATCATGGTCCCCAGCCCAGGCGAGAATCTGGTCAGGCACATCCGCCGGTCCTGGCAGCTTGATCTGCGCCCACCGAAATCGCCAGCTGAGTTCGGGATTGCCGGGTTTCAGAATCTGACGGACACGGCAGGCTCGACTGACGATGGCAAGGTTTTTTACCTTGATGCCTTTCAGGAATTCGGGGTGGAGGCGACCCGCATGGCGCCGCCATCCCAGCTTGTGGTGAGCCAAACGGTGCAAAGCCACACGCCAGTGGCAGAAGGCGCCCTGTTGATCCCAGGCGGCTTTGAGCCGATCAGTGCAACAGCCTCGGTGATGAGTGTCGGAACCCCGGCGGAAACCCATGTCATCGTGGGGTCGGTCGCCCTGCAACCTCAGCAAGCGGGGGGCAAAACCGCTCCTTCTGGTGCAAATGGCCATGCGGACAAGTCACCGCAGCCACTGCGCCTGCCTGTCAGCCAAGCCTCGGGCGCGCAGGTGCTGAGCGCCCAGCTGGATAAAGGGTTCGGAACCGGAACCTCTCCGGCGGATGAAGGCCATCCGCTTGGGTTCACCATTCTGTGCAGCCCCAAGCAAACCGCAGCCACACAATCGTCCGAGCCCAACTCTCCGCCGGATATGCCGGTTCCCGATCCTGCACCAATGCATCTGCATTCCGAATTGACCGGTTTCTTTGCGGCAACTCTTGAAGTGACGTGCCAACGGTCGGCGCAGACTTATTCCGATTGGCAATTCGAAACCTATAGGCTGATCAAGGAAGCGTATGCGCGGCAGCTAGAGGGATACCGTCGCAAACTGGAACAACAGGTGGCTGCGATTGAGGCTCAGAACCCTGCGTTCCTGAACAAGGCGGTGACGACGGAAATCCTGTCCGCGGCTCAGGAGCAAATCTTGACCCTCAGCGGGTCCGAGAAAGATGCCGTGGCCCCGGATTATGCCAAGCCGCGTATCCGGCACTATCTGCAACAAACGGTCGGGTGGTCCGACATCGCCACATTCATGGATATCGAGGACGAAGTCAGCGATCTGACAGGCGACCCCGCGGATCTTGCCCTGCGTGAGACCGTACCCGACCTGCGGTTCCGGGATTTTCTGCGCGCTGACCGTGTGCGCATTCTGGCACCGGTCGACAGAAAGCACGCGCGCAGTTTCCTGTATTTCCTGCGCACCGGTCGGATCTGGCCGGATGCAGACCATCTTGCCCCTTGCTTGCCCGAAGACGCCGAGATTGTGGCCCGGATAAAATCGGAACATACACAAGACGATGAAGGCAATGCGCAATCCTGGACGGTTCAGGTGCCCACGCATATGTGCATGCTGAGTGCGGATAGTGATCTGCCAGGTCAGGCGGATTCAGAATGAGACCGCCAGGCTTTCCGACCCCGCCCCGACCAAATGCTCCTGGCGGACCGCTTGAGCCGCAACAAGGCTGGGGTCCGTCTCCGGGCCGGGTATTGGGGATGCCGGTTGGCGCGGTGATCGCTTTTTCCGGGGAGCTTCTGGGACAATCCAAAAAGCTGGCGGGCGGGACCACTGATCTGCAACATTATGGCTGGAAGGTTTGCGACGGCTCACCTCTGTTGATTTCCGCTTATCCGGAATTGTTTGCCGCCATCGGATATCTGTTTGGTAAAGGCAAGGACGGAGAGTTTCGACTGCCTGATTACCAGGGCTATTTTCTGCGCGGGGTCGACCCCGGCGGGAAAGTCGATAAGGATCAGGACCAGAGGTACCGAACCGACAAAAAGAACCAGAAATATACCGGGGTAGGGTCGCTGCAACTGTCTGCGCTCCAGCAACACCAACATGTGCTGGAACAAAGCGACAGCACGGTTTCAAACGGAGTGTTAGGCCCGGAACCGGTTATCGCCCCCACACCCCAATCCAATTCGGGCAACGTCGTTAAAGGGTCGGCCCTGACCAGCGAGACCGAGACCCGCGCAATCAACATCTCGGTCTATTGGCTGATCAAATGTCGGTTGGATGCGGTGTTATGACAGATAGAAAAGGCCGATCTGATGGCATGTAGGCTGGGCAAAATTGTAAGGTCGTTTCGCAAACCATCGGGTCAGATTCCCAAAGCGGCGCCAGATAAGGCGCAGGCAAAAGGGATAGATGTCAGTGATCATCAGCGGGATATCAACTGGCCGCAAGTCGCAGCCTCGGGTGTTTCTTTTGCGCTGATAAAGGCGACCGAAAGCGTCAGCATCAAGGATGCGTATTTTCAGCCAAATGTACTGGGCGCGAATGAGGTGGGTATCCTGTGCGGCGCCTACCACCTGCTTCACATCAGCCACCCGGCCAAGCCACAGGTCAGGAATTTTGTCGATGCAGTGCAGGCAGTTCTTTCGAAAGGCCCGGTTGGAAAATCCGGCCTTCTGCACCTGCCATTTACACTCGATCTTGAAGGCGTCCCGACGGCACAGGGGGCGGCCTATCGAAGCCTCGCGCTGGAATGGCTTACCAGCGTTCAGAGGGCTTTCGGAACGGTTCCGATGGTATATGCCAATCTGAACACCTGGGAGACCGAGCTGACATCGGGTTTCGGGAACTACCCGGTCTGGCTGGCAGAATACGCAGCCAGACCCGCACCGAATGCTCCGCAATGGGAGTTTTGGCAGCACTCTACAAACGAGCGAGTGTCCGGTATTGCCCCAGAGGTTGATTTGGACGTGTATTGCGGATCGGTTCAGCAACTGAAGGCGCAGTACGGGGTGCAAAGTCGAAACTTATAATTGTCACAGTTCGATTAACCAAAATGTTCAGTTGCTAACTTGGGCAAACCCAAAAACGGTGGTGCAATTCCACAAAGGATTTGTGTGATCCCGGTTGGTTAGGATTGTTTTTGACCTGTCGTATGCGTCGAACAAAATGGCCCATCTACCTTATGAATCACCAGTCTTGGCTCGGTTTGGGTGACGTGGCGTAAGTCCCGAAATCAACACAATTTGATCTTGGGCGTTCCACATTGCCACCCGAAAGAAGAGGTCACGTTCGAATGTGGTGGGTTAAATGTGAACAGGGGTAAGGTTAACTGCAATGAGAATGAATCGACGAGTCTTCGTTAACTGCGCATCAGTCGCGACAGTTGCGACATTATTGCCAGTGGGGGGAAATGCACTGGCAATGGCCGCAGGTCAGGTAGCACACCGTATACTGGCCGCGGATAAGCTGAGTTTCCTCACAGAGAAGGTCGCCAAAGCCGTTGTGCTTTTGAGCCTCGGTGCTGAGGTGGAAAAAGATCTTGCAGAGCTGCAACATGCTCATGATGAGTTCGACAACATCCTTTTGGGGTTCCGCGAAGGCAAAGGGTCTTCGGGTGTGGATCGCGAAAGGTTTGTGTCCGTCAACAATGCTCTGAAAGAGGTAGAGACGCTTTGGGCGCCCTATCGCACAGCGGTTGAAGAAATCATCGCGGCCGGGTCTGTTGATGACGAACATCTTCATATGATTGTCGACAATGACGAGGTTCTGGAAAAGGCCTGTCACCATGTTGTTCGCAAGCTGGAAGAAGCTTACGGGGACGTGGACATTGATCTGGCGCTTGCGATTGCGCTGGACTTTGCGGGTCGCCAACGAATGCTGACGCAGAAAATCTGCAAAGAGATCGCTCTGGCTGCCACAGGCAAAGACACTGTTGAGCACCACGAGAAGTTCAAAAAGAACGCCAAGAAGTTTGGTAAGATCGTGGATGTGCTGATCGAAGGTGGTAGCAGTTCGATAACAATCGCCAAACCGCCAAGCAAAGCTGCGCGTGAAGCATTGACCGAAGTGCAGACGCATTGGGTCAAGTTGCAGCCCGTCGTCGAACAGCTGGACGGTGTTGATGTTCCGAATGTCGCAGATGTAACCCATTTCTGCGCCGAGATGGACGTTCTTGAAATCGAAGCCGAAAGGGCCGCGCTTCTGTACGAAGAGGCAATCAAGCTCGATTCCTGATCACCATCAGCGGCTTGGGCAACGCCTGGGCCTGAGTTCGGGGATATTTGCAATCCAAGGCATTGCAATCACCGAGAAACTGTAAATCGCGCGATTTGGCTCATTCACCTCTGCAACGCATATCCACAAACCGCAGTGCAGCCACATTCGCGTCTTTTGATGCACAAAAACATGCATCAAAAAAACACCAAATGAGTGCTAACTCGAGGAGTTAAGATGTTAAATTCGACATTCCAGCGGCTGTTCGCCGCCTCTGTAATCACAGGTTGTATCACCACAGGCTCACTCGCGCAAGAGGTGCGTCTGGTCGGGAAAGACAGCAATATCGATGTTATTGGCAATCTTTTGTCGTCGAAAGACGGGAAATATCTGGTCGAAACCGATATTGGCGAGTTTGTGATCAACCAAGATCTTGTGACCTGTGAGGGCGAAGCCTGTCCGACCGAACAGACATACGTCTATGATCTTGAGATTTCCGCACCGGACGAAATCGCCGAAGTTCTGGTTCCGATTATTGCCGAGGGCTATGCCGCGGTCGCGTTGGAAGCCGAAGCCCAGCTGTATGACGAAAACGGTGAACCGGTTGATACCGAGACTGTCGATGTGGGCGACCACAAGTTTGGCGAAGAACATGACTTTGCCTTGGTGCTGAGCGATCTTGAAGGCGACGACGTTGCCACGTTCGGCATTCATACGGCGAATGGTGCGCGCTTGTTCGAGCGGATGGCCAAGAAAGACGCGTCGATCATCTTTTCGGAAACGCCGGCCGGTAAAGCGGATCGTTCAATCGTATCCGAAGGCGGTGGTGGAAATCTGCGCGATTTCGATCAGGAACGCGTCATTGCCGTGGACGGATTTGCGATGATCGTGAACCCTTTGAACCAGATCCCTGATCTGAGCGTTAAGCAGGCGCGCGATATCATGTCCGGCGACATTACAAACTGGTCCGAGGTTGGCGGGTCCGATGCGCCCATTCACGTGTATTCCTTCGACCCTGACACCGAGGCTTATCACCACATTGAAAAGCTTCTGTTCAAAAAGTCGGACAAATCTCTGACAACTGAATCCAGTATCGTCCATGACAGAACCGAATTGACGACCGCGATCATGGAAGATGTCGCTGGCTTTGGTATCGTGAACTATGCGGCCAAGCGCTCGGCGCGCGCTGTTCCGCTGCGCACAACCTGCGGGATCATTCAGGACCCGAGCACCTTTAACCTCAAGACCGAAGAATACTATCTGCAGGAACGGGTTGTGGTCTACAACCGCGCGGATATCGACGGCTATGCGCGTGAATTGGTTGATTTTCTGGACACTGACGGGCTGGATGGACTGGTTGCAAAGGCTGGATATATCGACCTGTCGATCACAGCGGACAGTCAGGAGCGAGCTTCTGAACGGCTGGCGGCCGAGCTTGAAGAAGGTGAAAATGAATACGAGGCCGAACTGGTCGAGAGCCTTCTGAAAAACATGAATACCCATGATCGTCTTTCGACAACGTTCCGTTTTGCGCCCGGCTCTAAGCGTTTTGACAACAAGGCCGAGCGGGATTTGGCACGGATGATCAAATACTTGGGTGAGAGCAAACCAACCGAGGTTGTTATCGTTGGGTTTACAGATAACAAAGGCCCCTTTGACTCGAACCTGCTGATTTCGCAGGAGCGCGCCGAAGCCGCATTGGATCATCTGATCGAAGTGGCAACGGGTGGCGAGCTTGAAGGCATAACGCTGAAGGCATCCGGATACGGCGAGCTGGAACCCGTGGCCTGCAATGACAGCCCGCGTGGCCGCGCAATCAACCGCCGTGTTGAAGTGTGGATCAAAGAATAATCACATGATTGGAAGCCGCGGCCATTGTGCTGCGGCTTCCGCGTCACGCGTTAAAATTTATCCGGGGTTTTAGACGAGTATGATGAGTTTGTCCAAATACGCAGCTGCAGCAGGCTTTGTGGTCATTGCTTCTTTGGGGCATGCGCAGAATGTCACGCTGACCGCGAAAAACGGGTCCAGGTCGGTGACAGGTGAGCTGGTAGATATCCAGCCAGGGAAATTCATTGTCCGTTCCAATGTTGGTGTGCTTTCTCTGAACGCGTCTGAATTTCTTTGTCAGGGTTCAGGCTGCCCGAAAAGTTTGCCTTCGGATACCGACATGGTGGTTTCTGGCGCAGGAGGTCTGGCGGATATCCTCCTTCCTCTTGTCGTAGATGGGTTTGCCTCCGAGCGGGAACTGTTCTCGGACACCTTTGATCTGCAGGGTGTACCATTGGGAGAGCAGCACGGATTTGACACAGATGCCGGCAAGGTTTCGACGATCGGAGGACGAAAGGCCTTTGATATCCTGATCACCGATGACGCGGCTGAACCGGTTCACAATATCCTTGTCAAAGAAGCAACCGGGCAGGACTTGTTCGAGTCTCTCATTGCCGGTCAGAGCGATTTGATTATCAGCGAAGAGCCGGTTTCAGCTGAATTGTACCGAAAGGCCAGGAAGAGTGGTCTTGGCGATCTTACAGCTTTGCAGCAAGAGCATGTGCTGGCGGTTGATGGCTATACGGCTTCGGTCAATCCTGGAAATGGCACGAAGGCTCTGACGGTTGATCAGATTTCGCAGATATTGTCCGGTGAAATTACCAACTGGAAACAGCTCGGCGGCCCAGATCAAAATATCAACGTCTACTCGCTGCCCAAATCCTCTGGGGCGTTTCACCGAATTGAGGGTTTGATCCTGTCACCATTTGGGCGTGAGTTGTCCCCCGGTGCCGAAATCGTAAATTCTGATCGCGCACTTTCCCGTGCAATCGAATCCGACCTGTATGGCTTTGGTGTCATGCGGTATTCTACGATCCGCGATGCGAGGGCGGTGCCTCTGCTCAGCGAATGTGGCATTGTCCATCTGCCAAACCAGTTTTCGATGAAAACCGAAGAATATGGGCTACAAAATCGGGTGACCGCCTATAACGGTCGCGATTCCGGAAGCTTTACCACAGCTTTGGTGTCCTTTTTGGATAGTCCTGAAATTGACGGGCTGGTTTCAAAGTCCGGGGTCACAAGCCTGTCTGTTGTCGAACAGGAAGAGGACGCAAAGTTCGAACAGCTGAAGGCGAGCATCGAAGCCATGGCGGTTTCGGCAAATTCGGCTGAGATACGGTCCTATGTTGCGGAAAAATTAGCGACCAGGCGCCTTTCAACGACGTTCCGTTTTGCGCCCAGCTCGTCCAGCCTGGACAACAAGGCGAAGCGGGATATCGCCCGAATTGCTGAATATATCCGGGATGTCGAACCCTATAAGATCGTTTTGGCCGGTTTTGCCGATGCCGGCGGCAGCTTTGGCAAAAACCGTCAGCTTTCGTTGGCGCGCGCCAAAAAGGTGCTCCAAGAGCTGAACAAAACCATCGAACCAAATGGCACTTTGGTCGAGGTGCGTGGTTACGGGGAAATGGCCCCGGTCGCGTGCAACACCAACTCGATTGGCCGTGCTAAAAACCGCCGTGTCGAAGTTTGGAGCGAACTAGAACGGCCCGATGCCGGAGTAACCGCATGGGGAGAGTAAAGCATCATCCCCAGGTTCCTGACACCACTTTTGTACAGATTTTGTGAGCAACAATAGGCCGGCACCGGAACCAGCTGACCAAGGTAGGGTAAATATTTCCAATGGTACAACCAGTCCACTCAAACGAACATTTCCCGGACGAACTCGCTCCGGGCACCCGGCTATTGGCCGGCCAATACACGATTATTCGATTTCTCAACAGCGGCGGTTTTGGCATCACCTACTTGGCCAAAGACAGCCTTGAGCGCACGGTCGTGATCAAAGAGTGCTTTCCCGAGGCAATCTGCAGACGGAGTCAAACGGCCGTTCGTCCCCGTTCACAGTCTCATACGTCTTCCTATGAGGCACTTGTCAGGTCGTTCGAAACAGAAGCGCGCAATCAGTCGAAGCTTGTGCATCCGAACATCGCGGGTGTGCACCAGGTGTTCCGGGACAACGAAACCGCCTATATGGCGATCGATTTCATCGAAGGCAAAGACCTTCTGGATACGATCGAAGAGCGCGGCATCCTACCTCCGGAAGAAGTGAAAAACCTGCTGCGCACCACGCTCAAGGCGATTGGATTCATACACAGTAAGGGCATGCTTCACCGGGATATCTCCCCGGATAATATCTTAATCGACAAGGATGGCGAGCCCGTGGTGATCGACTTTGGTGCCGCGCGCGAAAGTGCAGCTAAATCCGACCGGGCCATGTCGATGTTGCGTGTCGTCAAAGAAGGGTATTCACCACAGGAGTTCTATCTGCAGGGCGGTGAGCAGGATCAATCCAGCGATCTTTACGCTTTGGCCGCTACATTTTACCATGTCATCAAAGGGTCCGCTCCGCAGGATAGCCAAACCCGTCTTGCTGCCTTGGCCCAGAACGGAACGGATTGTTACGATCCACTAGAAGGCGCTGTAGAAGGTTATCGCCCCGCTTTCCTTAGGGCGATAGATCGCGCTCTCAGCATCCCGCCCGAAGACAGATTCAAGTCCGTGCAGGAATGGCAGGACGCGATGGAAGAAAAGATGCCGATCGAAGCAAAGCCCGTTTTGGAATCTGCTGTCGAATTCAACGATACGGTCTCAGTCAACAAGAAACCATCGCGTGGTCGGTCGGGTCCCATTGCCCTGGTCGCGCTTATCGCCATCGGACTGGTCGGAGGCGCCGGCTATTATTTCAGTCAGAGTGGAGAATCCGGGCAGGGTGAAACGATGGTTGCTGAAACCAATGTGCCAGTAGTCGCCGAACAGGCCAAAGAAACTGTGGTTGCGACGGCGGTCGAGGCCACGCCTGCCGCTGTCGAGCCCGTGGCAGAAGTTGAAACTCCTGCCCCGGCTTCGCCCGGCGTAAATTGGATCAGTTGGACCGGCCCCGCCGTTGATTTGCCTTTCACGACTGTCACAACTGCGCAGCCACAGGGCAGCTTTTCCATGGTCACACTTGTGCGCTCTGATCTTGATCAAGCGGCAACGGAATGGCTGAAATCCGGAACAATCATTTATGTGGTAAATGGCAATCTGGTAGTGGATGACGCCTCAATTATTCGTGCGATCCAGTCCAGTCAGACCGCATCGGATAGCGGTCAAATATCTGTGGACTTGCGGATTAGAACCGACGCGGACAGTCCGGTTACCGAACAGACCTTAAACGTCCAGATCGGACATGTGGTCGAACTGGCCAATGGCACTCAGTTCATTACCGTCAGTCAGGGAAATGGGAAGTGGATCACCAAGGTTCTGCGCGCACCATCATCCGTCGTGCCTGTCCGCGTCGGCGACATTGTTGTGTCCGAAGCCGCTTCGCAAATCGCGGTTGAAGGTGAAAACGACATTGCGCGCGTATTTGAGGAACTGACCAAAAATGGTGTGGAACTTGCGCAGCTGACAATTGCCCGAGATGGAGAATTGCAGGCTGTGGATCTGCCGCTCAATCCCTGATGCCTTCATGACCTGTGGTATAGGGTGGCGCCTGAACCGCCAGTAGCGGTCGCACTGGAGCTTTGATTGTCGCCTTTCATGTTTTGGTCCAGATCATTGAGAAGCCCCAGCACTGCAGGAAAGTACAGAATTTATTTGGAAGGGTTTTCTTCTTTCACTTTCGGAGAGATTTCTTATGCAGATTGGAAATGCCTTAAAACATCTGGCACGGGAACGTGCTGTCGAATTGTTTGACGTTGCGATAGCGATCAACCAGGGCGCACGTGACTATCAGGAAGATGCCATTCTGACCGAAATCCCGGCCGGATCCGATTTCGGAATTATTGTTCTGTCCGACGGTATGGGGGGGCACGCAGCAGGTGATGTTGCATCGAACCTCATCGTCCATGCGGTGATGAACTGCTGGAGATCCGCCGGCCTGAGCTGTGAGTCATCGAATGCTGAGGTGACAGATTTCCTTCATCGCGCGACCCAAGAGGCAAATAGCCAAGTTCGCCTCGCCAGCATCAAAGAGCAAAAAACCAAAGGCATGGGGGCGACTTTGGTTGCGCTGGTCTGCATCCAAGATCGTGTGTTTTGGCTTTCGATTGGGGACTCGCCGCTCTATCTCTGGCGTGACCAAAAGCTGATGCAGCTGAATGAGGATCACTCGATGGCGCCTCAGATAGATATGATGGCGAAACTGGGAATGATGGACCCAGAAGCCGCGCGCTGCCATCCCGATCGGAACACGCTTATATCTGTCGTATATGGCGGGGATATTGCCAAATTGGATTGCCCCGCTGATCCGATGATACTTTGTGCCGACGATATTCTGATCGTCGCCTCCGATGGCCTTCAATTTCTACGCAATGATGAAATTTTGGATGTTGTCACGCAAGATTGCGAAAAGCACAGCGCTGCTATCGCGCAAAACCTGATGGGGGCTTTGACAAAGTTGAACCATCCTGATCAGGACAACGTGGTGATTTCGGTGGTGAAGTTCGGCGCGCCGTAAGGCCCCACAGCTTTGGCGGTGAAGATGGGCCTGGGCAATTTTCGGGCGCTAAATCCGTGTTTGCGATGCACTTTGGCTGCCGACTATCCTCGGGACTATTTCATGTCCAGGCCTGAACCGAAACCACAACTCTGCCGCCGGGTTCATCGCTCACCTCAACGCCCAATGCCTCTCCGACGCTCACCAATCCAAGACCGGCTTCTGCTAGTGTGTTTGCGTGCAAAAAACAGTCCCTGCCGTCATTGAAAACATTGACGAACCCATAGTTCTTTTCCTGACTAAACCACTTGACCCTGGCCGGCAGAACCGAGGTCGAGGCTATCTGCCGGGAGGCATTGCCATTCTGCTTCGTCGCTGCGGGGGCGGCTTCTGACTGGATGCGCAGGATTTCGACAATTTGGAACCCCTTTGTCGCTTCGCGTGTCAGTGCCTCTACCGTGCATCCAGTGGCGATTGAGGTCTGGCCGAAATCGTGCAGCGCACTTTGATGCAGCAAAGCATCCTTGCCGGTCACAGAGCAGGTTAAAAAGCCATAGCCTTTTTTAGCCGAAAACCACTTCAATGTTCCTGTGATGTGCCCCAGTGAAACATCACCTAGTCTTGATCCGTCCATAACCGTTTACCATTAAGCGTCACAACCTTCGCCTGCAAACCTGATCAGTAAATGTGGTATTTATTAGTCATGTTTAAAAATATCTGCCTGACGCAAAGTCAAATTTGCAGTTGCTATTCCCGGGCGCCGAGCCGCGTGTGATCTGAGGGTCAGAGTAAGCGTGCAGATATACCGCTCTAATTGGCTCAATCCGATTCCTCGCGGGTTTCAAATGACTCTCTCGCTCCCGGGACACGCAAGGTCATAGAAACTAGCGGCGGTTTCTCTGAAAACCGCTGTGTATAGGTAATTGAGAACGACCCCATTGCTCGGGTTACAACGAAAGTCTCCGGCGTCGAGGTGGCGTGAGGGTCTGGATTTCTGAAGGTGTTGTGCAGAACTGGGCGTCACCTCGACGCAAGTAAGCCGATCACCCTCATAGTGGACATCACGGGTCTGAAAATGCGTAGCGGCGACGGTTGGCATGAAGAAAAGCACGGCATCAGGAAAGCCCGCAAAGCCTGGCGCAAGCTGCATATCGGGCTTGATCCGGAAACCGGCGATATCCCCGCAGCGGAGGTGGCCACGGAACATGTGGGCGAGAAACTGCGGCCAGATCTGCTCACCGATGTTGATGCCGATGTGAGCCGGTTTCTGGCGGGTTGTGCCTACGACGGCCATGGAGATCCGAGGACAGTAGCAACCCCTGCATCGAAATTCGCGAAGAAATTGAGCAACAGCAATGAAAACACACCGTAAAAAGCTGAAGACACCGCAAAACGGTTTGGTAGCAAAGCGTTGTGGCTACACGAAGAAGCATCGTAAGCTAAATTTTGTTTAAATATCGAGGAAAGCTGGTGTTTCTCAGTTTCCTGTTTGCAGCCGTACCAAGTTCTTTCACCGAACCGTTACGTGAGAACTGATTTTTTCAGTACCAAAAATGTCATCATCCCCAGAGGTGGAAGGGTTCTTTGCTCCTCTACGGCAAGCGCATCCTCTTGCAGAACTGTTTCAATATCGAAATCAGAATGCCAGCCAATCGTATTTGCGACCGGAGCAATCGCGCGTTCCAAGGATGCGAGCAACCCCCGCTTTCGTTGGAAATGGTTGGTAATCACTACTTTTCCACCCGGTTTACAGACCCGCGCTATTTCCGCCATTACCCTTTCCGGTTCCGGTACGACGGATAGCACGTGCATTGCCGCAACCGTATCGAAATAGTTGTCGGGAAAATCAAGCGTGCGGGCATCCATTTGCCTCAGCTCGACAACATGGTTCAGCGATAGGTCTTTTGCTTTGTCGCGCGCCTTTTGCAGCATGTCCTCACTGAAATCGATTCCGGTCACTTGCGTTTCGGGCCCGTAATGTTCCAGCGAAAGTCCGGTGCCGACGCCAACCTCCAGAACTTTGCCTGGACGTCTATTGATAAAATCAACCGCCTGCTGCCGCCCGACATTGGTAACTGCCCCAAACGTCTTGTCGTAGATGGGGGCCCAGCGAGCATAGGAAGTTTGAACGGCTTTGATGTCCATATCGAGTCCTTAACGGTTAGAAGGTATTCCCCTGTCGAGCCACGCCCAGGCGACCGTGCCCACATATCCGAAACAAAGCACAATCAACGTAGCCCAGGCGAAAGTCAGCAATGCGGCCCCCGCAACAGCGACACCGATGAGAAAAAACTTTGCGTTCTCGCGCGAGATTCGCGTCGTCTTGAATGACCAGGTCGGTATTTGGCTGATAAGCAGAAGACCGATGATCACCATATAAAGGCAAATCAATATACTGGGCAGCAAAGGGGCATCGGCGAAGGCGAAGGACAGATACATTGGCAACATGACAAGCAGCGCCCCTGCAGGGGCGGGTACTCCCTCGAAATAGGCCCCATCAAGATCGCAGGTTTCGGATTTGCTGCCCACATTGAACCGGGCAAGTCTCATGACGCAGCACACCACAAAAAACAGAACCGCAATCCAAGCCGCACTGCGTATATCCTGCAAGGCCCAGAAATAAAGAACGAGCGGTGGGGCGACCCCGAAGTTCAAGAAATCTGCAAGTGAGTCCAGTTCGGCCCCCAGTTTGCTGTCACTGCTGAGAAGGCGCGCAATACGGCCATCCAGCCCATCCAGCACACAGGCGGCAATTATCAACTGGACAGCGAGCACGTAATTGCCCTGAACGCCAAATCTGATTGCTGACAGGCCCGCGCATATGGCCGTTATGGTCAATGCATTCGGCAACAAATGGATCAGCGCAAACTCGGTCTCTTCCTGTTTGGGTGGTTTTTCCACTGATCCAGTTACCTACTTTTCTTCAGGCGTGGGCAAACTGGCAAGGACGGTTTCGCCCGCAATCATCGTTTGCCCTACACGCACTTGTAGGACCATGCCATCAGGAAGATAAACATCCAGCCGCGACCCGAAGCGGATCAATCCAAATCGTTCTCCAGTTTGCATCGCTGCGCCTGGCTTCACAAAGCAGACGATCCGTCTGGCCACTAGGCCGGCAATCTGGACAACAGCCAGATTCTGACCGTTTTTCATACGAATGCGCAGGCTGTTGCGCTCATTATCAGCACTGGCCTTGTCCAGGGATGCGTTGAAAAATTTGCCGGGGCGATATGCAACAGCGGTAATCTCACCTTCAATTGGCGTGCGGTTCACATGACAGTTGAAGACACTCATGAACACACTGACACGGGTGAGAGGCGTGTCAGGCATCCCAAGCTCGTTCGGCGGCACCGCCGCTTCGATCAGCGAAACCACCCCGTCCGCTGGGCTGACGATCAACCCTTCTCCTGTGGGTGGCACGCGTTCCGGGTCGCGAAAGAAATAGTAGCACCAGATCGTGAGGCCGACACCAATCCAGCCCAGAATGTTAGACAGGATAAACAGACCGAAAGTAATGGCGGCAAAGATCGCGACAAACCGAATACCTTCCGGGTGCATCGGTTTGATGAACGTATCGCGCATGCGCATTGCAATCTTTCCCCTAGGTCAACTGATTGAACTTCATAAGTGGATTGGTAGGGAAGGCAAGTGGGACTATTGCGGTGGGCAACGATTGATGGCGGGGTGTTACAATTTGATGGGTTCTACTGACAGCTTTTTTGATGCCCAGGTATCGGGGGTTGGACCAGGCGCCAGATTTTCGTTGTGGCATTCCGCACCGTTATAGATCCCTGATCCATGCAAAAAGCTCCAAATGCGCCATACTGCGATCTCTTTAGCACTCCATTGCAGGCAGCTTTTGGTCAGAGCCACTGTCAACAACCTCAATACCTGATGGCAGGCGGCGCGCCGCCCGCCATCTATTTTCTCAAATACTAAGTGTTCTTCTTGGCCATAGCATTATAGATAACACCGCCAAGTATCGCACCGATGATCCAAGCATATCCTGACAGAATCCCCAGTGCTGGCACCCAAACAGTAGCCACCGAGAATACTGAAGCAAAACCAAAGGCAATTAGTGCCGAGTCATTCCAACCGTTACCATAATGGTAGGCACCGCCTTCCATGTTGTAGAGGTCGTCCACATTCAGCTCTTCCTTCCGAATCTTGTAGTAATCTACGATCATGATCCCAAAGATCGGAGCCAGCGTCGCACCGAGCGTGTTCACGAACCCAGCAATGCCGATATTCGAGATAATGGCCGTCCAAAGACCGCCAATTACCAAGGCAAAGACTGAAGTGGCCAGACCTGCCTGACGGAAGCTGATCTTACCAGGGGCCAGGTTGGCTATGCCATTCACCGCCGGAATGAAGTTCGCGACCAGATTGATGCCAACGGTTGCAGCGAAGAAGGTAATCGCTGCGATGATGGCCAGCAGAACGCTGTCGGTCTTCTCGACGATCTCGGTCGGGTTGATGATTTCTTCACCAAAGACCACGGCGGCACCGCCAGTCGTCAAAAGCGCCAATGCCGAAAAAAGGATCATGTTCAGCGGCAAACCGGCAAGATTACCGGCCTTCATGGATGCCTTGTCGCGGGAATAGCGCGAAAAGTCCGAGAAGTTGATCATCACGGCTGAGAAATAGGCAACCATAGTTCCGAATATGGCGATGAAGCCTTTAACTTCAGATCCAAAGGTTCCTTCTGGGTTGGCGAAGATGGTCGCGGTTGCGCTCAGAAGCTGCCCGTCCGCGCGCTGCCATAGCACGATGACCAAGCCTATCATCACCGCATAGACGAATGGTCCGGCAAAGTTCAGGAATGTCTCGACCCAACCCATGCCGCGCCAGAAAATGACGATATGGAACACCCAAACGAGGAGAAAGGCAAGCCAGTCGATGCCCGTCAACCCTAACATCTCTGCACCACCGCTGATGCCTGTTATCGAACGGATCAACAATGAAAGGGCGGTCGAAGCGAAATAGACCTGAACGCCATACCAGAAGACAGCGACTGTGGCCCGCAATACTGCCGGTAGCTTGGATCCGGTTGTGCCCATACTGGCGCGCGCCAGAACCGGATAGGGGATACCGTATTTTTCTCCGGGCGCGCCGGATAGGTTCACCATCCACATAACGAACAGCCCCGCGAAGATGAGTGCCAGGAAAGCTGTCCAACCCCCAACGCCGTAGGATATAAAGAGCGACGCAACTAGCGAATAGCCAAACAGTGATTGAACATCGTTGGCCCAGATGTTGAAAATTGCAAACGCGCCCCAGGTTTTTTCATTGGGCGTGACCGGATTTAGCGTGTCACCTTCCGGATCTGTAGTACTTGCATTTTTTGCAGTTGTTTCTGCGGTTACCATAATGGTCCTCCCATTTTGCTTTCGGGGGGAAAGCCCCCAAGATTTGCGGCAATAGCCGCCCATCGATTCAGGGTTTGTGGCCTGAACCGTTTCCGTCGCAGGGTTGCGACGTTCGTTCCCGTGTCGGCTTGTTGTCAGAGACAAATCAATCCAGTCCGATTGCATGTATCTGCAATCGGTTGATTTGCCCGTAGGCATCAAACTGGTGGATGTCTCAGCCTATCAGCGCTTTGCAATTGCCCAGTAGAAAACACCTCCAAATCCTGCGCCAATCACCCATGCAAAGCCTGACAGCGTATTCAGCATGGGAACCCAGACTGTGAGTACCGAAAATGTAGCCGGAAGGATGAACGACACGATCGCGGCCATATTCCATCCGTTACTGTAGAAATAGGGGCCGTCGCGGGCCGCCGAAAAAAGCTGATCAACGTCCAGCTCACCGGATTTCACCAGATAAAAATCTGCGATGATGATCCCATAAACAGGTGCCAGAACGGCGCCTAATGTGTTCACAAACCCCAAGATACCGATCTGGCTGATCGTCGATACCCAAAGCCCGCCAATCACCAGCG
Source organism: Ruegeria sp. CDSA236 (assembly GCF_059611285.1). NCBI lineage: Bacteria > Pseudomonadati > Pseudomonadota > Alphaproteobacteria > Rhodobacterales > Roseobacteraceae > Ruegeria > Ruegeria sp. CDSA236. Next base: position 227,837 of record NZ_JBXWPG010000004.1, read on the forward strand.
CGTAGGCCGAGGTAATTATCCCGGCAACGCGGAAATTGATCCGACTGGGCATAAGGTTCGCCAGATCGTATGCGGGTGGTATGAAGTTGGCGACGAGGTTGATGCCGACCGTGGCGGCCAGAAATGTCGCCGCCGCCAGGAGTGTTAGTGGCAAGGAATCGACCCTTGCAATTATAGCGGTCGGGTTGGTTAACGCCTCGCCCCAGATTGCGACAGTACCTGCCGTTACAATCAAAGCAATCAGGGAAAAGAAGGCGATATTGATCGGTAGACCGATCAGGTTACCCTTTCGCATTTCATCTTCTGACCGTACGAACCTGGAAAAATCGCCGAAATTGATCACCACGGCCGAAAAATAGGCGGTCATTGTGCCCACGACTGCAGTGAATGCGCCAAGTGAGTTGCCCTTGTAGTCGCCGGTTCCGCGGAAAATAGTGCCGACCTCCAGCCAGAGATCGTTGCCGACTTCGACCCAGATCATGATCGCCAGCGCCACCATCACCGCATACACAAATGGGCCAGCGAAATTGAGAAAACCGACAATCGGATCGATACCGTTCCAGAAAAGTGCAATCTGAAAGGCCCAGACTGCCAGAAAGGCACCCCACTCGATGACGCTGAGGCCCAGAAAGATTGCAGGGCCATTTTCCCCGATCAGTGCGACCATGGCCAAGGCAAGTGCAGTCGATGCAAAATATGTTTGTACACCGTACCAGAAGATAGCCACGACAGCCCGGATGAGGGCAGGGAAATTCGCCCCGCGAACACCCATGCTGGCTCGTGCCATTACAGCAAATGGAATTCCATATTTGACACTGGGTTTGCCGATCAGGTTGACGAGCCCCATGACAATGAATCCCGCCAACACGATACCCGCAAACACCGCCCAGCCATTCAGCCCGTAAGTCAGGAACAGCGACGCCGCCAATGTATACCCAAACAGCGATTGAACATCGTTGGCCCAGACATTGAAGAGCTCAAACCAACCCCAATCGCGCTTCTCGATAGGAACGGGGGCCAGGTCCTCGTTGTAGAGGCTGGAATCCTTTGTAGCTTCTGTAAGAGAATGCTGCATTTCGTCCCGGTCATTCGCTGCGGCGATTGTCATTGCACAGATTCAGCGCTATTGTCGTGCAGAACTGCGTGCAATAAAACGGTCATAAATGCGTGCAAAAGTCAAGAACTACTGTGATCCAATCCTACGAGACTGATTTAAAATGGTAAAAATCGGATATGCGCGGGTATCATCGAAATGGTACCGAAGTGAGGTTCAACTCAGCGAGCTCAAGCGTCAGGGATGCGACCGCATATGGAGCGATACCGCGCAGGACGGGACCAACCGAGGCGAAACGCTGGAGGAATTTCTGGCGGATGTTTCGGCTGGTGACGTAATCGTCGTGTCTCGTCTGTCTGCGATTGCTGACTCGATCGCAGAGCTATTCAATCTGTTAGAACGGCTTCACGAAAAAGGAGCGGCATTTCGGTCAATGTCTGAACCCTGGATCAATACCGCAGACGGGCGCGCGAGTATGGTCTTGGAAGTACTAGGCGGAGTCATCGACTATGAGCTTGGGTTGGCTGACCTGGAAAGCCGTGCAGTGGAAGATCGGCCCAAATCCTTCGGCCTGAGTAAAGGACGACCGCAAAAACTGAGCGCAACGGAACGCGAAGAGGCGATTTCCCTGCTATCGATGGGCAAGACTGCGGCAGAGATCGGTCGTATGCTGGGTGTGAGCAGATCCACAATCTCTCGGCTCAAGACTGCGCAAGCCGAACCCGGGTAAGAGAAATTATGTGTAATTTGCGCCTCTGCGCTTTTTCAATGCGAATTCAAAGATACCTGACCCACAACCTTTGATCACGGTTACACCCAAGTTCTTCGACCATCTTTTTTGAACTCAAGTTGAACTCTCTCGCGAGGTCTGTGATTTGGGCGGACCGAAAACTATCAGTGTTTCGAGCGAGTCTGCCGTCGTCAAAGGCGATCAACTCATGGGACCTGCCGCCCCAACGGACGATCCCACCGCACAGCCGCTGACGTTCTGGATTGACTATTTCTGCCACGGGGTCGGCAAAGAAATCGCTCCATTTGAGGATACCGGTACTGACAGCTCGGGCAACCGCCTGTTCGATCGTCCGACTCTTGAGCTTGGTAGTGATGGAGGCAATCAGAACATTGATCGTTCTCGAAGCGTGCCGCGTTTTCCTGGCAATGACAGTCGGTTTCAAACCCGACGCGAACATCTTCAACACATCCAGTTCATCCGCAGACAGTGAATCCGATGGAAAGTTGAATACGGTTTCTATGACATCGAGGGCAAGCAGATGCAGGACCTGCGCTTCCTGGCGTAGGGCAGGGAGCTTTTTCGCGATCAAGGCGCTCCACTCAGGACGAGCCATATTGGACGTGACGGTAAACACGCCGCGCTCGCCAAAAGGGTTGATCACTGGAATGGAAAGACCGTTTTGCCCCACTCCAAACCTTCTGGCCGCTTGAAAAAGCGCTGCATAGTCGGCTTGGTCGTCGAACACTGCCCAGTCGATTGGTGCGATAATTTGGGCGCCGAAACGAATGAGGGGATCGGCCAAAACGAGATTGTTGTCGACGTAATACTTGGCCCATTCCTCTGGAAATGTAGTGCAGCCATGAACGACATTATGATGCTTGTCGATGTGGGCGTAGGAGGCGTTTTCAAATCCAAACTTTTGGCAAATTTCCAGAAGAAGAGCTTCCCCAGATTGCCAGAGATCCAGTTCAGAATTGCCAATATCTGCAATTTTCATAGATCGTCTTTCTGTCCTGCGTTGCCGTCGGGGCGGAGTAGCAACCTAAAACTGAACTAACTATTCGGGAATTCCCGTAGCCAACCGAACATTTGAATACGGGTCTGTTATGGGGACGGTAACAGAGCGGAAACCCGCTGATGAGACACATGAAATTGACTAGCTGGCAGCGCAAAACTCGTCACGGCAATAACCGATTTTGTGGTCTTGCGCGGTTCAGTTTCCGTAGGTCGTGGGCATCTTGAGCGTGTGATCTAAGCCCATCCGGCGTCATGTATTTCATCTTGTCAGCAAGCGGCCAGGAACGAAATTCAGCCTTCATTTCGTCGACATCTGCAGCAGGGCAGGGGAGCGCAAAAAGCGCCGCTAGGGCTATGTGTCAGATAGCGATAAAGCCGTGAGCGATCACCGCGCAGCAAAAAGGTTCCTGAGACGGAACGCAGATGGTGAGATCATGTCGATGGTGATCCGCGTGCGGCGCAAGATCGTAGATTGGCCTGAAATAGCTTCTCAACTTATCCGTGATCACGACACGGGGTTTGCCGAACTGCGAGATCAATCGCTTTTAAAACGCCTTGCCGCCTTGGCGTTTCGCTGTGGTTAGACAAGAATATCAAGGGTATTCCCATTCGCATCCACTGCCCGCCAGAGCCAGCATTTCCAACCGTTAATCGGTAAACAACTCCTTGTAAATGCCATTTGTCGGTCGCCTTTGGCCGGTCCCGCTTGATGCAGTCGGCGAAATGACGGCCAAAGCGGTAAACCCATTGCCGGGCAGTTTCCGGGCTGACGATTACACTGCGCTCAGCAAGCAAATACTCGACAGTGGCCGTGCTGTGGGCGAAACGGAGATAAGCCCATACGGCTTAGGCGATGATCTCGCAGGGAAAGTGAAAGCCCTTCCGGCGCGGCATTGTCCGTGGCGTTCTCATGATGATCGGTTATCCCGGCGCAATCCCACGATCATCTTTGTAATGCCCTATGAAGCTGTAAACTATCAAATAATCTCTTGTGTTGCCCGATCTCGAGAGGCCCGCGATACTTGAAAGCAAGACAGTTTCGAATGGTCGAAAATGTATAGACGCCAGGCAGATAGATTGGTGAAACAGCATGCGACAAGATAAAGAGCTTACTTTTGCAACGGCTCTGGCTAGTCACTCCAGAGAACTGGGTTTCCAATCGGAAAGACATGCACATGAGTATTATCAGGCTTCGTTGCTGAGCGCAGTCATGCAGGGCGTTTACGACGGGACCGTTTCCATCGAACAGCTGCTGGAACATGGAAACTTCGGCCTGGGTACGTTCAATGCGCTCGACGGAGAAATGATCGTGTTGGATGGCGTTGCCTATCGCCTCGACGGGAATGGCAATGCTTCGGTCGCAAGCGATAAGGCTCTGACACCTTATGCTGCCGTCATCAATTTCGAACCAGCGGTTTATCGATCTTTGGACAGAGAAACACAAAAGGATGCTCTTGAGGCCCAGCTTGATGCTTTGGCAGAGGCAAGAAACCTGTTCTATGCCGTTCGATTTACCGGCAACATTAAACACATAAAATACAGAAACGTCCTACGGCAGGAGAAACCATACAAACCTCTGCTGGAGGTTGTAAATACGCAGGCTGAGTTTGAGCTGAACAACGTCGAGGGGACAATTCTGGGTTTTCGATGCCCGGATTATGCCGTCGGGATCGGCGTCCCGGGTTACCACCTACACTTTATTTCCAGCGATCTGAACAAAGGAGGACACGTCCTGGATTACACTCTGACCAACGGTCGAATAGAAATTGATCATACGTCTTCTCTGCATCTTGAACTTCCAGAAACCAGATCATTTTCAGACGCCAATCTGTCTGCAGGCGCTTCGGCCGACAGCATCCTAAGTGCAGAGAGTAACAATACTTAGGCACTTCTATGCAGGATGATTAAATGCAACCGTGCTCTAAGTTCGTTGCAATTGCCGTCTTATAATGCTGACTTTACTGGACGTCGCGTGCAAACAGTGCGTGCCGATCCGAAAGGGTAACCTATGGTCGATTCCGGTCCTGTAAATTTACAGTATTTGACAAACCCACTCTTGAACAAAGGTACTGCCTTTTCTCTACACGAACGAGATAAGCTCGGATTGCTAGGCCTTCTTCCGCCACACATCGAAACGCTCGAAGCCCAGGTAGATCGTGCCTATGCCGCCTTTGAGCGCGAAGAGACACCGCTGGACAAGCATGTCTATCTGCGTGGCCTGCAGGATGACAACGAGGTTCTGTTCTACGCTCTGTTGGTGCGGCATCTGACCGAGATGATGCCGATAATTTACACACCCGTTGTGGGTGACGCCTGCAAACAGTTCAGTGAAATCTATGATCACCCACGCGGATTTATCATTTCGTACCCAGAGCGTGACCGAATCGATGACATACTTGAGAACGCCATCCTGCCCTCTGTCGAAGCCATCGTCGTTACCGACGGAGAGCGGATTTTGGGTTTGGGTGATCAAGGCGCGGGCGGTATGGGAATTCCGATCGGAAAGCTCTCGCTTTATACCGCTGCAGGCGGGATAAGCCCGTCTGTAACGCTCCCGGTGGTATTGGACGTCGGCACCAACAATCAGGAACGGCTGGAAGATCCCCTTTATATCGGCTGGCGTCATGAGCGCATCACCGGGGATGACTATTTCGAGTTCGTCGATCTTTTTGTGCAGGCGGTAAAGCGCAAGTGGCCGGATGTGTTGCTGCAATTCGAGGATTTTGCACAGCAACATGCGGCACCCCTGCTTGCGCGGTATCGCGATCAGCTCTGTACATTCAATGATGATATCCAGGGCACGGCTGCGGTAACGGCAGGCACTTTGCTGGCTGCCTCAGATGTCACCGGCATTCCGCTAAAGGACGCTACCATCGCGTTTCTTGGAGCGGGATCAGCGGGAGTGGGTATCGCAGAACAATTAGTTCAACTCATGATCCGGCAAGGACTATCCGAAACCGAGGCGCGTGAGCGCGTCTACATGGTGGATCGGAATGGCCTGTTAACCGATGCGATGACAGATCTTCTGCCGTTCCAGAAGCAGGTTGTCCAACCCCTCAACAAAGTGGGGAGCTGGTCCAATGGTGAAATTTCCCTGCTGGATGTGATTAATCAGGCCAAACCCAATATTTTGGTGGGTGTCAGCGGTCAGGCAGGCTTGTTCTCTGAAGAAATCATCCGTGCAATGGCGGCTCAGACTGATCATCCTGTCGTGCTGCCGCTGTCGAACCCGACATCACGAATTGAGGCCGCGCCCGCAGATATTATCGACTGGTCAGGTGGCCTTGCAATAGTCGCCACCGGAAGCCCGTTTGATCCCGTTGTCTACAACGGCAAGACGCACCATGTCGCGCAATGCAATAATTCTTACATTTTCCCGGGTATGGGCTTGGGTGTGCTGGCGGCAGGAGCGCGCCGAGTCACTGATGGAATGTTCATGGCCGCCGCCGAGGCCTTGGCTGCATTATCGCCTGCGAAGTCCGATCGCACCGCAAGCCTGCTGCCCGATGTGGAGGACATTCGCCAGGTCAGCAAAGCTATTGCATTTGCCGTTGGTCAACAGGCGCAATCGGACGGGGTTGCGCATAAATCCTCAGAAAATGACCTGAAAGCGGCGATAGAGACGAAGTTCTGGATCCCGCACTATGAGGCAATGGCCTGAAGCAGACCCGCGCTGGAGTGACCAGAGCGCTATTCTTCGCGCAGTCAGAACCCACCTAGTCTGTTGTAGTGAATGAGCGCAGTTCGGAACAGGACGGTTACGCCACCGCACGCCCGAGTGGTTTTTGCATCGCAGCACAAAGGGCACCCACCAGCAGGACGGCAGAGGCCACTACAAGGCTATCTCCAATTTCTCCGGTTATGTCTCCGATGACGCCGGCTCCGATCGGTCCGAGTGTTTGTGAGATAGCGAAAACAACTGTAAAAAAGCTTACGGTTGCACCCCAATCCTGCTGATCCAGATTCTGGCGGACAAAGCTGGTGACAGCACTGGGCGGCATAAAGACCGACAGCCCAAACACGAGCGCCGACATGATCAATCCATATCCGTTTGGAACAAGGATCGGCAGGGCTGAACCACAAGCGACGCCGGCTAAGATCAACGCCAATGGCGTCCCAGAAGCGAAGCGGGCTAATATCCCACGCCAAACAAATGGCGACGCCATAATGCTGAATCCAAGGATCATCCACGTTGCCGTGGTCAACAGGACACTGGAATGCTGCTCCTTCATCCAGACAGCGATAAAAGTTACGTAGACTATGTAACCCAACCCAAACAGCGCGTATCCGCCGAGTTCGCCTAACATCCTGCGCACCGGAGGAATGGAAGGAAGCGCTGCGTCGTGCTCGGCTTTGTTTAGCTTTGTGGACGCCCAAACGGAAAATGGACAAATGATCAGAGCTGCAATCCCAACTCCGATCCACGCCCAGTCCCAGAATTGCGGCCCGAAAACGTCCAGCATAGTCGGAAGGGTTGCGCCACATAAGGCGATACCAAACCCACCGCCGCCGCCAAAGTACAAGGCGATAGCCAGTGCATTCCTTCGGGCGCAGTTCTGGAACAGCGATGCCGCCAGAACGCCGCCTGATACAAAGGAAAGAGCGCCGAACAACCCGACCAATGTACGACAAGCGGTTTGAAATACGAGGTCCTCATTTAACCCGGTTATTAACAGACACAGTGCGGTCGCCACAGTGCCGCCAGCAAACAGCCGTGACGGCGAAATATGGCGGATCAGGAAAAGTGTTAGGATTGCACCCATTATGTAGCCAATCGAATTGGCGGTGTTTAGCCAACCAGATTGAGTGAGGTTCCAGCCGAGGCTACTTTTCATTGATGGTAGAATTAGGCCGTATGCAAAGCGGCCAAAGGCGTTGGATATGCTGACGCCAAGCGCAAGGCCCAGCAATATGAGCCAAGGGTTAGTAGTTTTTGCCGAAGTCATGAATATTCTTCCAGGTTGAACAACACCGTGCCCCATTGTGGGTGGCTGTGCAATCTCAACAGATCCTAGTCAGCCCCGTGCGGCTTAACCTGAGAAACAGCAGATTAAATATTCTCAACAAGCTGCCGCGCTGCTTTCGTCTACGCTATGTGAGTTCAACTGAGCAACGACCTGCCAGTTTGGATGGCCGGGTGTTGAGCTTGCTTCAGAGGTCGCTCGACTGCGAGACGACATTCTGCTTCGTCGCAATCGTCTGTCGGCTTTTCAGTCGGCACCTCCGAGTCACCTGACTCCTGGTGAAACGCTGTACGTTTGTGGCATTTCGACGAGCATATGCGTGTCGTCGACGGCCATTGCGGGCGAATCTATCAACAATCTCTTACAATAGCACGCCACCACGACCGGGAACCGCTCGAGAAACGCAAACCTTGCGAATGCTGCGATCGGTCGTCAACGACCGCTTTGGGGAAGCTGCACTGCGGCGCTAACCAAGCTCACGAACGCCAGGTATGTGCCCGTCCGGGAATTCTGTTTGAGGTGGGGCAGGGGATAATGCTGCACCGGCTGTGACGGCCGCTCTGAGCCCAACGTCACGAATGCTGCGCTTTGCGCGAGCGTCCGCTTTTCACCGGTTGTCCAAGAAGCAGAACTACAGAAATACAAATCTTCCAACTGGCATCGCGATGTTGGATCGGCTACGGGACGGTTATGTGCGGATTCTCTTCCAAACTCTCTGTGGTGTATTGTGACTGCTTTGACAGTCGCACTCATAGCTGAGGGCTTTGCGCATCGGACAGCTCCCACGTCTACGACCCCGGAACTCACCGCCTATATCGCAGCAGGCGGGCAGTTGAGCGGCATCTGCGGAAATATAGATGGTGACAGCGCACCAGTGACCGTTGATTGCGAAGCTTGCCGCATCAGCAACACGTCCGTTCTGCTTCAAGACAGTTGTCCACGCTTCGTACAGACCACAGCAACGCGAACTTTCGAATTTATCGCCAAACGCGTTGCCGAGCGCAATGATCTCGATCCCACGCGTTTGACCCGCGCCCTGCCTCACGCCTGATTTCATTACCTTTTATTGAAATCAAAGATGCCCGTATCCCTCTGGATGCGGCGCGATTGTGCTTGGAGGCCGTTAAATGACTATTACCGATACACCTGCGCAGTCCGGGGGCGGCGCAAACAAACTCTACTTCGCGGCATGGCGCTGGCATTTTTACGCTGGTCTTTATGTCATTCCAATCTGAGCAAATTGATTGTGACACATCCTACTGCTTGAGAATCAGGGTCTGATGGTTCCTGACCAACCCGCAGCCTTCATTGCACTGATCAGCTCTTGAACTGGCTGTGGGTCTACAAACACTCGAGCCTTCAGTGCTTCGAGAGGGAAGCTTGGCCAAGTGTCCGAAAATACTTTTGCAAGCCGCTGTGCCTCTGCTTGTTCTCCGTTCCTCCAGTGGGCTGCCATAAGGTAAGCTGCGGAAATTGGTCCGAACGGCCCACCACGCGATATTGTTTCATCAAACGTCCTGATTGCGGCAGCATAGTCTCCCGTATGGAACTGAGCCGCACCCAATGCATTGTCAAATACAAGTCCCCCTCCTTGTGGGGCCAGGACTCTATATCGCGCTGATTGAGACAAAACTCGTTCAAAATCAGATATATAAAGGGAAATCAAGGCATCGAATTCAGCAACATGAGAATCATCGGGTGCCAAACCTACGGCCCGTTGGGATAATCGAACTGCGCTATCGTAATTGCCCACCCCAAATTCAAACCAGGCTCGCGCTGAAAGCGGCCATGCTGCATCCGGAGCCAATTCCAAAGCATAAGCACTATTCTTGTCGGCCGCGTGCAAAAACTCATCAGAACCTGGATCGCCAGATTTCATGATGGCGAACATGGTTTCGACCTGAGAAGCGCCAGCATACCCCCCGTAATAAAACGGATCTCGTTCAATTGCTGTTTGGAATATCAACAACGCAGGTTGAAGGCGTGCCAAATCTGTAACCGGAAAAATCAGATCCCGGCCAGCGTTGCTTAGGTTCATTGCTTCGACGCGGGCTGGCGACACGTCGTAGATCGCAGTTTTGCCAGTTATTGGAGCAACAGATTTCGAACCGCGGCCGATCAGAACACCGACTAGAATACCGGCTACTAGAAGTGAAAGCGAGATAACGACTGCGTAAGCCTGTCGCCTTCCGCGTAATGGTTGTCTGCTTCGATTGGAGCCCGGCAAAAACTCGGGTGCGTAACTTCCGACAGGCAATGAGATTACCAATTCGTCAGCGATCCCATTACTTTCATAATAAGCTTGGAGTTTTCGCCGAACACGTCCCGCATCCACGCGTACGACGCCTTCGCGTTTCAATAGCTCATCCGCGTCGTATCCATAAACATCCATCGCAATGGTTTTGGCGCGTATCTCGTTGGAACGACCCTCGAGCGATTCCATCACAACATAAGACAGAAAAGATCGCATGCGGGCGGACCCTTTGAATTCATCTGACTTCTGAACCCTATCCAACGCATCGCGCACCTGCTCGGCCGAGAACTGTTGAGTGTCATTCTGTTCCTGATCGTCCATGCTGACGGTCAAAGAACTATCCTTTCGCAATAAGGGTTTGTCGCCATGGTGCTACGGTAGCATGCGGCTTTATACGTTCAATACATATTCTGTTGGATGCATGCTTGGCAAACGAATGCCTGAAGGGCGCTGCCAATGACGGATGATGAGTTCTTTGAATCCCAATTTCCCGAAGCGGGTCGCCTGCTGCAGGACCTGCGGGCAAAAGACCAAGAGTTTGATCGAATTTGCCGCGACTACAAAGAGGTCTTCGCCGAACTGGCGGTGCCGCCAAGGTCGCAGTCTGTTCTTCAGATGCGCTATCTCGCCGATCTGGCAGAAAGCCTTTCGGACCTGCGCAGCAGTATTGACGGACGGTTGCAGGCGCATGGCCTTGATTCGGAATCGGTACGGAACAAAGATTTGGAGGTTTGACATGAGACTTAGATACATTTTGCCTGCGTTGTTGATTGGTGCCGGCTCCGCGCTTGCTCAGGAAACCCCGATTGTTCATGACGGCGAGTTCGAATTCCTTCGCGCGCAGTTTGGTGAGGCATGGGATGCGCAAGACGTTGAAGTCGACGCCAAACTGACCGAAATTCGTGCGGCCAATGGCGGCAAGCCTCCTAATTTCCTCTACATCTTGATCGATGATGTAAGCTTTGGTCAGATGGGTGACCGCAAGATGAATTACGTCATGGGGATCGAGACACCCAGCATCAATCAGTTGGCTACCGAAGGCATGTCGCTGATGCGCATGTATACCGAACCCTCTTGTACTCCCACACGTACCGCCATGCTGACGGGGCGCCACCCAATACGCGCCGGTGTCGAAGAGGTCAAAGTGGCTTTGGTCGGAGAAGGTCTTCCGACCAGCGAAGTGACACTGCCGGAGATACTGAAACAAGTCGGCTACAATACGGCGCATATCGGCAAATGGCACCAAGGTGACATTGAGCAATCGTACCCACACAATCAGGGATTCGACTGGGCCGCATTTCCACTACACCAGCAAGTGCAGCTGAGCCTCATGATCCCCGAGGCAATGAGGTCCAACGCCATGCTCGGCTACGTGCCCGAGGGGCAGAACAATCAGTTCCTGCTGGATGAGCGCTTCAAGCCATATGGTCTTGTCACCGGTGTCGAGGCCGAAGCCGGTGGGCCCGCCCTGGAAGTAGACATGTCAGCCGGTGAGGTTTGGACGCAGGCCAAATATGAAGAGATGAACGAACGATATCAACGGCAGGCGCTGGAGCAACTCGAACGTGTAGCCTCCGAGGATGCGCCGTTCTTCTTACAATACTGGCCGCTGTACCCGTTGAACTTCGTCTACCCGGATCAGGCAATTTCACGAAATGGCGGGTTTCATGCCGACAAGCTGCAACTGCTTGATGGATGGATTGGAGATCTCTTGGCCAAGCTTGAAGAAACCGGCACGGCAGACAACACAATTGTTGTTCTGATGGCAGATAATGGTCTGATGTATCACTATGAAGGCTCATCCGGCCTGAACCAACTAATCTATCGCGGAGGCAAAACTCAGCATCTTGAAGGCGGAGTAAGAACCGATGCGTTCATTCGCTGGCCCGGTGTGATCGAACCCAACACTGCAGCTGGCGACATCGTTCATGTTTCAGATATCTTCACCACAATGGCGCGAATTGCCGGAGCCACCGCCTTTATCCCAAGGGACCGTGTGATAGACGGCATTGACCAGACGGCGTTACTGTTGAACGGCGAGGGGAACGGTCGGCGTGACTATGTCTATGTCTACGAAGGCCCTGTCTTGCGCTCGGTCGTTAAACAAGAATTCAAGATGCACCTTCCTGCCCCTGGTCAACCCGGCGCGGCTGCTCCAACCTATAACATCTATCGGGACCCTCGTGAGGAACACCCGTTGGTTGGCTACTCGCTTTGGGCCGGTGCATCTTTTCAGGATATGATAAAGCGCCACCAGAAGATGATCGCCAAATATCCACATTCAGAGATCGGCAAAGGTACCCCCTATGAGGGCATCGAAAACCTGCGTCCGGAAACTGAACTGACCCGTGATGTATTCATGAGCTGGCAGTGACGTCGCAAATTTAAATAAATATCTGAATATAACGATGTTACAATTGGTTAACGCATCAAAGATCAAACACCGAAGCTCGGCTTCAAACCTGGGGGAGACGGAATGAAACTACAATGGCTTCTGGTTTTTTGTGCAGGCGTTACGGCACCACCTTTGCAAGCGCAGGAAGACCCAATTCAACACGATGCCGAATTCTATATTCTGCAGGCACAACATGCAGAACAATGGGCACAGGATGATACCGCTGTTGATGATGCTCTGGCCGCTTTTCGTGACGGTAACAATGGGCAGCCCCCAAACATAGTCAGCGTTCTGATCGACGATATGGGCTTCGGCGACATGGGCATCCCCGAGCTAAACGCTGTGCGAGGTTATGAAACGCCGAATATCAACGACTTTTCCGATCAGGCGATGCGAATGGTGCGCATGTATACTGAACCTTCGTGCACGCCGACCCGCGTGGCACAAATGACCGGGCGGTTGCCCGTACGCATGGGTATGGGCGACACAACGGTGGACATTGCCGGGTTTGGCTTACCGGAAAACGAGGTCACCTTGGCCGAAATTCTGAAACAGGCGGGTTATGCGACCAGCCATGTCGGCAAATGGCACATGGGCGATATCGCCGAAAGCTGGGCGATGAATCAGGGTTTTGACTATGCCCAGCACGCCATCCACCAACAGGGCCAGCTGACGATCTTCAATGATGATGCGATCAAAGAACAGGTCTCGGTCGCGATCCGTGACTATGACGACAAATATACGCTGGACGGCTGGTTCCGGCCGGACTCTGCCGCGATGATGACAGTCATCGAAGGGGAAACCGGCGGGCCCATCCGCGAAATTCGCATGGAAACCGGCGAACGCTGGAACGCTGCGAAGTACGATGAGATGAACCAGGGGTTTCAGGACAAGACGATGGAAGAATTGGATCGCCTAGCAAGTGGTGAAGACCCGTTTTTCTTACAATACTGGCCGATGATCCCGCTGGACAACACCCGTGCCGGGCGGTCGGGGCCAGAGAGCGTTAATGGTGGCCTGTATGTGGACAAAATGCAGTTGCTCGATCAGTGGTTGGGCGACTTGTTCGCGCGGCTGGAAGAGTTGGGCTTGACGGAAAACACTGTGGTTGTGGTCATGGGTGACAATGGCCATTTCACCAAATACGCGCCGCAATCCGGGTTCACCCCGCTGATCTATGCTGGCGGCAAAGGTGACACGACCGAAGGCGGTATCCGAGTTGACGCCTTCATCCGCTGGCCCGGTATGATCGAGGCTGACGGGTTGCTTAACAGCATCATCCATGTCTCGGACCTCTATACCACTTTGTCGCGCTTTGCCGGAGCAGATCAGTATATTCCGCGGGATCGCCTTGTGGATGGGGTGGACCAGTCGGCCGCCTTGTTGTTCACCGATGAATCCAAATCTCGCCGCGATCACGTCATCGTCTATTCGGTGAACAAGCCCGAGGCGGTCGTGAAAGACCAGCTAAAGCTGAAACTGCCGGGACCAGGCGAAAGCGCCATTCTTGCAAAGTTCTTTGATCTCTATCGGGACACGCGCGAAGAATACTCGGTCTCGACCGAGGTTGGCGCCTGGGGAGGGCAGGAGTTCGCACGGATTTTGGGCCGCCACATGGCCCGCAAAGAAAAATTCCCCGATACCGCGCCCGCCTATGGCGTGCCCTATGAAGGGATCGAGAACATCCGCCCCGAAACCCAACAGGCAGTTGAGGCTTTCATGATCAAGCGCGCGTCACCACAGAAGTAAGCCTAATCCTTCGCAATAAACCTGTGAAGGACTGTGTTAATCAAGGTCGAGGGTCACAGCATGTTTGGTAGCATAATATTCGCACTGGGATTGATTGTGTCTCTCGGCATCGGGTTTGTCTATTTTCGCGATCTGGGCGACGTCTCTCAAATGCTGCTGAAGGTAAAGCGCGAGAATATGGTGCGCTTTATCCGCAATGAATATCGCCTGATCGGTATCGGACTTGGCGGGTTTGCAGCGGCAACACTTGCGCATTTCCTTTTGGGCGGTGGCCCTTTCTGGCTTTGGCTCATAGCGGCTGTGCTTACTCTTCTTCTTTATGGGTTTCCCTACGTTTGGGTGCATTTGGGTCTAAGGAACCAGCTCAATGACGCACAGTACTTTCCAATTGAAGAAGCCCGCAAATATGTCGGACCAACTGCGCCTGTCATAGTCATCGAAAACAACGGCCAAGCGCGCGCGCACCCGGATGCGCAGATTATGCGCCCTCATCTGGCCGGGAATGTAGATGGCTTGGGTGGCGAAGACGTGGTCATGACCTACTGCGCTATGGCCAATCTGGGTCAGGGTTACATTCCGCGAATAGAAGGACGACGGTTGAATCTCGAGGTTTTGGCCCAGCATGGCAATAACCTAATCCTGCGCGATAACGACACGGGCGAGCCGATCCAGCACATCTATGGTTTCCGCGAGGCGGACCGCGACCCTAACTCCGACGGTCCTGCCTGCCCCCTTCGACCCGAAGCGCAAATGGAGCCCTGGCCAACCTTTCGAATGACGTTCCGCGGGTTTCAGAAGGCCTATCCTGACGGTGAGGTATTTCTGAACAAGCCATCCCCGAACCCATTTTTGCGCCTGCTGGATATGATGACCGAGATCACGTTTGGCTGGGGCATCGGACGCCAGCATCAGGAAGACGCGCCTGTGATGGACAACATGGATCGTTCAGACGATCGGTTACCAAATAAAACCTACGTTTGGGGAATTACGATCGGTAAGGATGCGGTTTGCTGGACTGATGATTTCATCGTCGAGAACGAGTGGATCGTGAATGCCAATGTCGGCGGACGAGATGTCGTGGTCAGCTTGGATCCAAAGTATGAAAGCCTAGGCGTTTGGTACAACGACTTTGGTCAACCTGTGAGCCATTGCGATTTTTGGGGCCATTCAGATCAGGGTCAGCTAAAACGTGTCGAAACCCTGCGCGCAGGCGCATTCTGGCATGTCTGGTCCGAGTTTTTCCCGAACACAGATATTAATCGTGTCGGCAGCGGTTCGATGGCAACCGAAGGAGCTGTAGAATGAGGCCTAGGGCCAAACAACCACAAACCAAAGACCATTTATTCAAACTTGATTGTTTGACGGGAGGGACAGAATGATTTCGTCAATTTGGGTGAAAAGCTGCACTTGCGGAGTAGCTTTTTTTGCATCTGTGGCCACAGCGGCTTCGGCTCAACAATCCGATTGGTCATATGAGGCCACAATCTACCTGTTCATGCCGGAAACAGAGACTACATTGGACACACCTTTGGGCACTCTGGACGGTACGCTCAGCTTTTCGGATGCGTTGGAAAACCTCGATTTTGCCTTTATGAGTGCGTTCTCGGCCACCAACGGACGTTGGCTGATACTTGCAGATTACAATTACACAGACTTATCGTTCAGCAACAGCGCTCCTGGACCTGTCGGCCCGGGTCTGGAGACATCATTTACCACACAATACCTGAGTGGCTATGTTGGCTACAGAGTGTATGAAGCGCCAACTATCACCGTTGACGTCGCCGGGGGTTTCCGGTGGTTCAGCACCGAAACGGAATTTACCCTTCTACCCGGCGCGGCACCGGGGCGCACAACAACGGCAGACGATAGCTGGACCGACCCTGTCATCGGCGCCAGAGCACGGGTACAGTTCTCGGACAAGTGGTCGGGCTCCGGTTTTGTCGACTACGGAGGCTTCCGCAGCGACAGTGAAACCTGGCAGATTCTGCTGACGGCAGATTACGCAATCAACGACAGGTGGCTGATCCGCGGTGGTTATCGCTATATCTCATTCGATCATGAAATCGACGGCAACGATTTTACATTTGATCAGTCGGGGCCTGTGCTAGGCGCGACTTATCGGTTCTAAAATTCTTTGTTGGCGAACCCGAGACAAGGTTGTGATGTTACGAACGTCGTTTGATTGGCGCGATTCGATTGTAAAAAGGTTTAGAGAATCAAATTCGTATGTGTCCTCAGATTTGTTTTCGTGCCTGGCCCCAGATCTTGACCCCCGGCATCGATAGCTGGCTGGAGTTTGTTGTAGCCATAGAAATCTAGCAATGAATGAGACAAGTCTGAGGTAGCGATTCCACTTTCGACCGCGGAGTGAGAATTCACCTAGGCTAGCTTTCGCAATCGCAGCGAATGTCTGAAATGCGGGTTGCTAACGCAATATTTCAAAGGGCTGATGGATGTCGGCTATGGGCCGTTCAAATCGATGGCTAGTGGTTCTTGAACCGAAATGCTGCGCTGCACCCAAGGTCTTGAAAGAGCCCAAAACGACCAATGCTGCAGAGCGCAGCAATGTCTGTTTTTGAACGTGCTCAAGTCCTAACGGACAAAAGCCAGCGTCAGGACGAAGGGTTGCGCATTGGTTTATTGAACCAATCGCTTGGACAAAATCTGGACTGCCGCTTCAAACCTTTGCGGGTCCTGTGCCACTCGGGCTGCCAGTTGTGCGCCCTCGAGCAAAGGCAGTGTTGCGGCGGCTTCTGCTGCCGGATCGGCAACATGTAGGATCGTTCCATCGCCCTGACCCAGTGAAAATACCCTCGCAAGCCATTCGGTCATCATTGTGCGAAAACGGTTCATCTCGGCAATCGTGTCTGCTGATAGATTTTCTGTGCTGGTCGAAAAAGACACGCACAGGCACAAGCTTTGACCACCTTCAAGTGCGCCACGATACCGCTTGATCAAAGCGGCCAAGCGCGTCGCCCCTGTTGCATGGTCTTGATCAATCTCGCCACAGGCGGTTTCCAAATCTGAATAATACCGCTGCATCAGCGCGACGGCCAAAGCTGCCTTGCTGGCGAAATGATGGTGAATGCTGGCCTTTGTGATTCCGACGTCGGCGGCCAGGTCGGCATAGCTGAACCCATCAAAGCCACGCCTGCGCGCGGCCCGTTCAGCCGAATTGAGCAGAGTTGTCTTGGTGTCGGTCGCCATGTGTTATCCAAGATTTTGGGCGTTTAGGCTGTGTAGGACATTCTCTGCCGCTTCCAAAGCACCTTCGATATAGCCGCCGAAAACCGGGGCGACCTCTGTTCCTGCGAAATGCAGCTTTCCGTTCCACAGATTGCTCATCGCCTTCGGTAGACCGTATGTCGGATGGGCATATAGCGGTGCCTTATCCGCCTCAGTTGCAGTGTAGGGATCAATGGCCCAGTCTTTCAAGTAGAGCTTTTGGGGCTCGGCGGCTTCAGGCCCGAACAACCGTGTTAATTGAGCGTGCAGGTGCTGACGCAGCAGTTGTTCGTCCGCGCGACCTTGGAGCGGTACACCGATGAAGCCAAATAGCGCGTATGGTCCACCCTCAGGGGGGGATGCATCATGGATTTCGACCATCGGTCCTTTCCGGCTCATTGCATCACCGGACAGTCCTTGTTTGCGCCAGAATGGTTTGTCGTACACCGCAACAGCCTTGGCCTGACCTGCCATCCATGTCGCGATGCCTTTCATGGTTTGGGCGGCTTCGGCAGACAATGCGGGCGAAAATGCGATTTCGGCCGCAACACGTGGGGGCACAGCGAGGACAGCTTGATCCGCGTGGATCTGTTCGCCCTTTGCCGTTGTTGCAATGAATTGATCGCCGGACATGTCAAGTTTAACAACCGGCGCGTTTAGCTGTTTGCGATGATCCGGCAGGCAGTTGGCCAATGCGTCTGTCAGAGCAGCCAACCCTCCCCTTAGCCGCCATGACACTTCTATTGATGAAAAACCCTGCCCGCGTTGCACGTTGCCATGTTCATCCTCAAAGGTCTGAGCGCCATCGGCGAATTGGTCGAACTTTGTCAGACCAAACCGATCAATCAGAGCTGCAATACGTGGCTGGCCCGGCCAGAACCAGGCAGGCCCCATGTCAAAGTAGCCTGCCTCCAGATGCTGCGTCATGATTCGCCCGCCAAACCGCGGGCGGGCCTCAATCAGCATATAGTCGCGCCCTTGCGCCTCAAGACGTTCGGCTAAGACAAGTCCTGACAACCCGCCGCCGACAATCAGCGTTTGCATGCGCTAGAACCCTTCGGATGCTGGGCGCAGATCTAGCTCGTGCGTCCATGTGGATTTGGGTTGGTGGGCGAGGCTACAGTAGGCCTCTGCGATGTCCTCGGGCTTCATCATCTTGCCCGGATCAAGGTTGTGCAGGTCCCGAGATCGCGCTGTATCAATGATACCGTCCAGAATCGCGTGGCAGACATGAACACCTGCTGGTTGATACTCCCGTGCAAGCGATTGCGTCAGGCCGCGCAAGGCGAATTTTGCGCTGGCAAAGGCCGAGAGTCTTGTACCACCCCGCAAAGACGCTGTGGCGCCAGATACAATGAACGTGCCACCGCCAGCGCGGACCATCGGTTGCAGTGTCGATTGGGCAAGCAAAATGGCAGACTGCACCATGGATCCCCATGTGCGTTGATAGTCAGCAAGCCGGGTTTCTGCGAAAGGCGCGATGATCAGTTCGCTCGTGTTGTGGATCACAACCTTGGGCGGGCCATGTTCTGCAATAACCTGTGCCAGGATGCTGGGAACGGCACTCTCGTCCGTCAGGTCCATCTCAAAGAACTGGCCAATCACCGTTTCAGGTTGGGTGCGTCCCAATCCAACGGCAGCAAAACCATCTTTTGTGAAACGGGACAACAGGGACTGACCAAGGCCAGCCCCCGCGCCGGCCACAAGGACCAAAGGTTTTTCAACACTCATCAGACGGCAGGCGGTTTGGCGTGGGGCAAATGACCCGTCTTGATCCACAGCTTTGCCCCATCAGGGCCAGCCGTTGCAGACAGTTGATCGCCTTCCGGCAGTCGCAGCCATGCTCCTTTTTCAAGCGTATCGCTGCCTTCGGTGACGGAACCGGCAATCACCAGCATTTCGATCCCACCCACATCGGTATTTTCCAGTGTCGCGCCTGCATCAAGGTGGCTGTAGGTCACTGTTTCACGCGCATCACGGTGTAGTTCAGCCGTTGCGACACCATCCACAGGATCGGTCAGTTCTTCGGCCATGGTTTTGCGAAACTGATTGCGGTCGGCCATGTCGAACTGCCACAGCTTTACAAAGATCGTGCAGCCCGGCTCTGACCCCGGCGTATGTGCAGTGGTGGGAGGATTGCGCACATATGTCCCTTCGGGGAAGTCGCCATGTTCGTCCTGAAATACACCATCAAGCACGATGAATTCTTCGCCACCTGTATGGGTGTGTTCCGAAAATTTGCTGCCCGGCGCATAGCGCACAATCGTCGTGGCACGGGCAACTTCGCCGCCGATGCGGTCCAGCATACGCCGATCCACACCGGGCATAGGCGAAGCGTTCCACTCAAGCTGTTCAGAGTGAACAACCACGCGTGTTTTAAAGTCTGCGTTCAGTTCCATGTTTTTCCTTTCGGCTTGAGTGGTATCGCGTCTTTAACCTGCGATGCTGGGCCGTGCCGAGACCTTTGCCCGCCATGCCGTCAGATTGGAGAGTGTTTCTGGAATGTCGACCTTGGCAAAGTCCGCAAAGGCAAGACCGGCAAACGCCGTGATATCAGCAACCGAAAACTCAGAACCTGCCAGATATTCATTGTCAGCCAGAACTTCATCCAAGTAAGCCATTGTCTGACCAGCAACTTGCTTTTGCTTGTTACCCCATTCAGCACATTGATAGGTCTCAAGGTCTGGACCAAGACCTGGTGTGGCATGGTGAAAGTAGGTTCCCACAGCATTCAGCAGACCATTTTCTGCACGCAGGTTCATCATCGAAATTTGCGCACGTTGTTTTGGTGTCTCTCCGGTCAGCGACGGGCCTTCGAAATGATTGTCGATATATTCTGTAATCGCATTGCACTGCGAAATATGTGTACCGTCCGCCAGCTCAAGGCAGGGCACAACGGCATCGGGGTTCTTGGCTTTGAAGGCCTCGGTGCGATGTTCGCCACCCATCACGTCAACCGGAACGAATTGGACCTGGTCTGTTGCGCCTTTTTCAGCAAGCGCAATGCGCACACGTGCGGGGTTTGGGAAACCCTCAGTATCATAGATTTTCATGTTGTCTCTCCTTGGGAACAAATACCAACCTACTAGTTGGTAGACATCTTGGACAAGATATACTTTGGTCGTTGCGATCACAAAGTTGTTACGATGATAAGTTCAGCAGCCTCTGGGTTTGATGCCAGCTTCCTTCGAGCGGTCATTTGTGTCGTCCTAAAGAATGACAATAAAGTCCCTCAATGTGTGAGTTCGAGCAGCGCCAAAGTTTGCACTTGCAGCGAATGACCGGAATGCGGGCTGCGACCGCAGAATGCCAGCAGGGTGCCGAATGTCTCTTATGGGCCGAACCAAGAGTTTTCTCGGTCTGCTAGAATGCCCCCTGAGACGCATACGAAAAACCTACGGTACCCGATATGCCACAGCTGATGAACCTGCATGAGCTCATTAAAGATCAGGACCTGGCACCCGACCTCATCGGGCATATTGATGGACTTTTGGTGTTAAAAAGCAAAACCAAGGAAATGGGCCGTGGACAACGCATAGCGATCCTTGACGATTTAATACACGATCAAATGGCGTGGGCAGCCGTGGTGAAAAAGAACGAAGATCGCCTCGACCTCATGGCCGAGGGTAATAACTTGCTGCGGTACATCGTTAGGGAAAATGCCACGGCCAGAATTGCCATTATCGAAGGCATGTGACAGCAGATCGGGCATTCAACGAGAGACCGGTGCATATAACACCCGAACCGCGATGTGCAGGAGCTTTCCGCTATTGCCTTGTTTCCAGGAAATCAAAACCGGACCCTAGTACAGCGTGCGGCGAAGGTTCCAAAGGAGCCCTTCCTACTTATTCGTTGGGGTTCGGAGATTGCTGAGTTCAACCTCACTTACCAGTGCTCTTTTGGCACCCAATCTTCGGTCTCGTTGTTCCAGAACCTGTTAGGATTGTCCTCGTCCATTCCCCGGATATGAAGCGTCCGCATGCACGGTTCTACGAAGATCACCGGCTCTTCGTAGGGGTGTGATGAATAGATGTTTCTTAGAACCTGCACGGTTTTGGCTTCGTTACTGTCCAGAAAGAATGACAGTTCCACACAGGGTACCTCGACAACCTTTGAGGTTGCCATGTTGCGCCCACTCCCCAGGGATCTGAATTTTTGCATTCCCGGCGCGGTCTGATAGGTGACGCAATCGTAGTCGCCATATTTCAGAACGTCATCGACCAGAACCGCGTCAATGATCTTTTGCGCATGCGTATCTGGCACCTGGACAACGATCCGCAGACCGTTTTCGGGAACGAACCTGTCATTTTCGAGTTTGGGCAATGTCATGTTTATCTCCAGCAGCTTCTGCCGAAATAGCTCGTATTGGCGATGCTGTGGAAAATGACGGTTCGTTATCGGCCGAACTGTCAATTGTCGTCCGAGCCGTCCAGAGTCTTTTTGCTCAGGCCAAACCAGCGTTCGAGCGCATCGAACCCGTCGTCGGAAATGGTAAGAGCGCGACTACCGGTCCTGCGCTCCAGCCAGTTCGCTGTCAGTGACTTCTGCATGATCGCTGTGGCCAGCGGGCCGGAAATGTGGTGCCGACGCTCTGTCCAGTCAAGGCAGAGTTTTGCCGGAGGTTTCCCCGATGAAACAGGTGGCGGCTCGATACCGATATCATCGAGGAAATCCTGATAGCGAGGTCCGGATGTCAAAGCGCCATCTTTGAGATTCAGCACATTAAGGGCAACAAGGCGCTTCGTCATCAGGACGCCGAGCTTACCAGCGATATGATTGTAGCAACTGCGTGCGCGTTGTGTGTCTGTCGCGATCCGGCCGGGCCGAGACAGGTGGTCGGTCGGTGACAGGGTAGCCAATCCTTCCAGCACCTGGGCAACGTCAGCGCTTGCCACCCAGTGATAAACATGCCGACCGCTTCGCAAAGAAGCGGTCAGACCGGCAATTTCGAGTTGCTTCAAATGGGCACTCGCGGTCTGCGGGCTTATCTTGGCCGCACAAGCCAGCTCTTTGTTGGTGAATGCGCGCCCGTCCATCAGTTCGCACAGTATGCGGGATCGGCTGGGATCGGCGAGCGCGGCCCCGATTATATCCAGTCTCGGTTCGATTGCCATGCAAGACAGATTAAAGACAGAAAATGAATGCAGCCAGTAATAACTGTTCGATGGTGAACGAAATGAGCTTTAAAGCGGACGCTGATCATGTGTCTGTGTTTGTCCCGCTAGAGAGCCACTGGCATTAGTCCCACTGAATCGCCACTACTCAACCAGAGATCGCTTCACATAACACCGGTTCAGCGATGTTCGCAGTTTGTTAAAGCGCAGCGATTCAGCCGAAGATTGCGAAATCTGCCGCTCATGACGTGGGGCGTCGACAACCGCAATGCGAACAACGCTTACCTCAAGGCTAGGTTTCGGAAACTGAATGCCCAAAGCAACAACAATGGCTGGGCCTTGTACTTTACCAATCCGGAAAACGTGTGGTGAAATAATTTGGGATACGGACTGAAAACAGGCACTTCAGCGCAGACCTAAAGGCAATGCCTGTGGTAACTTTTGCCGGGCTCCCATCTTTCGGAGAATAGCCGATCACTTTCTGCGTTTCGGTGATATCCCAACGCATGCCCGGGTTATTCGACATCAAGTTCAGTGCTGCAAAGGAAACGTCTTTTGCATCAATTGCGGCGCGCATGCCGCTTAGGAAATCCCGATCGCTCAACCACATTTCCTGGCCCCATCGGCCCATCGCCATATGCGTGCCGGGTAGGTTGTCGTGGGTCCATTGCGTCCAGCCAATACGCAGGCAAATGACAGACAGTCCGTGATGCTCGGCGAAGTAAGTCCCTGTCTGTTCACAGAACAGTTTTGACATTCCGTAGGCGTTCACCGGGCCAGGTGGTGTCTTACTGTTGAGCGCTTCATGCGTGAACCTCTTGTCGCCATGGATCCAATTGGAACTGGCAAGTACCACGCGACTGACACCCATGGCGACCGCATGGTGATAGAGTGTAAGGGTTGCATCCATATTGTGCTTGATCGCTGAGGGCCAAGTGGCGGCCGGCTCTCTGTCACCGGCAAGATGCACGACTACGTCCACGTCCTCGAGCAAGCTGATCCAACTGCTATCATCAGATAGATCCGCAGTGTGAATATTGGGATGATCGGCGGGTCGGATGTCGATGCCGGAAACCGTGTAGTCGGGATCACTTTCGAGCGTGTCGAACAGTTTGCGCCCAAGATGTCCACCAGCGCCTGTGATCAGGACATGCATAACAGGAATTCCTTGTTGCTTGTAAGACCCGCTGGCATTTGTGGCTGGTCCTCGTCCGTCAAGACGCGGAACATCTGCCTAAAACTCAGCGTTTCATTTGGGGCGAGGTTGCGCACGGGGGAGTGCCACTCTGCTTCACAGTAGGCGTAATCGCCTGAATTGAAGACCTCGAATGGATAGTGATGCGCAAATCGGTCACCTTGCCGAGGTTCCGGTACTGAGCACATCAACAAAGGTCCATCCGTTCCGCACTTTATCAGCGTCCGGCTGTTGGGGTTCGGAAGTCCGATCTTGAATTCCTGCAGTCTGCTACAATCCACGACAGTGCTTCTGCTGTGCGTTGCAACCATCTGTTCGGCAGAGCCGAAAACAGGATAAAACGCAGGATGATCCATTTCGGCGCCGATCTTGGTTGGGGTGTTAAGCATCATGACCGACCAAATGCCAGTCAAACGCGAGGAAGTTCCATGATTGGCAACGATATGTTCAATGTCCCAGCTCTTCTCAGAAGTCAGTGTGATGCGACGCGAAACAGATAAGTGAGATATGGGACAGACGGCGCTGGTCATGTCGATGCGAGTGCTGGTTCTAGAAGTGATCTGATAGGAGCCGCTGTCCAGCACGGGAAACGGAGCGCCGTTTTCCCAAGACGAGTCCGGGGCGATCCATGTCTTCTCGCCTCCCCAAAGTGGAAAGCCAAATTGTGGAGAGCGTGTAGGCAAATCGGCGAGCCGGGTGTCGTCGATCTCCACTCCGTCAAGATCTGGGTTTTGAAAGAGGAGTGAGCTCCCTTGAAAACTCACGTCCCACAGACGGCCGCCGATGCCTGGCAGGAGTGTCAGTCGCAGATCACACTGCTGTAGCTGAAGAACACTCCATCTGTCCGGCATGTTTGCTCCCTGACGGTGTTCCGGCGCGACATGGCCGCGCCGGGATGAAAATTTAGACGTGCTTAAACTGTGCGACATTCTCGGACGTGATCGGCATCACCCCGGTTTCGACGCGTTCAGGCAGCGGGTTGATCCCGGCGGCCTTCCAATCCGGCAAGACCTTCAACGCATCGGTATTTTGCCAATGCATCATGTGGAAGGCGAGGAATATCTCCAAATAGGACTTCTGAGCCACAGCACCGTGTATGGTGCCGTCTTCGATGTAGGGCAGCATGTCGTCATTACGATCCATCGCGACGATCTTGATGTCCTTGCGACCCGCCTCGTTGACCGCAATCGCAGCGCCTTTGCCGCTGTCGCCGTCTGTGCCGCCAATGCCAACAATATCGGGGTTTGCCTGAATGGCTTGAAGATAGGCTGTCGGAGCATAGGACGGGTCGGCCTTGTCGTTCACAACATCGACGACTTCGATATCCGGGTATTTCTCAGCGAAGATTTGTTTGTAACCCTCGACCCGTTCCAGCGTGGAAGGAGCGGGAAACGTGCCGAGGATGACCTTCCCCTGGCCGCCAATCGCTTGCGCCAGCATCTCGCCGCCGACACGTCCTGCCTGAACGCCGTTGATGCCAAGGAACGTGGATCGGGGGCTGTCGGGGATGTCACCTATACAGCACGTGATTGGAATCCCGGCCTCGACCGCGCGTTCAACGCCGGGTGCCAAAGTAGCCGGATCACCGGGGAATATGAGGATACCTGCGGGGCGTCTGGCGATCAATTCGTCCAGTTGGCGTGCTTGCGCTGCAGTGTCAAAATCTAGGGGGCCCGTGAACGTGGCCTTGATGCCCATCAACTCCTCAAGATCTTCCATCGCGTTGCGATAATCCACCCAGAACGGCACTTGTGTGACGATGGACAGAAAAACGTATTCCTTGCCAGCGGCTTGCGCCATGGCTTCCGTGGACAGCATGGGCAGTCCGAAAGCGGCGGCCAGTCCCGCAGTCGTGCCCGCTGTCAGCAGCTTGCGCCGATTTACTTTCAATTCGGTCATCGTAGTCTCCCTGTTTTGGATCTTTGGTTGTTGTTGAGTTTTGGAGAGCTTCGGGCCTAACCCCGTTTGCTTCGGATCAGCATGTCCAAGGCGACTGCTGTAACGAGTACACCGCCGATGACGATCATCTGCCAGTAGATCGATACGGCCAGCATCGTCATGGTGTTGTTGATTAACGCGACGAAAACGACGCCAAGGAAAGCTCCGAGGATAGTGCCTTCTCCTCCTCGTAATGATGCGCCGCCGATGACGGCAGCCGCCAGAACTTGCAGTTCGATGCCATTGCCGGCCGTGGGCGTACCGCTCATCAAGCGGGAGGCCAGCAAGACACCCGCCAGAGCAGCCAGAATACCGGTCAGTGCGTACAGAATGATGCGCACGCGTGTGACGTGGATGCCCGATAGCATCGCGGCTTTTTCATTGGCACCAATGAAATAGACCTGACGGAAGAAACGCGTATGGCGGACGGCCAGGTCAAACAGGATCACCAGCAGAATGGTGAACAAGACAATCACCGGAAAGCCGCCGATGTCAGCTTTGCCGATCCAGGCGAAGGACGCCGGCAGGCTGGATACTGAAAACCCCTCGGTCAATACGAGGGCAATACCGCGTGCGATCGACATCGTTCCGAGCGTTGCGATCAACGGATTGATCCCGAGGCCGGTCACCAGCACTCCGTTCACCACGCCCACCATGCCACCTAGAATGAGCCCGCATGCTACGGCGAGCGGGATTGCCATACCGGTCAAAAGCAGCATGGCGACGACGGTGGAAGACAGGGCCATCACCGAACCAACCGACAGATCGAAACCACCGGATGCAAGCAGGATTGCCATGCCGATCACAATGATCGCGGTCGGTGCCATGCCCACGGCCACCGCGCGAAAATTCGAGAAACTCAGGAAGTAGGGGTTGATGTTGGACATCACGATGATGATGGCGGCGATCAGGACGATCAGCGTCAGCTCACGAATATCAACAAAGGCTTGCAGGACACGGCGCAACAGGGGTGGTTTCATGGGCAAATTGGCTTGAGCTGTCATAGTCAAGTCGCGACTCCTGATTGATTGGTTTGGGTTGCATCCACCGATGGAACAGAGTTTCCGGCGGCCAATTGAAGGAGCGTGGTCTCGGTTGCGTCAACCGCCGCAACATCGCCCATGAGGCGACCGTCGTGAACCACAAGAATGCGCGTAGAGAGAGAGACAAGTTCAGGGAAATCGGATGACACCACGAGGATGGCCATACCTTCGGCGGCTCGACGTAAAAGCTCTGTGTGAATCTGAAATTTAGCCCCGACATCAACACCTTTTGTGGGCTCCTCGATGATCAGAAGAGCTGGAGAACGTTTGAGCCATTTGGCCAGCATGATCTTTTGCTGGTTGCCCCCTGACAGATCGCCAACAAGTTCGGTAATCCCGCTGGTTTTGACACTGAAGGCGTCAATGGCGGCCTGGCTCGCAGCTTTGATTGTGCTGGCACGTATGAAACCGACAGACGTGTGTTCGGAAAGACTGGCTGCAATCAGGTTGTCGCTGAGCGATTGTTCCAGAAATAGACCTTCGGTCTTGCGTTCCTCGGGGACAAACCCGACACCAGCGCGCATCGCTTGCCGCAAGGACGCAAAGCTGACTGGCTTGCCATGCAATCTGATTTCGCCTGTCGCGCCATGCATCAGTCCAGCGATGGACCGGACAATCTCGCTGCGGCGGGCGCCCATTAGACCGGCCATACCAACGATCTCTCCGGCTTTTATGGAAAACGAAATGTCTTCAAACTCGCCGGGGTGCGTCAGGTTCTTTACATTCAAAACTTCGTTGCCGCCGCCTTGATCCGAACGGGTGACATCACCGGGATGTGCGCCGCCGATCATCTCGGCAACGACCTTTTCCTGTGAGGTTTCTGACACGGGCAATGTGCTGATGCGGTGTCCGTCGCGCAGAACAGTGATGCGGTCTGAAATCTGGAAGATCTCGGCCATGTGGTGACTGACATACACGATGCCAATCCCCTTCTTTGTAAGGGACTTTAAGACGTCGAATAGTGCGTCCACTTCATCGGGTGCCAATGCTGAAGTTGGCTCATCCAAAAGCAGGACGCGGGAGTTCAGTGACAACGCCTTGGCAATTTCTACGATCTGGCGGGAGCTAATCGGAAGGCCGTCAACCGGCATGGAAACATCAATATCCAGACCGAACTCCGCCAACAACGCTTCCGCCCGACGACGCAATTCAGGCCAGTTGACGACACCCAACCGGGTGGGTACGCGGCCTGCGAAGATGTTTTCCGCTACGGAGAGGACACCGGCGAGGCTGAGTTCCTGAAAGACACAGCCAATACCGAGTGATTGCGCATGTGATGGGCTTTCAATCAGCTGCTCGTTGCCATCGCACAGGATTCGCCCGGCTGAAGGCTGGTGAAGTCCATAAAGAAGACCGAGGCAGGTGGATTTCCCAGCACCGTTTTCACCACAAAGCGCGTGAACTTCACCGGGTCTCAACTCGAAGTCGACACCGTCCAAAACAATATTCGTTCCGAAGCTTTTGCCAGCCGCTTCCAGTTGAATCAGTGGCTGTGACCTCAGTGCGCCATGTTCCATTGCAGGTGTCATACAAAGCTCCTCCCGCTTTTTGATTGGCATCTGATATCTCAGATGTCAATCAAAAAGAGATAGCGGTGAAGCGGAACAAGAAAGGGGCGGTGCCGATATGGCCCGCCCCCCTTCAAAAACTCAGCTGTTCTATGCGTCAGGGCGCAGCGGCTCCTTCGAGAACAATTGCAGCGCTCTTGTAGGCCTGCCGCGTGCGATCAATATGTGCCGTAAGAAGAGACTTGATCTTGGCCATGTCCCCTTCGCGCACTGCAATCGCAATCTTCGCATGTTCATCAAAAGAGAGTTCGGTGTGCTGCGGCAGCTTCGCCAGGTGGGTTCGTAGTGCTGCAATCTTACCGATGTATCGGGTATAGCTAGCCGTCAAATAATCGTTCCCGGCATGTTCGAAGATCAACTGATGAAACGTGGTATCTAGTGAAAGGTAGCCTTTCTCGTTGCCTCGCCTGCGTTCTCGCTCCATTTCCGTCACGACGCGTTGCATTTCACTGGCCAGTCCTTCCGGGTCACGCGACAATGCCAGTTCGAAGGCGGCTGTTTCGATCGCTTGTCTAAAGTCGCAGATTTGGGTGACTTCCGGTTCAGACAAAGAAAACACGCGTGCGCCTTTTTGCGGTTCGATACTGACCAACCCTTCGTCACGCAGTTGAGCGAGCGCCTCGCGGACCGGTGACTTAGACACGCCCAGTTCTTCGGAGATTTTTCGCTCCGACAAAACCTGACCCATCTTCAGGGAGCCATCGATAATGCTGTTCCGCAAATGCTCCAGTGCGAGTTCACGCAATGATTTGGGTCTCTCAAGGGCCATCTGGGGATATCTCCAAAAAAGGTGTTGCCAGATGCAAGATATCTGATACACCAGATTAGGCAAGCTGGTATATCAGATATCAGAAAGCGATAGTGGAGGTCAAAAAATTGCGCGCAGAGTTGGTGGTCGACTGCAAGAACCAGCACGGGGAAGGGATTTTCTGGAACCCCATCGATGGGCTTGTCTGGTGGACCGACATCGAAGGCAGCGCGCTTTGGTCATTTGATCCTGTAGCTTTGAAAAGCACGTCTCATAAGATGCCGGAACGCGTGTGTTGCTTTGCTCCGCGGATCTCTGGAGGGCTGATCGTTGCTTATGCAGATCGTGTCGTTTTGCTCGATCAAGCCATGAAAGAAGAATCCCTCGTCACCCGATTCGAGTCGAATAACGCGGAGACGCGGTTGAATGACGGGCGGACTGATCGTCAGGGGCGGTTGATTGTCGGTGGGATGAACGAAGTCTCGGGTAATGCCGATTCGTCGGTTATTTGCGTCGACACGGATCTGAACGTGCGCACAATCATCGAAGGGGTGTCTTGCGCCAATTCGACCTGCTTCACGGCGGATGGATCTACAATGTTCTTTGCCGATACCCCGGATCGGGAAATCGTGGCGTTCGACTACGACACTGATAGTGGATCTGTTTCGAACCGTCGGATGCATGTTTCTTTCGAGGATGAACCCGGTCTGCCCGATGGGTCCTGCGTGGATGCAGAAGGCGGCGTCTGGAATGCTGAATGGGAAGGCCATCGCGTTGTGCGCGTTGCACCCGACGGCACGATCAATCGCGTGATTGAGGTGCCGGTCTGGAAGCCCACCTGTTGCGCATTCGGCGGTCCAGACCTGGACACGCTTTTCATCACGACATCGCGGTTAATGAGTGACGAAGCCGCTTTATCAAAAGAACCGGAATCCGGCGGTCTCTTCGCCGTGAAACCCGGCATTCGTGGCGTGATCGACACGCCGTTCAACGGATAACCAACGAATTTCTGGAGGAGAAAACAATGTTGAAAACGCTTATGAGCACTACGCTTGCCGCGGGGTTCGTCACGCTGGCAACGGTCGCAATGGCCGAGAACTATCCGACACCGGTGCCGTTGCAGGACGGGGCACAGGCTGCGATTGATGCGATTGAACCCAAGAATGACACGTTCCGGATCGCGTATATGCCACCGGCTACCGAGTTCAACTACTACATCGCCATTGGTGAGGGCATCAAAGCGGTCGCTGCGGAGGCCGGGGTCGAAGTCTTCATGCTCGCGCCTCAGTCTGGCGCGGATATCAACGGTCAGATGGGTATGATCCAGGATGTACTGACACAGGATGTGGATGCGATCATCTTTGGAACGCATGATGAATTTGCTGCGGCGCCGCTACTTAAGCAGGCCGTTGACAAGGGCATGGCTGTTTTGATGATCAACTCGGACATCCCGAACTTTCCGACTCCAATCCACGGTGTGGTCGGGTATTCTCAGCGCAATGGTACTCAGGCCATCGCTGATTGGGCCATCGAGACCTATGGCGATCAACCATTGAAGGTCGGCATCATCGAAGGGCAGCCAGGGTATCACTCAACCGAGCGGGTCGGTGGCTTTCTCGACGGAATTGAGGGCAACGACAACTTTGAAGTCGTTGTATCCATCGATGGCAAATGGAACGTCGAAGGCGGCAACACAGCTGGCATGGATATCCTGCAGTCGAACCCCGATCTCGACATGATCTTTGCTGCGAATGACTACATGATCATTGGAGCATCCTTTGCTGCGAAAGCACTCGGCCGTAATGACATCGTTCTATTGGGCAATGATGGCGACACGTCCGGCCTTGAAGAGATCGCGGCGGGCAACATCACGGCAACCGTCAACACTTCACCATTCCTGATGGGTAAAGCGGCAATGCACGCCACTATTGATGCGCTTAACGGGTCTTATCCCGGTGGCTGGATCGAAACGCCCACATCGATTGAGGACAAGGATGGCGCGATCAGTGTGCTGCAAGAGCCTGAAAAGCTCTTCCCACAACCGTCCAAAGAATACTGAGCCATCTCCCCGCATCCCGGTGGCGCGCGTGCGTGCTGCCGGGTTGCAAACCAGCCGAATTTCATTTTTGTCGAGGCAATCGCAATGACACCCGCAACGCCCCTTTGGGAGTTTGTCGATATTACCAAGGCCTATCCCGGCGTCTTGGCGAACGACAAGGTCTGCATCCGGCTTATGCCCGGTTCCATTCATGGGCTGCTGGGCGAAAACGGCTGTGGCAAGTCCACGATGATCAAAACCTTGTCCGGCGTACAGCAACCAGATAGCGGCCAAATCCTGTACAATGGAAAGTCTGTCACAATCAGCGACCCGCAGGCGGCGCGCGATTTGGGCATCGCGACAGTTTTTCAGGAATTCTCGATCGTGCCGACCTTATCGGTTGGCGAAAACATCTTCCTTGGCAATATGCCTCGGTCTCGCTTTGGTGTGATCGATTGGGCCAGGGTCTACGATGAAGCCGCCCGCGTGTTGGCGGAAATGGATGTCGATGTTTCACCCGAAACTATCACCGGTACGCTGTCGGTAGGCGAGCAACAGTTGGTCGAGATCGCGAAAGCCATCGCGATGGATGCCCGCATGATCATCCTTGATGAGCCAACTGCGGCATTGGGCGAAGATGAGATTGAGCGCCTGCACCAGCTTTTGCGAAATATGCGCGAACGCGGCACCGCCATCCTCTATGTTTCTCATAGGCTGGATGAGGTTGAGCGGATCGTCGATGAAGTGACGATCTTACGCAACGGATGCGTTGTGCGCGCAAGTGGTGAGACCAAGATCACTGTCTCTGAGATTGTCAGCGCCATGGTTGGTGAAGACATTGGTGAGCATTATCCCAAAGAGCAGAACGCCACCGATGATATTGTGCTGGAGGCGTCCGGTCTGGCCACAAAATCAGGTGTGAAAGATGTTTCGTTTTCACTGTGCCGAGGCGAGGTTTTAGGCTTGGGTGGCGTCTTGGGCAGTGGCCGCACAGAAATTGCGCGCGCGCTGTTCGGGACCGACGAATTGATTGCCGGGCAAGTAACGCTGAACGGCAAACCGGTTCACTTCCGCCGGGAAATCGATGCGATCCGTGCTGGATTGGCCCTCGTTCCGGAAAACCGCAAGTTTGACGGGTTGTTCTTCAACTTCCGCGCAAGCGGGAACGTCACTGCAGCGTCTTTAGGCGAGCTAAGCCGGTTCGGAGTCTTGAACCTTAAGGTGGAAGATCAAGCCACCCATGATCTGATCCGCGATCTAGAAATCTCGACCCAGGCCGAAGAAAAAACGGTCAATTTCCTGTCTGGTGGCAATCAGCAGAAGATCGTGATCGCGCGCTGGCTGTTCTCTGCCTCGGACATCCTGATCCTCGATGAGCCGACACAGGGGATCGATATTGGCGCCAAGATCGCCGTCTACAAGCTGATCAACAGGCTCACCCGTGCGGGAAAATCGATCATCCTGATCAGTTCGGACCATGACGAGCTGCTGGCGATGAGTGACCGGATTGCCGTTGTACAACATGGCACAATCGCGCGCACGGTCGATGCATCTGAGCTTACTCATGACGATCTAGTGCGCGCTTCCGCCGACATTCCCCATTCCAAGCCTGAGGAGGCTTTCGCATGAAGCGGATTTTTGACACTCAATTGATTGGGCCATTTGCAGCCATGGTGATCGTCGCCCTGATTGTCGCCCTTACGACAGAGCGCTTTCTGAACCCAGGCAACCTGTCGAACCTGTCCTTGCAGGTGAGCATTGTGGCGTTGATCGCAATTGGATCTACCATCGTGATTTTCGCGGCGGGCATTGACCTGAGTTCAGGGTCGATGGTGGCCTTGCTAACCATGATCCTTGCGCAGTTGTTGAAATTCATCGGTATTCCGTTGGTTTTGGCGCTGCCACTCATTCTCTTTATTGGCGGGTTGCTCGGTCTTTTCATCGGATTGATAACCGCCTACGGGCGCATTCCGTCGTTCATCACCACACTGGCGGCATTGATTGCCTTTCGAGGCCTTGCGCTGACCTTCAACAACGGCTCGCCGATCTTTTCGCTGGATCCAGCGCTAGAGCCGATCTTTTACGGTAAGCTGTTCGGCGTTCCGTTGCCGTTCTTCTACCTCGTGTTCTTCTATGCCCTTGCCGCGTTCACGATGAACTTCACAAAACTCGGCCGCGAGATCTATGCCGTGGGTGGCAACCCAGCCGCTGCCGTTCTGACGGGCATCAACGTCCGTAAGGTTCAGACCACGACATTTGTCATCGCGGGTTTCATGACGGCTGTCGGGGCCATCCTGATGTCAGCACGCCTCAACTCGGGTTCGCCCAACTATGGCCAGACGCTGGAACTGCAGGCCATTGCTGCTGCTGTAGTTGGGGGCGCCAGTCTTGCAGGCGGGCGTGGCAACATCCTCGCCACGCTGATGGGAGCGATGACAATCGTTATCGTCCAGAATGGTCTGAACCTGAACGCCGCACCATCTTCTGTTCAGAACATCGTGCTGGGCCTGATCATCTTGATGGCCGTTGGAATAGATATGTGGCGCGCGGAAATCTCTACGTTGATGGGGCGCATGTTCGGCCGCTCGTCATCGCAGCAATCATCAAACGTTAAGAAGGAGGCTTGAGATGGATCTAGGTCTCAAGGATAAGCTGGTCCTGGTGACCGGTTCAGGTTCCGGTATCGGCAAAGCCACTGCCCGGCTTTACCTGGAAGAAGGCGCCCGGGTCATCGTGCATGGCCTAACCGAGGCGGAAGTGTCCGCCTGCGTCGATGACCTGTCATCTCTGGGCGAGGTTGAAGGCATTGCGGCCGACCTAACAAAAACCGCTGATGCGGATACTCTGGCGGATTTCGCGCAAGCGCGCGGTACAGTTGATGTGCTGGTCAACAATGTCGGCATCTTTTCGGTCAAACCGTTTGAGGATCTGACCGATGACGACTGGATGCATTACTTCAACATCAACGTCCTGTCCGCCGTTCGGATGAGCCGGATTTTCCTGCCCGAGATGCTACGCCGGGGGGAAGGGTCCATCATAAACATGGCCAGCGAAGCAGCGGTCAAACCTCTACCCCAGATGGTGCATTACTCCGTTACTAAAACTGCCATGTTAGGTCTCACGCGTGGCATGGCAGAGTTGACAAAAGGGACGAAAGTCCGGGTTAACTCAATCCTGCCCGGTCCAACCTGGACCGAAGGTGTCGAGGCCTACTTTGACGGCCTCGCCGATCAAAAAGGTGATCCGCTCGACACGATCGTCGACAATTACTTCAAATCGGATGAGCCAACCTCCCTTATTCAACGCTTCGTCCAGCCAGACGAGGTCGCCCGCATGATCGTCACAATCTCGGCCAGCACTGCCTCCAATGGTTCTGCGCACCGGATCGAAGGCGGCATCGTACGTAACATTCTTTAACTGCTAACAGAAGGAGCCTGCCATGGCCGCTCTTACATTCTCTCATATCGGCATCACGGTTCCAGACCTGGAAAAAGCCGTGGAGTTCTATTCCAAAGCATTTGGTCTCTACGTGTTGATGGAGCCAACCGAAGTACTACACGACGAAAGCGCCATCGGTCAGATGTGCGATGATGTGTTCGGAGAAGGCTGGGGAAGTTTTCGCATCGCCCATTTGTCGATGGGGGATGGTGTCGGCATCGAGTTGTTCGAATTCCCGAAAACTGTCGAAGAGGAGCGCCCGTTTGAATACTGGCGGCGAGGCTTGTTCCATTTCTGCGTGCAGGACGAGGATTTGGAAGGTCGCATCAAGATCATTGAAGATCTGGGGGGCCGCCAGCGCATGGAACAGGTGCGTAAGTATTACCCCGGCGAAAAGCCCTATCGCATGGTCTATATGGAAGATCCGTTTGGGAATATCTTTGAGCTCTACAGTCACTCGTACGAATTGACCTATTCGGCGGGTGCCTATGACTGATCTCGCTAGCATTGCTCCTAAAACGGACAAACCCAAGGTCGTGATCACCGATTACGATTTTGGTGACGTCTCCGTTGAGAAGGAAATCCTGGAAGCCGCCGGTGCCGAAGTGATCGCGCTTCAGGCCAAGCGTCAGGAAGACCTGTTCGATGTCGCGCCGCATTGCGCTGCGATGATGAATCAATACGCTCGGATCGGGAAAGAAACAATCACGCGGATGCAAAAGTGCGAGGTCATCGCGCGATATGGTGTTGGCGTGGATATCGTTGATGTCGGCACGGCGACGGACAAAGGCATTCTGGTCACCAACGTGCAAAACTACTGTACCGAGGAAGTCGCCGATCACGCGATTGCCCTTTGGCTCACCTTGGCTCGCAAGCTGCCGGACTATGATCGGGCCACGCATGCGGGGGTTTGGAAATGGCAAAGTGGGCAGCCTGTTTACCGTCTGCGCGGACGCACGATGGGTGTTGTTTCGCTGGGTAAAATCGGGCAAGCCATCGTCGCGCGGGCGCAATCCTTCGGGGTTACCGTCATTGCATTTGATCCGTTTTTACCCCGAGAAGTAGCCGCGAAGTTTGGGGTCGAGTTGGTGAGCAAACCCGAGTTGCTGGCACGATCTGACTATGTCCTGATGCAGGCACCGATGACGCCGGATACGCATCACTTTCTGTCTGACGCCGAATTCTCCGCCATGAAACCGGGCGCGATACTTGTGAACACCGGGCGCGGGCCCACAGTTGACAACAAGGCGCTGTTCCGGGCGCTGACAGAGGGTCGTCTGGCCGCAGCGGGGCTCGACGACCCCGAAGAAGAACCCGCCAAGCGTGCAAATTGGACGCCCAATGACAACCCGCTGTTCACATTGCCCAACGTCCTCGTGACGCCGCATTCAGCCTACTATTCCGAGGAATCCATACACGCAGCGCGGGTCACCGCGGCCACGCAAGTGGCCAAGGTCCTGACAGGGCAAAAACCCGACTACACCGTCAATGCTGACGCATTGGCTGTATCTACCGCATAATAGGAGAATAGAATGCCAGAAGTCAGCACGGACCTTAGGGTTTTCAATGATTTTGAAAGAAGCCCGGAACTGCTCAAGAAATTCGACAAGGTGTTAGAGGCGTACTCTGCCGCAGCCATTTTCGCGGATGTGCAATACCGAACTGGTGTGATGGATAGCGCCATCAAGCCAGCTTTCCGCGCCAAGGTGACAGGCCAAGCCGTGACGGTTCAGCTTTCAAAAGGCGATCTGGTGGACCCTTTGAAAGCGCTTGAAATGGGACAACCCGGGGATGTGATCGTCGTGGACGCGGGTGGTGATCGTCAAACGTCAGTTTGCGGCGGTTTAATGGGCGGTCTCGCCAAGAACCGTGGCATCCGCGGCATGATCGTTGATGGCACCGGGCGCGACACAGACGAACTGGAAGACATCAACTGGCCAATCTGGACGCGTGCGATCACGCCGCGTGGGACGCACACGATGTTCTCAGAACGTAAAGAAGAGCTTTCGATCAATGTGCCAATTGCCTGCGGAGGCGTCGTCGTGAATCCTGGCGATTTCATCGTAGCTGATCTGATGGGTGTCGTCGTGATTCCACAGGAAATCGCCGAAGAAACCGTGCGCCTTGCTCAAGAGCAAGCTGACCGTGAGGAGGAAACCCGTAAATGGGTGGCCCAAGGCAAAACCGTCGAGGATCTGCTGAATGAATTCGGTCGCATCTGAGCCAGCGCTGATCGGCGTCGATTGGGGCACTTCATCGTTCCGTGCTTTTCTCATTGGAGCAGAGGGCGAGGTGATCGACGGGGTCTCGTCGCCTGAAGGCATAATGCAGGTTGCGGGTCAAACCTTTGAGTCGGTTCTTGATCGTCTTATCGGCCCTTGGGTTGCCAAGGCAAACCTGCCTATCCTGGCATCTGGCATGATTACCAGCCGCAATGGCTGGGTTGAAACGCGCTATGCCGAAATGCCGCTCGGCGCGGGCGGTCTTGCACGGGCTCTGGTCCCTCATGACGCAACCAGTGGAGCACGCATTCACTTTGTAACGGGTGCTTCGACCGAACATGCCGGATGTCCGGACGTCATGCGCGGCGAAGAAACCCAGATCATTGGGGCCTCTTCGCTGGGCTTAAGCGAAGGTACGTTTGTGATGCCGGGAACTCACAGCAAATGGGTTCAGGTTGCAGGCGGGAAAATCGTGGATTTTTCGACTTACATGACGGGTGAGATCTTCTCTGCGCTGAAAGGGCACACAATCCTCGGGACATTGATGAAGGACGATACCTTCAGTGAGGAGGCGTTCACAATGGGTGTAAAAGCCGGCCTCGATGGAACGTCGAACCTGCTGCACAGCCTTTTCCATGTCCGGACTCTTCCTCTCATGGGCAAAATTCCAAAGGTTGCAACGGCTGACTACATGTCAGGTTTGTTGATCGGTACCGAAGTAGCTGCTGCAACGGGTGAATTGAACGAAGTTGGGACAATCACTGTTGTAGGACGTAGCGATTTGTCAGACCGCTACGAAATTGCTCTTCGAATAGCCGGTTTCGAAAGTCGTCGCGCGCCAGTTGATATAGTGGCAAAGGGGCATTTCCTGATCGCACGCGCTGCGGGGTTACTCGGATGATTGACCTTACTGCAGCGCTTGCGGCAAATCCGCTGATTGCGATTTTGCGGGGGCTGGCACCAGAAAATGCGCGCCCGGTGTCTGATGTGCTCTTCAATGCCGGGTTTCGGATTATTGAAGTGCCGCTCAACTCACCGGACTCGCTGGACTCGATATCGCAGATCGTTGCGAAACATGGCGCTCAAGCCATAGTCGGCGCTGGCACAGTGTTGACCACGGATCAGGTCGCGGCGGCCGCAGATGCGGGCGGGCGCATCATCGTATCACCCAATATGAATCCGGACGTCGGGCGCGCGGCTGTCGCACGGGGTCTGATTTGGTGTCCGGGCGTCATGACCCCGTCCGAGGCCTTTGCGGCATTGGAAATCGGAGCCTCGGTGCTCAAATTCTTTCCGGCGGAAATGGTGCCCCCCGCTGCCATAGCGGCTATGCGCGCCGTATTGCCTGCAGACGCAGTCGTCGCTGCGGTAGGTGGCATAACGCCGGATACGATGGCGTCGTATCATGCTGCGGGTGCAGATGGATATGGGCTGGGCTCCGCACTGTTCAAACCGAGCTATACATTGGATGATATCGACAGGCGCGCGCGCGCCTTCACCAGTGTATTGGAGGAACTTGGATGAAACAGGCCCTTGTTACGGGCGGTACACGAGGGATCGGTGCGGGTGTCGCGCGATCGCTGGCTGAGGCAGGCTGGTCCGTCATCGCTGCATCTGCGTCCCAATCCGAGTTGGATGCGTTCGTGCCCCAGAACGGGATCAAGGTACAGACCCTGGATGTGACTGATCAGGTCTCCGTCGATACGGTGTTTAG
Source organism: Ruegeria sp. CDSA236 (assembly GCF_059611285.1). NCBI lineage: Bacteria > Pseudomonadati > Pseudomonadota > Alphaproteobacteria > Rhodobacterales > Roseobacteraceae > Ruegeria > Ruegeria sp. CDSA236. The sequence continues at coordinate 266,246 of NZ_JBXWPG010000004.1, forward strand.
CGATCTTACGCGTCTTGATGCTTTGGTGAACTGCGCAGGTATTCTTATGCGTGAAGAAGAATACAACATCGACGTATTTGCCAAGGTGCTTGATGTGAACTTGACCGGTACGATGCGCTGCTGCCTCGCCGTACATCCTTTGCTGGCGGAAACAGATGGGGCCATCGTCAATACCGCCTCCATGCTCAGCATCTTTGGTGGGCCTTTGGTTCCAGCCTATTCCGCTTCCAAGGGCGGCGTTGCACAATTAACCAAGGCGCTTGCAGGTCGCTGGGCCGAAGACGGCATCCGGGTCAACGCCATCGCGCCGGGGTGGATCGAAACAGAGATGACCCAAGGTCTGCGGGAAGATTCCGCGCGAACAGCCGGAATCATGGCGCGCACGCCGATGAAACGCTGGGGAAAACCCGAAGAGGTCGGCGCGCTTGTGCAATGGCTTTTAAGTGAAAATGCCAGCTTTGTGACCGGATCGATCTATCCGGTCGATGGCGGCTATCTCGCTATGTGAGGAATATCAATGAATGACGACGACACCGCCCGAATGCCTTATCAATTGCCGTTCCCCAAGGATGCGCAAGAAGAGATCGTGATCCCGAACGCGATGAGCGAAGACGACAGGCTATGGGTTCCGCAGGCTGAAAACGTCTGGTTCCGGCCGCTCTGTCTGAACCGCTCGCAAGGCTATTGGATGAACCTTCTCAAAGTGCGCAAAGCTGGTGTTCTTTCACGGCACCGCCATCCGCAACCTGTCCACGGCTTTGTCTTGAAAGGGCGTTGGCATTACCTGGAACACGATTGGGTGGCGGAAGAAGGGGGTTATGTCTTTGAGCCGCCGGGTGAGACGCATACTTTGGTCGTCCCGGACGATGTCGAAGAGATGGTCACATATTTTCAGGTCAATGGCGTGATGTGCTATGTTGATCCGTGGGGCAAGGTTACTGGCTACGAAGATGTCTTTACCAAGATTGATCTGTGCCGAAAACACTTTGCGGAAGTAGGACTTGGAGAAGACTACGTTGAACAATTCATCCGGTGATGCGCCGCGTTTCGCGCTAGTGGCTCATGATGCGCGAAAGGACGAAATCGTTGAATGGGTGGGTCTACAACAGTCTCGCCTGTTCGGCGTGCAAATCTTTTCGACAGGGACAACCGGCGGTCGACTAAAAGAGGCCTTTCCAGAGCTGAATGTGACTTGCCTGAAAAGTGGACCGCTCGGGGGTGATCAACAGATCGGCGCTATGATCTGTGAAGAGAAACTGGATGCATTGATTTTCTTTGTCGACCCTTTGTCACCAATGCCGCACGATGTTGATGTTAAAGCTCTGACCCGCCTGGCGACGGTCTATAACCTGCCGATGGCTTGTTCGCGTTCAACTGCGGATCTGATCGTTAATGGATTGCTTGACGAGGCGACGAGCGGGTGTGTGTGATACGCGGTGCTTAGCGAAGGGTGATTAGCCACTCTTGAGAAGGTGCTCGGCCAAGTTGTCGAGGTTTTCAGCGCCCAACTGACTCATATTGGCCTCAATGTCTGCTTTCAGGATGTGAACGAGATGGTCGACCCCTCGCGCTCCAAACGCTGCGACAGCATATTGAAAGGCGCGTCCGACCATGACGAAATCTGCACCTTTCGCCAGGGCGCGCATTATGTCCAACCCCCAGGCAATGCCGGAATCGTAGATAAGTGGCATGTCTGTACCGACCGCTTCGCGAATACCCGGCAATTGATCAATCACGGCGGGCCCGGCTTCGAATTGCCGCCCAGAGTGGTTGGATACCCAAATGCAGTCCACGCCCTCGGTTACCATTTTTTGAGCATCTTCAGGCCGCAGGACACCCTTGACGATCAAATTGCCTTCCCACTCCTGTCGTAACTCGCGCAGGTACTCCCAATCCGGAATCCCACGGATCAAGGCGCCCGCGTGGGTAAAGCTTTCGCGCCCGCGTGTGGGGACATAATCGTCAAAGAACCGCATACGTGGCATGATGCCCTCGCGCAGATGTGCGAGGCACCATGCGGGACGTGAAGCCATTTCTAACAGAGTGCGTAAGTCAGCTTTTGGAGGCACCGTCAGATTGGCGCGGCGTTGTCGTTCGCGCCGACTCTCTTCTGGAACGTCCACCGTGATAATCAGCGTATGAAATCCCGCTGCCTTAATCCTCGGCAGCATGGCGCGGCGCAATTCACCGGAGTTCACCGGGTAATGCTGAAACCATCCATTGTGGCCAATGTGGGGCGCCACATCTTCCGGCGATGCTACTGCCACGCTGGACAACGAAAACGGAATGTTGTGAGCGACCGCCGCCTTTGCAAGCATCCGCTCTGCACCCGCCCACATCAGGCCGGACATGCCCACAGGCGCTATTCCGAAAGGCAGATCATATGTTTTATCCATCAGTGTAGTCTGCAGATCGGCCTTTGTTCGGCCGCATAGAACACGCGGCATGAATCCGATGGCATCAAGTGCGTCCCGGTTGACCTTCAACCCCAGCTCCCGGCCGGTCGCGCTGTCGAGGTATTCGAAGGCAAACTTCGGGATGCGCTTTCGCGCGGTTTTCCGAAGGTCTTCTATCGACGGGTGGGATAGGTCCAGATCCATCCGGGTCCTCTGGTTTTGTTGTCTAACGTTTGAAGCGCCGCAGCCGGTCACCAAAGGGATGGCAAGGCTAGGGAAATTGCCGGCACATAGGTGATGAACATCAACAGTATCAGCATGCCGGCAAAGAATGGCAGGATTGCCCGGCTGAGGCTTTCGATGGAAACCTTTGAAATGCTGCTGGCCACGAACAGGTTTACGCCCAAAGGTGGCGTGCAGAATCCGATGGCCAGATTGACCGTCAGAATGACGCCAAAGACGATCGGATCGACACCCAGCGCGGTTGCAACCGGCAACAGGATCGGCGTCATGATGATGATCGACGATATCGTCTCCATGAACATGCCGATCACCAGCAAAAGCAGATTGATCAACAACAGAATAATGATCGGATTGTCGGACAGGCTGGTGATCGTTGTGGCGAGTTCTGTCGGGATTCTTGCAAGCGTGATCAGTCTGCCAAAGGCGGTCGCCATGATCACCAATATCAGAATTGTGCCGCTCGTCTTTGCACTGCCCGCCAAAACCTCTGGCAGGTCCTTCAGGGTGATGTCGCCATAGACGACGATGCCGATGAAGGCGGCATAAACCACGGCCACCGCACCGGCTTCGGTCGGGGTGAAGATACCGCTGTAGATGCCGCCGAGGATGATTACAGGCACCAGAAGTGCCCAGATCGAAGACCGGAAGCTCTGCCAAACACCCGGGCCTGAGAACGTGGTTGTCGATTGCTGAACAACCTCATCCTTTCGCAGCAGGACACGGGCGACCAACATGAACATGAGGGCAAAGAGGATGCCGGGAACAACACCCGCAAGGAACAGCTTGCCGATCGAAACCTCAGCAGTAACGCCATAGATGATGAAGGGGATGCTTGGAGGGATCATCACGCCGATCATCCCCGAGGACGCCGTCAATGCGCCGCTGAATTTGCGCGTATAGCCGACCTTTTCCATCTCGGGGATCATGTTTGATCCGATGGCGGCGACGGTTGCAGGGGACGACCCGGATATGGCGGCAAAGAACACACAGGCGAGCACGTTCACATAAGCCAGCCCGCCCCGGATATGACCTATCAGTGCATTGGCGAACCCAACCAGACGGCGCGACATTCCACCGTGCTGCATCAGGTCGCCTGCCAGAATGAATAGAGGAACAGCTATCAGGGGAAACGAGTCCGCGCCTGTCACCACTGATCGTGCCAGCAAAACCATGGGTGGCGTGCCATCCACGAAGACCATTACGGTCATGGTCGCAAGACCTAGGCAGATGCCAATTGGTACGCTGAAGAGCAGAAGAGCGAAAAGCGTCAGGAAAAGCGTTGTTGCAAGCATGCCGGGTTCCTCACGCTTTGGTTCCTGCGATCAGACGCAGGGTTCGGATCAAATGTTGAGTGACGCGGATCGCGGATAAGCCTGCACCGACCGGCGCTGAGGCATACAGGATCGGGATTGGCAGCCCCAAAACAACTGAGGTTTGGCTGGCCACAAAGGGTTGCCGGATCAGCTTGATAGATTCAATTGTCAGAACGATCAGGAATCCAAGGACAAGAAGCGCGATCACAACATCCGCGTATAGCCTTGCCCGCTCGCTCAGGACATCGCGCAGGACTGTAATGCGCACATGATCGCCGGTGTGGAAGGCATAGCTGACGCCAAGCCAGACGAACCAGACAAACAGCCAAAGCGTTAGCTCTTCTCCCCATGAAAGAGAGGCATTCATGATGTAGCGCATGAACACGTTGCCAAAAATCAACACGACAATCGCGGCTAGTAGCGCACTGGCTAGGACCTTTTCCGCGTTCATATCGATCCATTTGATCACCGACATCGTTCACCTCCCCTTGAACGAAAGGGGCGCCCGAACCTGCTTGGCACGGGTGCCCGGATTGGCTGAGTAAACCGTGGGTCAGCTTCCGCTTGCTGCGGACACCGCCGCGACCCAAGCGTCGTAGGCTTCGGCGCCAACTTCGTCGCGATATTGAAGACGAACGCTTTCTGTTTTGTCGGCAAAGGCTTGTCTCTGCTCTGCAGTCAGCTCCAGAATCTCGACACCAGCGGCACGGATCTGTTCCAACTGCTCCGCATCTTCGCTGGCGACCAGTTCAGCCTGATAGTCACGTGCGGCAGCCATCGAGTCCCGGATTAGTTGCTGATGCTCCGCAGGCAGCGAGTCAAAAAATGGCTTGGAGACGACCGGCATGTAGACCGCAAAGACATGGCCCGTGGTCGAAAGGTATTTCTGCACTTCGTAAAAACGCTGCGAAGTAATGATCGCCAGGGGGTTTTCCTGCCCGTCGATCACGCCTTGCTGGAGGGCAGAATAAACCTCGCCAAAGTTCATCGGCGTTGGGTTGGCGCCGAGAGTTTCGAAGGTTGCCACATGTGCTGGAACTTTCATCGTGCGCAGCTTGACACCCTCGAGATCTGCGGGGGTTGCAACTGGGCGGACATTGTTGGTCACATTGCGTACTCCCAATTCAAGCCAGCCAAGACCGACCAATCCCTGGTTTTCGACACGTGCAAGCATGCCTTCACCGGCCTCACCATCAAGAACATCAAAGGCGATGTCTTTGGAAGCATACATGTAGGGAAGTTCGATCACTGCAAAGGCCGGATCCCAACCTGCGAAGAACGAAGACGGGGGAATGGCCATTTCAAGAACACCGGTTTGAACACCTTCGATCATCTCGCGGTCCGGGCCCATCTGCGACGAGGGGAAAATCTGTACGTCGATCTCACCATTCGAGCCAGCTTCGACCAGTTCTTCAAATTTCAGTAGCGCGCGATGCATATGAAACGCTTCTGCTGCGCCGTGCCCAACCTTAATGACTGTTTCAGCGGATGCTGCAAAAGCAAGCCCGGCTGACATGACGACGCCAAGCGCCAATGTTGATTTCTTGAACAAGGTATCCTCCCACGGATTTGGTTATTTTATATCTATTATCTGAGATATCAGATATAATATAGAAATCAAGCGTACATGTGCTATTGTGTTAGAGAGACGAAATAGGACGAAGTGAAAATGACCGAGATTTTGCAGATTAAGCGACCGGATTCGTTGAGTAAAACTGCTGAAGAGCACATCCGAAAAGGCATTATCAATGGCACGTTTCAATTGGGTGAATCGTTGCCGGAAGTGAAGCTGTCAAATGCCATGGGCATCAGCAAAACTCCGATTCGCGAAGCGCTATCGGCTTTGAATCTTCAGGGGCTCGTTCAGATCTTTCCTCATCGAGGAGCTTTTGTATTCTCTCTTTCTCAAGAGGATGTGGTGCAGCTTTGCCAATACAGACTCATCCTCGAAGCTGCTGCTATGGAGCAGGCAGTCAAAGAAAATGGTAACGCTCTGCTTGATGAACTTGCAGATACTGTATCGAAGATGTCTGAAGCGCGGGAAGCAGATGAATTCGAGCAGTACTTGGAACTAGATGCAGAATTTCACCACGCCTTTTTCAGGTACTGCAAAAACAGCTATTTGAGTGATGGTTACCAAAAAGTCGGCGACATCGTCCAAACCATGCGGACTCATCTGTCCAAGCGTTCTGATCGAACGAAGAAGTCGTTCCAGGAGCATCAAGCGATCACGGCGCTTCTGAGCGAGGGTAAAGTAAAAGCTGCAAAGAACATCCTCAAACGACAAATCACTCGCGGCGAGCGTTCCTATTCCGATTTGGTGGGAGTCGATCAAAGATAGGTGCCTCACCTATAGAAGTCGCACTGAAGACTGGTGGAGGCACTCTGACTACTCTGATTTGATGGCAATACTTTGAGTCGTAAATGGTAAAACTTGTGCGTTTCAGAAAATCCAGTTGATTCAAAATCAATAGCTTAGCTGTCGCTGGTGGCAGAACCATGCAATTTTCGGTTCACTTCCTTCATCCAGCACTAAGACCGATTTCATTGATCCTGATTTCCCATTTGGGAAAATCAGGGCTGATTTGCAGATCAGACAACGAAGGCGGCTGTTCCTGCTGATCTGCCAAGTGGCGAACGCGGATGGAGGCGAGGCAATGCTATTCGACAATAGTGGTGCGGCCCGCAGGCGCAGCCGAGGACACGGTGTTGTCTAATAGGGTTGCCCGAGGGGAAAGGCAGCGTCTCACCCCAGATGGCCAGAGGCGTTTGGCTTGTCCAAATCCTGCTGGCCCTAAAACAAGTGCGGCGGTGCGGGCTGCGCTGTTACTTTTTGCGCCAGAACAGGTTGTTTTTTTGCGCAGTACAAAATGGTGGGAGTAGTACAAGCAGAGCCCGGATCTTGCCAGGCCAATCATGGTTCCTAGGATTACGCGCTTAGGGGCGCCATTGTGCGCAATAAGATATGGAATCAATCTGCAGTGGACTCATTGAGGCCTACTTGCCTGAATCAATTTGGCTGAAACACTATCTTTAAGGGTTTGATATGATATCTATTTTATTGCAGCTAGATGTCGTAATACCGGTCCATTGCAAGGCGTGGTCGAATGCTCCAGTGGCGCGTGGGCTGCAGCTGAAAATCTACACCAACGCGAGCAATGGTCCCTCGGCACGGATTGCTCGATGGTTCTGACGGCTTCCATCTCCAAATCTTATCAGATGAGAAATCAGGGGATGTCCATTCCATCAGATCCCTTCTGCACCTAGCCGCTATCTACCCCAGAGCGTCGGGTAAAGGACCAATCACTAAGCCGCCATTGCCCAGCACGCTCCGGTCTTTCTGTTAGACCGTTGCCCCTTTGATACGGATCGCAGAACCCAGTGTTCCAGCACACAGACCCACAACAATGGCGATCAGAAGTTCGGTCGTTGCAACATTGGCAAAGTCCCAATGGGCAAACAGCAGCGTCCCAACAATGCCGATCAAACCGCCCATCATGGCCCCCAACCAGAGGCGGCGCGTCATCATGCCAAGCGCAATGCCCAGAATGCCTGGAAGGCCGATGATGTTGCCTCCGATTGTTCCCAGAAGTTCCAGCATAACTTACCCCTTTTCAGTCCGACTGTATGGTCAGGTATGACCGGATTTCTGTGCTGCCGTCAGCAACCTGTTGTTGCAAGTTACCTGCAGATTTATTAGCCAACGCATCGGTGATTTTCTGGTATTCTTCCTGATAACCCTGCGGCAGGCTGTGTGCGATGCCTTGGTGGCAGTCGATGCAGGTCATGTTGTTGTCAATTGCCCGCTGATGTTCCGATGCAGCGCGTGCTTCTTGAATGGTGAAATCCATATAGTCAAAGTTATGGCAGTTGCGGCACTCGCGGCTATCAGAGGCCTTCATCTTTTTCCAGACCGCCGAAGCCATACTTAGCCGATGCGCTTCGTATTTCTCAGGCGTGCTGATGGTTCCGGCAAGCTCGTGATAGACATCTTTAACAGCCATGATTTTGGCCTTGATCTTGTGGTTCCATTCATGTGGCACGTGGCAGTCAGAACAGATCGCGCGGACACCGGAGTGGTTGTTATAGTGGATCGTCTCGCGGTATTCGCCCAGATTGGTTTCCATCGTGTGGCACGAGGTACAGAATTCCTCGGTATTGGTCAGTTCCAATGTCCAGTGGAACCCACCCCAGAACAGAATACCGGCCAGAAACCCGGCGAGGATCAGAAAGCCCGAGCTGAACATAACAGCCGGGGTCCAGATCGCGTTCCAGAGGCGGCGGATCCAACCGCGGTTTTCGGGGGAGTCTGCCATCTTGGTGCTCCTTTCAGACATGCGTTGGATTAATTGCCGGACGAGGGTTCAAACACGTTGTCGACCAACGCAGGCGCATCTGCCTGAGGCACGTGGCACTGGTTGCAGAAATAACGGGTCCCGGCGATGTGATCCAACTCATTGCCGTCACGATCCAGATAATGGGTCATCGACAGGGTCGGCGCATTGCGTTCCCCGGCTTTGGTCCAGTCATGGCAGGACAGGCATTGATTGGTGCGCACGTCAATCTGGTATTGCTCGATCGAGTGGGGGACAAGCGGTGGTTGCTGGCGATAGTTGCGCTGCATCCGTCCTTCCACGTTCTTGTGAATCCGGTCCAACGGAATGGGTTCATCCACCTCGGCGCCACGCAGGGTTTGCACCGGCGCAGATTGCGCAAGGACGAACCCGCTCAGGAATATAACGGGGATCAGGGCGACGACACCTGTGAGGATTGGCTTGTTCATCTCGGCACTCCCTTAAATAGGTCTGGCTACGCTCGGTTCAGGCGCGGGAACTGGATCGGAAGGTGCGGCGACTTGGTCGTCGAACCGGTGAGTAAATTTGAAGACATCAACTGCACAGACATCGATACAGCGACCGCAGTTTGAGCAGTCGGTTGACAGGATCAGCGGCGTGGCACCCGGCTTGCCCTTCAGCGCGGGCGAAATGATGTGGTTTTCGGGGCAGACGGCGTAGCAAGCCATGCAATCGTCACAGGCCGAGCGGTTAACCGCGCTGACCCGTAACAGGCTTTTGGTGCCGATCAGGCCATAAAACGCACCGACCGGGCATATGTGGCCGCACCAGCCGTGACGGGCGACAAGCACATCAAAGACAAAGATCGCAACGACCATGGCCCAGACAAAACCGGCCCCAAAGATCAGTCCGCGATGCAGCATGGTGATTGGGTTGATAATCTCCCATGCGATCACGCCGGTGAGACCCGAGACGATCAGCACGGTGGCCAATATCCACAACCGCGTGCGCCGTTTAGGTTGCCAACCTTTCGGCAAATCCAACCGCCTGTGCAACCAGTTGGCGGCGTCGGTCACTGGGTTGATCGGACAGACCCACGAGCAATAGACGCGGCCTCCGACCAGCGCATAGGCCACCACGACGATCAAGCCGCCAATAAAAGCGGTCATCGCCGGCCAATGCCCGGCGATGATGCTTTGCAATAGTATGAATGGGTCCGTCAGCGGCAGTACACCCAGGGTCTGCGATCCTGCCAAGGTACCTTTTACGACCCAGATGCCGAACCAGGGTCCCAACAGGAACAGGACCAGAAAGAACAGCTGACTGATACGGCGCAGTATCAGGTATTTATGCGCGCCGACCCAGCCTTTGACCGCCACGGTTTCTTGGCCTATGGGCATATGTGTGCGGATGGTCATTGTCCCACCCCTGGAAGATCATAGCCGGGTTCAAAACCACCCGGTGCGATCAGGTTGTCGACCCCCGGGCCGGGCAGGCGGTCGGGCAGGTCGATTATGCCTTCAACAACCGGCGCGCCCTTGGCATCTTTTTCTTCCCAACCTTTGCGGTAATGATCCGCGCTGCTGCCCCGCGCAAGACGTGCCGGCAATACCTTGATTGCGGCTTCTGGCAGAACACAGCTTTTTTCGCACATGCCACAGCCGGTGCAGCGGTCGGCATGTACGGTTGGGATAAACATCGCATGGTGGCCCGAGCGGGCGTTATGCGCTGTTTCCAGCGTGATCGCTTCGTCTATCACGGGGCAGACACGGTAACAAACGTCACACCGCAATCCCAGGAAGTTCAGGCAGTTTTCCTGATCGACCAAAACCGCGACGCCCATTTTGGCATCGTCAATGTTATCCAACTTGGGATCTAGCGCACCGGTCGGGCAGGCGGCAACACAAGGGATGTCGTCGCACATTTCACAAGGCACATCGCGAGCGGTAAAATATGGCGTGCCCGTCGCCCCGGCATCCGACCCAAGCTCGGCCAGTTTCAAGGTATCATAGGGGCAGTCTCGCACACACAGCCCGCAGCGAATGCAGGCCGACAAGAACTCCCGCTCTGGCAGCGCACCGGGGGGGCGCAAAGCCTCGGCCGACAATGCACGGGCGTCGCGGGCCAGCCAGGCCAGCAGTGATCCGGCGACCATACAGCCGCCTGCCGCACGAGCCGTATCCTGAAGGAAGCGGCGACGTTTCGGCGAAAGAGGTGTCTCGGCGAGTGGCATGGGGATTACCTTTGCGATCCGTGCCGATTACGCGCGCTCGACCTTACAAGCGCATTTCTTGTAGTCGGTTTCCTTCGACAGCGGACAGGTTGCATCCAGCGTCAGCTTGTTGGTCAACTGGTGTTCATCAAACCACGGCATAAAGACCAAGCCGCGCGGCACCTTGTTGCGCCCGCGTGTCTCAACCCGACTGGTGACCTCGCCACGGCGGGTCGACAACACGATTTCCTGCCCGCGGCGCAGGCCGCGATCCTTGGCGTCTTGTGGATGCATATAGACAACTGCCGACGGGAAGGCCCGGTGCAGTTCCGGCACCCTGCGTGTCATCGAGCCTGAATGCCAATGTTCCAGCACGCGACCGGTCGACAGCCACAGATCATATTCTTCGTCCGGCTCTTCTGCGGCGGGTTCGTAGGGGGCAAAGATGATTTTTGCCTTGCCGTCCTTGTGACCGTAGAATTTAACATCCGCGCCTTCGGGCACATACGGATCGTACCCTTCGCGGAAGCGGTAAAGGGTTTCTTGCCCGTCTACGACCGGCCAGCGCAACCCACGCGCCTGGTGATAGGTTTCGAACGGCGCAAGGTCATGTGCGTGGCCACGGCCAAATTCGGCATATTCCTCAAACAGGCCTTTCTGAACGTAGAACCCAAAATGCTCGGATTCGTCGTTGTCAAAGCCTTCCGCAGTTTCGGCTAGGGGGTACTTATCCACCGATCCGTTGGCGTAAAGCACATCATACATCGTCTTGCCGCGGTGTTCGGGCATCTTGGCCAGCAGCTCTTCATCCCAAACCTCTTCAACGGTGAAGCGCTTCGAAAACTCCATCAATTGCCACAGGTCCGATTTTGCTTCACCTGGCGCTTTCACCTGCTGACGCCAGAACTGCGTACGGCGTTCCGCATTGCCATAGGCGCCTTCCTTTTCGACCCACATGGCGGTGGGCAGGATCAAATCGGCAGAGACAGCCGTGACCGTTGGATAAGGGTCAGAGACTGCGATGAAGTTTTCCGGGTTGCGATAGCCCGGGTAACCTTCCTCATTGATATTGGGTGCCGCTTGCATGTTGTTGTTGCACTGCACCCAATAGGCATTCAGTTCACCATCCTTCAGCTTCCGGTGCTGCAAGACAGCATGGAACCCGGGCTTAGGTGGAATAGTACCTGCCGGGATATTCCAGGCGGTTTCGCAAATCTGACGGTGTTCGTCATTTGCCACCACCATGTCAGCAGGCAGGCGGTGGGCGAACGTGCCCACCTCACGCGCGGTTCCACAGGCCGAGGGCTGACCGGTCAGCGAGAAAGGCGAGTTGCCGGGTTCTGAGATCTTACCAACCAGCAGGTGTACATTATACATCAGCGAATTCACCCACGATCCGCGGGTGTGCTGGTTGAAGCCCATGGTCCACAAGCTCATCACTTTGCGGTTCGGGTCTGCATATTGTTGCGCCAGCTTCCCAAGTTTATCGGCGGGCACGCCAGACAGTTCGGCTGTGTATTCCAACGTATAAGGCGCGACCGCCTCGGCGTATTCTTCAAAGCTGATCGTCTCGAGCTTGCCCGAGTTTGGGTTCTCTGCCTCTTGCTGCAGCGTGTTTGTATCGCGCAGACCATAACCGATATCGGTGGCGGTCTTGGTGATGTTGACGTGTTTGTTGACAAACTCTTCGTTCACCGCGCCGTTCTGAATGATGTAATTGGCGATGTAATTCAGGATCGCCAGATCGGTCTGCGGGTTAAACACTAGGCCATTATCGGCAAGCTCGAACGAGCGATGTTCGAATGTCGATAGAACATGCACTTCGCATCCCGGCTTGGTCAGGCGCGTGTCGGTCAGGCGCGACCACAGGATCGGGTGCATTTCGGCCATGTTCGATCCCCACAGCACGAAAGTATCCGCGTGTTCCAGGTCGTCATAGCAACCCATCGGCTCGTCAATTCCGAAGGTACGCATAAAGCCCACGACCGCGGACGCCATACAGTGCCGCGCGTTGGGGTCGATATTGTTGGACCGGAACCCGGCTTTCATCAATTTCGAAGCAGCATAGCCTTCCCAAACCGTCCACTGGCCTGACCCGAACATGCCGACACTGGTCGGGCCCTTCTTGGCCAGCGCCTCTTTCCATTTGGCAGCCATGACGTCAAAGGCTTCGTCCCAACTGACCGGCTCAAACTCACCGTTCTTGTCATATTCGCCGTTGGTCTTGCGCAGCAATGGGGTGGTCAGGCGATCCTTGCCATACATGATCTTGGACAGGAAATAGCCCTTGATGCAGTTCAGCCCGCGATTGACCGGCGCGTCAGGGTCACCCTGAGTGGCGACAACACGCCCGTCCTTGGTACCTACCAGCACAGAACAGCCGGTGCCACAGAACCGGCAGGCGGCCTTGTCCCAGCGAATGTCAGGAGTGCCCACCTGCGCGGCGGCCTGACCAGTGGCCAGAGGAATACCTGCGGCAGAGGCCGTCGCTGCGGCCGCTGAGGCCTTGAGGAATGTCCGACGATTTTCTGATATGGTCATAGCGTGGGCCTCCGGCTGGTGGTTTGGCTTGGGGCATCGGGATGCGGATGGCTGTCCGCAGTGTCCTCGAAATGGTGGTACGTTAACGTCAGAGAAATCACCCCGGGGATCTGGTGCAGGTCCATGATGATCTCGGACGCAAGGCGTGTCGGCGTGTCTTCGACAACAATTACGAAACGGCCGTCTTCGGCCTCGGCGTGAATTTCGACACCGACCGTGCCTTTCATTGCCTCGGACGCCGCCAGTGCCTGCGCTGGTGCGATATGTAAAAGGCATCCGCAGATATTCATTGGCTGACTTCCGTTTGAGATATGGTTTTGCGTTTCAATGTGACGGCATCGACCGGGCATGACACCATACACGACCCACAGCCAGTGCAGGCGTCGAGGTCTAAAGATGGATCCGCGCGGCCACCCATTTGCAGCCTGAAGCTGATGGCGTTCTGATCGCAATTATCCTGACACACTCGGCAGCTGACACCGTTGACAGACAGGCAGGACGCAGCTTCGACCGACGCGCGCCACGGCCAATCTTGCAGGCGTTCTATGTCCAGGGCATCCGTGGGACAGGATTGAGCGCAACTCCCACAAAAAGTGCAGGGACCCTCGGTGGGTTGAAACACCGGATACCCATCCTGACCAATGGCAATCACACTTTCGGGGCAAGCTTCGACACAGTCGCCACATTTACTGCATTGATCTGCAAAACCAGGCACAACCGAACCCGGAGGTCGAACAAGATTACTGTCCTCCCGGAATGCGGTGACGCCCAAAAATGCGCGTCGGCTGGTCAGTTGACTCATATCGCTTTGACCTGGCTATCTCTGATTCCTTTTCTGAGTTTACTGCATAATCGTTCTGAGGCTGGTACATTTTGATCCAGATCATTATTTGAGCGCATCGTTCTTAAACGTTTTGAGCTATTTGACGTCTGGAATGCCACCATCCGTACTGCTTGAAACCAGATGAGCGATGACACAACAAAGCCAAACCGCCATCTGTCTCAAAACATCTGATGACGTATAGCCGTCCATTGCCAACCGTTGCCACGTCGACAGGTGATTGGGCCGTAGATCATGTCGTCGCGCAACTTCATTGACCTCAAACCCAGGACCAACGACTTGGCCACAACACGACCCTTGAACGGTTCTGAAGGTGTAGACGCCCCGGCTGGCCTCGGTGTGCCATTGTGGGTTTGCAAACATCCTGAATGGAGGCGTCACTGGAAGAGATTGGCCTGAATTTGGCGAAGAATGTGTTCCAGGTGCACGGAGCGGCTAGAACAGGTCACCCGGTTCTTCAGAAGAAACTGCGCAGGGGCCGGGTCCTCGAGTACTTTGCCAAATTGCCGTGTTGCGTGGTTGCAATGGGGGCCTGCGCCAGTGCGCATTATTGGGGGCGCGAGATCGGCCGTTTGGGTCACGAAGTCAGGCTGTTCCATCCGGCCCTTGTTTCAGGCTGGGCGAAGCGCGCGAATGGCGGGTAAGTTTGGTGTTTCCATGACTGATCCTCCGAACCGCCATTCCATCCCACTTCGACAGCCCGACGTTGACCGGTGCAGCATATCACTGGATGCTGCATCGCATCCGACGTCGAGTTTGAGCCCAAAATGATCCATGCCGCGATAGCCAAGAATGTCATCTAAGCGCAGCTATGCCGACTTTGCTAAAGTGCATACATGGCTCACGATAGACATTCGCCAATTCAATCCGCAATTTCTCCAAAGCTTCCGTTCTCAATGTTGAGCCCAACAATCGAGGCTATGACTTATCGAGTCATTTTCAGACCAACTTCGGCAGCCACACTCCTACTTGCATCATCGTGACAAAGCCAAGAGCTGAGTATTCCCACAAATGGAAAATTGATGTTATATAGAGAAATAGGAATATTAATTCTTGAGATGTAAGTCACCGGCACCACCGGGCGATCTTGAGTTGGGAGGTCAATATGCTTCGAGCTTTTGTTTATTCTATCTCACTGGGGCTGGCATCATCGACGGTCTTTGCCGACGCTGTTCCTAGCGAAGAAGCGGCGGAAGGCTTGTTCTCAAAGCAGCCGTATTCTCCATATGCGAACCGGACTTTCCCTGAGCGCCCGCTGTGGGGAGACTCGCATCTTCACACCGGACTTTCGCTGGATGCAGGTGCTTTCGGGAACACACTGTTACCTGATGAAGCTTGGCGCTTTGCAAAAGGTGAGCAGGTCATTTCATCCACGGGTCAACCAGTAAGACTGGCCCGGCCTCTCGACTGGATGGTTCTCACGGATCACACTGACCTGATGGGATTTGCCCCGGACCTTCAGGCTGGTAAGCCGGGCGTCCTTGCCGATCCAAAAGGTTTGGAATGGTACGAAGGTTACAAGGCAGGTGGCGAAGAGGCCGGCAAAGCGGCGTTCGACATCATCACCAACTTTTCGCAAATGACCCTGCCAGAAGTTCTTCTGGAATCTTACAGCCCGGGCGCTGACGCTTTTGCTTTTACATGGGAGCAAATCGTTCTGGCTGCGGAAGAACATAACGACCCCGGCAATTTCACAGCGTTCATCGGATTCGAATGGACCTCTGTACCCAAGGGTTTCAACCTGCACCGAAACGTCATGCTGCGTGATGGGCCGATCAGGGCGCTTCAGATGGTGCCGCCGGTCACGCAACCACCCTTTGGTGATACCGACCCAAAGGCGCTATATGCGTGGCTGGAAGACTATCAAGAAAAAACGGGCGGTCGGGCGGTAGCTTTCGCCCATAACGGCAACCTTTCGAACGGATGGATGTTCCCGACCGAAGACACCTATCACGGTGGCAAGGTAGACGAGGAATATGTGGCCGCCCGCGCGAAATGGGAACCCCACTATGAAGTCACGCAGATCAAGGGCGACGGCGAAGCGCACCCCTTCCTGAGCCCCGATGATGAATTCGCGGATTACGAAAACTGGGACGTCGGCAACCTCGACATAACCGAGCTGAAAACCGATGACATGCTGGCTGGAGAATACGCCCGAGAAGCTTTGAAGCGCGGTTTGTTGTTAGAAGAAAAGTTCGGCGTTAACCCATATAAGTTCGGCATGGGTGGCGCAACGGACAGCCATACGTCTCTGGCAACTGCCGAAGAAGACAACTTCTTTGGAAAATCCGTCAGCGTTGAACCATCGGCCACGAGAATAAAGCATCCTTTCATCGCCAATGACCTTGGCGAAATTCCTGGCGACCTTCTTGTCGCATCGGGATACACGGCAGTTTGGGCGACCGATAATACTCGCGCTGCAATCTTCGATGCGTTCAAGCGACGCGAAACCTATGCAACCACCGGACCTCGGATCGGCCTGCGGTTCTTTGGCGGTTGGGGTTTCAGTGACGCGGATGTTGAAACACGCTTCCTTGCAGATGTGGGCTACACCAAAGGTGTTCCGATGGGCTCGGATCTGCGACCTCGCGAGGGTGAAGGTGCGCCCGCATTCCTGATCGCTGCACTACGTGACCCGGTTGGTGCCAATCTGGATCGCGTGCAGGTGGTAAAGGGTTGGCTGGATTCTGAAGGGGCCTTGCAGGAAAAGGTTTACGATGTGGCGTGGTCGGACAACCGTGTTGCTGACCAAAACGGCAAGATCCCTGCGGTTGGAAACACAGTTGATGTTGAAACCGCCAGTTGGACCAACACGATTGGAACTGCCGAACTTGTAACCGTTTGGTCTGATCCTGAATTCGATCCAAATGCACGCGCATTTTATTACGTACGTGCGATCGAAATTCCAACACCGCGTTGGATTCTTTACGATAAGCTGAGATTTGGCGCCGAATTGCCCGAAGACGCGGTGCTCACACATCAGGAACGCGCTTACTCTTCCCCGATTTGGTACACACCGGCAGAGTAACACTGCCGATCACGGCGTTGGCAACCGAGGTAGAAGCCTTTACCTCGGCCCATTCACCAGACGATTGATTTGTGCGTCGCGTTGATTTTCTTGCAATGCTCAATCGACTGATGTCAGCATCGATATGTAAAACCGGAGCCCGTTTCATGCAGGAGCTTTCATGCGAATATTGAAAGAACCCCTGTTCCATTTCTTCCTGATTGGAGCAGCTATTTTCATTTGGTTCCAAATGGTTGCGCCGGAAAACGAGACTGTCGAAGATTTTGGGACAATAACAATCGACGAAAACGATATCGCGCTTTTGTCTGATCAGTTTGAAGCACGGTGGAAACGGCGCCCAAGCGGTGCCGAGCTGCAAGCTTTGACCGATGCAACAATTCGCGAAGAGGTACTGGTCAGAGAAGCAAGAAAGCTTGGCCTTGATCGCGGAGACTCTGTGATCCGGTCTCGTCTCAGTCAAAAAATGGATTTCCTGACCGAAGCGATCGCCACGTCTGTTGTTCCGGAAGACGAAGATTTAGAGGCCTTTTTGCAAAACAACTCGGAGCGCTATGCGACGCCCAGCAAGCTGGCCTTCATTCAGGTCTTTATTGGTGAGGAGCCAAACAAAGCTGAAGTCGAGGGGGTATTGGCCGCCCTGCGCGCGGGAGATGAGGTTTCCGACCTGGGCGGCTCGACACTGCTGCCCGCATCTATGCCCTTGACTGCGACCAGAGTGATAGACTCGGTCTTTGGATCTGGCTTTTCCAAGGGTCTTACAACATTGGATAAAGGTCAGTGGGCTGGCCCGATCCAGTCGGGTTACGGAGTCCATCTAGTTCAGGTGCAAGACATCGAACCTAGTCAAATACCCCCATTATCAGAAATTCACGATGCCGTGCTGCGGGATTGGCGTCGCGTGATGAGCGAAGATCTGGCGCAAGCGCAATATGGGATTCTTGCTGCCAACTATGAGATCATAGTGCCCGCTCTCTCAGGTCAAACCAAATGAAAGCTGTATTTGGCCTACTGATTGCGTTGCTGATTGCGTGGGTCGCAGGAAATGCCTCGGCGCATGCGCTTGATCCGGGGTACTTGGAAATTCGCCAAATCACATCGGACACCTGGAGCGTTCATTGGCGAAAACCCGATGTGAATGGTCAAGCCATGGCGATCGATGTCATGGCGCCGGATGGTTGCACCCCGGCGCGCGGCCCTACCCCAATTTCCGATGGCAGAGCATGGGTTTCTTCCTGGGTTATCGAGTGCCGCGGGGATATTGCGGGCCAACCCATCCAGATAGAAGGTCTGGAGGTTCAAAAGAACGACGTATTGGTCCGTGTGCAGCCCCTGCAGGCTGTGCCCACGACGCTTCGGTTCACACCAGAGACGGCCGTTCAGAACATACCTTCTGAACAGACCACATGGTCTGTTTTCACCGCGTATTTCCAGTTGGGTTTTGAACACATCCTGGAAGGTTGGGATCATCTGCTGTTTGTCTTCGCGTTGTTTATTTTGGTCCGTGATCCGTGGAAACTGGTGGGAGCAGTCACAGCATTCACACTGGCGCATTCAATAACACTGGCATTGGCAACGCTAGGTTTTCTGAATGTCCCCGGTCCGCCGGTTGAGGCCATCATAGCGCTTTCTATTGTTTTTCTGGCGATGGAAATTGTTAAGGGTGGCGACGGGCGTTTCCGACTTTCAAAGCAGAAGCCCTGGATCGTTTGTTTCGGGTTTGGGCTTTTGCATGGCCTTGGTTTTGCAGGCGCTTTGGCCGATATCGGACTACCCTCAAACGATATTCCTGCGGCCTTGCTTGCCTTCAACCTGGGCGTCGAGGCCGGCCAGTTGAGTTTTGTCGGGGCCTTGGCACTTCTTGTCGCGATCTGGCGGTTGATGGCACGTCCAGTTAGCCAAAGGGCGACTGTGATTACAGCCTATGGCATCGGTTCGGTATCGATGTACTGGCTCATAGAACGCATAAGTGGTTTCTGAAGCGCTTTCAGCATCAGCAACTCCAGCTGGAATCGAAACTGCGCACATGATCCGGAAAGGTCAACTCACGCCAGGAGTCTGTCCATTCAAACAATGCGCCGAACTAGCCGGTTAACACCGATGCGATCGCTCAATCAGCTCACCATGCTCAAAAGTTTGCAACAGAGCCCGACATAGTTCAGCTTGGAGCCGATTTCTGCGGCACCGCTCTGGGTGCCGCAGTGCTCTTTAGATCTAGAACGACCAGCGAAGTCCGGCGCGCAGGAATGGCCCCTGAGCGTCGCTGCCGATTTCCTGTTCCGCCGTCAGTTCAAGCCGCATGTCCTGAATGAGATCTTGCTCGTATCCGACCACGACACTGGCGCCGGTAAAGTCGGTGGACGCAAAGGCCAGAGACTCGGTCTGAGAGAAGACGGTTACGTCGCCCTCGGAACTGCCTAGGTCGCGCCGCAACACGCCGCCAAGCTGACCGCTGAGAACACCGCCGTTTTCAAGGTCCTTTGATGCCTCAACCCCCAAACGGGCCTCGACAACTTCGGTGGTGATATCGCCGACGGTGGCATTCGCAGATGACCCCGTCTCGGTATAGCCGTCATCCTTTTGGTTGGTGTAACGGGCGCTGGCAAAACCAAGCAAACCGAAATCCTCACTGACGTCGAATGCTCGCTCGACCCCGATATTCGCCGTCAACAGCCTGCTGTTATAATCGGCCTTAGCATCAGAGCTGCCCGAGATCGACCGGCTACGATCAGTCGTGAGCCAACCAATGCCGAATCCGGCATCCAGCGTGTAGGCACCAAACTGACGACCCACTGCGGCATCAAGATAGAAGCCATTTGTGTCAAAGTCGGTGGTGCTGTTGTCACCATCCGAAGTGAACACGCCCATGGCAACAGCCAGAGACACTCCGTTGTCCATCTGCCCCGTATACCCGGCGCTTCCGCTGAACATCGTCACGTCGGTGTCATCGTTCGAGCCGCTCTCGAACTCTCGATACTGGGCGTCGATCATTGCGAAGGGCCGGAAACCAGCGAAAGTTGCGCCCTGCGCGACCTGCGGTCCCTGACCATAGCTAAGCGCATTGCCACTGCCGCCGACAATGCTGCCGAAGAAGGCCGCGACATCGCCCGATGGTGCAATGTCATTGCCGTCGACCACAGAATAGATCGGGGCCGCGCCGCCCTTGTCCTGCACGAACCAAGCGGATTGCCCGTCAGACACGGTGGTCTTGAAGGTACCCGTACCCGGCGCGGCATCTTCGAACGCAAACACGCCACTGCCGCCTTTGGCTTCTAGGTTCACGTCATGGTCCTGAACGCGGATCAGACCCTCAACGTCGTCCATTGTATCGACATTCAGCGTCCCCGTGCCGGTTCCAAGGTAGACAGCGTAGACCTCATCATTCCCCGAAACCCTGATGGTCCCCAGATCATGAATCGTTCCGTCGAAATTGTCGAACTGAATACCGGCTGCACGGGTGCCGGAACTGCCGGTCGCGTGCACGGTAATCGGGCCCGTGTTCGAGAACGTTCCCTGCATGTCGCCGGCGTACACGCCGAATGCCTCGGATGCGTTTGGCGGTGGCCCACCATTCTGTTGCGCACCATTGGCGGTGACGGTGATGCTTCCGGTGTTCTTGATGTCACCGGTTACGATTTCATCAACATAAATCCCATAGGCCTCGGCAGAGGTGTCATGCGAAATCGCAGTCGCTGTAATCTCACCCGAGTTTGCCAGAGAGCCGCTTAGGTCATCGGTAAGATAAAACCCCGAGGCTTCTGCAGAATCTTCGGCAGCTTCTGCGAAAAGCGTCATAGTGCCCGAGTTACGAATTGCACCGGAAACGTCATCCCCGGCATAAATGCCCGTCGCGGTCGCCTCGTCCGCGGTGTTGAGAGACAAAGCAGTGGCCGTAATCGTGCCCGAGTTTACCACGATCCCGTCAACAAGGTCCTCAAGGTAAAGCCCGCCCGCATATGCTACGTCATCGGTATCCGCGCTGGCAAAGGCCTCAATTGTACCGCTGTTATGTACGGACGCGCCGGACAATACGTCATCATCGACGTAAATGCCGAAAGCAGAAGCGTCGGATTCAACACCGATTGCGGTTACCTCGATGGTACCGCTGTTATCGATCTGACCGGACAGGTCACGATCGACCAAAATTCCATAGGCAATCGCCTCATAGGTCGACGGGGCAGAGGCCAGAACCTCCAATGTGCCGGTATTGCGGATCACACCGTGCGCATTGCCATTGACTTCGATCCCATAGGCAGACGCGGTACTGTCACTGGTCGATATGGCAACCGATTTGATTGTTCCCGAGTTCACGATCTGACCGGTTTCTTCCAGGTCACTTTGCACGTAAATGCCCCAGGCATAGGCATAATCATCGGCGAATGATCTGGCGCGGACATCAATCGTGCCGCTGTTTCTGATCACACCCGCGACGTCGCGGTCGACCGCAATACCGTAGATTGATGCGGTGCTTCCGTCGGTGATCAGCCCATCAACCTTGATCGTCCCGGTGTTGACGATCTTACCTGTTTCAGAAACGTCACCGTCAACGTAGATACCCCAGGCCTCGATATCGCCATCCGTGGACAACACGTCGACATCAATCGTTCCGGTGTTTTGGATTACCCCGTCGGCGTCACCGTTCACCAGCAAGCCATAGATATCCTGAGGATCAGACCCGGTGACATCTACAGAAATGGTGCCATTGTTCACCAAAGCACCGGATTGCTGCAAATTTCCGTCCAGCAAAAGTGCCGTCGCAGTATCGGTATCCGTTGCCGTGACCGAGATTGTCCCGTTATTCGTGAACGTGCTTGAGTAATCGGTCGTGATCGTCAAAGCTGCAGCGGTGGAAGAAGTTATCTCGATCGCGCCGCTTGCCGTTACTTTGTGATCCGCATCGGTCGAGAAAACCTGGGGTGTCGTCACCACATTCGAGATCGTATCCGCATGTACGTCCCCGGCCATCAGGGCAACCATTGATACTTGCGCCAGCAACGCCGCTGGAGCCGCGCTGACAATTTGGCCTTTCCACTTGAAAATACGCCCGCCACGGAGCTTGGGGGCGTTCGCCCTCGACTCATTATTAGTCATTTACTATCCCGTTAGATTATCTTGTTTTTTCTCGAAACTCGTCGCGTTTTTGCAATCGGCTCCGCTTACGAACCGTTAATAAATCGTTAACATGTATGCAATCTACCAATTTTCCATTGCATAGGATGACCTATTGCTGTTGGAAATTCGTAGGAAAACTGCAACACAATGTGGCGACTTGACGGCGCTTGAGATCAGGCTGTCGTCATGCGCCAGCCCGGAGCTACTTGAATGCCTAAAAACCAGACATTATCCATCGGTGAGGCTTACAACCAAGGAGTTCAGGCCTACGATACAGGGCATTTGAATAAAGCTGTCAATGTTCTGAACCAAGTGCTCAAAGCTGCGCCCGAATACGCGCCAGCGCATCAACTGCTTGGCGTAATTGCGTTTCAAACCGGTCAAAGCGGGCCAGCTGAAAATGCTATGCGCGAAGCGATCCGATTGCAGCCGGACAATGCTGGGTTCCTGTCGAATTTCACCGAGGTGTTACGCACGAACGGAAAACCTGAAGAAGCAATCAGGGTTGGCAAACGTGCAGTCCAGCTTGCCCCGGGGGTTGCAAATGCGCATTCAAACCTTGGGCTTGCCTATTACGATATAGGTGATTTATCCGAAGCCGAGGCATCTCAGAAGAGAGCGCTGGCCCTTAATCCAGATCTGATTGCTGCGCTGAATAATCTTGGATCAATCGCGCGCGACAACGAGGACAGTGAAGGGGCAATCTCGTTCTATCGTAGGGTGCTAGATTTGCGCCCGGACTATCTCGAGAGTGTCAACAATCTCATTTCTGTAATGATAGAAGCTGAGGAGCTAGAAGAAGCTAGAGATTTTGCAGATGACTGTCTTGGCAAGGGGTATATTTCCGCAGAGTTGCACCGCAATCGGGGACGGTTACACGTTTTGCAGAGCGAATGGGACGAAGCCGAATGCTGTTTTCGAAATGCGATTTCGCTAGATGAAAAAAAGCCCGAAGCTTATGTCGGGCTTGCGCAGGTCCTGATCGAGAAAAACCTGCATGAACTTGCCCTTGTCGAGGCAGAAAAAGCGCAGCACTTAGACCCCGGCCACGCGCCTGCATATCACTATATAGCCGTTTGCAAATCGCACCTTGGCGACCTCGAGGCCGGTTTTGCCAACTACGAGAAGACCCTTGAGCTAAAACCGGATTTCTCGGCCACAATGATCGCATTGGGCCATCTGGAGATGGAGCAGGGCAATTTTGACGCTGCCCGCAGCTGGTTCAACAAGGCCGCAGAAAGGGACAAAGCGCGTTTGAATGCGCAGATCGCGTTGGTTAAGTTGGATAAAGTTACCGAAGACAACCTTGATTTTCAGGGTCTTGTGGCTGCGTTGCCTGAAGCCGACAAGATGCTTCCTGAACAATCGGTATCGTATCACTACGCATTGGGAAAATGCTATGAGGACCTCAAGCGCTACGACAGCGCTTTTGAGCATTTTGCAAAAGGGGCTGCAATAAAGCGCAGCATTATCGATTTTGATGCCGACCAAATCGAGGAAACGGCAGACGACCTGATCACGGCCTTTACATCGGAACTGCTCGAAAAACTTCACCAGAGCTCGGTGGACAGCAGCCAACCAATTTTTGTTGTTGGCATGCCGCGGTCTGGAACGACGTTGACGGAGTCGATCCTCGCCAGCCATCCAGACGTATTCGGAGCCGGAGAGCTTAACTATTTGCACAAACTTTTCACCGATCAACTGCGCGGTGGAAACAAGAAAACTGGAAGTCTAATTGCGGCTCTCTCGGATCAGGAGCTTTCAAAACGCGCCCAACGATATGTCCAGCGGCTCGATGCGCACGCTCCTGGTAAACCTTATATCGTTGATAAGATGCCTGCGAACTTTCTGATGGTTGGCCTGATTCATGCGATCATGCCCAATGCGCGGATCGTGCATGTCGCGCGCAATCCGCTAGATACGTGTCTGTCCTGCTTCACCCGAGTGTTTCAGCGCAGTCAGCTCCACAGCTACGACCAGATCGAATTGGGTCGATACTTTAATGCCTATGTGCGCGTTATGCAGCATTGGAAGGAAGTTCTCCCCGCCGGCAGCTTTCACACCATTCACTATGAGAGCCTTATCGATGATATCGAGTTCGAAGCGCGACGCTTGATAGCATATTGTGGCCTCGAGTGGGATAATAGTTGTCTCGAGTTTTACAAAGGGGCACGACGTGTCCGCACTGCAAGTGTTCAGCAAGTGCGCCAGCCATTATACAGCTCGTCAAAGGAGAAATGGCGAAACTACGAATCTCACTTAGCACCGCTTATCGAGACAATCGGAGAAGCAAGGATTCCGTTTCGATAATCTTTGGATGGATATTGGTTCTAAAAAGTGTCGGATCTACTAAGGCGTGCTGTTATTGAGGCAAATTCCTCTGAGCCGCACATGAAATTGAGTGCAATCAATCGAACTTTGTTCATCCAGCCACAAGCGACGGAGAGCCAGCAAACCTAGCTTCTAACACCAAATTTCTGGGTGCATCTTTTCACTTGGTTAGAAAAAAGCAGTCATTCGAGTCAAAATCATCAAGGTCAGCAAAGTCCCGCAGACTGTGAGTTACCGTTCTACAGGATTTTGCACGCGCGACGAACGGCAGCTAAGCGGGCTGGACTGCAGCATCGAGACAAGCCGATAGATGTCGGCTAAGGGCCGACTTTAAAGACTGAAACTTGGTTTGTGCCAAGGTTGCTGCGCTGTCTCCTAGGTCCACTCTGAGCCCAGAGTTACCGATGCTGCGCTTTGCACCAAAGTCAGCTTTCGGAATTCGCTAGAACAGAGTTCACGTACTTATCTATGTCGCCCGCCAGGTCGTCATCTGAGAATCCGGCACGTGCCCGGAACACCATGCCCTGCCGTAGGTCGAACATCATTTTGGCACGATCAACGCTCGGAAAACGCTGCGGCAACTTACCGTTAATCACTTCCTGATCAAAGCGGGCCGTGATGCGCTTATCTGTCGATATGATCGCGTCTCGTAGCAATTCGGCGGTGCCGTCCACGTGCCCAGCACTTGTCGCGACGCAAGAAACAAGAAAGCACCCCTTTGCCCCACTGTCATGGTGCGTTGAGTAGTCAATCACAGCCTCAAAGAAGGCGCGAACAGCCTGCCGAATATCGGGCACGGTCTCCAATGCGACCAAGGGCGCACAGGCATCATTCGTCGCATAGCTGTTGATTGCTTCCAAGTAAAGGCCGTGCTTGTCACCGAACTCTGCATAAAGGCTGGGACTGTTGATCCCCATTTCATCTGTCAACAGCTTCATCGATGCGCCTTCATAACCTTGTTTCCAGAACACGCCGATGGCCTTGGTGAGGGCTTCGTCCCGGTCGAAGGTTTTGGGCCGCCCAACTTTTTTTGTGACAATCATTACAAAAATCCTTGACGTTTCGCTTTTGGTATTTTTATAACGATCATCACAAAACGCAAGGACAAGAAAAATGTCATCACGAAAAACACCTGCTGGATCACAGTTTCCCGCAATCACAGTGCCCAAATTAGGCGGGGGTGACCTTATTCTCGGTGCTCCGCATGGAGGGCATGATTGGCAAATGGTCGTCGTTTATCGAGGTAAGCATTGCCCGATGTGCACAAGCTATTTGAAGGAGTTGGAAGTCCTGCTGACAGAATTTCACGCTCTTGGCGTAGATGTTGTCGCGGTCTCCGCCGACCCTGAATCCAAGGCGACCGACCAGATCGCACTGATGCAGTCAAGCTATCCGGTTGGGTATGATCTGAGCCTCAACCAAATGCACGAACTTGGGCTTTATGTGTCTGATCCTCGGTCGGCAGCGGAAACGGATCAACCCTTCGCAGAACCCGGCATCTTTATCGTGAACGCAGATGGTCAGGTGCAGGTCACGGATATCTCCAACGCGCCATTCGCTCGGCCAGACTTGAAAACCTTGCTTGGCGGTCTGCGCTTTATCCGCAACCCTGAGAATAACTACCCAATCCGGGGGACGCGCGCCGCATAAGGCAAGCTCCCTCTAACTCCCTAAAATCAATACACTAAACCGAAAGGACAAGCTTATGCGCTTGACATCCGCTCTCTTCACTATTGCCCTCGTTGCCTCTCTGGCAGTGCCCGCATTCGCCGAAACCGCTGCACAAAGCGCAGCACGGGAAAGCCTGATCGCCTTCAATGATCGTTTCAATGAATTGGCGGCAACCCATGACGCAGCCGGGCTCATTGCCCTCTATGACGAAGATGCGTTCTGGATCGCGCCAGCGACACCTCCAGCGCAAGGCCGCGACGGTGTTCCGCGTCAGACCATCACTTTCATGAGCGAGAACGAAGGCGAGCTGTCACACACGATCGAAGACCTGTTCATCTCTGACGACGGCACGCAGGCGGTCATGAAAGGCATAACCCGCGCCGCCGTCGAAAGTCAGGGCTTCCAGCTCGAAGGATCATACATCTACGTCCTGGAGCGCGAAAGCGAAGACGATAACTGGCAGATCGTGCTGGATATGTTCAGCAACTACGCGACCGATTGATCGCTCGCGCCAAACCACCTTTTCCCAAAAGGACCATTTCAATGGCTATGACCGAAAACCACTCCAACGCCTCCGCTGTCAAAGAGACACTGGACGGGCTGATCCACGGCGTCTCAGGGCATTCGTTCGAAGTGCTCGACAACCTCTATCACCGCGACATGCAGACCTATCTTCTGCTGAACGATGGCACCCTGATGCGCAACGACAAACCCGGATTCATGGAGTTCATCAAACACAACATGGGCGCACTGAAAGACGACAACCCTTGGGTGAAGTATCACCTGGTCGAAGCTGACGACACGCATGGCCACATCGTCGTCAGCCGAAAGAACGATGCAACCGGTCGCTATCAGCTCATCTCACTCAGCATCGACTTCGTGCTTGAGGATGGCCGCTGGCAGATCACCCGCGAGATCATCATGACCCGCAGTGAGGCAGCGGACGCCTAAGCTCAGGTTCACTTGATCGGACCCAATCTAGTGAAGCGGCCATTCGAGGAATACCTCGACATGACCGCTTCGTCCGCAAACAGTGAGCATAATGGCCTTCTGGCTTTGCACTCGCGGCGAAGGGCAGTAATGCGGGCTGCGACCGCAGCATGTAAGTTGGCTGAGGGATGTCGGCTCTGGGCCGTCAACGTCGGCACGGGCGTCTTCCTCCGAAGCGGTGATCTGCACTGCCGCATGATCGCAAAGAGCCCATTCTGACAAACGCTGCGCTTCCGACGCATATCGGCTCCTTGGCAAAATACAAAACCTCGCGTTCGGTCAATTTGTTGACGCTCTGCCTCTCTTGCGCGTTCTTCGAATCCATACTTCTGCAAGTATGAGGTTGGGGACCCAACTCATCGCTACAGCGATGAAATATGCCGTGCCTGTTCCCTGACTGTCGCCTGCCAGGACCGGCACCCAGAAGCTGAATGTCACGAAGAAAAACGCCAGGAAATAACTTCGCAACATCCATTCACGGTGGAGAGAAATATTGCGTTTCCGGATCATCTTGTATGCGAAAATCGTGGACAGAAGCCAAAAGAATCCCAGCAGGAAAAACGACAATCTCGCGGCCCAGCTCACATCGAAGAATGCAGCATTGAGTACCGCCGCGATGCTCGCCAGACATGCGCTGTAGACGTAGATGCGGCCACCCCAGCGATGCGCGCGAATGAAACGGGTTCGTATCGCAGGGTTGAACTGCATTATCCCGGCGATCAATGCGATTCCGCCAGCCAGAGCATGGATTTGAAATGGCAACGGCAGCGCGCGCATCTTGTCAGTTTCAGCAAGGCCAATACTTGCTGCGATAGCGAAAACCCCATACGCCACGCCGGTAGCCGCAAGGATGCACCATGCGCCCCACATTTTCCAACGCCATCGCATGAAATGATCTTTAATCATGGCCATCTCCGTGCGCGCCTATCATCGACTTGCCCGCACCGGAAGTGAGCATTGACGCAGCATCCAGTTCCAGAATTTCGCAGGACCCTGGCCCCCGCACGTGGTCGTCACCGGACACCAGACCAGCGGCAATCGACCCTGCGTAACCAAGCGACACAATTGCAACCGCCGCCCATACGCACCTTGACCGAAACTGCAGGCCGATCAATACGGCGAGAGTGAGCCCCAAGCCGATCTCGATCACCATGAAAACCCGACCGTAGTATCGAGGTTCCCAATAGGAAACTGGTGAGCGGAAGATCCAGTTCGTGAAAGGCATCCATTGCGCGCGCGCATCGTCATGGTGCAGCAGAAAATCAACCCCCACATGAAGCAGTGCGGAGCTGGCGAACACGATCACGATCAGCGCGATCCTACGTGGCCAAACGGCAGGCAGGATCAGACCGGTGAGGCCCAGGGCGATAAGGGCGAGATACAAGGGGATCGAGTTCAGCAGCATCTGAAGCGTTGTCCACGGCTGCTCCCAGTACCGATAATGAAACACTTCGCACCCGCTGGCCCCTTGCTGCCGCTCGACTATGAACATCGCCCAGACATCGGTATCAGGCACTAACGCGCCCATCAGACCAGCCAGAGCAACTGTAGTACGTCCCGGCCTCGCGAAGATTGCGGCTCCGATCAGTAGATGGGTTTGCGTGAACATGAGCAGCATCACCATATTGACAATTAAGTTGTCATAATTCATAGTGACACCTAAGTTGTCAAATAGAATCCCGGAGCCCCCGCGTGACGCAGCAAAACAAAGAACTCACCGCACTGATCAGAGAAATAAGGACAGCGTTCAACCGGCTCAAATCCGTTGCCGAAGCTCTGCACGCCGATCTGGATATCAATCCGTCGATGCGGGCGGTCCTGCAGGCATTGATCTTCAAGGCGCCACAAACGGTGCCCGATATCGCCAAAGCCAAAGGTGTCTCGCGTCAGCATGTGCAGAAAAACATGAATACCCTGTTGGAGAAGGGTCTTGCCCACGCGCAGGACAATCCCGATCACAAGAGATCAGTACTTTATTTGCCCACCCCAACCGGCATTGATCTTTTTGCCGAGATGCAGGACCGGGAAGACGCACCGATGGCCGCGTTGGCCGAGGCCACGGCAGCGCATGATGTCGCAGCTTCGGCGCAGCTGTTGGCCAGTCTCAACGACGCGCTTGAAATCATGATGGAGAAGGGGAGCTAACATGATTCAGCACTCGAAACGCCACAGCAAGACCCTCGGCATCGTCATTGTCGCACTATTTATATGGGGTGTCGCCGCCCTGTGGTCGTGGAATACCTTTGCGGTGGACCTTCTGGGGTTTCCCGAGATGGCGTATCGCCATGCGCTTGCCCTCGGCGTTCTCGTTCTTTCGACTGGCGGGTTGCTGGCGATGCCCCTGTGGATGTCTCGCGCGGGTAACGCGTAGTGTCGATGAAACCGAAGATCGTCGCACAGTTTCGGCATCCATCGGGCCTGTTGGGTGCGTTGGCGGGACGGATCATGGCAGCGCGGCAATCGAACCGTTTCCGAAATGACAGAACAGTCGATTTGATGGCTCTGTCGCCCGATAGCCGCGTGCTTGAGATCGGCTGCGGCCCCGGTCTGGCCCTCGCAAAATGTGCCTCTGTTGTAACGTCAGGGCGGGTAGTAGGTCTTGACCATTCCGAGGTGATGATCCGGCAGGCTCGCAATCGGCTAAGAGAACAGTGTGCCGCAGACAGAGTCACGTTGATCGAGGGCGGGATCGACCGCCTTGCTAACTGGCCGGGCGCATTTGACCGCATCTTCTCGCTGAACGTCATACAATTTCAGAGCGACAAACACGGGTTTTTTGGTGCAGTATATGAAGCATTGGCTACTGGCGGGCTTTGCCTGACCACCTATCAACCACGGCTGGACGCGGATGGCCCGGGTGCTGCGCGACGCATGATCGCCAGCATCGAGGAAGCGCTCCACGCTGTTGGTTTCGAGAACGTGACCGAAATCGAGATCTTTGGCGGGGCCACTCCGGCGATTTGTGTCATCGGCCAGAAGAACGATCCTTACCGAAACTAACCAAAGGAGATCTAACACTGCACAAATTTATGGAATTGGAGGATCTTTCTTCAGATCTGATGATCCGGCTAGACTAGCAGAATGGTATGGGACCCATCTATCAATCCCCTCAACTCCGGCTTCGCCCACCTTGCAATCCTGGATCAGCGAGCGCGGCGTGACAATCTTTTCGACGTTCCCGAAAGACAGCGACTACTATCCCGGAGACCGGGGCTTCATGCTGAACATTCTACGTCGCGGACTTTGATGCGATGTTCAAAGAGCTGAATGTTGCCAGAATCGAAAGCGGCGCCGAAGTCGAGATGGGGGATTGGAAGGATTGCTCGCATTCACGATCCGGAATTAGATCCAATCGATCTGTGGGAACCCATTCTGAGGTGTTGTCACATTAACCGTTGTTTGGTTACTCATGCTTGGAATTGGTCGTAGGTGGCATCGATGAATCCATCGTCCATCACCTACAAGCGTCGCCGATTCACCGATTTCCTTCTCGGATCATTCCCCTGGCTGTGTGGCTTTATGTTCGAGCTTGCGTGAAGTTGACGCGAGGCTTCTGCAGCGCGGGATCGATATTTCTTACGCGACCCTCCGCCGCTGGGTCATCAAGTTCAGACCGCTGACCGTAACACTGCGCGCAGAATTTTGACCTGAGCAGTACTGAGCGCAAAACGATGGTAAATCCAGGCGGCTTAGGCGATGATCTCTCGCGGAAAAACGATAGCCCTTCAGGCGCGGCATTTTGAATGGCATCTTTCTGCGTGAGCGGTAACTAGTTCAGAACGCGCGAACAAGTTGGCACTAACCATTTGTTGCCTGGAATGTCGCCTCCCAAGCAGCTTGAAATCTGAGCATGGGCACTTCTTTGTGGACTGGATGTTAACGTAACAACACCCAAAACCCCCCTATCTCGCGCTGTGCTACATGTGTGGTCACGATAAGAGCGATCGCCCATCCTGTCACAACGGCAGCCGCGGTGCCAAACCAAACACCGGTTTCGTTAAAGCCCAGCAGCCAAACAAAAACCCAGACAAAAAAGGCTACCCCAAACCCTTGCCGATACAGGCTGATCCACACCGTCCAGATCGGTCTTTTCAAAGCCTGCAAAAGAGAGTTGATCGAAAAAAGCATCATATAGAAAGGCAGTATCAGGCTGTCGACGCGCAAGTAACTCACTCCAACGCGGATGACTTCGGGGTCATCAGTAAACTGCCGCAGCAAGGGTCTTCCAAAAATCCATAGAGTTGGCGCTGCGATAGCTGTCATGATGAAGCCAACTTTCCAGCAATAAAATACTGCTTCCCTTACTCTCGCGTATTCATGGGCTCCAAAATTTTGGGACGCAATTGGTAGCAGCGCCCCGGTTACACCCAGCACCGGCAATAGTAGAATCTGTTCAAGTCGAATTGCCACTCCATGGCCCGCGATTGCGTGTTCCCCAAAGATTTTCAGGGCGAACTGCATGACAAAACCTGACAGCAACATCACCATGAAGGATGTGGCTGTTGGTAGAACCTGGACAGATATTTCGGCAAACTTCTCCAAACGTGGGGCAAAGTTTCTGAATCGTATGCGCCTCATCCTTCGCCGTCCGAGTACTTGCCGGACCATGAAGACCATGACGCCGGTCTGACTGATGACGGTCGAGACGGCCAAACCATCGAAGCCTATGCCGGGAACCAGGCCTGGAATGCCATAGATCAACAGCGGGTTTAGACCGATATTGACAAAAAATGCGACCACGAGTGCGCGCTGCATCGAAACCGCATCGCCGTGCGCCTGTAGGATACCGTTGCACCCAAACGCCAGCAAGAACCCAGGCAGAGCCAAAAGCAACCAATAGAAGTAACGCAGTCCCGCATCACGATATGCGCCCGGCTCAGACACCAGCCGGATCAGAGCTGGACCATACCAGTGCCCAGCCAATGCCAATAGGCCGGACGCTATGAGCCCATAGCTCATTCCTTGCGCAGCCAGCCGACGGGCTTTGCGATGATCGCCGGCTCCCAGAGCGTTTCCAACAAGAGCGCTCATCGCGGCCCCAAGCCCAACGCCGACCGATATGGCAATAAAAAAAGCCTGAAACCCCAGTGCCAACCCGGCCTGTGCGCTGGTGGACAATAGCCCTGCAAAGAACATGTCCACGACGTTGTAGAGGGTGTTGAACAGCATTCCGACTGCGGCAGGAATTGCCAGTGTTCGAAAATGCGCCGAGATCGGTCCGCGTGTCAGATCAAGTTCGGCTGGAATGGCCATATCAGCAGGTCATTACGGGCGCTCGGCCTGCACGGTCAAAAAGACAAATTCGGGTGTCAAAACTTCTTCAAACCCATGGTTCAGTTCGGCATCCACGCTGATACTGTCCCCCGCCGACAAAGTGAACCGGGCCTCACCATAACGATAAACCGCCTGCCCCTCGATCGCCTGAACGAAGACAACGCCGTGACCCACGTAGGTTGGTGGATGGCCCTCGTCACGCAGCAGGGTTACACGGCGTGCCTGAAACCTCAGATCTTTCCGGGAATGTAGCGCGAGATTGACATACTCATGGGAATGACCGCTCGCCAGCCGGGTGGATTTCAATCCCTGACCGTGACGGACGAGGGTATAGTCGGTGTGATCCGTTCTTGCTTCGCGAAACAACGAGACGATGGGCACTTCAAGCGCCTCGGCCAATGCGGCCAATGTGTCGATCGAGGGCGAAACCAATCCATTCTCTATGCGGCTGACCATCGCCGCAGATATGCCAGACTGTTCGGCAAGTCGGCGGGCTGATTGCTTCCGGCTTTGGCGCAGCTCTTTTAGCGACGCGCCGATGGCGCGATCAATTTGTCTTCCCGGAGTGTCACCTTGCATGATACATCCTGTCACTCGTCGGCGTAGTAACCCACGACGTCCCCATCCGTGGTGACGCCTAGACCGTTTAGTAAACGGTTGGCATAGTTGAAATAGCTCACAATCTGGTTGATTTCGAGGATCTCGCCGTCCTCCCAACCTTCATCTTTCAGTGTGGTTGCATCCGTCTCAACCATCGTTCCGGGTGCTAGGGTAAGTTTCTCGGCATAGATCAATGCAGCAAGGTGTGCACCTTCAAAAGCATCCTGCGGTTGGTGGGCTTTTAGCGCAGCTTCAATTTCATCGGCGCGCGCATTGTCATCAATCAGGTGCCGAGCGTTTGCCCAGTGGTTGGCATAGGAGTAGGGGCAGTTGTTCAGGGTCGACACGTAAGAGCTGATGACTTCCTGAAACCACATCGGTATGGAGTTTGCGTGATCGTGCAGGCACGCTCGGTACAAAATAACATGCCCTTTCATTGTGTTGGGCCGCAGGGAATGCACGCGCATGACATTATCCACTGTCCCGTGCGGCGTGCGTGCCATATCCAATGTGGCTTTTAGCTGATCGTCGGCTTCTTCGTCAGAAATCATCCGAATCCAGGCAGACATTTATGTTTCCTCCCTTGGTCGTCAGCTCAATTTTTAGGCAGCCAGAACCTGCCCGTTGAGTTTTTTATTGACGAATATTGCATATTAAGCAACCATATTAATTAGCGTGCAACAGATTTGAGGATTCTATGGCCTTGCCCGATTGCTCCACTCAATCGCATCGCCAAGCCAACGGCTGCTATCTGGGCAATCCCCGGATCGAGCCACGGCAACAGAATTTCCCGACGGATTTTCGGGGCGGTAGCTTTCTCACCTCTGATTTCATCCACTCACGAGGACACCCGAAAGTGTGGTCTCCCGAAACGACAGGCCCGTCATGAACCAACCTTCTCCCATGATTGAGGTAACCAACCTGGATAAATTCTATGGCTCATTTCATGCGCTTAAGAACATTGATCTGAGTGTTCATCAGGGTGAAAAGGTGGTGATCTGCGGCCCGTCCGGTTCGGGGAAATCCACGTTGATCCGCTGTTTCAATGGTTTGGAGTGGCACAATTCCGGGCGTCTCGTGATCGATGGGATCGAAGTATATGAAGGCATAAAGGAAATCCGCGAATTACGGCAAGAGGTTGGGATGGTCTTCCAACAGTTCAATCTGTTTCCGCATCTGACGGTTCTTGAAAACCTGATGATCGGACCGATGAAGGTGCGCAAGGTATCAAAATCTCAAGCCGAAGAGACTGCGCGCAATTATCTGGACCGGGTCCACATTCCTGAACAAGCAGATAAATACCCGGCTCAACTATCTGGTGGACAACAACAGCGGGTGGCCATTGCACGATCCCTGTGCATGGAAACCCGGATCATGCTTTTCGATGAGCCGACCTCTGCCCTTGATCCCGAAATGATCAACGAAGTGCTGGATGTGATGGTTGAACTTGCTGAGACCGGTATGACCATGGTCGTCGTGACCCATGAGATGGGATTTGCCCGTAAGGTCGCTGATACGATGGTTTTTATGGAAGCGGGGCAAATTGTCGAAGTTTCGCCGCCGGAACAGTTCTTTACCAACCCCTCAAGCGAACGCTGTCGCTTGTTCCTAAACCAAATTCTGGAACACTGATATGAGCGATTTGGGCATATCGGGACCTACAGGTCAGGCGCTGCCGAAACCGCCGGTCATTAAGAGGTTTTTTGGCTCAGTACCCGTATCGATCGCTATCTATACAATCATCGTAGGTTTGATTGCCTATGGCTCTTATGCTGGTGCTCAGGGCATGGGGTATAATTGGCAGTGGTACCGCGTACCACAGTTCCTGTACCGCAATACCGAGGTTGGGTTCGAGTGGGGCGAAATTCCGATTGGTCTGGTCGCCACTATTCAACTATCCGTCACGGCCTTTTTGCTGGCAACCGTTCTGGGATTGTTGTTGGCGCTATTGCGGCTGTCCGGATTGGTCGTAGGTTCAGCGGTTGCGGTTGGCTATCTTGAGCTTATCCGGAACATCCCGCTCTTGGTTCTGCTTTATCTCTTTTACTATGTGCTGGGTCCGATCTTCGGGTTTAATCGTTATACCGCGAGTATCTTGACCCTGGCGGTGTTTCATTCTGCGTTGATATCTGAGATTTTGCGGGCGGGGATCAACGCCATCCCCACGGGCCAGTGGGAAGCGGCCAAATCCATCGGGATGAGCCCCTTTCAGATCTATCGTTACATCATCCTGCCGCAATCGGTGCGGTTCATGCTCCCGCCGATGACCGGCGAGGTCGTTCATCTGATCAAATCATCAGCAATTGTCAGCGTGATTGCGGTGGCCGAACTGACCACTTTCGGACGTAACATCATTTCTGACACCTACATGAGTTTCGAAATCTGGTTCACCATCGCATTGGTCTATCTGGTGGTGACCCTGATCCTGTCGATCGGCGTGAGCTATCTGGAGAAGAAATATGCCGTCGACCAATAAACCTGAACAAATTGTCGGACAACAAGGAGAACCAATATGAAGCTTTCTCGCAGAATGCTCGGGGTAGCCCTGGGTGCGGTCGTGGCGACTGGACTGGCGACCTCAAGCTGGGCACAAAGCGCGACCCAGGAACTGTCCAGTGAAAGTGTGATTGAAACCATCAAGCAGGACGGGGTGATCCGGATTGGTCTTTCACTGTTCGTGCCGTGGTCGATGCGTGACAATAATGGTGAGCTGATTGGCTTCGAACTGGATGTCGGGCGCAAATTGGCCGAAGACATGGGGGTCGAGGTCGAATTTGTTCCAACCGCCTGGGATGGCATCATCCCTGCGTTGGTGTCGTCCAATTTCGACGTGATTATCTCAGGTATGTCGATGACCGCGCAGCGAAACCTGACCATCAACTTTACCGATCCTTACGCCTATTCAGGTCTGGCCATCCTGGCCAACAAATCGATGACCGAAGGCATGACCCTGGAAGATTTCAATAAACCAGAGATCACTTTTGCCGCCCGCCGCGGTGCGACCCCGGCTGCGGTGATCGCACAGAACTTCCCTGATGCGACCTTGCTTTTGTTCGATGAGGACGGGGCCTCGACCCAGGAAGTTCTAAACGGCAACGCGCATGCATCAATGGCTGCGCAACCGACTCCAAACCGCGAAGCGGGGCGCAATCCTGAAACGTTGTCCGTTCCGTTCGAAAATCTCTATGACCCGCGCGGTGAGGCCTTTGGGGTGCGCAAAGGTGATCCGGATGCCATGAATTTTTTCAACAACTGGATTGCACAGCAATGGCGGTCCGGTTGGCTGGAAGAGCGTCACAACTATTGGTTCGCCACCGAAGAGTGGGCTGATCAGGTTGCGCAGTAACTAAACTAACCGGGGGCGGGTGCACCGCCCCCGAGATTGACGCGGAGCGCGCCCGGTGCAGAATTTCATCAAGAAGCTCAGATGGCCCGACTACCTGATCATGGCGATTTTGATTGCCTTTTTCGGGTATATCTGGCTGTCGATCGAAGGCACGCTCAATTACAAATGGCGCTGGGAGCTTATTCCTGGATATATCGTCGGCTGGCATTCAAGTCGTGAAGAGTACTTTGCCAACCTGCTTTTGCAGGGGCTAGCTGCCACCGTCCGCATCAGTATCTATTCCGGCATTCTGGCCCTTCTGTTGGGCACTATTTTGGGCGTTGCCCGGTGTTCAGCTAATTTGACAATCCGGATGCTGGCCCGAACCTACCTCGAGTTTTTGCGCAACGTGCCACCGGTTGTTGTCGTCTTTATCTTCTTCTTTTTCCTGTCCCAACAACTGATTGACGCCCTGAATCTCGAACGCTGGGCGCGTGGGATCGCGCGGCAAGAGAACAACCAGGTCTGGACTTTCTTTTTTGGTGAAATGCGGCGTTTTCCTTCGCTGGTTTCCGGAGTCATCGTTCTGGCGTTGTTTGAAAGCGCCTTTGTCGGGGAAATTATCCGGGCGGGTATTCAGTCAATTCCGAAAGGCCAGCGCGAAGCCGCGCGTTCGATCGGGATGAGTCAACTGCAGGAACTTCGCTATGTAGTCCTGCCTCAAGCGTTGAAGAAAGTGGTCCCGCCGCTGGCAAACCAATTTATTTCGTTGATTAAGGACAGCTCGATCTTGTCACTGATCTCAGTACAGGAACTGACATACAAGACCGTCGAACTTGTTGCGTCCTCACGTATGATCTTTGAGGCCTGGATCACAACGGCAGCTTTCTATTTCATCGTCTGTTTCGGCCTCAGCCGTATCTTTGCCCGCCTCGAAAAACGATCGGATAAACGATAGGTCGGACGACCCGAATGATACGTCTTTATGATTTCAAGTTATCTGGTAGCTGCCACAAAGTCCGATTGTTGTTGTCGATGCTGAAGCTTGAATATCAGCTCATCGATATTGATCTGCTGAACTGTGACCAGACACAGGAAGAGTTTCTGCGGATAAACCCGCTGCACAAGGTTCCTGTTATCGATGATGACGGATTTGTTCTGCGCGACAGTACGGCAATCATGTTGTACCTGGCACAGAAATACGATGCTGAGAATTGGGGACCCAGAACACCGGAAGAACACGGCGAGATTCAGCAGTGGCTCTCATTCTCGGTCAATGAGATATTTCACGGCATGGCAACAGCCAGAGCGATTGTTTTATTTGAACGGGATATTGATCTGATCGGACCGCAATCACTGGGCGAGGCGTCGCTGGAGATCATGGAGCGGCAGTTGTCAGACAGCCCTTGGCTGACGTGTGGCAGGCTGACCCTGGCGGATCTGGCCTGTTACCCGTACACAGCGTTAGCTTATCAGGGCAACATTCCATTGTCCCCGTACCCGTCGGTTCGAAATTGGATCCGACGGGTTGAAGCAATACACGGATATGTGGCTATGCCCGGAATACCGGCGCTTGCCTAACGCACATGGCTGACAGGTATGTGGACACATTCATAGCCTGACCTGAACCATT
Organism: Ruegeria sp. CDSA236; assembly: GCF_059611285.1. Classification (NCBI taxonomy): domain Bacteria; kingdom Pseudomonadati; phylum Pseudomonadota; class Alphaproteobacteria; order Rhodobacterales; family Roseobacteraceae; genus Ruegeria; species Ruegeria sp. CDSA236. The sequence goes on from NZ_JBXWPG010000004.1 coordinate 304,048, forward strand.
CCATTTTCGACCCGAGTGTCAAAAATGCGCATTGCTCGCGTTGCGGGTGCTGACACGGGTTTGCCGTCTCGTACATCGAACGCGCCCTGATGCAACGGACATTCAATCACGTGTCCATCGAAGTAGCCGTCACATAAATCAGCGCCGCCATGGTTACACAGCGCCAGCGAGGCAAAAACACCGCTTGGCGTATCATAAACGGCAATTAGCCGTGGTCCGATCTCAACGCGCGTGACCCAGTTCTTTTCCAGCTTCGCAACATCGATCAGGTCGCGCCATGGTTTCTCATTTCCCATCGCTCAAACCTCTGCCGATTGCTCGGGTTCACGCTGCAAAATTTGCCGCAGAATGTCACGATGCGCTGCCAAGTAGCCGCCTCTTTCGACAAAAATGTGATCCTTCAGCTTTTCATGCAAACGCGGCAGCGAATGGAATGGAACCGATGCAACGTAATGATGTTCCGCGTGATAGTTCATGTTCCAGCACAGAAAGGCCATCGGTGTTGATACCAGATTGGTGCGGGTGTTTTCCGACATCTGGGCAACCGTTGGTCGCCCCACATGCTCGGTCATTCGCACAAATCGCATAACTGGTTCCCCCAGAAACAGTGGAATGATCCAATACCAGATCAGGCCCCACCAGCCGGTCAGAGCCATGGCTAGAAAAATGGCGGAGTAAATGGCAAGCATCCTGCGCGCGTCCCGAAAAACCGCTTTGTGCTCGACCTTGGGGATAAAGCGCAACTCTGTCTCGTTCAGCCGTCCGCGGGCATGTCGGAACACTTCGGTGAACTTACCGCGCCAATAGGGCAGGGCTGAAAGGTAAAGAAGATATTGTCCAATCGTCTTGGGCATAGGGATAAGTTCAGGGTCTTCGCCGGTGAGTTGGGTATAGGTATGATGGTCGCAATGCTCGTACCGGAAAAACCGGTGTGGCAGAATGATGATCAGCCCACAGATCTGACCAACCAAATCATTCAGCCAGCGTGTCCGAAACACAGTGTAATGCACACATTCGTGCTGCAACGAAAAATGATGCACCAGGACAACGCCTTGAAGGAACATTGCCGGCCAGATCAGCCAGCTGTTCCAGGCAAGTGTTATCAGCGTCGTGGTGAACGCAAGCAACAGGATCCAAAGCGCCAGATGGCGCAATCCCGGTCCGTTTGAACGTTGCATGAATCCTTTGAGTTCTTCGCGCGTGAGTTTTCCTTCGGCCAAGGCCTGAGTCAGCGGCGTAACGATAGCTTTTGACATATGGGTTCCATAATTTTGCCGGTGCGGGGGGACTTTGCCCTCTTCGTACATACCGGCACCGGAGACGGGAGTGCTCCGCACCATAAGACCAACTTGATCGGGTCCTATTAACAATAGATCATCCTATCTGGGCGCGATTCGATCAAGTTAGGAATGATCAGATAACCGCACGCAATCCGATATTCGGATCAGGATCAGCAAACAATGCCGCCGCGCAGGAATGGCGATCGAGAATTGACGGTCCAGCAGGCAGCCGTTCAGCGTAAAAAACACCATTGTCCCAGTAAGTCTCGCCGTCGATCACAATGGTCGGATCGATTACGTTCCAGCTGATTTCACCGGGGGCATAAGCACCACAAGTGTGGAAATGCAGAATACGCGGATTGCCAAAAGCAGACCCGCCCCATCTTTCGTAATTTTCTCGCATATCCCAGGGATATCCGCAGCCTGGGTGAATCCCAGCATGCCATGAATGTACAAAATTACGATCTATGTCGAACTGCCCGGCAACCCGATCATAGTGGGCCTCAGCTCTTGCAACATTAGCAGGGTCGCCGTCAAACCGCGTTAGCTGGCCATTTTCCATGATTGCAAAAACCGGTTCGTCGAATTCGATAGTATAATTGTCATAATACCTCGACCCGGTCCCGGTAAGAAAACTGACGGCCACCCTGCCAGAAAAACTATGTGCTGGAACCGGTGTAAAGACGGACATTGGAAAGCGCAGGATCGAGGTATCCCCAGTGGGCTTCAGATCCATAATCGGGTGTCCACGTACATCAGTTCCCAGCGGGCAGGTGATCCGGACTTCTTCTGCCGCATCAAGCACCGCATTGACGTCTGACTTGAGTTCCAAAAACGCATCGTGGTGGCCGTTCGAAAACCCCGAGCCCAGCAGTTCTTTGTTCACCGCAAAACTGACAATGATCCTTTTGCCCCGCGGCATGTCCGAAAACCGCAACTGATCGCCCAAGCGCGCCAAGAACAGGATGATGTCTGCAGCCCGAAATCGGACAAGAAGGTCGGGCGAGAGATGGGGGTTGTCAGGGTTGAAACCCACATCAACCGCATCAACAATTAGCCCTAGCTGCTGTGCCGCCTGGCTGACGATGTCTACACAATTTGAGTCGAAATACCCGAACTGCGGAGGCTCGTAGGCGATCAGCAACCGGTCGCCCGCTGTTGCATGGGCACAGTTCACCAGAAGGTTTAGCGCTCCTCGCCCGGGCGTTGTGTCGGACATCAGTACCCCCAAAGATTTGATCTTAGAAATCTAGAGCCCTGTATCGACTCTAATCCATTTGAAAGAAGTAATGCCTGACATTAGGATAGCTAATATGATCCTGAATTTGCCATATTCGGCGCTTCGCGCTTTTGAGGCGGTCGTCCGCCATTCCGGCTTTTCGCCAGCAGCCGAAGAGCTGGGTGTAAGTCAAAGTGCGGTAAGCCAGCATGTAAGGTCGCTGGAGGAATGGCTTGGCAGAGAATTGCTGGTGCGCGGTGCGCGTCAGTCACGTCCCACACGCGAGGGCGAACAGCTGGCTCTGGCTATATCCGATGGATTGGGGCGTATTTCTGACGTCTGCGCTCAGTTGCGGGATAAAACTCGCAGCGACCGAACAATAGTCATTTCATGTCTGCCGGGCTTTGCGTTTAACTGGTTGTTTCCGCGGCTTATTCACTTTGATTTGGCGCATCCCGACCTGTCGATTTCGATCGCTACAGATACCGGGCAGCACCCCTTTTCTGGTGCCGATGCGGATATCGGCATTCGGTATGGGCTGGGTGAGTACCCGGGGTTGCAGGCCGATCTGTTGATGGAAGAACGGCTTTTTCCTGTCTGTGCTCCAGCTCTGTTACCCGATCTTCATGGCATCAAAGATTTGTCTCGTCACACACTGCTTGTGGATGAAAACCTACGTCATGGTGCGGCTAACCCGACGTGGGAATTCTGGGCCCGGCAATGTGATCTTAACTTGCCGACAGTGCTGCGTACACGTCGGTTGGGGCAGTCGAATATGGTTGTACAAGCTGCAATCGAAGGGCTCGGCGTAGCGCTCGGTCGTGAGCCGCTCGTGATCGACGCACTCTGTGATGGCCGATTGGTGCGACCGTTCCCACATTTGACGCAATCGCCTTTGTCCTACTGGCTGGTGCGGCGGCATGAGACGAAGGATAGCCAAAAGGTCAGCGAATTCCTGAACTGGATTCATGCCGAAGCCAAAGCGCAACCCGACATCCCGCTGCTCGCAAACGAGTCAAATTAGTAGACCTTATATGTCCCATTACCAATCCAGCATGGCGAAGTGCGGGGAAATTACCCCATATTGGCGCAAGCTAGATATTGAACGGAGAGCGGGATCATGTATCTGAAAAACTGCTGGTATGTTGCCGCATGGAGCAAAGATATTGGTCGCGAATTGAAGGCCGAGACCTTTCTGGGCGAAAACGTCGTGCTTTATCGCCAGCAGGATGGCGCGCCGGTTGCCCTGGAGGATGCGTGCCCGCATCGCAAGCTGCCCTTGTCAAAGGGCAATCTGATAGGCGATCTGGTCGAATGCGGCTATCACGGTTTGACTTTCGACTGCTCGGGCAAGTGCATAGACAGCCCCACCCAGCGTGGGATGACCCCACGCCGTGCGGTTGTCAAATCTTATCCGGTGGTTGACCGCTATCGATTGCTCTGGATCTGGATGGGGGATCCGGCACTGGCAAATCCTGATCAGATTTTCCCCGTAGAGAATTTCGATAACACAACCTGGGGCATGACGGATGGTGGCGTGATGGATATCGATTGCCACTACCTTTGGGTCTGTGACAACCTGCTTGATCCCAGCCATGTGGCTTGGGTGCACGTGAGTTCGTTTGCGGGAGCAGGGACGGACGAAGAACCATTGAACGTGGAAAAAACAGATCGCGGTGTAATCGTGTCGCGCTGGATTGAGAACAAACCGCCTTCACCTTACTATTCCAAGCTTGTGACGTTCGGGGGCGAATGCGACCGCCTGCAACATTATGAGATGTGCATGCCTGCCATCGGGTTGAACAAGTCCATTTACACACCGGTTGGAACCGGTGGGTATGACAAGAGTCCGGTTGCTGAAACCTTCATCAATATCTCATATAATTTCATGACCCCGATTGATGAGGATCGGACGAGGTATTTCTGGTTCCAGCATCGTAATTCCCTTGCCGACGATGCCGAAGTGTCAACCTACATGAATGACGGTGCGCGTATGGCATTTCTTGAGGATAAGGATGTGCTGGAGGCAGTCCACAAAGGTATGAAGAACGCCACCACGTCGAATATTGATTTGGGCCTCGATGCGGGCGCCAAACAATTCCGACGCGTTCTTGACCGTGCTATCGAGGCCGAGAATACGTCACAGGAGGCCGTCGCGCGGAAGGCCTGAGATCTTGGCAGAGGGCTGGGAAATCCAGCCCTCTGCCGCAGATTTACGCAGTTTCGTAGATGACGGGGAACCGTCCACCGGCAAACGGCGCGCCCGGTTTAAGACTGTCATCATGCAGCCATTCGGTGACGGAATCGCGTGGCTCATAAGTTGCTCCGTCAACGGCAAAACGGATTGCATACCCTCGCCTGCGACGGGTGGTGGTTCTGTTACCCATAGCAGAATGCACGGTCATCCCGTCAAAGGCCAATGCATCACCGGGCTGCATATTCTCAAAATGGAAGATGTCGTAGTCGTCGCGGTTTGCCTCAAAATCTGGCATATCGATATAGTCGGGATTGTCCTGTTCCAGATAGTGTAGAAAACCACCGAGTTGATCGGTTTTGAACGGACGGTACTTGGCCCCCCACGCATGTGAACCACGTACAAATTCCAGCGCTCCATTGTCCGGGTCTACAGGGTCAAGCGCGATCCACATTGTCATGATCGGGCCGGAGACCGGCCAATAAGGCTGATCTGTATGCCATCCGGTTTGAGTCTGCGTTCCCGGCTCCTTCACGAATATTTGGTCATAGATCAGCGATGTCCATGGGCTGCCAGCTACCTGAGACACGCGCTGGCCGATATCCGACTTCAGGCAATAGTCCTGAAACACACCCGGCGTTTCACGCATATTCTTGTAGGCGAAATAGCGGTCGCCCTTTTTGATTTCGGTATCTACAGCGTGTCGCAGTTTGGTCAGCCATTCGTCAGATAGGATATCCCTTAGCAGCACGACACCGTCGCGTGCATAGGTATCCTGAACCGTCATAGTTTCAGTTGATGTTGTCATTGCTTTTCCATCCATAAATTCCACCCGAGATTGAGGGCGGTAAAAAAACAGGCGCTATGCGCCTAAGTTCTCATGGGGTTAGGATGTTGGAGAGCTGCGACAGTTTATGATGAAACAGGGCCATTTCGACCGGGTTGACCATTTTCCGGCTAGGTTTCGGTGAAACTGTTTGATGCGAACATGCATGACGCACCCTACCCGAAATAACCTGACCAAACCAGCAAATACCACAACAAGTCATGCACGCGATGTGCGCGATGACTCGTTCAAATGCTGCGGCGCGCCAAAACGGGGATTGCATTTAGGTAAATTTATTTATTGACGAACATTGCTTCTTAGTAAATACAATTACTACCATGCAAAAGTACTCTGTGTTCTCACTCGCTCGAAACGCGCTCTCTGGCCATCGCAACTGGCCCTTGGCCTGGCGAAGCCCGCCCCTGAAAGACCAGTATGAAGTTGTCGTGATTGGGGCAGGGGGTCACGGTCTGGCCACTGCCTATTATCTGGCCAAGGAATTTGGCATTACCGACGTCGCCGTGCTGGAGCGAGGCTGGCTGGGCGGCGGTAACATCGCGCGCAATACGGTGACAATCCGTTCAAACTACATGCGGGACGAGTCGATCCCGTTCTATGTCAAATCAGTCGCAATGTACGAAGGGCTTACGCACGAGCTGAACTTCAATATGATGCACTCTAAGCGCACCATGGTAGATGTCGTACAGACTTGGCCCAAGCTGCGAGAGCTTCGGCGACGGCAATTGGTCATGGACATCTACGGCTCAACTTACGAGCAGATCAATACAGACGAATTGCGCCGTCGCATTCCCGCGCTGACTGGCGGAGGACCTGATGCTCGCCTGCCAATCATTTGCGGCATGGTACATACCGATGCGGGTGTGAACCGGCATGATGCAGTGGCCTGGGGATATGCCCGCGCGGCGGACGCGATGGGGGTCGAGATCCACCAGCAGACCGCAGTGCAATCGCTGATCCGAGGTGCAGACGGCGCGATCGACGGTGTCGAAACCAATCGCGGAACCATTCGAGCCAAGAAAGTTGTCGTAGCGGTGTCTGGACATACCACAACGTTGACGGAAACCGCCGGGCTGAAGCTGCCGCTGCGAACTATGAACCTGACAGCTTTTGTTTCCGAGCCAGTCCGGCCGTTGGTCGATGTGATCGTGAATTGCCCCGACAGCGGGTTCTATTTCAGTCAATCTGACAAGGGTGAAATGGTAATTGGCGGCGCGCCTGACATGGGCCAGAGCTTTCGCCGGGACATCAAGCAAAACGTGTTCGAAGATACTGTGACGACGATGTTGTCGTTGTTCCCGTCATTCAAAAAGCTCAAGCTGATGCGACAATGGGGCGGGCATCTGGATATCGCGCATGACGCCTCGCCTATCATGGATCAGACCGAAGTGCCGGGGCTGTTCATCACGGCGGGTTGGTGGGGTGGTTACAAGGCGATCCCGGCAGGCGGTCTGACCCTGGCCCATCTGGTTGCTAAGGGTCAGCCTCATCCGCTGATGTCTTCATTTACCCTCGACCGATTCCGTCATCTGGATTTTGTGATGGAAGCCGGCACCACAACCGCCCGATAGAGAGGACAGGACCATGTTGCTTATCCCCTGCCCATTCTGCGGCAAGCGTAACGAAAGTGAATTTATCTTTGGCGGCCCTGTCGGTGCCGATCGGCCTGATCCAAATGCCGTGAGCGACGCGGAATGGGTTGAGTACCTGACTGTAGCACCGAACCCGTTAGGACCGGTGCAGGAAAAATGGTGGCACGGGCGAGGTTGCGGTGAATGGCTGACAATCTGGCGCGATACCCGAACCCATGACATTGTGGAGGCACCCGATGGCTCAGAGTAATCGTCGTGCTTCGGGCGGGCGTATAGATCGTACCAGCCCAATGACGTTCCGGTTTAACGGAAAAACCTATGAAGGTTACAAAGGAGATACTCTGGCCTCGGCCTTGCTGGCCAATGGGGTCCGTATCACAGCCCGCAGTTTCAAATATCATCGTCCGCGCGGCATCGTTGGTCATGGACCTGAGGAACCGGCGACTTTAGTCGAGCTGGACGGTGAAGATTCATCGGGTAACCGTCCGGCAACAACTGTGCCGCTGCGCGATGGGCTGAGCGCCCGCTCAGTCAACTGCTGGCCTTCGCCCGAGTTTGATCTTGGTGGCGTTAATCAGCTATTAGGACGCTTCATTCCAGCTGGCTTCTACTACAAGACATTCAAGTGGCCCAACTGGCATCTGTTCGAACCATCTATCCGCAAAGCTGCGGGGCTGGCGGCAGCACCCGCGCAACCTCCTACTTCGGGCCACTTCGAAGCGCGTCATGCCCATGCCGATGTGTTGATCGCTGGTGCGGGACCTGCCGGATTGCAGACCGCGCTGGAGGCGGGCAGGTCTGGCAAACGTGTGTTCATTGCTGATGAGGGAACAGAGGCAGGTGGCAGCCTGTTGAACCGGGATCTAAAAATCAACGGGCGATCCGCATTGGACTGGGTGGCTGAAACTGTTGAAGAATTGCGTGGGATGGGCAACGTTATCCATCTGCAAAATGCAACAGTCTGGGCCTATCGCGAACATAATCTTTTGATCGCGAATGAACGGGAACCCTTAGAAGGCAATATTCTGGAGCGGAGCTGGCGGGTGCGTGCAGACGAGGTGGTTGTCGCCACCGGGTCCACCGAACGCGCCATGGTTTTTGCAGACAATGATCGGCCGGGCGTCATGCTGGCTTCGTCAGTACAGGCTTATGTCAATCGTTGGGGTGTCACTCCGGGACAACGAGTTGTTCTTTTTACCAACAACAACAGCGTTTACGCAGTTGCAGCTGACCTAATGGCAGCAGGTGTGTTGGTCGTCGCAATCCTAGACAGTCGCGATACAGTGCCGCAAGCCGCACTGGATATGGCAAAGGGCGTCACCGTTCATACAGGCACCGTCGCCGCAGGTGTGCGAGGTCACAAGCGGGTGCGCGCGGTACGTGCGGTATCCGTCAGTACTGGGGCGGAGACCTGGATCGATTGTGACCTGCTGGGCCATTCCGGCGGTTGGAACCCAACCGTGCATCTGTGGTCTCAATCCAGAAGTACTCTGCGGTTTGATGAGGAGTTGTCCGCTTTCGTACCCGATCAGGCCGCCCAAGCTTGCCGCGCTGTCGGAGCTGCCGCAGGAGAGTTGACGCTTGACGGGATTATCGAAGGAGGTTCGGACCTGCCCTATGCCATCGAGCCGCTATGGCGCGTAGACGTCGCGGGGCAACGTGGAAAGGCATTTCTGGATCTGCAGAACGATGTGGCGGTTAGCGATGTACACTTGGCCCTGCGCGAAGGCTATGACAATGTCGAGCACGTCAAGCGATATACCACCGGCGGCATGGGCATCGACCAGGGAAAAACCGGTAATATCAACATTATCGGTACTGTTGCGATGCAAAAGGGTGTGCCCTTGCAGGATGTCGGAACGACAACCTTTCGCTCTCCCTACACACCAGTTTCCTTTGGCGCGATCGGAGGCTTGCGCGAGGAGACAGTGCTGTTCCCCTACCGCCACACGCCGGTCACGCAGTGGAACAAGGACAATGGTGCGGTGATGTACGAAGCTGGCGCCCGTTGGCAGCGTCCTGGATACTTCCCCAAACCTGGAGAAGGGTTGCAGGAGGCTGTGAACCGCGAATGTCGTGCGGTGCGCGACGGTGTAGGCGTCTATGACGGCTCCCCCCTCGGCACATTCGAGCTGAAAGGGAGTGATGTCCCGCACTTTCTCGATTTTCTTTACTCAAATGTCATGTCCAGCCTGAAACCCGGTGACGGGCGTTATGGTCTCATGCTGTCTGATGACGGGCTGATCCTGGACGACGGGGTGGTCTTTCGGCTGGACGAGCACCGTTGGATGGTCTCAACGTCGACGGGTCATGCAGACGCGGTCAACCAGCACATGGAAAAGCTTCTTCAGACCGAGTTTCCCGACTGGCAGGTCATGATCACTACTGTGACCAGCCAATGGAACAACGCCACCATATGCGGGCCCCATGCACGCCATGTCATGCAGGCGTTGGGAACAGATATTGACCTGTCGTCTGAGGCCTTTCCTTTCATGTCTTTCCGCGACGGCACCGTGGCTGGGATCCCGGCCCGCGTCGTGCGTGTCAGTTTCACTGGCGAGCTGTCATTTGAGGTCAACGTCGCGCCGCGCCACATGGCTGCACTGTGGAACAAAGTGATCGAGGCGGGCGCGCCCTTTGGCATTCTGCCAGTGGGTTCGGAATCCAGCCACGTTCTGCGGGTCGAAAAGGGCTTTCTGTCACTGGGGCATGAGGTGGACGGCACTGTAGATGCCTACGATCTGGGTATGGGATGGGTCATGTCGAAGAAGAAGCCTGACTATTTGGGTAAGCGTTCGATTGGGCTGCGTCGTGAAGGTGGCGGCACCCGGCGAGAACTGGTTGGCATTCTTCCTGAAGACCCCAATCGACAAGTGCCCGAAGGTGCACCGCTCACCCCCGGAGGCCGAAAAGAAGCCACCGAGGGGCTCGTCACCGCCTGTGTCTGGAGTGTGGTGAACGACCGTTGGGTCGGTTTGGCGTTGCTGGAAAACGGGCACGCGCGGCATGGGGAATCCGCCCATGTGCGCCTGAAAGATGGGGTGATCCCGGTCACCATTACCAAGCCGGTGTTCCACGACCCCGACGGCAAATTACTGAGGTCCTGAGATGAGCTATGACGTACAGATCACACGCCAGAGTCTGAACGCACTGTTCGATCTCAAAGGGGCGTCGGCAGCGATTGAAAACTGGGTGGGGGACGCTTTGCCCCGTTTGTCCGATAAGCCTAATAGACGAACAGAGAAAGATGCGATTGAGCTGTATCACATCGGGCGAGACCACTGGATCGCCCGTGCTTCGCTGGATTTGGAACAAACGTTGAGAGCACAGCTCAAGCCTACCGATTGTCCCGCCGATATCAGTATTGTGCAGATTTCGGATACTCTGGCCTTTTTCAAAGTAGTGGGTCCGCAAGCGGGCGAAGTGATGGCCATTGCCTGCCCGTTGGATCTGCATGACACTGCATTCGGCAAAGACGCTGTCACCTATACTGAACTGTTTGGCCTCAAGGCATTGGTGATGCGATGTAAGGATGGTTTCGAATTCGCTGTCGAACAGAGCTTTAGTGACATGGTAGAGGACTATCTGGCTCGCGCCGTCACCTGAAGAAAGGGATGCCATGACCCGCACACATATCCACAAGTACCAGACCCGCTATCACGCGCAGGCGACCTATTCCAAAGCGATCCGGGCCCGAGGTGATTTTGTGTTCATGCAGGGACAGGTTGGTACTCTGCTGGACGGAACATTGATTGGTGAAGGCGATCCGGGCGTACAGGCAGATCAGGCCTGCCGCAACATCCAGCGCTGGATGGAAGAAGCCGGGGGCAGTTTGGCGGATGTCTGCAAACTTACCGTCTATGTCACCGACATCTCCTATCGCCCCGCCGTTTACGAGGTGATCAATCGCTGGTTTGACGGCGTGCACCACTGTTCGACCGGTGTTGTCGTGCAGGGATTGGCTGATCCATCGTTATTGGTCGAAATCGATGCAATCGGCGTCATCGACGACGAGTCCGAAGCATCCTGATGACCGAGGTACAATTTCGACGTCGAATGACATTGATCTTCACTCTTTGAAAGTGTCGGGTTGGGTGTGTTCATTTTTGCCCACGGATCGCCATGCTGACGACACTGACTTCCATCCTGCCGATCTTTCTGATCATCGCTTTGGGCTTGGCTCTTCGAAAGGGCGGCATCCCCAGCACCGATTTCTGGAACCTGAACGACAAGCTTGTTTATTGGGTACTGATGCCTTGTCTGCTGTTTACCAAAATCTCGCTGTCGCCACTCGATAAATCCGCGCTTGGCCTTTACTCGGTTACCATTCTGGGCGGGTTTGTTGCGGCGCTGATCTTTGCCTTCATAAGTGCGCGCCTTTTTGGGTTCGCGGCACCGCAAGGTACATCGATACTACAGGGAAGCGCTCGGCATAACTCATTCATCGGGCTGGCGCTGGCGGCAAATCTTTTTGGTCCCACAGGATTAGATATCGCTATTCTTGCGACTGCGATACTGGTGCCGACCACCAATATCGTAATGGTGGTCATGCTGGTCGGTGCACTGCAACGCGACAATGCCACCAGTTTGCCTGTTGCAATCCTGCGCGAGCTTGCCCGCAATCCTTATGTTATTTCGATATTGCTTGCGTTCGGCGCCAACCAGCTGATCGGTGACCGGATCCCGGTTTTACATGATGTAGCAGACGTTTTAGGGGCCGGGGCTTTACCGATTACCCTGTTGGCCGTAGGCGCAAATTTGAGAGTGCGCGCTATGGCCGCCAGTGTGCTACCGCTTATCCTTGCGTTCTTAGGCAAGATGGTGGTCTTCCCCATAGCGGTACTGGTGGTCGGGTTGGCGGTTGGATTGCCCCGGGATGTGCTGCAAATTGCTGTAGTTTATTCTGTGGTTCCAACTGGTGCATCCTCGTACACGCTGTCAAAGCAACTGGGTGGCGATGCCCCTTTGATGGCAGCGATTGTCACATTGCAAACCCTGATCGCCGCAGTGAGCATCCCTCTGTCTTTGGCAATACTGCTGCCGCTGGTCGGTTGATACAGCATCCGGAGAGCGGGATTTATGCTGCTCGGCAGGATACCTGCAGAATCCCGTGCACCCATTGGGCGATGTCCAACAATCGCTTATCTGCTCCGCACGGGCCGATCAGTTGTATACCTAGCGGTAGACCAGAGTGATCCGTACCAAAGGGCAGGGCGATTGAGGGCACCTGAAGCAGAGTCCACATCCGCGAGAACACCGGGTCACCTGTCGCGCCAAGCCCTGCCGGTGCCGGACCAGGAGCTGAGGGAACCAACAACGCATCCACGTCGCGGAACATTTGATCCAGCATGGTTAATGCACGGTTACGGGTCTCAACCGCAGTAAGATATTCGTCTTCCGTAACCAGCAGCCCATCGGCTATTAATTCGTGGAATTGCCGGCTGATACCGGGGACGCCAATTTGGTACTCTGTTTTGCGAAGGCGGGCTGCCTCGTACCCCATGACGGTTATTTGCGCCTGTGTAAGCCGGGAAAATATCGGCGGGTGCGTGATTTCACCGGTTTCCGCACCGGTCGCGGCAATGGCTGCCAGCGCACGGGTGCAGGTGTCGCGCATCTCTATCGATCCGTCGGCCCAATGGGGACCACGCATCAGGCTGACCCGGGGCAACGCAACGTCGTATTCAGGTGGCGGTGTCAGTTTTGCTCCACGCAAAACGGCATCTGCCAACGCCAGATCACGCGGATCTCTTGCCAGAACTCCCAGCGTGTCAAGGCTGCCTGACAAGCCCATAACCCCGCTCAGATCATAGTTACCGGTTGTTGGTTTGAGGCCGCAGATACCGCAATAAGCGGCCGGCCGGATCAAAGAGGCAGCTGTCTGCGAGCCAAATGCGAGCGGTGCCATGAAGTCGGCGACCGCAGCGGCAGACCCGGAGGAAGAGCCGCCGGGGGTATGTCCAGGACTTGCCGGATTTGCAGTATTGCCCGGTCGAAAATAGGCAAACTCGGTTGTGACCGTCTTGCCAATTGGGATCGCCCCTGCGATCAGAAAAGCCTGGACGCATGTCGCGTTTTTGTCTGGTTGTCGATCGGAATAAAGATCGCTGCCCCAACCTGTTGGCAAGGCTTCTGTGTCGATAATGTCTTTGATAACAAAAGGTACGCCATGGAGCGGCCCACCGATTGGAAGTGTATCGGCAGCGTGAGCAAGCTCCATGGCGTGATCCGCATCGAGGTACTGGAACGCCCCGATCGCAGGCTCCCGTTGCGAAATTCGGTCCAGATGTGCCGCCATCACCTGAGACGGTTTGACTTCACCCTTGCGGATCAACCGGGCCAATTCATGCGCGCTGAACCTGTTTAACTCCGTCATTTCTCCAACATTTCCATGGCCACAGCGAAGGGGGTGACCGGCATGTCATAAATACCCCCTCCCAGCCGGCCAGCTTCGCCAAGCTTGTCGAGGATACCCAGACCAATTACCGGCCCCGACCCTTCGGCCACCGCGCCACGTGCCGTGCTGCCTAGTTGAATATCTAGTGTTCGAAAATAAGGATGTGTCCCTACGGATAGGCCGGAACTGCGTGCTTGAGCGTTGTCGGGGAGAAAGGCACCCAGACCCTTTTTCTGATCTGGGCTCAATTCGATGGCCATGGCGCCGAGTCCGAAAGCCTCAATTACGGCGCTGTCACCGATTGCTCCCAATGCCCTGTCCTGGGGCACATCGACTTCGAATTTCCCTTTTGGGGGATCGGCTTGAATTGTAAACCATTGGCCGGGTAAGCCCGAAATCTGGATACCAACCTCGCGCCCGTTGCCACCGGCAGCAGTGACAAAACTTGAACCTTCGACACCTTCGGCCAACTTCATCATGCATTTTGTGGCTGCCATCCAAAGATTGAGGAACAGCGACGGCGAGCTGGCCATGAAGGCCAGCGCTTCTTCGTCTTTGATCCCGCCAATGGTACGATCTTTCAGTTCGGCGACAAGCGCGTCTGTTGCAACGGGTGTTCGTCCATGGCAGTCGTCCCCCCCCACCAGGCCAGTCACGGCCAGCGGCACAAGTGCGATACCTTCGGCGAGCCCATTGTCCAACACATCCACAAATCGGGTGTTGAGCCAGCGGATGTGCTCCAACACTGCCTTGGATCGTTGACCCAGCCGCATCGCTGGGCGGCTGCCCGCATTGATCGGTGTGAACACACGTTGCTGCCCGCGCCAGGCATCATAAATTGTGTGTAGCGGCATGTCTGCCGAGACAACAGCGGCCAGAGGAGTGACAAGATCGTGATCCTGAGCGGGTTTCAACTCGATTTCACCATTTAGGATCATCGCCTCGGCCTGGTCGAAATCCCGAGCAAGCCCCTGCCAGACTGCGGCGACGCAAGCTGAATTAAGGATCGGGGCCGTGATTAGATTGGGATCGGCAAAGGCGGGCCCTGCATGAAGCAGTGTGTTTTCCGCAAGCCCCAACGCGTCGGCGGCCGTGTTGAACCGGTTCCAGACCGGCTGTGTTACCATTGCCCTGTCAAATGCGAGTTGATCCGCAGGATGCAGCATCAAGGATCCTCCGGCGGGGTGATCCATGTCTCCGAGAAATATAGGAACGCGGTGGTCGTTTCGTAGCCGGCCTGTACCCTTGTTCCCAGCTTACCTGGCAGCCATTTGCCATTGACAATAATCTGTGCCGAATGCGCCGGCACGAGTAGCGAAAACATATTCTGTTCGCCCGAGGCAACCTCATGCGGCGACAGTTCCAGCGCCCGTGGCGGTTGGAGCCCCTCCCAGACGAGTTCGACGGTCAGGCTCTCACCTACTATTGTCTCGGTATAACGGTGGCTCATCGGATCGCCGGAGGTTCGCACAGCTTGTGCGCCGATTTCAGGCATGGTGGCAAATGCTGGTGCATCGGCAAATGCAGCCAGTTTGCTGATGAAGTTCTTTTTCAGGAATGTGGTTAGATCTGGATTGTCGCTGAGGATCACATTTGGAGCCTCTGGCGGTCCTTCAACCTGATCAGGTGTCCCATAAAGCAGCAATACCTGACCCTGTCCGACCGGCGACCAGGCAACGCGAAAGAACAAAGCCATCGCTGTGAAATCGCCATTGTCGTCTTTTAGCAGAATGCCCGGGTTTTCACCTGTCCAATCTACGGTGCCCGGTGTGACCGGCTCGTTCAATGGCATCACAGATCCTCCTGTGGCGTTACCCAGGTTTCCGAAAAGGCTAGAAAAGCCGTGCTCATGGTTCGGCCAAAGAACTGTCGATCGGCAACGACGCCAGGCAGGGGCGTACCGTTGATCACGACCTGTGCGGATTTTGCTTCCAGAAACACCGAATACATTTCATGCTCTTTGGTGGCCGAGTTTTCCTTGGTCACCTCGACCGGCAAAGGTGCACCCATGTCGTGCCAGATCATTTCGACCGTGACGCCTGATCCACGTAATGTTTCTGAGTAACGTGCCTTCAAATTGCCAGGACGCTTTTCGACACTGTCGCAGTCGAGCCATGTCATCGCCTCTAGACCCGCTTTGCCGACGAAGGTCGGCATTTTGGCCACCCAGCCATCCACGATCCAACGCATCAAACGCTGGTTGTCGGTCATGATCAGATTTGGAACATGTGGCCAACCTTGCGCCCGATCCGTTGCACCTAAGATGATTGCCGCGTGACCGCGACCATAAGGCGAGAGCACAACGCGGAAAAACAGTGCCAGAGTATCATACTGTTCCTTATCAGCGTTCTGCTTGAGGTAAATGCCCGGGTTTTCACCTGACCAGTCAACCCGGCCAGGGTTGTGAGGGATACGCGTGGTCATGACCAACTTGCCTCGTATGTTTTTAGTGCCTCAATGATGAAGGCTTTGCGATCATCGCCCTGCAAGTGATCGCCGGACATGTAAATCTCGGCCACCCGATGCGAGATCTCCTTGAGAACTGCACCATCGTCGCGCCCCTCCTGCACGGGAATTCTCAGCATCGTATCACCGGCGTAGGTTGGGATGATCTGTCCGGAGAAATTGTCAGACGGTTGTGCCGGACGTTCTCCGTTTTGCAGCGCGCGGATGGCATTTCGCAGCAGCCGGCGCGCCTTGGCCACCCCCCGGTCGGAAAAGCTGAGATTTTCGCGTGAATGGATATTTTTGGGCCCCTGACTAACCCAGGCATCATAGTCGCCAGGGTCGCGTTGCCGCATTTCATATGGGCGATCGGGATCCTGCCCATAGAAGTCGGTCTTGCCAAAGCCCACTTTGCTTTTGTCAGTCAGGCCCTTCGGGTCATCGTTGGCATCATCGTTGCGGAAATGACGCCAGGCAATGACCATGGTGTTCGTGTCGTCAATGGGTGTGATCCAGCGCGACAACCCGCAACGCCCAAAGTAACGCGACCCGTTGGGCACCGGGAAATGCCCACCGTTCTGGGTAAATGACGGCAGCATATGATCATGAATACGGATCCAGACGATGTCATCTACACGCCGCACATTGGTGTAAAAATCACCAGTGGCACTGGCATGAAACTCAATCATCGGCATTTCGGCGAAGGCGTCGATGAATTGGCTGCGCACGGCCAGCGTATGAAGATAGACCACATGAAACGGATCCCAGGCGTTCTCCATGACCTGAAGCCAGTTGCAAGGGGATTTGATCAGGTAGGGCACCAGCTCGTCACCCTCATCATCGAAAGTGTCCATTACAGGGAAAGGAGGTTGGGCTTCGGGTGGACCCATATAGGCAAAGGCGAGTCCTTTGTATTCGATCACAGGATACGCCCCCAAACAGGCCTTTTTCTTGACTTGTGATGCGGGCGGTTCGCAGGGGGTCTCCAGAATGGTGCCGTCCAGCCCGTATTTCCAACCGTGATAAGAGCAGCGAATGCCGCCTTCCTCCACGATCCCGAACTCAAGGCTCATGTTGCGGTGGCAGCAATGCAAGTGAGTCAGCCCCAGCTTGCCTTCTTTCTTCTCGCGAAACAGTACAAGGTCTTCGCCCAGAATGCGTAAACGATAGGGCAGATCACCAACCTGATCTGTCATTGCCACCGGCATCCAGAACCGGCGCAGATATTCCCCGCATGGGGTGCCAGGGCCAACCTCAGTCAGTTCCGGGTCAGGTTTCTGAGCCCAAACTGACTGCTTGTCATGGCCTCTAAAATCGCCTTTGGGGGCGTCGAAATGGTCATTCATGGCGTCCTCCGTACGTATTGGTGCTGACAGATCAGGGAAACGGATCCGGGACCGGCGCTGCGCCGGTCCAGACGGATTTGATCTGACAGA